>JAKACQ010000100.1:0-5044 GCA_021821285.1 Pseudomonadota bacterium
CGCCGAATGGCTGCTGGCCAGCAGATAGAGTTTATCCACCGGAAACTTCCGCTGCTCGAGAATCTGCAGCATGACCTCACCGACAGCTCCGGTAGCTCCCAGAATAGCCACGTTGTATCGTGATTTTTGCATCTGCGTATCAATCCTTCAGGTTCAGGGCGTTGACCACCGCGGCACCCATGGCTTTGGTGCCAATTACCGGCGTCCCCGGCGCTGCAATATCCGCCGTGCGCAAGCCCTGATCCAGCACTCGCTGCACCGCCGCTTCCACTCGCTGCGCCCAGGGTTCGGCGTTGAGGGAATGCCGCAGCATCATCGCCACCGACAGAATCGTGGCCAGGGGATTCGCCTTGTCCTGCCCGGCTATGTCCGGCGCCGAGCCATGAATAGGTTCATACATCGCCCGACCTTCACCCAGTGAAGCCGAGGGCAGCATCCCGATAGAACCGGTCAACTGACTGGCTTCGTCAGAAAGAATGTCACCGAACATATTGCCGGTCAGCAGCACGTCGAACTGTGCCGGGGCACGGATCAGTTGCATAGCGGCATTATCCACATACATGTGGCTGAGCTGCACATCGGGATAGTCCCGCGCCACTTCGGTGACCACCTCGCGCCACAGACGCGTGGCCTCCAGGACGTTGGCCTTGTCCACCGAGCACAGCTGCCTACGGCGTCCCTGGGCGGCGCGGAAGGCCACATGGGCGATACGGCGGATTTCATCCTCGTCATAGACCATGGTGTTAAAGCCGCGGCGCTTGCCGTCGACCACTTCCAGACCGCGCGGCTGACCGAAGTAGATGTCCCCGGTCAGCTCGCGCACCACCAGGATATCGACATCACGTACCAGCTCCGGGCGTAGCGGGGAAGCATCCAGCAACTGCGGAAAAATCTGCGCTGGGCGCAGGTTCGCATAGAGGTCCAGGCCTTTGCGCAGGCGCAGCAGTCCCTGTTCCGGACGTTTGGCGGGTGGATACGCGTCCCAGCGGGGGCCGCCCACCGCGCCCAAAATGACCGCATCCGCCTCCATGGCCAACTGCAAAGAGGCTGCCGGCAAGGGATCATCGCTGGCGTCCAGCGCGGCCCCGCCCACTGGGCCTTCGCTACAGCGCAGGCCCAGGTAGGCGGCCTGATCCACGGCATCCAACACTTGCCGGGCAGCCGCCACGATTTCCGGACCAATGCCGTCACCGGCGAAGATGGCTATTTTTTTCATACCAGATCCTTTTTCATCACGACGCGAATAATAAAAGGGTTTTCCGTCCCCGGATGGGGGTTTTCGGGAATATGGGTAAAGGGATAGACCCCGGCACCAAGGCCGTGGGCATCGGCATTGACGATGGCCTGGTCTTCCGGGGTGGCCGTTTCCGGCTTACGCAGAGTCAGGCGCAGCCCCGCCGCGCCTTCGCGCTCCCGGGCGGCTTCCACATACATGCGCCGAGTAATCTCGGCGTGCAGCACCCGAAAGAAACGCACCACGGTGTCGGCATCCACGCCAAAGCGCACCTGCAATCCGGCCCTTGCCGCCAATTGCTGGGCGCTGACGCGCGGCATGTCCCGGAGGAAGTCACCACCCCGCGCCGTCTCCAGCAGAATCCGACGCAGCTCGGGATTTTCCGGCAACAGACCGAATCCGTTGTAGTGCAGAACAAAAAGGGGCTCCGGTAAGGGGAGCTCCGCCACCCGATCCTGCGCCGGGATACCCGCATCTATCACGACTCCGCTGGACGGGGCGACAGGCTCCATCTTGCCCCGCAACCAATTCCACATAACCGCTCCGGGTTTTCCTCAGGAAAGAATTGTGGAAGGATAGCATAGGCATTGCCAGCAAGGCACGACACCCGTGAACCCGTCCATCAGCACCCCGGCACCCATATACACACCCAATGCGCGGAACGCACAACAACAGCTGCCGGTCACCGGAATCATTCTGGCCGGTGGCGCCGGTCGTCGCATGGGTGGTGCGGATAAAGGCTGGCTGAACTGGCAGGGAAATCCCCTGATCAAGCGGGCCATCGCCATCCTGCACGGGGATTGTACCGACATCGTCATCAGCGCCAACCGCAATCTGGAGCGTTATGCACAATGGGGGTATCCGGTCGTCTCTGATCTGACGGCAGATTTTCAGGGTCCGCTCATGGGCCTGGCCGCCGGAATGCATGCCGCGACGCAAGCCTGGGTAGCCAGCATCCCGGTAGACGGTCCCTATTTACCCCAGGATATCGTGCGCCGCATGTGGCAGGCCAAAGGCGGACATGACCTCGTGGTAGTGCGCAGCGCCAAGCATTGGCACGCTGTCATCTGCCTGTGCCGCTGCGATCTGCTGCCCCAGCTACAGCGTTATCTGGACGGCGGCGGGCGGCGAGCGCAAGGCTGGTTCCAGGACATTCCTTTTGCCGCTCTTACCCTGTCGGCCGACCTGCTGCGTAACTGCAATCATCCAGAGGATATGACATGAAAACGCTCGGTGTGGTAGGATATAGCGGTAGCGGTAAGACCACCCTGCTCTGCGCCCTGATTCCCCTGCTGCGCGGATATGGACTGAAGGTCGCCGTCGTCAAGTCGACCCATCATGATGTGGACTGGGATGTACCGGGAAAAGACAGTTACCGTTTACGGGAGGCAGGTGCAGATGCCGTATTACTGCAGGGTCCGAAACGCTGGTTTATGAGCACACCTGCTCCGGCAGAAGTCAGCCTGGAGACCATCAGCGCCAGCCTGCAACCACTGCCAGACCTTCTCCTGATGGAGGGGAACAAGGCACTGGCGGTGCCGAAAATCGAAGTGCACCGGCCAGGTCTCGGGCGTCCCCTGCTTGCGGCAGATGACCCCTGCATCATGGCCGTGGCGACAGATAGCGTTCTGGACATTCCCGGCGTTCAACTGGACCTGAATGCGCCGTCCGCCATCGCGCAATTCATCCGGCAATGGATAAAAAAGGAAGATTAAACATGGCTCACTGTTGTGGTGGTAACGAACATGATTCCCTGGCTAAAAGCGTCGCCGATGCACGGGATGCCATCCTCGCGGCCAGCCTGCCGGTGCAAGGTACCGAAAATATCCATCTCGTCCATGCGCTGGGACGGGTACTGGCCACTAACATTCACGCCCCAGCCAACGTGCCTGCCTGGTCCAATTCGGCCATGGATGGCTACGCCCTGCGCAGCATGGACGGCGATGCCGTACGACGCATCATCGGCCAGTCTTTTGCCGGGCATCCCTTCAAGGGGCATGTCGGTGCCGACGAGTGTGTACGTATTATGACCGGCGCCGTGGTCCCGGAAGACGCGGATGCCGTACTCGTTCAAGAGCAGGCAGAAGTCCACGCTGATCAAGTCACTCCGCAGGCGATCAGCAGGACGGGAGCGAATATCCGCCAGTCCGGTGAGGACCTGCAGGCCGGAGCCCTGGCCCTTGAAGCCGGAACCTGGCTGCGTCCCGCCCAAATCGGGCTGCTCGCCAGTCTGGGCGTTGCTGAACTCGCCGTGTATCGCCGTCTGCGGGTCGCATTTTTCTCTACCGGCGATGAGTTACGCCCATTGGGCGGCGCGCTGGGTCCAGGACAAATCTACGACAGTAACCGTTATGCCCTGCACGGCATGCTGCAACGCCTCGGCTGTGAAATTCTCGATCTCGGCCGTATCGCCGACGATCCTGAGCAGCTCGAACAGGCACTGCACAACGCCGCAACCATGGCCGATATGGTGATCAGCACCGGCGGCGTCTCGGTGGGCGACGCCGACTACATCGCCGAACTCCTCGGCCGCTTCGGCACCATCAATTTCTGGAAAATAAACATGAAACCAGGGCGTCCTCTGGCCTTCGGACAACTGGGCGATGCCATATTTTTTGGTCTGCCCGGCAACCCTGTTGCCACCGTGGTGACGTTTTACCAGTTCGTACGTCCCAGCATCCTCAAGCGCATGGGCAAAACGACACCCTGGACCGCTCCGCTGCTACGGCTTCCTTTGGCAGAAGATCTCAAGAAGAAGGGGGGACGCACCGATTTCCAGCGCGGTCGGCTGCTGCAGACCCCCACTGGACTACAGGTGACGGGGATTGGTCAGCAGGCCTCGCATATTATGAGTGGACTGGCCCATGCCGACTGCCTGATCATTCTCGCGGCCGAAGCGGAGCATGCCAAGGCCGGCAGTCTGGTCGATGTACAGTTGCTGGAAGGGCTCGTCTAGGCTGGCCTAATCCAGGCCGTGGCGCGCCGTGTAGGGCGTCGAGTGGCTGAGATGAAAGCGGAAGTTGTCAGCGTAGAGCTGCTGTAGTGCAGGACTTCCGCGAAATATCAGGAGATTTTCGGCGTTGGCCTGCTCTGCCGCCTTACTGAAATTAAAGCTGCCCATGATCAGTGTTCCCGAATCGATCACCATCACCTTGTTATGGGCAATAGCGTGCTGGTCATCAATGTAAACGGACACACCCTGGTTAGCGAAAAAATCGGCCACCGAATATTTCTGGGTGCGCTGGCTCTTGTCCAGCACCACCTTCACCTCGACGCCTCTTTTGGCGGCATTGAGCACGGCCTTGGCAATCGGCGCGCTGGTGAAACTATAGGCTTGCACCCAGACCCGTTGCTTCGCCTCGCCGACCGCCTGCACAATGGCCGCCGTCGCCCCGCCCGGCGGCGAGAAAGCCACTTCAATCGTCCCTTGCGCCGGCACCGTTACTGGCGTGTGCGGCAGTGCGGCGGTGGCCGCTGACCACTGATTTTGCCCCCAGCTTTTCAGCGATTGCCAGCCAGATCCAAGCACATCGGCCTGTGCCCCTGCGGCAAAAGACGCCAGCAACAGTCCACAAACCGGCACAATGCTTGACCACTTTAGACCACCCATGGACGCTCCTGCTTATTATTCTCTTGGCTCGATAGGATCTGAAGCAAGACGAGGCCGAATCGCCAAAAAAATCTCCTGAATATTCAGGGATCCCTGTCATTTAATGGCGGAGGCGGTGAGATTCGAACTCACGAGGGGTGTTAACCCCTGCCGGTTTTCCTTACCCGCTATGGTTTTCGCCACAGGGCCACAAGGACCCT
>JAKACQ010000101.1:0-5032 GCA_021821285.1 Pseudomonadota bacterium
CGCGACTTTCGCCGCCGCATCCCGCCGTTGCCGATTTGCCGCGTGACGGAAGCTGCCGGGCCATAAATTCGGAAGAGCGCCGTCAATCACACCGTCCCGGTTCGCCCTGGGCGGGCGAATCGGGCATCGCCTGGAGTCCATGCGTTCTCTCCCTCGAGAAGTCCTGGAATCGCTGCCGGGGCTCCCGAGACCCCCTGGATGCGCCGCGCCCACGGCGCCGAGACCACCGCCGATCCCATTGCCCTGCCACAAAAACTCCACCTAATTGGTAAAATCTGGGGATCTGTCAGGCATGGAGGGTACGAGCCTTTGAAGCGCGTAGTCAGCCCTTTCGTATTGCGGCGCCTGAAGACCGACCGGTGTGTCATTCCCGATTTGCCGGACAAGATTGAGATGAAAAGCTTTGCGGCTTTGACCTAGAAACAGGCGGCTCTGTACGCGGAGCTGGCGCACTGGAATTGCCGCAGGCGGCCGCCCAGCGCCAGGGGGTGGTGCTGGGCGCCATCATGAAATTCAAGCAGATCTGCAATCACCCCGACCAGTATTTGGGGCAGCGCCAGTTTATTCCGGAGGAAAGCGGCAAGTTTATGCAGCTGCAGGAGATTGCCGAGACTATTTACGCCAAACGCGAGCGCGTCCTGGTCATTACCGTTCTGATGGACCGATCCATTTCTGATCATCACTGACCAAATTTGGCGCCATCTTCCTGGTTCATCGCGCTACGGCTTCTTAGGGTCTCAAGGACCGGTCGTCCCTCGGCGGACGCTCCCCAGGCTTGTCACCGAGCAGGTCTGCCGTCAGGCAGACACGGGCGAGGAGCTTCTCACCGAACTCTCGGCCACTTTTTGCAAATTGATCGCCGCGTTGCTGTCGCGGTCATGATGGGTCTGACATTGCGGACACGTCCACTCCCGCACCGAGAGCGGCATGTTCGGGATCTTGTAGCCACCTGCCGCACACGTTTTACGGCTCGGATACCAACGGGTCACGATGATAACTGTCTTGCCGCATTGGCCGCTTGGTATTCCCACTGACGACGGAATTCACCAAAGCCCATATCCGCGATGGCCCGCGCTAGATGGCATCCCGGCCACGTTAAGATCCTCGATGGCCATGACGTCAAATCGCTCCACGAGCATCGTGGTCAACTGGTGCAGGGCATTCGCTCGGAGACTCGCAATTCGGGCATGCAGCCGGGCAATGCGCTGTTGGGTTTTCCGCATATTCTGCGACCAGGGGATGTGCATGCCTTTCGGAATGGGTTCGCCGGGAAGAATCCCGGCCCGCACGTTGGCAGCTTCCGTTTGACGACGGAATTGCTGCGATAACCGGCGGAGCTGTTTCTGTGCGGCGGCATAGTCTTGGGGTCCCACGACCTTCTCGCCGGTCGAGAGGGTCGCCAACGCCGACACGCCTAAGTCCACCCCGACCACCGCTTGGTTTTCGCGGCGGATATTGGGCGGATCGGGCATCTCGACGGTCACACTCAGAAACCAACGATCCGCCGTGCGAGAGATGGTGCCTGCGACCACACGCCCAACGAATCGCAACGGCTCGTGCATGCGCACACAGCCCAGCTTCGGGATATGCCCTGTGCGGCCTGTGACGGTGAATTGACCATTCGTGAGCGAGACGCTATCGTGGCGGTCCTTCTTCTTGAACGTGGGATACTCGGCGGTTCCGGCGAAGAAATTCGGAAACACTTGGCCCCAGTGCATAATCGCCCTTTGCGGCGCATTCTTGGTCACCTCGAGCCTCCAGGGGAAGGCGTCGCGCTTGACGGCATTGAGTGGACGCCGCAAGGCGGCGCCGGACGGCTTTAACAGGGTGGGATCGGCTGTCCAGGCTTCGTATGGTTGCTGCCATTGGTCTAAGGCCCAATCGTAGGCGAAGCGGGCGATGCCCGCCGCCTTGCGACAGTACGTCTCCGGGACATTATTCGGATCGAGGGCGATTTTATGCGCGAGAATCATGAGGACGCCTCCTCGACGGCGTGTTTCACGCCCTCCAACAATTTTTGGTTCTTCCGCCCGCGACTCCCATAGAGCCGCGCCGAAAAGACCGTAATGATTTCCAAGACATCCTGGGCCAGTTCTTCCTCAAACGTGGTCTCTTCGCCCTGGTTCAGAAATGACGACTTCGTCCTGCTTGGCCTCGCACATGGCGAACACCAGTTCCGCGCCAAAGCGTAAGAGACGGTCCTTATGCGTCATAACCAGCCGACCCACCTGACCGGCCAGAATGTCATTTAAGAGGCGTTTCAGGCCTGTCTTGTGGTCGTTCATTCCCGACCCGAGGTCGGCGATCACCTCAAAGGTCCAACCTTGGCGAGCACAATAGAGTTCCAATACCTGCTTTTGGCGTTCCAGATCGTCTTTCTGGTCGTGGCTCGATACGCGGGCATAGGCCACGGTTTTTCGCGTCACGTCGGCAGCCGCTCGGAAACGTTCAGGACACAACTTCGCCAAATCATAGCGACGGTGACCTCCGGACGTGTGGGCCGGAACGAGTTTTCCTTCGCGTTCCCAACGCCGCAAGGTGGTGATAGAGACTCCCAAGGCTTGGGCTGCTTCTCCAATGCTGACAAAACTATCCGTGTTGGATAGTTTAGAATAGTTTTAAAGAGATTGCAATCAAACTGTTAAAACCCCGTTCAGAGAGATGGTGGAGCCCATGCAGGGATTCCGCCGAAATCTCCACCACCAAGGTCTGGTGCTGCCCGGGGCCACGCCTATGGCGCAGGGCCGCCATGTCGTGGCAGCGTTCCACGGGGGGACTATGTGCGCTTGATGGTGCTGTCGATTAAAGCCGGAGGAGTCGGTCTCAACCTGACACAGCCAGCCACGTGGTTCATTTCGACCACTAGTGGAATCCTACGGTCGAGAATCAAGTCACGGACCGGACTTTTAGACTGGGCCAAAAGAATATGGTGGTGGTTCACAAGCTTATCGCTAGCGGTACAATTGAAGAGAACATGGACGCGATGCTAGAGGAAAAGGCTGGGCTCTCTGAGGAGATTGTGCTGGCTATGCATCACACTTGGATTCATGACATGGACAACCAGCAGCTTATGGATCTGCTCCGGCTCAGTGTCTAAGCGCAAGGAGCAATTGGGATCGCAAGCCATTCGGGAAAAATTCCAGGAACTCCTTAGCCGGTCCGCTGAAAAGAGCGCCCGCATTCTTGACCGCGGCGCAGACGACCTTGAGGCGATGTTCGGCATCGACCTGGACAGTCCCGGCGGCTGAATAGCGGCCCGGTCGACTGCGTAATAAGGGAACGACCAGATGGCACGCGGCCTTCTATGGTATAGTAAAAAGATCCTTATGGTATAATAGCGGGGCAAATTTTTCAGGGGGTGATGCACAATGGAAATCGGACCGATGACAATCGACCCGCCGGTTATGTTGGCGCCCATGGCCGGGGTGTCCAACCGGGCCTTCCGCTCGATTGCGCGCAAGCAGGGGGCGACATTGTGCATCACGGAAATGGTGAATGCCAATGCTCTGCTGCACAATAGCGTCAAAAGCTACTGGCTTATGGAAATCGATCCCGGAGAGACGCCGGTCGGCATTCAGATTGCCGGCTCGGATCCCGACTTGATGGCGGAGGCGGCGCGCCAGGCCGCTGCCCTGGGATGTGACCTGATCGACATCAATATGGGCTGCCCCGTCGCCAAGGTTGTAAAAAACGGGGATGGCTCAGCGCTGCTGAACGATATTCCCAATGCGGTGGCCGTGGTGCGGGAAGTCGTGAACGCGGTTCGCATTCCCGTTACAGTGAAGATGCGCGCGGGCTGGGATCACCAGTCTATCACCGCGCCGCAGCTGGCGGAGGCGTTCGAGAAGGTGGGGGCAGCGGCGGTGGCGGTGCATGCCCGCACCCGGGACGACCAGTACCTGCGCCCCGCTAACTGGGACTTCATCCGCCAGGTCAGGGAGCGGGTCAGCATTCCTGTCATTGGCAATGGTGACATCAAGACACCGGAAGACGCGGTGAGAATGCTGGAGTTGACTGGGGCTGCCGGCGTCATGGTCGGGCGCGCCTCGTTCGGAGACCCGTGGATCTTCCAGCGAATTACGGAATTTCTCCGCACGGGCCGGCACATGGAGCCGCCCAGCGCAGAAGATCGGGCCGCCATGGCGCGGTATCACGTTCAGCGGATGGTGGAGGTGAAAGGGGAGGGAGTGGCCATCCGGGAGATGCGCAAACAGCTGGCATGGTACCTGAAGGGCACACCTGGGTCCACGGTATTCCGGAGCCGCTCATCGTCAATATCCACTTGGGAAGATGCGGAAACACTGATAGCGGAATGGCTGGACCATGCCAGAAACGAGGACCTTTCGTGGATTTGATCCGCATCGGGGACAAGGTGGTCAGCCTGTCGCGAATTGGAGCCATGGCCGAACAGATTTTGCTCGCCCGCTCCCAAGGAATGTCCCAGCATGACGCGGCCAAAAAATTTGGCGTGGACCGATCCTTCGTTTCCCGGCTGGAGACCGTCGGGGAATTGCGCAAAGGCCGCTCCATTGCCGTTATTGGGTTTCCTGTGGAAAATACCCAGGAGATACGGGATCTCTGCCAGGATCTGGGCGTCGAACTGTGCTGGGTCATGACCAACCAGGAGCGGTGGCAATATGCGCAGTCCCGCAATGGCATTGAACTGGTGAATGAGATTATGGATTTAGCCAGCCGGTTCCGGCAATTTGACACCATTATCCTTCTGGCGTCGAACGCCCGCGTGCGGCTGATGGCGGCCCTCTTGGACAGCCGTGCGGTTATCCCCGTAGTGTTGGGAGAAACCCCGCTCAGCGCTGATGTCGTCGTGGATATTGAGGCGCTGCGGCGGACGGTTACGGCGGTGATGGGCGGCGCGGCGCCTCCAAAATAGCCGGGCAGACGATTGCAGAGGCTCGCCAAATGTATATAATGGGTCCACATAGCATCATACGCAAGGACATTTTGCCGTAACATCCATGAGTGAGGAGCTCTTAACCAAAGAAAGCGGGGTATCATTTTGAGCGATAAGGAG
>JAKACQ010000102.1:0-5026 GCA_021821285.1 Pseudomonadota bacterium
GCGGCCCTCTATCAGATCCCGCGCATTGCGCAGGCTGGTGGTATTGATATCGTGACATTGCGCCACCTGGTTCAGCAAAATACGACGGAACCCCTGCTGGGATTCATCGGTGAACCGGTGGTCAATGTGGTGAAGCTGGACCTCGCGCTGCATGACCGATACGCCGCCGCGCATGGAGCAACAGTATCCCCCAAGAAAGGACCGCAATCATGATGGCTTTCTGGGCGTGTGCGGCTTTGGTCACCCTGCTCACGGTCGCGCTTGGCATATATCGCCGCGAGGCGCGGAAAGTGGCAATCCTTCGCCGCAAAATCAGTGCGTTTCAGGGCGGAGCGATCCGCCCGGCGGGCTCACCCGGCGCCCAGGGGTAAAACGCGACACCACAAAACCCTACCATTGGCGGAGGGGTTTTCCCACTTCTCTTAAGGGCAGGGTATCTAAGGAGGTACAAAAACACATGGAGACATTGAAAGAAAGTATCCTCGCGGCCGAGTGGGCGGGCTACCGTTGGACGCTGCAACACCCGGATGCTACCGCCGACCAGGTCGAGGATGCCTGCGAAGCCTATTTTCCCGAACATATGTCTGGCGTGCTGGCTTACGCCTTTGAGCGCGGATGGGCGATGGCGCACGAAGGGAAGGCTCCGCAGGCCATCCATTCTGATGACCCCCCGCTACCGTGATCTGATCATGACCCACTAGGAACTCTCCATGTCACTATTAACGATCTTCGGCGTAATTGCTGTCACATTGATGATGATTTTTTATGCCCTGGAGACGCGCTCCCTTTGGTGGACTCTGGCATTTTCCGTATCGTGCCTCGGAACGTCTGTTTATGGATTCCTGGCCGGTACCTGGCCTTTTGGCGTGGTCGAGTTTGTCTGGTGCCTGCTGGCGTTGCGCAAATGGTATCTGCTTTATGCTCAGAAAGAAAACATTGCGGGCAAAACGGAATAACGAAAACTTGGCGGTATACTAACTCTTGGTCCGTATTGTCACGTTATCGTATGCGCAGTTTCCTCGCCGCTCTCCGGACAAAAAATATATAGAAATTATATACCATTTATATGGAACTTATAGATGAGAACCATCTACAATCTCTATTGAGGACGTAACCAAACGGATTTTTAAACCAATGGAGTCTTTCAATGACCATGAATACCGTCGGTAAAACGGCTATGCATTCCATAGTACCCAGTCGCTCAGCATTACAGAAGCGCGCACGCCGCTGGGTTATCAAGATCGGGAGCAGTCTGCTGACTCAAGACGGACAGCGATTGGATTTGTCGGCCATGCAAAACTTTGTGCAGCAAATACTGCAGCTTCGCGCCGAAGGCATTGAGGTCGTACTGGTTTCCTCCGGTTCCGTCAGTGCCGGAAAATGTCACCTGGGATGGGCACAGAAGGCGACCACCGCCGAAGAACGCCAGGCGGCGGCCAGCGTGGGGCAATCCGCTCTGATTCATGCTTATGAAAATCTCCTGGCCGAGGAAGGGACGCATTGCGGGCAGGTGCTGCTGACGCGCGACAACTTCAGGGATCGGAAGCGCCTCAAGAACACCCGGTCCGCCATCGAGATGCTTCTGAAGATGCAGATGCTGCCCATCATCAATGAGAATGATGCGATCGCCGATCAGGATAACGCCCTGGGCAACAACGATCATCTGGCCGCTCTGGTCAGCAACGTCTGGCATGCCGACCTGATGGTATTGCTGACCGATCAATCGGGGCTATTTACAGTCGACCCGCGCGCGCAGCCTGATGCCGAAATGATCACGGAAGGCATGGCGGGTGACCCACGGCATGAGTGTATGGCGGGTGGAAGCGGCAGCACCGTGGGTACTGGGGGCATGCTCACCAAAATACACGCCGCCACCCATGCGGCGCGCTCTGGTGCGGCCACGCTCATTGCCGATGGACGAATCCCGGAGGTGCTCCTGCGCTTGCGCAAAGGAGAGCTTTTGGGGACGTTTCTGCGTTCCAGAAAATTCGACCAAAAATTGCGCAGAGATACTTGGACACATCGTCAGATCCACAACGGTCAGCAGTGGGTTATCCATCCCATGCGCCAAGTAAAAAATGAGGTTGCGGCGTTCTGTTCGGAGACGCTGCCTTTTTCCGCAATATCATTATTCAACGGCCAATAAATTTGCATATTCATTGGATACGCAATCGCACCAGGCATACCTGGTGTACAGGCCTCTTTCACGCAATTGGAGAAACATGATGAACCGCTTCACCACGAAAAGAACCCCTCGCACCAGTAGCAAATTGGGCTTAACGATCCTGCCGCTGGCGGTTTTATCCACACTGGCGCTGGTATCATCAGACACCGCTCAAGCCGCGCCCCTGCCGATGCCAGCGATGACCGGACCGCTACAGTCACCGTCTCCTTTTCAGTTTAATGCCGGGCCGCTCGGAAAACTGGACATCACCGGCGTGGTGAGTGGCATGGGTCTTTGGCAGGACAACCCCGCCAATACTGTCAGCCCTGACCCCGTCGCTTTTAATGGCTATACCCACGCCGATATCAGCAACGGCCAGATCTTCATCCAGAAAACGCATGGGTTGATCCAGTTCTTTCTCCAGGCCGGTGCCTACAATATGCCCGCCATAGGTGTGCCCTTTCTCTCCACGGGAGCCACCACCGCCGGCTATTATGGTCCTTTGCCGCAGGCCTATCTGAAGATCGCGCCCACCAAAGATTTCTCGGTGCTGATCGGCAAGCTACCCACCCTGATCGGCGCGGAATATACCTTCACCTTCGAGAACATGAACATTGAGCGCGGCTTGTTGTGGAATCAGGAAAACGCCGTCAATCGCGGGGTCCAAGTCAACTACAGCGTGGGGCCATTGAGCGCCTCTCTGGCCTGGAGTGACGGTTTCTATTCCAATCGCTTCAACTGGCTTTCCGGCGACCTGTCCTACGCCATCAACTCCGCCAACACCGTGAGCTTCGTGGGCATGGGCAATGCGGGGCAGACGGGTTATTCCACGCTGGCTACCCCGGTTTATCAAAACAACAGCGACATCTACAACCTGATCTATACCTATAGTTCCGGCCCATGGATGATTCAGCCCTACCTCCAGTACACCCATGTGTCGGCCAATCCCGCTATCGGTGTGGGACGCGGCACGGCGACCAAAGGTGCGGCCATCCTGGCGAGTTATAGCCTCACCCCCCACGTTACCCTGGCGGCCCGCGCCGAGTATATCGCCAGCACCGGCAATGCCACGAATGGTGCGGTTAACCTGATGTATGGACCCGGCAGTAAGGCATGGTCGATCACCGTGACGCCCACCTACCAGGATCACGATTTCTTCGCCCGCGCCGAGTTTTCCTATGTACAGGCGAGTAGCTACACCCAGGGCGATGTCTTCGGCCCACAGGGAACCAATCCTACGCAGGCCAGAGCGCTCGTCGAAACCGGGTTTCTGTTTTAACCCTGGCACCGATAGGTATCTTCAGGGATGTCTCAAGTCTATGTATGAGGTGTCGTCATGAAACTGATTGCTGCCATTATCAAACCCTTCAAGCTGGATGACGTCAGCATGGCGCTGTCAGCCATTGGCATATTGGGTATCACGGTTACCGAAGTCACCGGTTTTGATCTGCGAAGAGTATGTTTTGAAATACGTCGAGACCATGTGGATGTTTTGGATTTTATCCCCAAGATAAAAATCGAAGCAGTCATCAGCGAGGAGCGACTGGATGACGCCCTTGCGGCAGTGATCAGGGGAGCACGCACCGGCAAAATGGGAGATGGGAAGATTTTCGTGATGGAGGTCTCGGAAGTCATCCGCATCCGTACTGGGGAAATGGGGGAGGACGCCTGCAACCCCCCTTTTTACGGTGCGCTTTCGACATCATGAGTGCCCCGTCACTGATCGGCGATCTGGCAGAAGGCGTTTTTATTCTCGGCGGGATATTCCTGCTGTGGTACAGGATCGGTGGAATTGTCAGTAGTCATCGACGCGAGAAGGCCAGAAAGGCGGGGTATGACTGGGCGATGACACATCCTCTGGCCGCTTTTCAAATGGCGATTTCGGCGGGGCAGGAAACCTATTCAAAAGGGACCCATCCTTTGCCGAGCGTGCTGCTCTATGTCTTTCTGGAGGGTTATCATGCTGCGCGGCACGATCAAAAACAACTCATCTGGACAGGGTAGCGGGGGACAACATGCCTTCCTGGTGCTTTCGCTACCCTTTTTTTTACTTATTTCCAAGAGGAATCCGCTATGGTTGCTTTCATGGCATCGTCTTCACGTCAGCTTCGCGCTACTCTGGCGCTGCTTGCGGTGAGAAAATCGCAATGGTCTTTTGAAAGACTAGCACAAGAATTACGGGTGGACGATAGTCTGGTGAAGGCCTGCTGGCGTACCTTATTGGAGAACGCCTGGCGTCTCTATCCCCGCCGTGCGATATCTAGGTTAGGACACTGGCAGCCCGATGCGTCGGTCAAGGCCATGATTGCTTTGGCGGCGGTTCGCGCGAGACCAGATCAGTCCGGGGACATCGCCCGTCAGTACGGAGTCAGTCGGCAGAACGTGGAACACTGGCGCCGTATTTTGGTGCGCCGCGCTGACCGGCTCTTTTAGCCATGTTGCTGTGGACGGACCTGCCGGCATCGAAGAGCGTAGACATCGGTCCTGTGACGTATATCCTCTCGTCATGATCAGCGTCGTGTTATTGAGTTTTGCGGCACTGCTCGTCGGATTCTATGTCCTCTATCGCTACCATCGGAAACGGGTTCATGGCTTTTCTCAAAAACCGGGCACGCTCACCGACGAGTGGCTGGCACAGCAGGCCCGTTCTGCAGTGGCCGCCGATAATCCTTTCTTCGGCAGAATATTTGCAGGTCCTGTGAAAGATGACCACGTCTGGGTGTTGCTGAGAGAATTCAATCTCTTCGGGTCTGATTCCCCGCAGCTTGCTGCGTGATTTTGTGTATATGATAAGCTTGTCGGGGTGAGCACCTATATTCATAAAAGCCATAATGTTTCGACACTTATGTACCACATAGTGTG
>JAKACQ010000103.1:0-5015 GCA_021821285.1 Pseudomonadota bacterium
AAGGACAACGTTTGCGCCGTGGTGGATGCCGTGGAACCTGCCGATCTCGCCGTTTTTGCCCGGGATTTGCGAGTGGCAGCGGCACAGGGCAAGCGCTTCCTGTTCCGCAGCGCTGCCAGCCTGTTGACGGCACTGGCGGACTTGCCGCCGCAGCCGGTCGCGGCCACAGCTATGGCGCGACTGGTACGCGGCGGCAAGCCGGGTGCCATCGTGGTCGGCTCCCATGTGCGCAAAAGCACCGAGCAACTGGAGCGCCTATTGCAGGAGCCCGGTCTGGAGGCGATCGAGGTGAATGTGGATGCCTGCGCCGGCGACGCGCGTTCCAGGCAATTGCCAGCCATTTTGCAGCAGGCGGCAGCGGCGCACGACAAAGGGTTGGACGTGGTCATCTACACCAGCCGCAGTGAGCGCCGTTTTGCCGATCAGGCTGCCCGCCTGGCCTTTGGGGAGGCGGTGTCGGCTTTCCTCATGGCCGTGGTGCGAGGCTTGCCGGAGGACCTCGGCTTCCTCATCAGCAAGGGCGGTATTACCTCCAATGATGTGCTCAGCAGTGGCCTTGCCCTGCGCATGGCGCGGGTCATGGGGCAGATTCTGCCGGGCTGCTCGGTAGTGACCTGCCCTGCTGATCACCCCCGCACGCCCAATCTGCCGGTGGTGATTTTCCCCGGCAATGTGGGGGATGCGGAGGGCCTCGCGCTCGTCCGTCGGCGGTTACGCGGTGCGGCAATCGAGTGACGCGTTCCATGTCTGCCCCTCCTGACAGCGCCGCCTTCCTCGCCGAACTGCGGGCGGCGCTGTCTGCGGAGGCGGTATTGAGCGGTGCGGAAGATTTGCGGCCCTATGAATGCGACGGCCTCTCGGTGCTGCGCGAGTTGCCGCTCTGTGTGGTATTGCCCACGGACCGGGAGGGCGTGCAGGCGGTCCTGCACCTCTGCCAGCGTTATGGCGTGGCGGTGGTGCCGCGTGGCGCGGGTACCGGTCTATCGGGGGGCGCCCGCCCGATCCGCGGCGCGGTCCTCCTCAGCCTGGCCCGCCTGCGTGATATCCTCGCCATCGACTTGGAAAACCGTACCGCGCGGGTGCAGCCTGGCGTGCGTAATCTGGCCATCAGCGAAGCGGCCCGCCCCTTGGGCCTGTATTACGCGCCCGACCCCTCCTCGCAGATCGCCTGCAGCATCGGCGGCAATGTGGCGGAAAATTCCGGGGGGGTGCATTGCCTGAAATACGGTCTCACCGTCCACAATATTCTGGCACTGGAAGTGCTGACGGCGGCGGGCGAAGCCCTGCAGATTGGTAGCCAGGCCCCCGACAGCCCCGGCTATGATTTGCTGGCGCTGATGACCGGCTCCGAGGGCCTGCTCGGGGTGGTGACCGAATGCACGGTGCGCCTGCTGCCAGTGCCGGAGCATACGCTGGTGCTGCTTGCCGCCTTCGCCAGTGTCGCGGCGGCGGCGGAGTCGGTCAGTGCCATCATTGCCGCCGGGATCATCCCTGCCGGATTAGAGATGATGGATCAGCTCGCCATCGAAGCCGCCGAGGATTTTGTCCACGCCGGCTATCCCCGCGATGCGGCCGCGATCCTCCTCTGCGAACTGGATGGCTCGGTCGTAGAGCTGAAAGAGCGCCGCCAGGAAGTGGAGGTGATTCTCCAACGCCACGGCGCCAGTGCCATCCGCATGGCCGAGGATGCCGCGACCCGCCTGCTGCTCTGGAAAGGTCGCAAAGCCGCCTTCCCGGCGGTGGGGCGTTTGGCCCCGGACTACTACTGCATGGATGGCACGATACCCCGTCAGCGTCTCGCCGAGGTGTTGGAGCGGATCGCCGCCTGGTCGGTCGAATATGGTCTGCGGGTCGCCAATGTTTTTCACGCGGGCGATGGTAATCTGCATCCTCTGATTCTTTACGACGCCAACGCCGAGGGGCAGTTGCACGCCGCTGAGGAATTTGGACGCCGCATCCTTGAACTCTGCGTGGCCGTCGGTGGCAGTGTCACTGGCGAGCACGGCGTCGGTGTCGAGAAGCTGGACAGCATGTGCGTCCAGTTCAACGCCGCCGAACTGGCGCAGTTGCATCGCATCAAACACGCCTTCGACCCCGAAGATCGCCTCAATCCCGGAAAGGCCGTGCCCAGCCTGCATCGCTGCGCCGAGCTGGGAGCCATGCATGTGCATCATGGCCGGTTGCCTTTCCCCGAACTGGAGCGTTTTTGACATGGACCAGAGCCAGACCTTACAGGCGATCGTGCAGGAGGCCCACGCCAGATCCCGGCCCCTCGCCATTCGCGGCGGCGGGAGCAAGGCGTTCTATGGCCGCCAAACGCCGGAATGCGATCGGCTCGATCTCAGCGGCCATCAGGGCATCGTCGACTACGCGCCCAATGAACTCTTCATCACCTTGCGCGCGGGTACACCTTTGCAGGTACTCGAAGCACAACTGTCGGAAGCCGGACAGATACTGCCCTTTGAACCCCCGCACTTCGGACCCGCCGCGACCATCGGCGGCACGCTGGCCTGCGGTTTTTCCGGTCCGCGCCGCCCCTACGCCGGGTCGGCCCGCGACACGGTGCTGGGCATGCGCATCCTCAACGGGCAGGGCGAAATCCTGCGCTTTGGCGGGCAGGTCATGAAAAATGTCGCCGGTTATGATGTTTCCCGCTTGATGGTGGGCGCGCTCGGCACCTTGGGCGTCCTGCTCGAGGTGAGCCTCAAGGTGCTGCCGCGTCCCGATCATGCCGTGACTCTGGTGCAGCGGGTGGACCCCGCCACCGCCGTCCAGCGCATGAATCTCTGGGCTGGACAACCCCTGCCGCTCTCCGCTACGGCGTATGATGGCGAGCACCTGTATATACGTCTTTCCGGCACCGGAAGCGCCGTGCGGGCGGCACAGACCCGGCTGGGTGGCGAAAGGTTGCCCGATGCCGAGGCGGCAGCCTTCTGGGTGGCCCTGCGCGAACAGCGGCACGTTTTTTTTCAGGGGGATGCGCCCTTGTGGCGTCTGGCCGTTGTCCCGGCCACACCGCCCTTGCCTCTCGCGGGCCAAACCATCATCGAATGGGGCGGCGGTCAGCGCTGGCTGCGTGGTGCCCGCGATGCGACGGCCTTGCGGCAGTTGGTGGCGGAGCACGGTGGTCACGCCACCCTTTTTCGCGGCGGCGATCGCCACGGTGAGGTCTTTCATCCCCTCACACCACCGCTGCTGGCCGTACAACAACGGCTCAAAGCGGCCTTCGACCCGCGCGCCGTCCTCAATCCCGGCCATCTTTACGTCGTCCTCTGAGGCTCGCCCATGCAAACCCACATCGCCCCCCGCTTTCAGAATGACCCCAGCGTGACCGAGGCCGACGCCATTCTGCGCAGTTGCGTCCATTGCGGCTTCTGCACCGCCACCTGTCCCACCTACCAAATTCTCGGTGACGAACTGGATGGTCCGCGCGGCCGCATCTATCTCATCAAGGAATTCTTCGCCGGTGCCCCGGCCACGGAACACACCCTGAAGCATTTGGACCGCTGTCTCACCTGCCGCGCCTGCGAAACCACCTGTCCTTCCGGCGTGCGCTACGCGCGGCTGGCGGAAATCGGTCGCGCGCATATTGAGGCAGAAGTGGGTCGCCCGGCACTGGAGCGGCTGAAGCGCCGCCTGCTGCGTGCTATCGTCCCCCATCCCGAGCGCTTCCGGCTGCTGGTACAATTCGGCGATGCTTGCAAACCTCTGCTGCCGGAAGCCTTGGCGCGCAAGGTCCCAGCCCTGCCCAAACCCTTGCCGGCCAGATCCACCGTCTTGAAACCGGCCCACCAACGGCGGGTCATCGCCCTCGCCGGCTGCGTACAAAGCGTGATGACTCCGGCGACAGGGGCGGCGCTGGAACAACTACTCGGCACCCTCGGTATCGCTGCAGAGGTTCCGGCCAGCGCCGGCTGCTGTGGTGCCCTCAGCCTGCACCTCGGCGCCCACAGCGAAGCCCACGACTACATGCGTCGCAACATCGACGCCTGGTGGCCGCTGATCGAGGCTGGCGCTGAAGCCATTCTGGTCAGCGCCAGCGGCTGCGGCAGTATGGTCAAGGAATATGGGGAGGCGCTGCAAAACGATCCGGACTATGCCGAAAAGGCCGCGCGCGTCGCCGCTCTGGCCCGCGACCCCAGTGAATGGCTTCTGGAACGCGCCGGAGAAATCCCTTTCGTGGCCGCGGATCGCGGCACCGTCGCCTTCCACGCCCCCTGTTCCCTGCAACACGCCCAGCGCTTGCAAGGCGGGGTCGAAATGCTCCTGCAACGAGCCGGTTACCGCTTGACCAGGGTCCGCGACGGTCATCTTTGTTGTGGCTCGGCGGGCACTTACTCTATTTTGCAGCCGGTGCTGTCCCAGCAGCTACGCAATCAGAAATTGGAGGCTTTGCAGGTAGAGCAGCCGGATTGTATCGCCACGGCCAACGTCGGCTGCCAGATGCACCTGCAAAGCGGCAGCGAGACGCCGGTTCGTCATTGGTTGGAACTGTGTGCCGAGGCATTGGCACCCGCTGGAAGAGTGTTTCCCTCAATTCAGCCGTAGCCACCCCTTGCGGTAAAACACCCAGGCCGTCAGCACTTCCACCAGCACCAGCCCGCCGGTCACCGCCGCAAAGCCATAACGCCAGTGCGGAAAAGGCCCTAGCGGCACATTCATGGCGGCTGCTCCGGGAATAAAAAGCGGAATTGTCGCGAGAATGATCAACGCCGCCATGAATTTGAAGAGGTGGTTCACATTGTTGTGCACCACATAGGCATAAGACTCCAGCAGTTCATTGATGGTCGCCTGATCACTGTCCACCTGATCCCGCACCTGGGACAGCTCGATGCGGGTGTCTTCATGGATTTCCACCAGGTCAGCATCCTCGGCGGGCAGGAAATGGCCGATTTCACTGACCACATATTCCAGTTGCAGCAGGCCCAGATCCAGCGCCAGCAGGCGGTCATTGATGTCCAGACCGCGATACACCACGTCATGCCGTTGCGCCTGGCGCAGATCCCGTTCCACCA
>JAKACQ010000104.1:0-4989 GCA_021821285.1 Pseudomonadota bacterium
TATCACCGCCGTCCACGCTTACCGGTAAGAAGAAGCGGCCATGTACCGAATCGTACTGTGTCAGATGGGCGTTCGTCTCGGGGCTCCCGAGATCGTTGACCGCGACGATCTGGACCTTGTCGGTCCGGTTCGCTTCGTATACCGCCCGTAGGATATTTCGTCCGATACGCCCGTAGCCGTTGATACCAATACGCAATGCCATAATGTGAACTCCTCAACGTTTTAGAATAAAAATATTTACAGTGCCTGGAAACGCGCGACGACGTTATCCACGGTGAAGCCGAATTTCTCGAATAGAATCGGCGCCGGGGCCGAGGCACCAAAGTGGTCTATGCCGATGACCGCGCCGTGCAGGCCCACATACTTGTACCAGAGCCCCGTGGTGCCCGCTTCGATAGCGACGCGCTTGGTGATGTGGCTGGGCAGGACACTCTCCTGATATGCCGCATCCTGGGCCGCGAAGATGTCCATGCAGGGCATGGAAACCACGCGCACCGGATGTCCCTGCTCCGCCAGCTTGGCCTGTGTTGCCAGTGCCAGCTCCACTTCGGAGCCAGTGGCGATGAGGATACCCTTGGCTTTGCCGCCTTCGGCATCCTTGATCACATAGCCGCCGCGGCGGGCGTTGGCCACGGTTTCGTCGGTATGGGGCAGGGCCGGAAGGTTCTGGCGACTGAGGGCCAGCAGGGACGGCGTCCGCTCCAGCTTGACGGCGGACTCCCAGGCGATGGCGGTTTCCACCGCATCCGCCGGGCGCCAGACATGGAGATTGGGAATGAGGCGCAGGCTGTTGACCTGCTCGATGGGCTGATGGGTAGGACCGTCTTCGCCAAGTCCGATGGAGTCGTGGGTCATCACATAAACCACACGAATACCCATCAGCGCCGACATGCGGATGGCGTTACGGCTGTAGTCGGAGAAGATCAGGAAGGTGCCGCCGAAGGGCAGGAACCCGCCATACAGGGCGATGCCGTTCATGATCGCGGACATGCCGAACTCGCGCACGCCGTAGTGGATATAATCGCCCATTAAACGGTGCTTGCCGATGTCGATGGCCTCTTTCCAACGGGTGTTGTTGGAAGGAGTCAGATCCGCCGAGCCACCGAGGAACTCGGGCAGTGCCGCAGCGATGCCTTGAATGGTCTTTCCGGAGGCAACACGGGTGGCGATCTTCGGGGCTTCCGAGCGAAAATCGCCGATGAGCTTGGTCATAGCCTGGTCAAAATTGGCACTTGGCTTACCTGCCAGACGGCGCTCGAGCTCGGCGGCATCTTTGGGAAACAGAGACGCATATTTGGCGAACTGCTTCTTCCATGCCGCTTCGGCAGACTCTCCTTTGGCACGGGCGTCGTAGGCACGATAAACCGCTTCAGGAATCTCGAAGGCTTCACCACTCCAGCCCAGGTTCTTGCGGGACAATGCAATTTCCTCCGCACCCAGCGCAGCACCATGGACGTCGTGGGTGCCCGCTTTGTTGGGTGAACCATGACCAATGACGGTCTTGCAGCAAACCAGGGTTGGCTTGGCGGTTTGCTTGCGGGCCTCGACGATGGCTTTTTTGATGGCTTCAGGATCGTGACCGTCAACATGGCGGACGACATGCCAGCCATAGGCCGCGAAGCGTGCCGGGGTGTCGTCACCAAACCAGTCATCCACATGGCCATCAATGGAGATGTTGTTGTCATCATAGAAGCAGATCAGTTTGTTCAGGCCCCAGACGCCGGCCAGTGAGCAAACTTCGTGGGAAACGCCTTCCATGAGACAACCGTCACCGAGAAACACATAGGTGTAGTGGTTGATGATCTCGTGATCGGGGCGGTTGAACTGCGACGCCAGCATCCGCTCGGCCAATGCCATGCCGACACCGTTGGCGAGCCCCTGACCCAGCGGACCGGTGGTCGTCTCGATGCCGGGGGTGTCGCGATATTCCGGATGGCCGGGGGTTTTGCTGTGCCACTGACGGAAGCTCTTGAGGTCTTCCATGGACACGTCATAGCCAGTGAGGTGCAGGAGCGCGTATTGCAGCATGGAACCGTGCCCGTTGGATAAAATGAAACGGTCGCGGTTGGCCCAGTGGGTGTTAGCCGGATTGTGGACGAGAAAGTCGTTCCACAGCACTTCGGCGATATCCGCCATGCCCATGGGCATGCCGGGATGGCCGCATTTCGCTTTTTCTACGGCGTCCATGGTGAGAACACGAATAGCATTCGCCAGATCAGTACGGGTGACAGTCATAAAAACACTCCTTAGAATAGTATGGAAATCAGTCGATGCGTTGGTGGGTACGGACCCGGCGCAAAATGCCGTCGTGACCGGAAATGACCAGACTCTCGCTCTCTACAAAATAGTGGGAGCGGGTTACGCCATCGAGAATGTCACCAGAAGTCAGACCAGTAGCCACGAACAGCACATCGTCGCTGGACACCAGTTCGTCGCGGCCCAGCCACTGCCCGGCCTTGAGACCTGCGGCGGCGATGGCTTCGGCTTCACCGGGCTTCTGCGGCGACAGGGCACCGAACATGTCGGCACCCATGGCACGGGCGGCGCAGGCGGAAATGACGCCTTCCGGGGTGCCGCCGATGCCCATCATGGCATCCACCTTGGTGCCGAGGGCGGCCATGATACCGCCACTGACGTCACCGTCCGTCTGTAAGCGCACGGTAGCACCGACCGCCTGGATCTCGCGGATCATGGCTTCGTGGCGGGGCTTCTTGAGCAGAAAAATACGCAGCTCGCGGACCTCTTTACCGAGGGCGCGAGCCAGATCGTGGAGCTTGTCCTTCATCGGTGCGGCAGGATCAATTTTACCGCGGGCCGGGGCCGGGACAATCAGTTTGTCCATATAGTAGGCCGGACCGGGCTGGAACATGCTGCCTTTAGGGGCTGCCGCCAGTACGCAGATGGAGCCGGGCATGCCCTGGGCCAGGAAGGTGGTGCCTTCGACGGGGTCAACCGCAATCTCTACTTCCGGGCCGGTACCCGAGCCCACCACCTCACCGTTATAGAGCATGGGGGCTTCGTCTTTTTCACCTTCACCGATGATGACCAAGCCACGCATGGGGACCTGGGCAATGGCGGAACGCATGGCGTCCACTGCGGCACCGTCGCCGAGTTCCTTTTCCCCCCGGCCGATCCAGCCGCTGGCGGCGCGGGCCGCAGATTCAGTAACGGGAAGCAGGGACAATGCGAGATTACCAATGGAGGCCATAGGATTTTTCCTTCAGTGACGGATTAGTAGAAGACAATAATCGTTTTAGCATAAATCAAAGGGCTGCATTTGGGAACTCGGCGGCGGTTTCCAGCCACCGTATCCAGCTTTCGTGGAGTTGGGGGTCGAGGGTGGCGAGGATGGAGCGCGGTAGCAGGTCGCTTTCCCTCAGGGCGTCGCCATTGAGTTGAGTGATTCGCCCGCCCGCCTCATCGAGAATCAGGGCTCCCGCAGCACGATCCCAGAGTTGCTGGGCGCCGTGTAGATAAAAATGATAGCGCCCGGCGGCCAGCCAGCACCACTCCAGGACGGAGGCGCCGAAGTTCCGCTGACTATGGAAGGGGCGCTCGTCAATCAGGCGTAGGGCGAGGGGGCGGCCAAGTCTTTTGTAGTCGACGACCCCGACACAGTGTTGGAGCTTCGGTGCCTGGCGAACCGCCAGAGGCACACCATCCACGCGTGCACCAGCGCCCTGTGCTGCGGAGAAAAGCTCGGTGCGCACTGGATCGTACACCCAGCCAAGCATGGACCGCCCGCCTTGCAGCAAGGCCAGGGAAATGCCGAACACCGGGACGCCAGCGGCAAAGTTGCTGGTGCCGTCGAGGGGATCCAGACACCAGAGCGTATCCGCCTCCTGTAACAGGCGGGCTTGTTCGGCGGGGCTCATTTCTTCGCCAAGCAGGGGAATGTCGGGGTAACGGGCGGCGAGCATGTCCTGCAAAAAGTTCTGGCTATCGATGTCGGCGCTGGTGACGATGCTGCCATCGGGTTTGCGGTTGGCGCTGACGGTGTGGAAACGGGGTAGAATGAAGCGTTCGGCGCTGGTGCGCAGCAGTTTACCCACCCATTGCTGATCGATTTCTGGTGTCATGGGCGTTGTCTCCGGTACGCGACTTAGTGTTCAGCCTCTGGGTCTTGGCCCCGACGGAGCTGGGTATCCAGAGCGATCACCTGGGCAGGGTGGCGCCTTTTTTCTGCGGACTTTTTGACGGCGTTGTTCAATGCCTGATGAAATTCCATGGGCAGGCGGCGCAGGATTTCTTCCCCTTCCGGACTAAAAAGGTCCATCTGGCAGGCTACGCCCTCGTGCAGGTCATCCCGGGATTGGGTGGCAAAGTGATGCCAAACACTGACCGCAATACGTCCCCCAATGTAGTCGCAGAATACCCATTCCCGCTCCATAAGGATGGCCATGACCGAGACGTAGCGCAGGGGGATGAAGACGGGGCCGGGGGCGGCATGTTGCAGAATGAGGGCCTGATTGTAGATCCAGGCAGGAACCAGCCCGGGCCGCGTCTGCCAGACCGGGGGGCGACGGCAATCGGTGTCTTTAATCATGCGTCACCCACGCCAGCGTCACGATGATATAATCCCACCCATGTTCTCCTGCTCAATATCAGACTCCATGCCACGCATTCATTTATACGCCGATTCCAACCTCCCTGAAAGCGGGCCTTTTTTACTTCCCTCAGGACCCAGCCATCATCTGCTCAAGGTGCTGCGTGCGCGCAATGGGCAATCGCTGACGCTGTTCAATGGGGATGGCGCTGTCTATCGCGCCATGCTGGTTGGGGTATCTTCAGGAATGGCTGTGCTGGAAATTGCTGGGTGTTGCCTGCAGGTGACCCGTTCCCCCTTGGCGATTCAGGTCTTTTTGCCCCTGACCCGGGGGGAGCGCTGGGATTGGAGTTTGCAGAAGGCGGTAGAACTCGGGGTGCATCGGATTCAGCCAGTGGCCTGCCGCCATGGGGTAGTGCAACTGAGTGAAGCGCGCGGGGAGA
>JAKACQ010000105.1:0-4974 GCA_021821285.1 Pseudomonadota bacterium
CCGCAAGAGGGGGTGGTGCAGGACCGCATTCTCGAAGCGGGGGATATAGCCAGTCCACAGGTGCCCGTTTTTACCCTCGCATTGGACAATCCCGTCTGGGTACGTGCTTATCTGCCGGAGAAATCGCTGGGGCAGGTGCGGCTCGGCATGCGGGCCGATATCGACAGCGACTCGTTTCCAGGCAAGCATTTTGCGGGGTGGGTGGGCTTCATTTCGCCCACCGCCGAGTTCACCCCCAAGACCGTACAAACCACGGAACTGCGCACCGAACTGGTGTATCGGGTGCGCGTCTATGCCTGTAATCCCCGGCACCAGTTGCGCCTGGGCATGCCCGTGACGGTGCAGATTCCGCTCCGAAATAACCCACCACAGAATCGGAACACGAACGCCTGCGGACACTGAGCCATGGTCGACACACCCCTGCGTTTCAGTCAGGTCAGCAAAAGCTTCGCCCGCGGCAAAGACCGGGTGCAGGCTTTGAGCAATCTGGATCTGAGTCTCCCCTCCGGCTCCATCACCGGCCTCCTGGGACCCGACGGCGCCGGCAAGACCACGCTGATGCGTCTTGCCACCGGGCTGCTGATTCCCGACAGCGGCACGATATCCGTCCTCGGCGCCGATACCCGTCGGCGGGCGAGACAGGTGCAGGCCGCCATCGGTTATATGCCGCAGCGCTTTGGTCTTTATGAAGATCTCACGGTACAGGAGAATCTCGACCTGTACGCCGATTTGCAGGGATTAACGCCGGTGGCGGCAGCCGCCCGCCAGCGGGAACTGCTCAAACTCACCGCACTCGGCCCCTTTGGTGCCCGGCGCGCCGGAGCGCTGTCCGGCGGCATGAAACAAAAGCTCGGCGTCGCTTGCGCCCTGCTGCGTGCCCCGCAACTGCTCCTCCTGGACGAGCCGACGGTGGGCGTCGATCCCATTGCCCGCCGCGAACTCTGGGAGATTATCCAGGGACTCAAGAAACAGGGCGTCACGGTGCTCATGAGCACCGCCTATTTTGACGAAGCGGAGCGCTGTGACGAAATCATTCTGCTGCATCAGGGCAAGCTCCTGAAAAAGGACAGCCCCGCGGCCTTCCATCAGCCGCTGAACGGGCGCTGCTTCCTGGTCACCCAGGCAGCGATGAGCAAGCGCCACCTGCGGGAAACCCTGCAACACCGGCCCGGCGTTCAGGACGCCCGCATTCTCGCCGAAGGCGTGCGCGTGCTCTGCCGGGATACCCGGCCCCATGCCGTGGCGGGAGAAAACTGGCAGGTTGCCGCACCCACCTTTGAGGATGCCTTTGTCGATTTGCTAGGTGCCCCCAAAGACCCGGATACCGAAATCACACCAGACTCTCCGCCCACCGCCCTGCCCACGGACCGGGAAGCGGAAACCACCGTGGTGGAAGTGCGCGACTTATGCAAATTCTACGGCAAATTCGAGGCGGTTAAAGGCAACACCTTCACCGTTCGCAAAGGCCAGATATTTGGCCTGCTGGGCGCCAACGGCGCGGGTAAGACCACCACCTTTCGCATGCTCTGCGGCCTGCTCCCGGCTTCTTCCGGCACCCTGCAGATTGCCGGAGTAGATATGCGCCATGCCACCGCCCAGGCCCGGGGCCGCATCGGCTATGTCGCCCAGAAATTTGCCCTGTATGGCAACCTCAGCGCTGACCAGAACCTGGCCTTCTTCTCGGCCGCCTACGGGCTGCGCGGCAAGGCGCGGCAAACGCGTCTGGACTGGGCGCGACGGGAATTCCAGTTGGCCTACTATCGCCATGTCAATGTCGATGACCTGCCCCTCGGGATCAAGCAGCGCCTGGCTCTGGCCTGTGCCCTCCTGCACGAGCCGCCTATTCTCTTCCTGGACGAACCCACCTCTGGGGTGGACCCCCTCGCCCGCCGCGAATTCTGGCAGCGCATCAATGCCCTGGCCGAAGGCGGGGTGACGGTGCTGATCACCACCCATTTCATGGACGAGGCCGAATATTGCGACCAACTCGTCCTGATGTCTCTGGGCGAAGTGCTGGCCCAAGGCAGCCCCCAGGAAATTCGGGATCAGGCCAAAGATGCGGCGCACCCCGAGCCGAGTATGGAAGAGGCGTTCATCCATCTCATTCAGGAACACGAAAGCCAGACCCGGAGGGCATCATGAAGCTCCAGCGCCTGCGCGGCCTGATTCGCAAGGAGTTCATCCAGATCTGGCGCGACCCTTCCGCCATCGCCATCGCTTTCTTCATGCCGGTGTTTCTGCTTTTTCTTTTTGGCTACGGCGTGTCTCTGGATGCGCGCCATGTGCCGGTGGCCGTGGTGGTGGACCAGCCCAGTGCGGAAACCAGCGCCTTTATCGGCGGGCTGCAGCAGTCAACTTACTTCACGCCACAGCTCTACGGCAGTATTCAAGCCGCACGACGGGCGGTGATGGCGCGCCGGGCCGACGGCATTCTCTGGCTGCGCGGCAACTTCAGCCGTCAGGTGTTGCAGGGGGACACCGCCAGCATCGGGGTGTTCGTCAACGGTGAGGATGCCAATAATGCCCGCATTTTGCAGGGTTACCTGCAGGGTGTCTGGCAAGGTTGGCTGCAACAACGCGCCGCCAGCGCCGGGGCCGCGCTGGTCATACCGGTCACCGGTCAGGACCGTATCTGGTTCAATCCGGCACTACGCAGCCGCGATTATCTGGTGCCGGGGCTCATTGCCGTGATCATGACCCTCATCGGCGCCCTGCTGACGGCGCTGGTGGTGGCCCGGGAATGGGAGCGCGGCACCATGGAAGCCCTCATGGCGAGTCCGGTAACCATGGGGGAGATTCTCCTCGGCAAGCTCATCCCCTATTTCTTTCTCGGCATGGGCGGCATGCTCCTGTCGGTAGCGCTGGCGGTCTGGCTCTTCGCCGTCCCTCTGGTGGGCAGCTTCTGGGTCCTGCTGCTCTGCTCCTCGCTCTTTTTACTGGCGGCACTGGGCATGGGACTGCTGATCTCCAGCGCCGCCCACAATCAGTTCGTGGCCGGTCAAATCGCCATTATCGTGACCTTCCTGCCGGCCTTTATCCTCTCGGGCTTTATCTTCGACATCCAGTCCATGCCCACGGCTATCCAGGTCATCACCCATATCGTGGCCGCCCGCTACTTCGTCACTATTCTGCAGACCCTCTTCCTCGCCGGTGACGTCTGGCCCGTTATTCTCTGGAACAGTCTGGCCCTGGCGCTCATGGCGACCTTCTTTCTCGGCGTCACCCTGCGCCGTTCCCGCAAGAGGCTGGACTGATGCTGACGCGACTCTGGGCTTTGGTGATCAAAGAATTCCTCGCTCTGCTGCGGGACAAGAAAAGCCGCTTCGTGCTGATCGGCCCGCCTCTGATTCAGTTGCTGGTCTTCGGCTATGCCGCGACTTTCGATCTCAACCATATCCCCTACGCAATCTACAATCAGGATTCCGGTTTTGCCTCCCGGGAGTTATTAGGCCGTTTTCAAGGCTCCCCCGCCTTTCGGCAGGTGGCGACCATTACCCATAATGCCCAGATCGCACCCCTGATCAATAATCAGAACGCGTTGCTGGTGCTGCAAATCGGCCCGAACTTCACCCGCGATCTGCTGCTGCATCACCCGGCATCCGTGCAGGTCATCATTGACGGTCGCAACTCCAACAGCGCCACCCTGGCCCTCAATTACGTCAACAGTGTCATCCTGTCTTTCGACACCCACTGGGCCGCCACCCACCATTGGGGCAAGCCTCCGGCACAACTGGTGGTTCGCTCCTGGTTCAACCCTAATCTGTTATCCCGCTGGTTTATCGTGCCGGGCATCGTCGCTCTACTGACCCTGGTCGTCACCCTGCTGGTGACCGGGTTGTCCGTAGCGCGGGAGCGCGAGCAGGGTACCTTCGATCAGTTGCTCGTCACCCCGCTGAGTCCCCTGGAAATTCTCCTGGGCAAGGCGCTGCCCGGCTTCATCATTGGCGCGCTGGAAGGCGCTTTTATCATCCTCGCGGGGGTTTTCTGGTTTCAGGTACCCTTCATCGGCAGCATCCTGGCGCTGGCGCTGGGCATGGCGCTGTTCCTGCTTGCCGCCATCGGCATCGGGCTGATGATCTCATCGCTCGCCGTCACCCAGCAGCAGGGTCTGCTGGGGGTATTCCTCTTTCTGGTGCCCGCCATCATTCTCTCCGGCTTCGCCACCCCCATCGCCAACATGCCGAAATTGGTGCAGGATCTCACCTATATCAACCCCATGCGCTACTTCCTGGTGATCGTGCGCGGGGTTTTTCTGGAGGGCGATGGCTTTCACGAACTCTGGTCACAATACTGGCCGCTGGCCCTGATTGCCCTGGGCTCCATGACCGCCGCAGCCTGGCTGTTCCGCCACCGGATGCAGTGAATCCGGGGGGACGCGGCCCTCTTCAGGCCCCGATGCGCAAGGGGATGCGCTTGCGCCCGAAACGCCCCGGCTTGGCTTCGAAATGCCCGGCAATACCGTGGCCGCAATGGGGACAATGCCCCTCCGGGGTCAGGTGATAAGACAAGATCTGATACCAGTCGCGGACGATCAATGCCGCCCCGCATCCGGGACAAAAAGTGGTATCGCCCTCCTGATCATGCACGTTGCCGGTATAGACGTAATGCAAACCCGTCTCCATGGCCACGCGGCGTGCCCGCACCAGGGTATCTGCCGGTGTGGCGGGCACATCCGGCATCCGATAGTCGGGATGGAAAGCGGAGAAATGCAGCGGTACGTCGGGACCCAGATGCCCCATCATCCACTCCGCCGCCGCACGGATTTCCGCCTCGGAGTCATTATGGCCCGGGATAAGCAACGTGGTGATTTCCAGCCAGGTCTGAGTCTCCTTGACGATATACTCCAGCGTTTCCAGTACGGGGGCGAGATGCGCTCCGGTCAGTTTGAAGTAAAATTCGTCGGTAAAGGCCTTGAGATCGACATTGGTTGCGTCCATTTTGGCGAAAAACTCCGCCCGCGGCTGCGCGTGGATA
>JAKACQ010000106.1:0-4958 GCA_021821285.1 Pseudomonadota bacterium
TGTCGATGCTGCTGGTCTGAAAGGGTATCGCCCGGTTTATAAACCGGGCGTGGATTGAAACGGGACTGGTAAGGGCCATGATCTGGGCAAGTCCGGTATCGCCCGGCTTATAGGTCACGAACAGCAAGTCCAGAGAAATGCAATCATGGTACGCCGTTTATCCTACGGAGCAGGTGACCGACGATCGATCTTTGTCAGTTTCTGATATATGCCGAGCCCGACCAAGGCAAAAACGGATGCAAAAATAATGACGGCGGGGTAGGGTAATAATGAAATGTTTTCTAAGCCCGCCTTAAATAGGTAAACCAGTCCCTCAAGCCCTACGGAAATAATAATAATTACAAATATTTTCACTACGCCTCCCGTGATTTCTTTCTGGGTCAGCGGATCCTGAGTTCTCGATAGATAGATCTCTTCTTCGATGACGTAACGGACGACTTCAATGACCGCCATCGCGATCACCACCACGCTGATCATGCTCAGAAGGGCTTCCGATAGGGATCCACCAGAGATTAAAGCAAGCAATAATTTCCATATCGACCACGCCATCAGCGACCAGGCCGCCAGAAAAAGCAAACAGGCCGTAACAATAAAACTGATGGCGATAAGCTTCTCAAACATTGTTTTCAATTTCTGATTCCTCGCTGTGGAGTTCAGGCTGCATCTGACCTGCATTTAATCCAGGTAGACATCAATATTGTGCTCGCGGCGGTCATCCATGAGCGGAATCCTGTCTTGCGGCAATTCAGTATCATCCAGGGTGATGCGCGCTACCCGCGCTGATGCGGTGCTATCACCATGGACGGTGATATGGTACAGCGTGTCACGGTAGCGGTAGTGGACCTTGTAGAATTTCCAGTCCGCCGGGATGCAGGGCGTGATGCGCAGGTGATCAACTTCGAGCGACAGACCCAGCAAGGTTTCGATCGTTAATCGATACATCCAGCCCGCTGCGCCGGTGTACCAGGTCCAGCCACCACGACCGACGTGCGGTGCGGCGCCATAAATATCGGCGCACATAACGTAGGGTTCTACCTTATAGCGGGCGATAGACTCTGCGCTACTTCCGTGATGGACCGGGTTGAGCATGTTGAATAACTCCCAGGCCCGCACTTTGTCACCCATTTGGGCAAAAGCCATAGTGGCCCAGATAGCGGCATGGGTATATTGTCCGCCGTTTTCGCGCACCCCGGGCACATAGCCCTTGATATAGCCGGGTTCGAGTGCTGACCGATCGAAGGGTGGATTAAGCAACTGGATAAGCTGTGCATCGCGACGGACCAGATGTTCGTCCACCGCCGCCATGGCCTGTCGCGCCCGCAAGGGATCGCCCGCGCCGGAGAGGACGGCCCAACTCTGGCTGATGGAATCTATTTGGCATTCGTCATTCGCAGCAGAACCAAGGGGCGTACCATCATCAAAATAAGCCCGCCGATACCAGGCACCGTCCCAGGCATTTTTTTCTATGCCCTCCTGTAACACGGCAGCCTGTTGCACACAAAGATCAACGATAGCGCTGTCACCCCGGTTGCGCGCGAGTCCGGCAAACTGCTGCAGATTCTGAATCAGGAACCAGGCCAGCCAGACGCTCTCACCCCGGCCCTCACGGCCGACCAGATTCATCCCGTCATTCCAGTCGCCACAGCCCATCAGCGGTAAGCCATGGGCACCAAATCGCAAGCCGTTTTTGAGCGCCCGCACGCAATGATCATAGAGGCTGGTGGATTCGGCAGACTGCTGGGGCTGATCGTAGTAGGATTCTTCCTCGGAATTCAGCTCGCGGCCTTCGAGAAAATGAATGGGTTCGTCGAGTACGCCACTATCGCCGGTAGCCATCACAAAACGACAGGTGGCATAGGGTAACCAGAGATAGTCATCCGAAATATGGGTGCGCACCCCTTGGCCGTGGGGCGGATGCCACCAGTGCTGGACATCCCCCTGGCGGAATTGGCGCTCTGCACAACGGATCAGTTGCTCCCGGGCCAGCCAGGGAGTGGTGTGGATCAGCGCCATGCTGTCTTGCAGTTGATCACGGAAACCGTAGGCCCCGCCCGACTGGTAGTAGCCGCTGCGGCCCCAGAGTCTGCTGGAGATGGTCTGGTAGACCAGCCAGCCGTTCGCTAATACGTTCAGTGCAGGATCCGGGGTTTCCACATATATCGTACCTAAGGTCCGATTCCAGTATTCCCGCACCCCTGCCAAAGCTTGCCGCGCACCCTCTCTACCGGCGAAACGGTCTGTATATCGCTGCGCTTCGTCGGTGCTGGCGGCGGTACCAAAAACAAACACGACCTCGCGCTCCGTGCCTTCGGCCAGATGAATCAGCGTTTGTATGGCGGCACAGGGATCAAGGCCCGCCCCTGTTTTACCCGATAAATGGTTGCGGTACAGTGCCGCAGGCTTGGCAAGCGTACCATTACGACCGATAAACTCGCTGCGGTTGCCAGTGATCGTACGCTCCCGTTCACTGGTCTGAACGAACACGACCCGATGTCCGCACTCGCGGCCATAGTCATTGTGGGCATACAGCGCACCGTTGTGCAGATCGGTTTCGGTGACGATATGCATCATATTGGCATGGCGCCACTCGCCGAGCACCAGTTCCCAGTATCCCGTCAGCGAAAGCCGTCGCGAGCGCTTGGAATGATTGCGCAGCTTGACCACCACGAATTTCACCGGCGCGTCCATCGCGACGTAGGTGGTCATTTCTGAAGATATCCCCGACTCATAATGTTCAAAAACGGTGTATCCAAATCCGTGGCGGCACACATATCCGGACTGACCGCGGGCGGGCAATGGAGAGGGTGACCAAAATACTCCGGTGTCTTCGTCGCGGATATACAGGGCTTCGCCACTACTGTCACTCAGCGGATCGTTGTGCCATGTGGTCAGACGGAATTCATGGGCGTTTTCGACCCAGGTATAGGCGCCGCCGCTCTCGCTGATGACGGTGCCGATGTGCGGACTGGCAATCACATTGGCCCAAGGGGCGGGCGTACTTTGGCCCGGCTCCAGACCGATGACGTATTCACGTCCATCGGCCGTGAATCCACCTAATCCGTTGAAAAAAATAAGTTCACGCGGAGGCAACGGTTGTATGATTTCGGTAGCGAGGGGTGACCGCGGATTCAGCGGAGCAGGAAAACGATCCCCGGATACCCGCCGTTCCACCTGCTCCAGCAGGGAGTCGGCGCTGTCGGTGAGGATAATGCGCGCGACGGTCTGGAACAGCACGCGATCCTCTTCGGAAAGTTCTTCGGCGCGGCGTAAAAAGACGCCACCGGGTTTGTCGATGACTTGCGCTTCCGGACCTGCGTGAATCAAGCCCATAATCTGATCTTGTAGCGTGGCCCGGTAGCTGGTGAAATCTTCGTTGACGATCACCAGATCGGCCGCCAGTCCTTTCAGTCGCCAATAGGCATGGGCCTGCAGCATTTGTTTTACCAGATTGATGCGGTTTAATTGACTGACGCGCAGCAGCACAATCGGTAAATCGCCCGATATCCCGAAGCGCCACAGGCCGGATTGCCCTAACTGATTACGGGCAATCACACTGGGCGCGGCCCGGCGCAGGGCACTGGCGTAGACCACGGAATTGGCGAGGCGGCCATACACCTGGGCATCGGCTTCACTGGCGCTCAGATGACGGAGCACTTCCTGGCTCTGGAACCAGGCCATTTCAAAAGCCCGTTCCGCCAGGTGACGATCACCATACTTCTCCAGCAGGGCGATGGCTGCCGCACGGGTGTCGGTAATTCCGGAAATGATCTGCACCGTCGCGGACTCGTCTACGCCAAGCGTCAGCGTACGACGGATGGCCACAATGGGGTCTAATACGGGGCCCTCGCTATTTGATAATGTAGCCTGTTGTAGACTATCGAAGACGCGCGGATGTTCGACGGTACGACCACGGCCGATGAACTGTGCGCGATCGGTTTCGTAAGATGCTGCGCTGGCGGTAACTCCGGGAGCCGCAAACAGATGAAACATCCAAGGCACTTGCTCGTCCGGTGAGCGGCGCCGTCGGGTACAGAGAATCGCATTGTGCTCTGCCAGAATTTCGGTCTGAACGAACAAGTTGCTAAATGCGCGGTGAGCAAGGTCGGCATTCAGCGGCGCGAGGACAAGCTCGGTATAACTCGTTAACTCTATCTGACGAATGCGCGAGGAGACATTGGTGAGCGTTACGCGGCGGATCTCCACATCGTCTTCCGGCGCAACGGCGACCTCCATATAGCTTTCTATCATCTGATCGCGGCGACGATATTCCGCCCGCGCCTGGACGAAAATCGCCTCATAGTGATCGGCTTTGCTTCGGGTGGGTTGATGGGTCGTCGACCAAAAGTGTCCGGAATGACGATCACGCAGGTAAATGAAGGTCCCCCAGGTGTCTATGGCGGTATCCTCGCGCCAGCGGTTCACGGCGAGACCACCACGATGGCTGTAGCCGCTGCCGGCATGGTTGATCATGACGTGGTAGTGGCCATTAGACAGAAGGTGGACTTCTGGCATGGACGTATCCGGATTGGTGAATGCGCGCATAATCGCGGCGGTCTCGACGCTGGACACGTTTGCGGCGGCGCTGACTTCAGCCGCATGGGGATGCAAGGTAGCTTCTTGTCTGGGCAGGCGCTCCTGCAACAATAATTGAGTGGCCTGAATGCCGGGATCAGATAAAAATCGGCGCTGCATCGGTTGGTTAAGAAGGACGTGGGCAAAAGCCAGGAGGCTCATGCCCTGATGATGCGCCATAAAGGTGCGGACAATGGCATGACTCTCGCCCGGTGGCACCCGTGATGGGGTGTAATCGATGGCTTCGTAAAATCCATAGGTGCCGAGAAACCCCTGCGCCGCAAGGGCCTGCAAGTTGTGGCAGGCCTCCCACGGCATCACGGTCAGTGCCAGCGCGCTGGCATAGGGTGCAATCACCAAATCATCGCCGAGCCCGCGTTTGAAAC
>JAKACQ010000041.1:0-23063 GCA_021821285.1 Pseudomonadota bacterium
ACTGGAAGCCCCGATGCTTGATGATGTGGTAAAGCACGGCTGCCCATTCGGATGGAGCAAGTTTTCGGTGCAGCCCTTCCGCACGCAGTTCCCAAGGGGAAACTGTCGTTTCCAGTGCATCGGGGGCACTGCTGAGAAGGAGTCCTTCGCGCTTGAGCAGGCGGCGCAGGCGCAGCAAGCGAAATGCGCGACGGCGAATTCTGCGACGTGTCAGTCGGGAATCACGCCGAATCTTGTTGAGCGATTCACCTTCCTTAGCGGTTTCTGCCTTGTCGAAAGTGCGTACATGCAGGGCGAGAATGTGATCTTCTGCCAGCAGCGCCGCACCGACCGATGCCATGCCGATGTCCAGACCCAGGATGTAATCATGAAGTGGTTGCAATTTTTGCGGTTGCATTTCTTTTCCTTAGCGATTATTGTTTACCTATTGTAGCCAGCCGGGGTGAGAGCCGTTACTGCAATAATGGTTCCCTGCAAAGGGAAACCGAACCCGCCCGCTTTTTGGCGGGCTTTCTGTTTTCTTAATTAGAATTTACCAGTGGGATGTCAAGGTGTCGATTTTTTTGTCTATGTCGCGTCTTGATATGCCTTGACTCTGGTGGACACTTCTGATTCTTTATCAATGTGCCATCAGGCTAAACCCCCTTTTTAGGGGTGGATATTGCGGCGCTTGGTTTTTGAGTCCTCAGCGGGCGAAAAAGTCCATGCTTTGCGGTGTTGAAGCCCCGTCCTTTAACTTGTAAAACAATAGCGATAGGTATTATAACTAGTTGTTACATCAAGTGTTAAAAACTACCGCGTAAAACGGCAAATGAGGTAATCGTGCAAAATCTCTCCGAAACTATGAACACAAGAAAACCGCGTTCAAATTACATCAACGTGTTGATGGAAATCGGAATATCGAGGCGCTCCGCATACGGCTTAGCAGTGATACTTACAAGGCAAAAGCAGTGACTTCGGACAATGCCGCGAAGGTACAGAAAGCGCTCGCCGGTCAGACAGTGGCGGCAGACGTGAGAAGTATTTAGTCAGCGTGACCCGATATCCCAAGATCGAGTTCGATCTTAACTTCAACGACCGATTGATCGATGTGATCGCCGAGGGCGTAGACGCCGCCATCCGCAGTGGAGACATGGGCAACTCCCAACTCAAGGCGCGCCCCTTGGGAACGTTCCGCTTCATTTTGGTAGGAGCGCCCCCCTACTTTGCCAGTTGCGGCGTGCCGCGAGTTCCAACTGATTTAGCGAACCACGCATGCCTGCGATACAAGTTCCCCACGACGGGGCAGTTGCAGGAGTGGCAGTTTGATGCCGAGCAGGCTGGAGCAACCCGCATTCCGGTTCCGGGCACCCACGCATTCAACAGCGTGGAAACACTGATCTCCGCCTCCATGGCCGGTCTGGGAATCGCCTACCTGCCCGACTTCGCGGTGCGTGAGGCCATTGGCACCGGCACGTTGATGCCCGTCCTCTTTCACTCCCACTCGATGGTGGCGGGCGGCTTGGAAGAAATGTCGTAAACCACCCGATTGATCCCGGTGACTTCATTGATGATCCGGGTGGAGATGCGCCCCAGCACTTCATAGGGTATGTGCGCCCAGTCGGCGGTCATCCCATCCGCCGACTCCACCGCGCGCAAGGCGATGGCTTCCTCATAGGTCCGTGCATCCCCCATCACGCCCACACTGCGCACCGGCAGCAGCACCGCAAAGGCTTGCCAGAGGCGATCATACAGCCCGGCCTCGCGAATTTCTTCCATCACGATGCGGTCGGCACGGCGCAAGACTTCCAGGCGCTGCTCGTCAATGGCGCCCAGACAGCGGATGGCGAGGCCAGGCCCGGGGAAGGGCTGCCGGCCGACCACTTCCTCAGGCATGCCGAGCTCACGACCCAACTCCCGCACCTCGTCCTTGAACAGTTCACGCAAAGGCTCCACCAACTCCAGATGCATGCGCTCCGGTAGACCACCCACATTATGGTGGGATTTGATGGTCGCGCTGGGGCCTTTAAAAGAGATCGACTCGATCACGTCGGGATAGAGCGTCCCCTGTGCCAGAAAATCAACCCCTTCCAGCCGTTTCGATTCTTCCTCAAAAATCTCGATGAACAGATTACCGATGGTCTTGCGCTTTTTTTCGGGATCGGCAACTCCCGCCAAGGCATCCAGGAAGCGTTGCCGGGCATCCACCACCCGCAAGGGAATCTGAAAATAATTACGGAATACCGTCGCCACCTTCTCCGCTTCCCCAAAGCGCAGCAGGCCGTTATCCACAAAAATACAGATCAACTGGTCGCCGATAGCGCGATGAATGAGCACCGCGGCCACGGCCGAATCCACTCCGCCGGAGAGCGCGGCAATGACCCGGCCCTTACCGACCTGGGCGCGGATCGCCGCCACGGCCGTGTCCACGTAAGAGTGCATGGTCCACTCGCCGGTGCATCCACATACGCCGCGCACGAAGGCCGTGAGCATCTCGGCCCCACGAGGGGTATGGGCCACCTCCAGATGAAACTGCACCCCGTAGAGGTTACGGACGGGGTCACCGATGGCCGCCCATGGCGAATTCGCGCTACTGGCCAGCACCCGGAAACCATCGGGCATGGACTCGATCCGGTCGCCATGACTCATCCAGACCTCTTCGGCGGCACCGTCGGCACCAAAAGGCAACAAGGGACCGATCGCCTCTTTGATCTGAACATGCGCCCGGCCGTATTCCCGGCGCTCCGCCTTACCCACTCGCCCGCCCAGCAAATGCGCCATCAATCCCAGACCGTAACAAATGCCCAGAATCGGCAGGCCCAAGGCAAACAAGCCCGGATCGACCGTCGGCGCATCGGCGTCATACACCGAGGAGGGTCCGCCGGACAGGATGATTCCCCGGGGACCCCAGGCCCGTATCGCCGCCAACGGCATGTCATAGGGATGAATTTCACAATAAACGCGGGCTTCGCGCACCCGCCGCGCGATGAGCTGGGTGAACTGTGAACCGAAATCGAGAATCAGAATACGTTCCTGCATGGTTCATTCCACCCGGTAGTTAGGGGCTTCCTTGGTGATATTCACATCATGGACATGGCTTTCGCGCATGCCCGCCTGGGTAATCTTGATGAAGCGGGCACCGTTGCGCAACGCCTGCAAATCTTCCGCCCCCAAGTACCCCATGCTGGACCGTAGGCCCCCGAGAAGCTGGTGGATGACCTGTCCCGCCGGTCCCTTGTAAGGGACCCGGCCCTCCACGCCTTCCGGCACCAGCTTGGGGGCTTCCGGGCTGGCATCCTGGAAATAACGGTCGGCGGAGCCCTGCTGCATGGCCCCCAGCGAACCCATGCCACGATACGCCTTGTAAGAACGGCCCTGGTAGAGTTCGATTTCACCGGGGGCCTCATCCGTACCCGCCAGCAAGCCTCCCACCATGACCGCGTGCGCGCCCGCCGCCAGCGCCTTGGCAAAGTCACCGGAGAAGCGGATACCCCCATCGGCGATGAGCGGCACGCCGAATTTCGCCAATGCATCCGCGACATTACTGATGGCCGTCACCTGTGGCACGCCGACCCCCGCGACGATGCGCGTCGTGCAGATGGAACCTGGCCCGATACCCACCTTGACGGCATCCGCGCCGGCTTCGACCAGCGCCAACGCCGCCTCCGCGGTAGCGATGTTTCCTCCGATCACATCCACATCGGGAAAGTGCTGTTTGATCCAACGCACCCGGTCGAGCACGCCCTGACTGTGACCGTGCGCCGTGTCCACGATGATGACGTCGACACCCGCTTCCACCAACGCCTGCACGCGGGCGTCGGTTCCTTCCCCGACACCCACCGCGGCACCCACCAGCAGACGCCCCTGCGCATCACGGCACGCCAATGGATGCTCTGTGGCCTTGCGGATATCCTTGACCGTAATCAGTCCACGCAGCTCAAAACGATCGTTGACCACCAGAATCTTTTCGATGCGGTGCTGGTGCAGCAACGCCTTCGTGGCATCCAGGCTAGTGCCTTCCGGCACCGTCACCAGCCGTTCACGGGGTGTCATGACGCTGCTCACCGGCGCGTCCATGCGCGTTTCGAAACGCAGATCGCGGTGCGTCACGATGCCTTCCAAGCGCTCGCCATCCACCACCGGCACACCGGATATTCCATGCACAGCCATGAGTTGCAGCACTTCGCGGATGCTCTCATGCGCGCGGGTGGTAATGGGATCTTTAATGACTCCGGACTCGAATTTCTTGACCCGCCGCACGAGTGCCGCCTGCTGGTCGGGCGACATATTCTTATGCATGATACCGATCCCGCCCTCCTGCGCCAGTCCGATGGCCATGGCCGCCTCGGTCACCGTATCCATCGCCGCCGAAAGCAGCGGGATATTCAATCGAATGCGCCGGCTCAACTGGGTCGCGATCCGCACATTACGCGGAAGCACCGCTGAATGGGCGGGGACCAGGAGGACATCGTCAAAGGTGAGGGCTTCGCCGATCAATTGCATAGTGGTTCACCTAACAAGAAAGGGGCCGGGTAGTCGCACGCCCAGCCCCGTGGTTCAAGGCATCCCGCACTATAACCGAAGCAGGCGTCATCTTTCCAGTTCGTTTGACGTATTCCACCCACTCTTGTAGTTTTCGTCCTCAATCCAACCATCATCCCAGCATCGAGGACTATGACGGTTTCCATCATCATCCCCTGCCACAACGAAGCCGGAAACCTCGCAACGCTCTACGCGCGCGTCCGTGCCGTCATGGACCCATCCGGGGAGTCTTGGGAAATGATTTGCGTCAACGACGGCAGCAGCGATGACACGCTGTTGCAATTGATCACCTTGCACCGGCAAGATCCGCGCATCAGAGTCATCGATTTGTCCCGAAATTTCGGCAAGGAAGCGGCACTCACCGCCGGGCTCGATGCCGCGCGGGGGGAAGCCGCCATACCACTGGATGCGGACCTGCAGGACCCGCCCGAACTGATTCCGGATCTGCTCGCCCATTGGCGGGAAGGTTTCGATGTGGTGAACGCCGTGCGCCTCTCCCGCGATGGAGAGTCGTGGATCAAACGCGCCTCCGCACACCTCTTCTACCGCATCATCAACCGTCTGAGCGACGTGGAGATACCACCGGATACCGGTGATTTCCGTCTACTCTCCCGCCCCGTTCTGGATACCCTGCGCACCCTCCCCGAGCGGAGACGCTTCATGAAGGGCTTGTTTGCCTGGGTGGGTTTTCGTAGCACCAGCATCTACTACCATCGTGCGCCCCGCCACACGGGCAAGACCACCTGGAACTATTGGCGGCTGTGGAATTTCGCGGTGGAAGGCATCACCTCCTTTAGCCAGGTGCCCCTGCAAATCGCCGCTTACCTGGGTGTTCTCGTTTCACTGCTGGCCTTTCTCTATGCCCTCTGGCTGGTGGCCAGCACCCTGATCTACGGCAATCCGGTCAAGGGCTATCCTTCCATCATGGTGACCTTGTTGTTTCTGGGCGGGGTGCAACTCATGGCCCTGGGAGTGATCGGGGAGTACCTGGGCCGGATCTATGAGGAGAGTAAACAGAGGCCGGTATATCTCATCAGGCAGGTCTGGGGATCAGGGCAAACCCCGGAAGGGGACGACGCAAAGTAAACGACCTGTGACACGGGGTAGGTGGACGCCATGGCAGGCGGTAGCGCAGCCACTGCTTTTCCCCAATTTTTCAGGTACACTGTCGCCCTGATCAGGCCCCACCACACCCAGAGATCGTCCTTGGTATCCTTAAAATCCTTTATTACCAAGCAGTTGAATCTGCCAGACAGCGTCGCTGAGCGCGCGATACCGGCGTCGCCGTCATCCGGTATCCCCGGGGCAAGGGTGACACCGCGTGATGCGCACAACGTTTCGCGGCATCAGATCAGCGAAGGGGCTCTGCAAGTCCTCAATGGCCTGCATCGCGCCGGCTTTCAGGCCTATCTGGTCGGTGGCAGCGTCCGCGATCTCTTGCTGGGACGGGAACCCAAGGATTTCGATGTCGCAACCGACGCGCACCCGGAACAGGTCCGCAAACTCTTTCGGCGCAATGCCCGCCTCATTGGCCGGCGTTTCATCCTGGTGCATGTGCAGTTCGGCCACGAGATCATCGAGGTGGCCACCTTCCGCGGCAGCGCGGGCGATCAGGAAAATGAGACCAGCGAACGCAGCGAAACGGGACGCATACTGGCGGACAATGTCTACGGCTCCCTCGAAGAAGACGCCCGGCGCCGGGATTTCACCGCCAACGCGCTCTACTATAACATCGCCGACCGCAGCATTCTGGATTTCTCCACGGGCATGGAAGATTTGCAGAGCGGACGTCTGCGCATCATCGGTGACCCGGAGCAGCGTTACAGTGAAGACCCGGTGCGCATGCTGCGGGCCGTGCGCTTTGCCGCCAAACTGGGTTTCACACTGGACTCAGCCGCCCAGGCGCCCATAGCGGCCTGTCGCGAGCGCCTGCGGGAAGTACCCTCGGCGCGACTGTTTGAAGAAACACTGAAGCTTTTTCTGAATGGAAATGCCCAGACCAGTTTTGAACATCTGCGTCAGCACGGGCTGTTCGCCGCCCTGTTTCCGCAAGTGGATGCGCTCCTCGACCATGCGGAATACGCCGCGGCGCGCGCGCTGCTGCAAAGCGCGCTGGAGGGCACGGATGCGCGGGTGCGCGATGGCAAATCGGTGACACCGGCATTTCTCTTTGCCGCGCTCCTCTGGCCCGCCTTGAAACAACACAGTCAACTGCTCGAACAACAGGGCAAACCCGCCACGGTCGCCCTGCAACAGGCCGCCAGTGATGTCTTACAGGACTGCACCGGGCGGGTATCCATACCACGCCGTTTCGCCTTGACCATGCGCGAAATCTGGGAATTACAGGCGCGTTTTCTGCGGCGTGGCGGGCGCCGTCCGCATGCGCTGTTTGCCCATCCGCGCTTTCGCGCCGCCTTCGATTTCCTGAGTCTGCGTAGCCAAAGCGGCGAAATACCGGCCGCTTTGGTGGAATGGTGGGAACGATTCCAGGCCGCCGACCACGACGGCCGGCGAACCCTCATCGAACAGGCTCGCCTTGAAGAAACCGGGCAGGAGCCGGCGCTGGGACCGCTGCCGACGACCTCGCGGCTCCGCCCCCGGCGACGGCGCCGCCGCCCCAATCGCCCGGGTCAGGGCAGCGTGGCTTCCCATCCGGACGGCACGGACGACGGTCATGACGGCGAACCAGCGGACAGCGACTGATCCAGCCCCCCTCCTTCCCGCGGGATCCGGCCGGCAAGGCGATCCCGGCACCACACCGGATACAAACCGCTTAACCGCTTCCCAAATCCGCCAGATGCTGCAACGACAATGGGGCGATGTGTTGCTGCAGCGTCTGGAGGTCATTGGCGGCATCGCGGCGCATCTCGGGACTCCGGCCTATCTGGTGGGCGGCTGCGTGCGTGATCTTCTGCAAAACCGTCCGGCGCCGGATCTGGATCTCGCCATCGAAGGGGACGTACGCGCACTTGCCGAATCTCCGCCCTTGCAACAACTGCACGTGCAATGCCAGTTGCATCCGCGATTCGGCACCGCCACCCTCCGATATCCCGACGGATTCCGACTGGATTTCGCGCGCTGCCGGGTAGAGCATTATCCGGCCCCCGCCGCACTGCCCGAGGTGCGGCCCGGCGACATCCACAGCGATCTCGCCCGCCGCGATTTCACCATCAACGCCATGGCCGTCAGTTTGGATCCCACCACCTTCGGAAGCCTTCTGGATCCTCACGGAGGCCGCGCGGACCTACGGCAAGGCTTGTTGCGCGTGCTCCATCCCTGCTCTTTCCTGGACGATCCCACCCGTATCCTGCGTGGACTCCGTTTCGCCGTGCGATTCCAATTCCGGCTGGAGAAGGGTACGCGCGCGCTTCTGCGGAAGGCACTCGCCCAGGACATCTTTGCCCGGCTCAGCGGGGCCCGTTTGTGGCGGGAGCTGCAATATCTGCTGGAACTCTCTGATCTTCCGATCGCTCTGGAACGACTCGGCGCCTGGCGACTATGGCCGCTCCTGCGCCCCGAACCCACGGAGATGGAATCACTGCTCGCCCGTATCCGGCGGGGTCATCAGGAAATCGACTGGTTTCGCCGCCACTGTCCGGATGAGAAACTTTTTGACGCCGCCGTGTGGCTGACCATACTTTGGCGGGACATCCCTTGGGCGGAGGCGGAGAAGCGCTTACACTATTGGCCGGTGGCCGGCGGGCATCACATTCTGCGCGATCTGCGTCTGCTTCCAGAGATGCCGGGAGCACTGACGCAGGCCGGCCGTCCCAGCGCAGTCGGGCGTCTATGGGAGCGATTGTCCCTGCCGGGCCTCCTGGCGCTATGTGCCGAGTACCCGGAAACGGATATCATGGTGGAAAGCGGTCACCAGCACCTGCGGCGGCAGCGCTGGCTCTCCTCGCCCTTGAACGGCAAGGAGCTGCAAGCCCTGGGCCTGGCGCCGGGACCCCGGCTCGGCGAAGTGCTCGAGCGCCTGCGCAACGCCCGCCTGGATGGCGAGATTGAAGACAAGGAAACCGCCCGACAATGGCTTATCGGACAAGGCATTCTGCCGTCCATTCAACCGTGATCGCCTGGATTGGCATCGGCAGCAATCTGGATCTCCCCGTGACGCGGGTCCGGCAAGCGCTGGACGCCCTGGCCACCTTGCCGGAAAGCACCCTCCTGTGGCAGTCCCATCTCTATCAGAGCGCACCGGTGGGCGGGGTTGTTCAGCCCGCTTTCGTCAATGCGGTGGCCCGCCTGCGCACCGGGCTGGAACCCCGTGATCTTCTCGCCCGTCTGCACGCGCTGGAGGCGGCGGCCGGGCGACGACGGGCCGATGAAATCTATTGGGGACCCCGCGTGCTGGATCTCGATCTGCTCAGCTATGGGAATAGACGCTCCACCGCCCCGGACCTCGTCTTACCCCATCCCCGTCTGCAGGAGCGGGCCTTCGTGCTCACCCCCCTCGCGGAGTTCGATCCGGGGCTCGTCATTCCCGGCTGCGGCCGCATCGCGGATCTCTTGTCCGCAGTGGCCGGACAATCCATCACCCGTATCCCGGATGGCAGCCAGGACCCATCCCCGCGTGCGCTCTTTTCCGCCCAAATATGACCACGCCGCCCTGTATCCTCAGCGTCGAAGGTCCCATAGGCGCCGGCAAAACCAGTCTGGCGCGGCAACTGGCGCACGCCCTGAACGGACGGCTGATCCTCGAGACACCGGCCAGAAATCCTTTTCTTCCTCGTTTCTATCAAGGACCCGGCGCGGCGCTGGCGACAGAATTGCAGTTTTTACTGCAACGCCGGGCGCAGTGGCGACATCTGGGTAACGCGCCACGGATCATCAGCGACCACAGTGCGCGCAAGGATGAAATTTTCACCCCGCTCACCTTGGACGCGGAAGAACTGCAACTGTTCAGCGCCTTGCGCGCGGCCCTGAACTACCGCCCCCCAACCGCGCGCCTGATGATCTTCCTGAACGCACCACTCCCGATCCTGCTGGAACGCATCCGGGCACGCGGCGATGCCTATGAGCGGGCACTGACGCCCGCATATCTGGAGCGGGTCCAGGCCGCTTATCAGGCATGGCGGGCGAACTATCCCCTACCCTGTCTGGATATCGATTCGGCACAAGTGGATTTTGTTCACGATCCACGGCACACTGAACAGTTGATTCATATGGTCGGACATCGACTGAAAGCGGCTGAGGAGCGAGATGCATAAGAGGATTGCCCGTTGGTTTCAGGACAAAAAAAACGGCATCAAACGTGCCGTCGTCACCGCCTATGACCATCCTTTCGCCCGCTTCGCCGCGGCGGCGGGTGTACACGGGATATTGGTGGGTGACTCCCTCGGCATGGTGGTGGCCGGCGCGCCCGACACCCTCGCGGTCACCCTGGAGCAGATGGCCTACCATACGCAAATGGTGGCGCGCGCGGCGGGAGACTGTTTGGTTTTTGCCGACCTGCCCTTCGGAACCTACGAAAAGGGACCGGAACAGGCTTGGGATGCGGCCGTTACCCTGCTGCGCGCCGGGGCGGATGTGATCAAACTGGAAGGAGGCGCGGAAATGGCGCCCACGGTGGCTTTCTGCACCGCGCGAGGCATCAACATCTGCGCCCATATCGGCCTGACTCCCCAGCGGGTGCGCCAGTGGGGCAGTTTCCAGCGGCAGGGCACCAGTGCGGAGAGCGCGCGCCGCTTGCAGACGGACGCCGAAACACTGGCGGAAGCGGGTGCCCGCTTCCTCGTTCTGGAAGCAGTCCCCGATACGCTGGCGGCCCGCATCACCCGCGACCTCACCATCCCTACCATCGGCATCGGCGCCGGACCGGATACGGATGCCCAGGTGCTGGTCATGCATGACCTGCTGGGGCTGGGCGCGGAGAGCCCTCCTTTCGCCCGGCGCTATATCGAAGGTGGCCAGATCATGCGGGATGCCCTGGCCGAGTATGTGCGGGATGTGGGCAGCGGCCATTTCCCGCCACGCCGCAAAGCCTGACATGGCCATCTTCAAGGATATCGCCAGCCTGCGCCAATGGCGCCAAAACCTGCGCGGCACGCTGGTACTGATACCCACCATGGGCAATCTGCACGACGGCCATCTCGCCCTGGTCCGCCTCGCAGCGGCCCGTGCCGAGCATGTCCTGGTCAGTATCTATGTGAATCCCTTGCAATTCGGGCCACGAGAGGACTTCGCGGCGTATCCGCGCACCCTCGACCGCGACCTGCAGCGCCTGCATGAAGCGGGCTGCCAAACCGTGTTCACTCCGGATGACGGGCTGATGTATCCGCGTGGTCGCCAGGATATCTGCGTCGTCATGCCGCCGCACAGCCTCAGCAAGGTGCTGTGCGGCGCCAGTCGTCCCGGCCATTTTGCCGGGGTCTGCACCGTGCTGAGCAAACTGTTGCACATCGTCGCCCCGGAAATACTCATTCTCGGAGAAAAGGATTATCAGCAACTGCGTATCGTTCAGCAGATGGTGGCGGACTTGAACCTCAACGTGCAGGTCCTGCCGGCGCCCTTGCAAAGAGAAGCGGATGGGCTCGCCTACAGTTCGCGCAATGCCTTCTTGAGTCCGGCGGAGCGGCGGATCGCGCCCCTGCTCGCGGAAACGCTCTTCGACCTCGCCCGCCGCAGTAGCGGCCGCACGGAGGTAAGCGATCTGCGCATGGCGGGCTGGGAAAGCCTGGAGCAATCCGGGTTTCTACCCGACTATCTGGAACTCCGTGACAGCCAAACCCTGCAACCGCTCTCCGTCCCGCAGACCGGCGCGCGCTGGTTCGCCGCCGCCCATTTGGGGCAGACCCGTCTCATCGACAATGTTATAGTGACCTGATGAAATCAGGTCTGCGCGAAATCCCCTACAACTACACCTCTTTTTCGGACGCCGAGATCGTGCGTCGACTGATCGGAGTGGATGCCTGGCGACTGTTGGAAGACCTGCGCAGACAGCGCGTTACCGGACGCTCGGCAAGAATGCTCTTCGAGGTGCTGGGCGATCTTTGGGTGGTGCAGCGCAATCCGTACATTCAGGACGACCTGGCTCAGGACCGCCGGCGCCGGCAAGCGCTGTGGGATGCCTTGGCGCATCGCCTGAAAGATGTCACGGATCGCGCCGAGGGCAATCCCCTGGTGATCCGGCTGCTGGAGAGCGCCCGCGCGGCGGTCCGCAACTTCATCCAGCAATTCGACGAGGATCTGGCGCTGCGCAAAAAAGCGGAGCGCCGCCTGCTGCGGATCACCACACGCGACAACGTGGACTTCAGCGCCTATGCCCGCGTCGCCCATGTTACCGATGCCTCCGACTGGCGTGTGGAACTGCCCTTTGTGGTTCTCTACCCGGCCGACGCGGCGGAAGTGCAACGCATGGTCGCCGCTTGCCGTGAACTCGGATTGGCCATCATCCCCCGCGGCGGCGGCACGGGGTATACCGGGGGTGCCATTCCCCTGACTCGGCACTGCGCCGTCATCAATACGGAAAAGCTGGAACAGATCTCCACGATCGAGATGGTCACCCCCCCTGGTCTGGGCATTGGTGTGCCCAGCATCGTGGCGGGCGCGGGTGTCGTCACCAAGGTCGTGGCAGACGCCGCCGAAGCGGCGGGCCTCGTTTTTGCCGTCGATCCCACCTCGATGGATGCCTCCACCATCGGTGGCAACATCGCCATGAATGCGGGAGGCAAAAAGGCGGTGCTCTGGGGTACCGCGCTCGACAATCTGCTCTCCTGGCGCATGGTCACCCCCGATGGCCACTGGCTGGAGGTGGAACGACTGGACCACAATCTCGGCAAAATCCACGATCAGGCGCAGGTACGTTTTCGCCTGAATCGTTACGCGGTGGATGGACACACCCGGCTCGGGGAACCGGAGATCCTCATTCTGCCCGGCGCCAGCTTCCGCAAGGTGGGGCTCGGCAAAGACGTGACCGACAAGTTTCTCGGCGGACTGCCCGGCATTCAAAAAGAAGGTTGCGACGGCATCATCACATCGGGACGCTTCCTGCTCCACCGCCTGCCCAGTCATGTCCGCACGGTCTGCCTGGAATTCTACGGTGCGGAGCTCGATGCGGCGGTTCCCGCCATCATCGAGGTCAAATCCTACATCGAGGGACTGGAGCAGGTGCTGCTTACCGGGCTCGAACACCTGGACGGGCGTTATCTCAAGGCCATCCAGTACAGCAACAAGGCCCCCCGTCGCGAACGCCCGAAAATGCTACTGCTGGCGGATATCGCCAGCGACGATGCCGATGCGGCAGGCGCGGCGGCGGCGGCGGTCGTGCGTATCGCCAACGCCCGGGGCGGTGAAGGCTTCATCGCCACCACACCCGAGTCACGACGCCGTTTCTGGGCCGACCGCAATCGCACCGCCGCCATCTCGGCCCATACCAACGCCTTCAAGATCAACGAGGATGTGGTCATCCCGCTGGAAAAGCTGGGGGATTACAGCCGCGCGATTGAACGGATCAATATCGAGCAGTCCATCGGCAGCAAACTGGCCAGTCTCGGTGCGCTGGAGGAATATGTCTCCGGGGATTTGGTGGAGATCCGCACCGCCAAGGATTATGAGGACAGCAGTGAGGACCGGGCCATCGTCGCCGCCAAAAAGGCGTCCGCCAAGGCACTGATCGGAGATACGCGCCAGCGCTGGCAATCCCTGCTGGACAAGCTGGATGCGCCCGCCATGGCGCATCCCGAACTACTGGATGCGCACATGCGATCCGCCGTGCGTCCGGACGACACCCTGGTCGGTCTCCTGTTGCGCGGCGCCCTGCGCGTCAGCTACCGGGAGCATGTGGGCAATCCCCTGGAAGCGCTGTTCGCCGGCGACGCCTTCGCCGGCGTGCGCGCGCGCATCCGGGAGATTCACGCGGAACTACGCCGCGCCCGCCTTTTCGTCGCGCTGCACATGCACGCCGGGGACGGCAACATTCATACCAACATTCCGGTACTTTCCAGCGACTACGCCATGCTCCGCGAGGCCGACCGGGTGGTGGACCGGATCATGGCCATCGCCCAGGCGCTGGGTGGGGTCATCTCCGGAGAACACGGAATCGGCATCACCAAGATGCGCTGGCTGGAGCCGGAAAAGATCGCCGCTTTCGCGGCCTACAAGGCCGTGGTGGACCCGGACAACCTCTTCAACCCGGGCAAGCTGCTGGCGGGGTCCGGACTGGAGGTGGCGTATACGCCCTCCTTGCAACTGGTGGAGCAGGAAGCGCTGTTGCTGGAAGCCAGCGAACTGGGCGCGCTCAACCACGAAATCAAGGATTGCCTACGCTGCGGCAAGTGCAAACCGGTCTGCATGACCCACATTCCCCGCGCCAACCTGCTCTATTCACCCCGCGACAAAATCCTTGCCACCGGCTTGTTGATCGAGGCTTTCCTGTACGAGGAGCAAACACGACGCGGCGTCTCCCAGCAGCATTTTGCCGCCCTCAACGATGTGGCTGACCACTGCACCACCTGCCACAAGTGTGAAACCCCCTGTCCGGTGAACATCGACTTCGGCAAGGTCTCCATTCACATGCGCAACATTCTCCGGGCGCGGGGCGAGAAGTCCTTCAATCTCGGCACCCGGCTGGCCATGACCTACCTCAATGCCACCGAGCCCGGCAAGGTTCATTTTTTACGGCGGAGTGTACTGCAAACCGCCTACAATGCGCAGGCCCTCGCACATACCATCGTCAAACCGCTGCTGCCCAAGGGGCCACCCCCGGCCACCACCGGCAAGACCCCCCTGCGCGCCGAGGTCATCCACTTCCTGCGCAAACCATTGCCTACGGATATGGGCGTGCAAACCATGCGCCAACTCCTCGCCATCGTCGACGACAAGACCGTGCCCATCATCCGCGACAGCGCCAAAGTCACGGACGACAGCGACGCGGTCTTTTACTTTCCCGGCTGCGGCAGCGAGCGGCTCTTCAGCCAGATCGGTCTGGCGACACTGGCCATGCTGCATCATGTTGGCGCGCAAACCGTCTTGCCACCCGGCTACCTCTGCTGCGGCTATCCGCAAACGGCGGGTGGTCATGAAGATAAGGGGCAGGAAATCTCCGTGCGCAACCAGGTGCTTTTTCATCGCGTGGCGAACACGCTGAACTACCTGGATATCAAGACCGTGATCCTGTCCTGCGGCACCTGCATGGATCAACTGCTGCAATACCAGTTTCAGCAAATCTTTCCCGGCTGCCGCCTGTTGGATATCCATGAGTACCTGATGGAAAAAGGCGTCGCTTTGGAAGGTGTGGGAGGCGTGCAGTACCTCTATCATGACCCCTGCCACAGCCCCATGAAAACACACAAACCCCAGACCGTCGCATCACAATTGCTCGGACAACGGGTGCTGGACTCCGCCCGTTGCTGCGGAGACGCGGGGACACTGGCCAGCAGCCGTCCCGACATCGCGACCCAACTGCGTTTCCGCAAGGAAGAAATCCTCAAGGAAGGCATCCTGCAGCTCACCGGCACCGCGCGCGCGGTAAATGGCAACGTCAAGCTACTCACCAGTTGCCCCGCCTGTCAGCAAGGTCTGGAACGTTACCGCGAGGATACGGGGCTCGACACCGATTACATCGTCGTGGAACTGGCGCGCCGGATTCTGGGACCGCAGTGGCAGCAAGGCTTCATCAACGCCACGCGCCAGGGAGGTATTGAGCGGGTGTTGCTCTGATGGTCACGACCACGGTCCCGCCCGCATCCCAGCGTCTGGGCCGATCCGACCGCTCCCTGCACCTGCTGTCGGCCACCTCCGGCGCGGCGGACGTCGTCGCATTCCTCAAGCTGAATATGATATTCACCTCGGCGATGACCGGCAACCTCGCACTCCTTGGCATCGCCGCCGGTCAAGGTCATCTGCTTTCAGCCACCCATTCCCTCACCGCCCTGCTGGGATTCATCACGGGTGTGGCCATCGCCGCACTCTGGAAAGAGCGCGCCTTCGGACTGCGCAGGATACTAGGCCTGGAAATCGTTTTCCTCGCCCTGTACGCGCTCTGCTGGTTGCGGTGGGGCTTTCCGCCGGGAGGTATCCCGCTCTATGCCCTGATCCTTTTCTCCGCCATCGGCATGGGGATGCAAAGCGTGGCGGCGCGACTGATCGATGTCGCCGGGGTCCCGTCCGTCGTCTTCACCAGCACGCTGACCAGCATCGTATTGGTCTGCATTCAAAGTTTCCGCAGACACCAGCCCCTGCCCTTCGCCCTGCACCAGCAGATAGCCGCCCTGCTCGCCTACCTCGGCGGTGCCGTATTCTTCGCCTTTCTGCTGATAGTGATGCCGGCGCTGGCCGTGACCCTGCCAGCCGTTCTAGTGACGCTGGCCCTCTGGATCCGCTGGCATCCGGCAGCGGACACCGCCGCCTGAGGGCACGGCTCCCATGCCAAGATCCGACCCCAACAGACCGTCCGTCCCCCCCGTACGGACAGCCGTCGATGGGGTGCTCGACCTGCACGCATTCCGCCCGCAAGACGTGCCCGATCTGGTCCGTGAATATCTCCGCGCCTGCCGCGCCGCCCGCATCACGGAAATTCGCATCATCCACGGCAAAGGCAAGGGCGTATTGCGCGAAACTGTTCACGCACTGCTCCGCCGCGAACCCATGGTTCGGAATTTTCGTCTGGCCCACGACCGCAGCGGTTGGGGAGCGACGCTGGTGGACATTTATCCGCCGGGCGCCTCCCTGCCAACGACGCACCGCCCACCGCCACCAAAGGCGCCGGTATCGGAACAGGTACCGGGCTGGTACCGTCTGCTGCAACGCGTTTTCGGGAAGCGCTAAGGACGAGGATGGCATCGGAAGGCGTCAGCAAGTTTGCACTCACATGGCAGGGAGGCGCCGTCGTCGACAGCCCAGACCGGGCCGTGCTCAGCCATTGGCGCGACAGACTGCACGCCCAGGGACTGATCGGCGCCGATCCCGCCCGTTACGACGGCATCGGTTTCGGCAACGTGAGTTGTCGTTGCGGCGGCGGTTTCCTGATCACGGCGACCCAGACCGGGCACCTGGCGACGTTGGCGCCCGAGCATTTCTGTCTGGTCACCCACTGGGACATCGCGCAGAACCGGCTCGCGGCAGAAGGGCCCCACCCACCCTCTTCGGAAGCGCTCAGTCATGCCGCCTGCTACGCCGCCAACCCGGAGATCCGCTGGGTTTTTCATATTCATGATCCCTTGCTCTGGCAACAACACGAAGCCCTGGGCTTGCCAATCACGCCCCGCGACGCGGAATACGGCACGCCAGCCATGGCACTGGCCCTTTCCCGCCTCGTCAGACAAGGGCCGTTACCACGGCTTATCCAGATGGCCGGCCACGAAGATGGCCTCATCGCCGCCGGACGCGGCGCCGAAGAAACCGGCACGCGCTTATTGCAGGCCATCACCCAGGTTCAAGCTTCCAGCGCCTTGCGCAGATAAACATCCATATCGTTGAGATTGTTCAAGGCCCAGCGGCGGTAGTCGTCGGGCAGGTCGGCAATCTTCACGCCCTTATGCTTGCCGAAGGGCATGGTTTCCGGAATCCGTGCCCGCTCGCTGAACGCCCACAGATCTTCCCAAGAATTCGGCCGGACCGCCAGAATAATCTTATTGAGGATGATTCGGCAAAATTTCACATCGGCCAGCGCCGAGTGGGCGTTCTTGAGATTCTCCCGCGTCTTATACCTGTTCTTGCTGAAATGGTACATCAGCGCGGACTGAGAATGGCTGTCCACCTCCGGCCAGAGTTTACGGGCCATGGCATACGTGCAAATGCGTTTGACATCGGGTTTGCCGATCACGCCCCAATCATAATCGATACTGTGGCCCACCAGATACCCGGTATCGTCGGGTAATCGAAAGCTGCTGGAAGGCGGACTTTCCAGCAGATCTTCTTCCAGGATATGGTGTACCGCCATCGCCCCCATCTCGATGGGTTTGGCCGGCCGATAACGCTGCACGAACTGTTCTTCCACCTCCAACGTCCGCAGATCCGTCATGGCCAGCCAGGCCGCCTCGATCAGATCAGGCTCCACACGGCCCGTCGTTTCGGTGTCAAAAATCAATGCGCGCATGCAAGCCCTCATCCCTGATCCGGTGAAAGGATGCAGGGTAAATGCAGATCCCGCAATGGGCAAGCGGCTTTTTTGCGGAAACCCGGGTGACCTCCGACCAAAAGCGCGCGCAAACGGCGGACGCGGAATTTTCCGCCCCCCTATTGATTTCCGGCACAAACAGCCCCATTAGCAAGAGACACGAAAGCACATTTTGCGTTATGCTAGACATGTGGATCTTCATAGGAGTCGACCATGAACCAGGATCAGAACCCATACCAGTTTCCGGACAGCATGAATCCGGCAGGAACCCGCGGAGGCACGTCCATCGGCGCGCTCATGGGCAAGACCTATGCGTTGCTCGCCGCCACCCTCGCGGTTTCCGCCATCGCCTCGGTGTATGGCATGCACTCGGTCTTTGCCTATCAGCACCCCTTCATCCTGATGATAGGCTCCTTTGCCCTGCTCTTTGCGGTGCAGTACACCGGCGCGCACCGCAGCCCTCTCGCGGTGCCCCTGGTGTTCCTGTTCGCTGGCGGCATGGGCATGATGATGGGTCCAGCCATTGAAATGTATCTGCGGATGCCGGGTGGCGCCACGATCATTGCCGAAGCCTTGGGCACCACCGCGGCCATGTTTGTTGGACTGTCCGCCTATGCCCTGACCACCCGGCGGGATTTCAGCAACATCGGCGGCTTCCTGATCACCGGGTTGGTGCTGGCCATCGTGGTGTCTCTGCTGAACATGTTTCTGCTGCATCTTCCGGCCCTTCAGCTAGCCATCGCTGGCGTGCTGGTACTGGTCTTCAGTGGCCTGATCCTTTTTGATACGCAGCGCATGATCCGCGGCGGCATGCAGGAGCCGGTCCTGCTGGTCGTCGGTCTCTATCTGGATATCATCAACCTCTTCATGGCGCTGCTCGAAATTTTCGGCGGCAACCGCAACTGATCACCGTGTCCTTCCCGTCTTTGCGGGAAGGGCTCTTACCCCCCGTGTCAACCGGCTTGTTGCCCACCAAGATGCCTATCGCTCCGTCAGTTCCCCATTTTCACGCCAGCCCACCGGATGACTGACCCCGCCACCCTGAAGGGCCACACCCCGATGATGCGGCAGTACTTCGGACTGAAGGCGCAGTGCCCGGATACCCTGCTCTTCTACCGCATGGGGGACTTCTACGAGCTTTTTTTTGAAGATGCCGAAAAAGCCGCTCGCCTTCTCGGCATCACCCTCACCAGCCGCGGACAAAGCGCCGGACAGGCCATCCCCATGGCGGGGGTCCCCGTCCAAAGCGTGGATGGCTATCTCGCGAAACTAGTGCGCCTGGGTGAACGAGTGGCTATCGGTGAACAGATGGGCGATCCGGCAACAGCCAAGGGGCCCGTGGAACGCGCCATCGTGCGCGTCATCACGCCGGGCACCCTCATTGACGCCACTTTGCTGGATGCCGGACAAGAACCCTTGCTCCTCGCCCTCTGCCCGGAGGGCTCGCGCTGCGGCCTAGCCTGGTTGGATGCCGCCGGGGGGCGCCTCATGGTACGCGAGGTCGCCGCCACGGCCCTGGCGGATACCGTGGCGCGGCGGCCCGTCGCGGAGATCATCGCTCCGGCGGACACCCCGCTTCCTCCCGGAATCAGTCCGCAAAGGTTACAGCATCTGGAGAAAACCGATTTCCAGACACGCCGTACCCAGGCGATACTCGACCGCTATTTTGGGGAAAGGCTGGCCAGTTTCGGTTGTCACGACTGGCCGCTCGCCTTGCGCGCCGCCGCCGCGCTCCTGCATTATGCCGAAACTCAATTACGCAGCAGCCTGACCCAAATCCAGCGCATCCACCCGGAACGCGCCGAAGAAGAAATCTACCTGGATGCGACCGCCCTGCGAGCACTGGAGGTGGTGGAGAGTCTGCACGAAGACGGCCCCACTTTGTTGACCCTGCTACAAAAAACTCAGACCGCCATGGGCGCCCGCTTGCTCCGCCGCTGGCTTCTGCGGCCGCTACGCCAGGGACCCGTGCTCGCGGCTCGTCAGGAAGCCGTCGCCGCCCTTACCTCCGGCAGTGGGCCCATCGCCATCCAGAAAACCTTGCACGGCATCGCCGACGCGGAGCGCATCCTCACCCGCATCGCCCTCAACAGGGCGAACCCCCGCGATCTCGCTCAACTCCGCAGCACCCTGCAGGCGCTGCCCGCGCTGCGCGCCGCCCTCGACACGACAGCGCATCCCGCGCTGACCGCTTATCGGGAACGCATTCCGCTCTTCGCCACCCTCCGCGCCCTGCTGGAAAGGTCCTTGGTGGACGCCCCGCCCATGACCCAGCGGGATGGTGGCTACATTCGCGCCGACTACGATGCCGAGTTGGATCGCCTGCGGCAACTCAGCCAAAATTTGCAGGGGGTGCTGCGTGATCTGGAGCAGCAGGAACGCCAACGTACCGGCATCGCCTCACTCAAAATCCAGTTCAATCGAGTACACGGATTTTACATCGAAATCAGCCGCAGTTATCAGGGGCCCATTCCCGACGACTACCGCCGGCGCCAGACCACAAAGAATGCCGAACGCTATATCAACGATGCGTTGAAGGCCATTGAAGATCAGGCACTTTCGGCGGAAAGCCTGGCCCTGAGCCGGGAACGTCTACTCTTTACACAAATGCTGGAGGCGGCATCCCCCGAAGTGCCGGCCTTGCAGGATGCCATGACCGCGGTCGCCGAACTCGACGGTCTCAGCACCTTGGCCGAACGCGCCATCACCCTGCACTGGTGCGCCCCGCGTTTCGTCACAGAATCCCTGCTACGGATCCGCGATGGCCGCCACCCCGTCGTGGAAGCCCAGATCGGCAGCAATTTCGTGCCCAACGATCTCGATTTCGATGAGAAACAGCGGATGCTGCTTATCACTGGTCCCAATATGGGGGGCAAATCCACCTACCTGCGGCAAACGGCGCTCATTATCCTGCTCGCCCACATCGGTAGTTGGGTGCCCGCGAGCGAGGCCATTATCGGCCCCATCGACCAGATTTTCACCCGTATCGGTGCCGCGGACGATCTGGCCGGCGGTCGCTCCACTTTCATGGTGGAAATGAGTGAAACAGCGCGCATCCTCCATCTCTCCACCGCGCAGAGTTTGGTAATCCTGGATGAAATCGGCCGGGGAACAGCCACTTACGATGGCCTTTCGATCGCTTGGGCCACCGCCGAAGCCCTGATAGAACGGGGCGCCTACACCCTCTTTGCCACGCATTATTTTGAATTGACCGAGATCGACCTCCCCGGCTTACGCAACGCGCACCTGGACGCCCTGACACAGGGGGATCAGGTAACCTTTCTGCACCGGGTGGAAAGTGGCCCCGCCGCGCAAAGCTACGGGCTCGCCGTAGCGCGACTCGCCGGTATTCCCGACCCGGTCGTGCAGCGCGCCCGCCACAGACTCAGTCAACTGGAAGATCCCGCCCAACCGTCACGCAACGACACCCTGCCCGCGCAGCTTTCTCTCTTCCAGGCGGCTCCGCATCCGGCCGTGCATCGACTCAGCAAAATTGATCCTGATCAGATCAGTCCCAAACAGGCCCTGGATCTGCTCTACGCACTCAAAGAATTGACACAGTAAAGTCAGTGTAGTAGCTACTTAGGAAACCTGATTAGCACGATGGTTCCGCTGCATTTTTGGTTCAGTGCGCCGTTGTGATATAATGTATTGATTATATAGCTTAAGAACCGGCCTTTCCGGCGCCTACCACGCCTTTAAGTTTCGGAAATATGTGCAACGCTATTTCTCCACCATGACGTATTAGAAAATGTGACCATGATTGGAAAGCTTTTGCGGCATATTCGCGCGGGGACAAAGCGGTTGGTACTAAATAATGACTGCCTGAATAAGGTATGGCGATACTGGCGCCCGCATTTGCGGCAGCCTACCATTTAGACGCGTTGCAAGTCAGCACGTTGATCTCTGTTAAGGCATTCGGAAGCGTCCTGGGTGGTTTGGCCCTGGGGGCGAGTCTTGATCGGATCAATGGCCGCCATCTTCCCTGGATTGGCTTATTATCGGCATTACTGTTATTGGGTTTCGCGAAGAAGTGGATCGTTGGCTACCCCGTTCTGCTAGGGTCCATGCTGATATTGGGTATGGTGTTACCGGTTTTTTCGATCCTGGGCCTTTATACCATCACACACGACTATCCGGCCCATCAAGTAGGGAAACTATTGGGGATTCGCCAAAGTGTCATCCCCTTGGGGGGCATCGTAGCGGGCACCGTGTTTCCGTTACTGATCGTTGCGGGATTGTTTCCTGTTCTGGGCGGAATGGGTGTATTGATTTGTGGGATGACGCTGCTTTTACTGATTGCGGTACGGCGAGCACCTTCAACCTCTTCAGTGAACATCTCAAAGAAGGCTACCTTCCATGCTTCCTTGCGGATATTGTGGCCTGTTGGCTTGGTCGCCTTCCTTCTGGGGGCCGGACAGTTTTCTGTCCTGGTTTTTGGCCTCTTTTATCTGCACACGCTCGCTGTTCACGCGGCTTGGATCGGTGGTGTCCTGTTTGGACTGTTCCTGGCCGGCGGATTTTTAGCCCGGATTGTAGCGGGGTTTCTGGTCGACGGTATTGTATCGCTGAAGTACGTTTTTGCCGCCATTTTGATGATCGGCGCACTGACGATGATAATTTGGGGCTGTTTTCCCGATCATCCTGTGGTATGGGGCATACTCTGTTTTTCATTTATTCTTGGGATCGGAATAGTTGGCTATAACGCATTACCCTTTCAATGGGCAGCGAGTCTTGTCGGTCATCATCAGAAAGGACGGGCTATGGGTATCATGAGCGCCGTAACCGGTCTGTCAATCGCGCTTTGGATGCCCGTGTTCGGCATGATTGTGGAAATCTGGGGGTATCGGGCCATGTGGTATGTCCTGGCGATTCTCTATGTAGTGGCGCTGGTGGTGGTGCTGCGGTATGCGGGCATGAGTGCCAGTGGCACGGTCACCGCGCAGCCTACTGTGGATTAACCGAAGTGCGCCTTTTCACCGGATCAATCACCCCTGTCAACTTTGAATAGGTTCCATAACCCAAATTCCGAGATTGAATGAGGAGTCACATATAGTAGATGAATCCGATTGCCTATCCCATTGAGATGCTGTAGCGGGTGAGGCATACTGCTTGGGCGGTATCCGCAGTCATCATAAAGACCGTTTAGAAGCTGTTTTTCCGGCTTGAAATCACGACTTGAAATAAAGGCATACGATGACCGCTCATCCTCGCGTCGCGCTCGTTACCGGCGCCACTTCCGGTATTGGTCTGGCTATCGCGCAGCGTTTGACGCAGGCGGGATATCGGGTGGCCCTGCATTCCCGCGCTTCCTCCACTGCGGGTCTACAAGCGGCAGCAACACTGACGGGTGCCCGCTATTTTCAGGCAGACTTGCTGGAGGATAGTGAGCGCCGGGATCTGATCAACCAGGTGTACGCGCACTTTGGTCGGCTCGACGTGCTGGTCAATAACGCGGGTGAGTCCAGCATGATTCCGCATGTTG
>JAKACQ010000107.1:0-4842 GCA_021821285.1 Pseudomonadota bacterium
CGCTGGCGGAGCGTTTGCTGCGGGAAGACCCCGATGCGGCGCGGGCCGTCGTGCAGCGCTGGCTGGGGAACAGGCTGGATTACGGGCAGGTGGGTTGACATCCTGATCGGGCAGGATCATAGATCCTGCGCCGAGGCTTCGGGTATATTAGGAGAGTGTGGGGGTGGAAGTTTTCAGGAGAAAGGGAACGATGGGCAAAACGCGGGGGAGGTGGTTTTTGGGGGCGATGCTGGGGGCCACGGGATTGGGGGGGTGTACGACACACCTGCCCATAACGTCGGTGCACTCGGTAGCCTACTACGCCGCGCGGATCCCCCCGCCGGTCATTCCGCCGGTGGTTCCCGTGGTATCTCCCGCGCCACCCCCCGCGCCCGTAGCCCATCGGTTGCGTCTGGTCATTTCGACCACCGCGCATCGCCTGGAGGTCTACAAGGGGAACACGGTGCTGGCCACTTACCCGGTGGCCATCGGTTTCCATGGCGCGGCCCCCAAACGGACGCGCGGGGACGACATCACCCCGGTGGGACGCTATCACATCGGCTGGATCAGCCGGAATACACGCTATGGCCCTTTCATGGGGCTCACCTACCCCAATCGGGAGAATGCCGAATGGGGATTGCGCGAAGGCATCATCACCAAGGCGCAGTATCGCGCGATCGTCGATGCCATCGACGCGGGCCGGACGCCACCGCAGAACACCCCCCTGGGCGGCGCCATCGGTATTCATGGCATGGGTCCGCTGTTCAACGACGATCCGCGGAGCACGGTGTTTCCGGGGCGCTGGACGGCGGGCTGCGTGGCCTTGTCCAACTGGGACGCGCAGCAGGTCGCCGCGATGGTCCGGGTGGGGACGCCCGTGGAGATCGTTGGGAATATTCCCGGCTATCGGCGCGCGTCCGTTGCCGGGTCCAAGATCCCGGTGACGCCGAAAGTGGTGTCGATGGATATCGGGGCGCCCAGATGGAGTGCCGGGCCGGTGCATTGATCGCCGGTGGGGACGCGGCTCAGTGCCGCCAGTCCTCGCCCTGGCTGAACTGGTAAGCCTGTTCGATACAATCCCCGAGCGCTACGCCATCCCGCCAGTTGGCGCGGAAATAGAGCCCGGGGTGTCGCGCGCGGCGGGTGTCGATACGCCGCACCCGATCCAGATGTTCCAGATCATACTGCGGGATGGCGTGCGGCCAGATCCGCGCGCGGGTGAAAACGGGAGCACCGCTGATGCCCAGCAGCGGACTGATTTCACGGAGTGCCGTTTCCAGCAGGTCACTTGCGTCGCGTCCGCCGATGTCGTTCTGGCTGCCGCCGATGAACGCCGTCAGCAAAATCTGATCGGCCGGCGCGCGTTCGGGGAACAGCGTGGAAGAAAAGAGCACCCCCAGGGTCTCCAGACCCATGACGCGCGGAATCAGCATGCCGAAACCGTCCAGCGGGTGCTGGACTTGGGTGCGCCGCAGTCCGAGGGAAAGGGTGCCGACCGGCGGATAGGGAATGCTCCGCAGATCTTCGGCGAGCGCGGCGTCCAAAGGGGCGAGCAGCTCTCCGGCGGCGCCCGCCGGCAGGGCGAGAATCAGCCGTTTGCTCCGCCACGCGCTGTCGCCGCTGCGCGCCTGCCAGACGCCGTCGTCATACGACAACTGATCGATGGGCGTGTTGCAGCGCACGCTGTCGCCGAGCCTATTGGCGACGGTGAGCGGCAGGGTTTGCAGGCCATCGCGGAAAGAAATCAGGCGTGTTGCAGCGGCGCCGGGGGTTTTTCTTTTCCGGGCGCGCCAGGCGCCGCGCAGGAGCGACCCACCCTCCCGCTCCAGTGCGACCAGACGCGGGAGGGTGGCCTGTACCGAGAGGCGCGCCGAGTCGCCGGCAAAAACCCCGGAGACGAAGGGGTCTACCAGCCAGGTGAGGGCTTCATTCCCAAGACGCCGCCGCACGAAGTTGGCAATGCTTTCCGCTCCATCCGCCGCCCGGCGCGCCTGAAAGGGTTCTCCCAGGAGGCGTAACCGCCCGCGCAGACTCAGTAAACGGCCGCCGAGCAGCGTCCCCGGTCCCAGGGCGACCGGTTGCCGATGCCGATTGAGGATATAACGGCGTTTGGCGAGCGGATTGGCCTCGACGATGGCGCTCTCCAACCGCAGTGCGCGGAGCCATTCGGGGACGATCCGGCCTTTGAGCATGAGCGAGTTGGGACCCAGATCACGCAGAAAACCGCTTTCTCGCCGGCTCTGGAGGTTGCCGCCGGGCGTGGCGGCAGCCTCCAGCAGCAACGGTGACCAACCGCGTTCGCGGAGGAAATAGGCGGTGGCCAGGCCGGAGATTCCGCCGCCGATGATGAGGACTTCTTCCATGGTCTACGGCTCTTTATCCAGGTAGTGGGGGCTTTGCAGATACCAGCCATGAACGTGACGCAGCAGGGCGATGAGGACGGCGGTGATCGGTAAAGCCAGCAACAGGCCGGCGAAGCCAAAGAGTTCACCCCCCGCCAGCACCGCAAAAATGACCGCAACGGGATGCAGGCCGATACGATCTCCCACCAGATAAGGCGTGAATACCATGCTTTCCAAGATCTGGCCGATCGCAAAAACCATCAACACCCAGAGAATCGGCAAAAAGGCCCCCGTCTGCACATACATGGCGAGACTGGCCATGGTCACCCCGCTCACGACGCCGAGATAGGGCACGAAACTGAGCAAACCGGCGACCAGGCCGATAAGAATGGCCGTTTGCAGGCCGACGATGCTGAGACCGATCGCGTAGCTGGTGCCCAGGGCCAGCATGACCAGCAACTGTCCCCGCAAGAAGGCCATGAGCATGGCGTCGGCATCGCTGGCCAGGCGCTGGGAGATGGGCAGATAGTGCTGAGGAATCAATGCGGCAATGCGATTTAAGAGGTACGGCCAGTCGCGCAGCAGATAGAAACCGAGGACGGGCACCAAAATTACATCGAGGACACTGCTGATCAGGCCAGAGCCTGAACTCAGGGCCACCTGCAGGCTGCGTCCCAGCCATCCCGCCAGCTTCTGCGCGTTGGCGGTGGCATAATGGGTGATGCTCTGGCTGTCGAGGTGGATGCCGATCCGCGCGGAGAGTTGCGGGATGATCCGGGTTTGCAGGAGTTCCAGATATTGGCGCAGATATTCCACGAAGAGCAGGGACTGGTGGCGGATGACGGGAAGCAAGGCCATGGTGACGCCCGCCAGGAGCAAAAGGACGCTGATGAAAACCAGTGTGGTGCCCCAGATGCGGGGAATGCGGTATCGTTGCAGGCGGGTCACCAGCGGATTCCCGAGATAGGCGAGGATACCGGCGACCAGAAAGGGACTGAGAATGGGGGAGAGACGATACGTCAGCCAGCCCAGCAGGATCAGGACGGCCAGCACAAAAAATCGTTGCATCGTTCGCAGGCTCCCCAATCCGGAATCCAACAAGAATGGGGTCAGAATAACCCAGTCCGGTGCGGGTTCGCTATGGGGGTGGCTGGGCGGTCATTATTCAGGGTCGGGAGCGACCCGTGCATCCGCGGGCTGATAGGTGGTGTACCAGCGGTTTTCCAAAATTACTTTGAGGAGCTGCTGGGTGCTTTGCGCCCAGGTGAGGGTGGGCATGTCGGCGGAGCGGGGGGCTTGGCCCTCGGCGTGGAGTTGGAGCCAGTGGCGGAGGCTGTCGGTCAAGGCGGCGCTGCCGGTGTTGGGGAAGTAAAAGGCGAAGTCACCCGCCACTTCATGAAAAACCGGGATGTCGCGGGCGATGACGGGCAGGCCGTAATGGGCCGCTTCGATGAGAGGCAGGCCGAAACCTTCGGCGTAGGAGGCGGCCAGCAAGGCCGTCGATTGGGCATAAAGCTGCATGAGCAGGGTATCACTGGCCTTTTCCATCCAGAAGAGTTGCTTGTTGCGCCGGGGATGGCGGCGCAGGCGGCGGGTCAGAGCATGGCTGCGCCAGCCTTCCTTGCCGACGATGACGAGGTTGATGTCCGTGCCCTCTTTCCAGAGCGCTTCCAGCGCATCGAGCGCCTGAGCGTGGCCTTTGCGCGGCTCTACGGTACCGACCATGAGGAGGGTGGGGCGCTCGCGCAGCACCGCGAGCATGGACGCCTCGTCCTGGCTGGTACCTTCGGTGGGTTTGCTGGATTCCAGATCGGCTCCCAGGTGGAAATAGCCGATGGGGAGGGGAGACTGGCGGGCCTCGGGGTGCTGCCGCAGCCAATCATGCACTTCGTCAGCCACGGATCGGGAGTCGCAGACGATGGCGTCGGCAGTGGTGAGGACACCAGTAAACCAATCGCTAAAGGCCATTGCAAATGCTTTTGGAAACACATCTAACTTGATTGCAAATATGTCATATATAGTAAAAATTACGCGGAGCCCTTTCTTTCGTAGTGGTTGTAATGTGTAGAAAGTTAAAGGCAAGTGAAGATCAGTGCTCAAAAATATGTCCCCTGGATTGATTTCGATGACCTTGTCGGTGGAGTTTGTTTCTTCTCCGATAAGACTTGAGGTAAATTTGTTTGCCTGTAGCATTTGCCCATCAGCAGCGATGCGAACGGGCAATATATGGTAGCCGTTAACGGGGTTATTTATTGTTTCTAACAATATTGAACGAACAGTTCGTTGAATGCCGGAGCCCAAATCCCGGATGGATATCCCAGAAACATCAAATAAAATATATTGTATTTTGTTTGATGTTGCGATCATGTTTTTTCTCTGTTCTAACTCGTATTGAGTGAGAGGTATTGCTGGTCTTACGAACATTTTTTTTAGTCTATAATTTATGATTCTGATCGCCTCTTCTGTGTTGGGAAAGGGGCGCAGTATTGCTCTGGCGAGCGTTATTATGCGTTGGCTGTGT
>JAKACQ010000007.1:0-81992 GCA_021821285.1 Pseudomonadota bacterium
ATCACCCCCACCCGATCTAACTCTTTGCGACTCATCGTCAGATTCCCCTCCACCCACACGCCCCCTTCCACACAAAGGGGACATTTTAGAATTGTTCAGAGGGGACATTACTGCTTTGGGCTAACAGGGGATATTATGGGTTTGGCCCAGGCCAAATTAGTGCTACCATCGTGGAGTCATTTGCGCTATATCTGTTAGCTGTTGACGCTGCCATCTCGTAACCTCACTGAAGGAGAATTGAAAACATGTTGGAAATTTCCAAAATCAAGCCTGTTGCCCGTATCGTCCTTGTTGCTGGTGCCATTGCCCTTGCCTCGGCGTGTGCCAAGAAGGAAGAGAGCACTGCCGCTTCTGATAGCAGCGCCACCACGACCACCGAATCTGCTGCTCCGGCCAGCAGCGGCAGTACGGACTCCGGCACCGCCGCACCGATGGAGTCCGCGGCACCAGACTCCAGCGCCGCCGCTGGCACCAGCAGCGATGCTTCTTCCACCGACAGCGGCAGCTCGTCATGAACTAACGCGCCTCCTTATGCGCGTGCCACCGCAGGATATCACCCCGGCGGCGGCTCGAGGGCCGTCTTCACGGGTACTCGTGCAGAAGTTGTCCATCGCACCCCCGAAGACCAGTGTCTGACGCCAAATAAGCCCCCGCAGAGCGGGGGTTTTCCGTATCCGGATGTACTTTGCAAAAAAAAACCAAAACCTTCAGTTGGATCATTAGTACCTATTACGCGGAGGGGCTGCCGTATTCTCTGGTGCAGCAAGTCTCGGTGCAATTCTTCACGTTCGCCGGGGCCAGTCTGCAGACAATCGGACTGCTGTCTTTTTTGGGACTGCCATGGAATCTTAAGTTCTTCTGGAGCCCATTGATCGACCTCTTTGCCGATAAAAAACATTGGCTGGTGGGGATGGAGATCCTCCTTGGCGCGGTGGCGGCTCTGCTGGTTTGGCCCGCGCAGCACCTGAATCTGGATCTCGCCGCCAAAATTTTTGTCTTGATGGCCGTCTTATCCGCCACCCATGACATATCAGTGGATGGCTATTACATACAGACATTGAATCCGTCTGATCAGGCCGCTTTTTCTGGCCTGCGGGTCGCTGCGTACCGCGTCGCCCTGTTGGTGGGGAATGGCGCGCTCGTCATTCTGGCAAGCAGGATATCCTGGACCGCCTGTTTCTTGGCGGCGGCGGTGATGCTCTGGGGATTGGCGATTTTTCATCAACGGGTGCTCCCAACGCCTCCAGGCAGCGCGAACCACCGAGGACAACGTTGGTGCGCGGTGCGCGAAGCCTTCTCGACCTACCTACGACAGCCGGGGATGGTTTGGGCCTTCGCTTTCATCCTGCTTTTCCGCGCTGGCGATGCCATGATGTTCGCCATGGTGACACCGTTCCTCCAGCATCTGGGGTATGACCTGACGGCACGCGGTGTTCTTACCGGCACCGTAGGTACAGTGACAGGTATTGGTGGCGCCTTGCTGGGTGGTATCATCATATCGCGATGGAGTTTGCGCCGAACCCTATTTCCGCTAGCCCTTGTGCAGTCTTTGGCAATTCCCGCCTATGCTTGGCTGGCTTGGGCGGGACCCTCGATCTGGTGGGTGGGCGTCACCGTGGCTTTTGAGCAGGCCGCGGCTGGACTAGGGACCGCGGTACTGATGGTTTTTCTCATGCAGCGCTGTCAGGGTGGCTATCAGGCGACACATTTTGCCATCGGGTCCGCACTGATGTCCGTGGCTGCCACCATCGTCGGTGCTTTTAGCGGATTTTTAGCGGCGCGGGTGGGTTTCGTGGAGTTTTTCTTACTGGCGTTTGCCGCGGCGCTGCCCAGTTTATGGCTGGCGCTACGGATGCCTGCGGTCCTGTTCAAGGGATAAGAACGAGGAATCAACGAATGTCTTCGCGGTTCTGGTCGATCATTTCGAGTACGCCGGAGATCGGGTGCGGGGACAAATTCACGTTGTGGTGCGATGCGACGCCCTGGGGCACGCTGCGTCGCCGTCGATTATCCACTGATCAATCCTGGTCGAAGAATTACATAAAAAGCATCTATCTCTGCCCAGGCATACGGCAGCGCTTTTTCATAGGCGGATTGGCCCATGGCCACCGTGCCGCAATCCTGACCGCTTGGAATCCACGATCCAAGCGGCTCCCATCGTGGATCAATCAAAAAAGGCAGCGGCGATCGGTCGCCAGGCTTCATCACCATTGTTTCCCATGGCGGGCATGGTGCGGACGTGGTGACTGGTGGGAGGAAAGCCTGTTGATTCCTGGGATATCCTTACCGGAGGCATATCGTCATGCACGTCAATGGCAACAGAATGCTTTCGTATATTTGGATGGACATCGGGTCTGGCTGATATATTGTGAAGCGGTGCTTGGGTCCGTCCGGAAACCGCATAGTAAATTCGCATAATACTTATTATGTTAAATATCAGATGGACAAGACTAAAAAACAACTATCTAGAAAAACCTACCCATCACCCAGAAATCTAACCAATGCCAAGACCGCATGAATACCTACGCATCCACGAATACGGTAACCTAATCGAAATCACCATAAGCCTACCTTGGGATTACATCCGACCAGATCGACGCCCAAGGCAAGAACTCATCCCCCCAGAAGATCTCGAACAGACACGCGAGCACAACCGAAAGGTCATGCACGACACGATCATGGCCGCACTGAGCGCCTGCAACGGTGACATCAAAGCCGCAGCAAAAAATCGAGGAAGTACGCAAACTAGCAGCACAAAAAATCCCCATCGTAGAGATAGCCAAGATAACCGGCAAATCAGTAAACACCATCCGGCAATGGATAAAAAAAGCCTAAAACACAATATAAGGTTGTCTATCCTCACTAGACGCCTTCGACTTTGTGGAGTAGGATTAAATCCTACTCAATAAATTGGAGGTACATCATGCGCACGACACAACAACTCAGTATCACCCTGCCGAACGACATGGCTGATGTAGTAAAAGCCAAAGTACAAGCTGGCGAGTACGCTACTGAAAGCGAGGTTATCCGCGATGGGCTACGCACCTTACTGGCGCGCGATCGAGCCATCGAAAGCTGGCTGCGCGACCAAGTAGGTCCTGCCTACGATGCGTTAAAAGCCGACCCATCCCGTGCTGTCTCCGCTGACCAAGTGCGCACGCGCCTCGCCGCCGAGTACGCCAGGGCGCGATAACAACTATTGCGTTGTTTTCTCACCCGAAGCCGAAGAACATCTTGCGGTGCTCTACCACTACATCGCCGCAACGGCCTCGACTGACGTCGCGGCGCGCTACACCGAGGCGATTGTCAGCTACTGCGAAAGCCTGCGTACCTTTCCACATCGAGGCAACGTACGCGATGATGTGCGGCCTGGACTGCGCATCACAAATTACAAGAAGCGCGCTGTGATCGCCTTCGACGTAGACGCCGAGCAGGTTTCCATCATCGGAGTATTCTACGGCGGACAGAACTACGAAACGATTCTATGTGGCGATTCCGAGGAAAACGAAGCCTAAAATACAATATGTAGTACAGACTTAACACATAAGATAGAAAAAGCAAAGCGCAAGAGATCAGTAGATGACTCAAGGAGTACCCGAAGAGCCGGTCACCGTATAGCCATGATATTTACAATAGGGGTTACCGTCGACAAGCTGGCAATCCATGACAGGAATCATGATGTAGGCACCCTGCAAAGACGTAGCCATATATTCATCGTGATTAGCCGTCTGAACCCTGCCTTGAAGTCGATACAAAGGAGACAGCGGAAGCCCAAAAGGTCCAGAAAACACAATACTACGAGTTGTACCATCTACAGTACCACCTTCTTCCTTAGCCTTCTCCTGAAGTTGAATGTTATGATCCATAGCCATCATCGAACGAGCAACCTGATGACCAACATGCAAATATTCAGAAATAAAAAATCCTACCAACAAAAACCGACCAACAAGAAACAAGGCAACAAAAGCAACCGCAGTGAACAGTAGTTTTAGCCAAGGAAAACGGTTGTGCTTCCGCTCAGAGACATGGCACACGACCCCATAACGGCGACGCGCTGGCACGAAGATAGGCTCATCATTGTCCGGCTGATTATCCATGGCACCCTCTCGCCTATCCACCAACTTGATAGATAGGCGAGAGACGCCGGAAACGCAAGGAGAGGATTTTAGCGAGGAAGGCATCAGGCAGAGGCCCACGCCTCCGTGCGGCCATCCATCAACCAATGATCATGTTATGGCCCGGCGCAGGACATCGCCCTGCTCTGCCAGGGCCTGACGATCTACAATCGCAGAGGTAATAGCATCGATCCAAGCGTCCGGGCGATTATCAACCCTTGTAACCGGCAAATCACCATCAAAAGCCCCAACACCAGCCGAGCAGATCATCGGATAACCCATAGCGCCCAATTCAAGCAATCTAAGATTGGACTTGGTATCGTTGTAGGGATGAACCTCAAGGGGAGCAACCGCAAGATCAAGATCGAGACTGGCGAGCTTGGCCGGATAGTTCGTAACCAGGTCGTCGATCTCAAAGATTAGGAGTGCGCCAGATTCTTGCCGCGGCTGAGCAGATGCTTCCTGATCCAGTCTTTGCCACAACAAATAATGACCAGCCCCCCCGCCGCCGGCACAACCGGACAGCATCAAGACAATGAACTCCTGGCGGGTTTTCATGGTCCGAAGATACAATGATGCAAGAATCTCAAAGAGAGGCACCATGGGTTACTACCAATCCTTCCATAGCCATAGTCCGTGGTGGGTACGCTTACTTGTCGTGATAATGGGCGTGATCTTCTTGTTCGGAGTGTTCTTTTTTGCCATCTTCGCCGCGATTGCGATGGCCTTGCTGGGAGCAAGCGGCGGGCTCTACCTGTGGTGGCAACGGCGCAAGAAGATGCGCAAAGGCGCACACACGGACATAGTGGTCACGGAATATCGGGAAATCCATCCGCCGCACCCGCCTTTCGACCAGACCCGTCGCTGACGGTTTTGCACAGTCCCCTCATGGCGTCCGACTGCTCCACAAACGGTCCGCGCAACCCCTGCGCATGGGGTGATCCCGTTCTGCGACAATTCTGACTCCGGTACGCTAAACTGCCAATTTCCATGGTAAGAACTGATCCGCTTGCCTTGCTCTGACGTTCGTGGCGTGATATCCAAAGGGCTGACAGAGCTACTGGCGGGAGGTCTTCTGGGCGCAACGCGAGATGATAAGACAGGGCGGCATACTTCGGGCAGTCTACGCTGGGATCTGCTACTGACCGGATTGGGATTGACCCTGTTGTGTACCGGAACCGTGAGCGCGGATGAGGTGCATTTTGCCGTGGAGGGCGTGACCGGTCGTTTGGCGCAGGCGCTTGCGCATGCCCTCCCCCCCGTCATTATCGGTTCCCAACGGGACCGTGTGGAAGAGACGGAAATGGCCGCGAACTTGCGCCTGAAAGACGCGCTTGAAGCCTACGGTTACTACAGCGCCCACTGGACGCAGCGCAGTGAAAAAACCGGTCAAGGCAAATATCGGGTCACTTTCTCGGTGACGCCGGGACACCCCATCCAAATTCGCCACATCGACCTGAGAGTAACGGGGGCGGGTCATGAGTTACCCGGATTAAAGAGACTGCTTTCGCAATTTCCTCTTCATAAAGAGACCACTCTGGACCAGGTGGCCTATGAGGAATGGAAAGGATCCGCCCTATCCTTCCTGAATGCGCGCGGCTATATGCAGGCTGAATATTCCCGCCACGAAATATTGATGGATCGTGATCAATTCTGGGCAGATGTTTATCTATGGCTAAACACCGGCCCACGTTTCCATTTCGGGACGATAAGGATTACTGGCGCGGAACACTATCCACGTTGGTTCGTGAAACGGTACCTATCCTTCAAATCCGGAGACTGGTATTCGCCGGAGGCGCTGGCTATTACACAGAGCAATCTCAGAAATACCGATATATTCTCTGAAGTATCCGTGCATGGCGATCTTGAAAAAGTCAACCATGACACCATACCGGTTACCGTTGACTTGCACAGCCAACCTGCACAGCATCTGAAAGTTGGTGCCGGATATAGCACCAATATCGGTCCAAATGCGGCAATCATTTATGATAACTACAATGCCTTCAGTCAGGCGCAACATGTTCGAGTTTCTCTATTGGCCGCACAGCTGAATCGTAATGCCAGCATTACATATGATTGGCCGGTCGGTGTTCATCTGGGGTCCGAATATGTAGCTCAAGCCAGTTATCAGAATCAGAATTTAACCGTCTATAATAGTAATGACATCATTGCCAGCGCAGGACGGCAGTGGTCATTACGCAATGAAAATAGTCGCAACAAAATCTCAACAATAGAGACGCTGATAAATGTTGAGCAAGCCAACTATGATGTTGCCGGACAAACGAATAATAGCTTTTATATCTATCCATCGGTGCAATACACCCTACAGCACTTTCGGAATATCCTGCGCCCCATAGCGGGTTATCTCTTGACGGCTCGCGCCGAGGGCGCGAGTAAAACATGGGGTAGCAATACCAACCTGATCCGCTTTAGCGTGCGCGGAGAGTGGCGCAAGCGCCTGAGTGCCAACTGGGTCTTCGCCACTCGCGCCAAACTGGGGGCGATGTGGCTGACTGGTCCCATCAGTCAATTGCCGCCCAATCTTCGTTTTTTCGCGGGCGGACAAAACAGCTTGCCGGGTTACGCCTACCAATCTCAGGGACCACTGGCGGCGAACGGCGCGGTGGAAGGTGGCCGCTACCTTGCCGTGGGCGGTATGAATATCCAGCGTTTCGTCACTAAAGATTGGGCCATCGTCGCATTTTACGATGCCGGCAATGCGTTCAATCGTTGGACAAATTTCCGCGCTTTGCAAGACGTCGGCCTAGGTGTGCGCTGGTACTCGCCGGTGGGTCCAATCCGTTTGGATGTGGCGCACCCGCTGGTCGCCCCGCAAACGCCCGCCATCCGCATTGCCTTCTCGGTAGGTTTTACCCTGTGATCCGCCTGCGTCATGGCATCATCGTTGCTGTGCTCTTCGTCTTGGTCGTACTGATCACCGTGTTGGGCTGGCTGACTACCACCGACACCGGGGCACGGTGGGTATTGACGCAAGTCCCGGATTTGCGAATAAAGCAAGTGCAAGGTTCGCTTGCCGGTGGGCTGCGGCTTTCCGGTATTTCCTGGGACCATGCCGAAACACGTTTCCACGCGCAATCGTTATGGTGGCATTGGCGCCCTACCCGTCTGCTTCGGGGCGAGATGGATTTTTCCTCCCTGCAATTGCGCGAGGTCGAACTGCATTTGCCGGCGCCATCCAGGAAACCCAGCCCCATCGATTTGCGTTGGCCCGCACTGCCATTGTGGACGCGTCTTGTCGCGCTAAAGCTGAGTTCAGTCACCTGTACGAATCTGCGGGTGTGGCAGGGAACCCAGGAAACCTTCGTGCTCTCCCAGGCCACTCTGTCCGAACTATCCTGGCAATATGGCCGCCTGCGGATGGAACGGCTGTCGGCAAAGACTCCCCAGGGCACACTCCACCTTACCGCTGATCTGCAAATAGAAAAGCGTGGCCTGCAAAGCCGGGGCATGTGGACACGAGGTGATACTGCCCATGCCCTGACCGTCAAATGGACAACGCACTGGCTGGGTATTTCGCCCCAGGCTTTTGGAGGAGCCCTGAATATTCAGGTGCGGCAAAATCAGCAACGATTCGAGTTGGGGGGCATGGCGCAAATATTCCCGCATCAAGTGCTCCTCCAGTCACTACGCCTCAGCAACTCGGCGCTGAAACAACCCGCAAAGGGGCATTGGCGCATCGATCTGCCGGCAAACACGAACGGCGATTACCAGGTGAGTGGCGGATTTGAACAAATAGTGGCCAAAGCGATCCCCGGCGCATTACCGGTGGGGGCATTGGCATTCGACCTGCGGTTGCGAGGCAATGCCCGACATTATGCCGGGCAACTGGCGATAAACGGCGGTCCACCATTCGGCCGTATTCAGGGCGCCCTGAACGGGAACGACCAGGGCCTGCGATACCAGTACGCAGGCAGATTACTGGGCGCGCGCCTGTTACCTTCGGTGTTGACATTCCGCTGGCAACCCAGCCTGCATATCCATGGCCAGCTCCGCGTGCGCAATCTGCAAACACAACACCTGATGACGCGTGTGCCAGGCGCCTTTTCGGGAGATTTGTCCGTCGATGTGCGCCAAAGCGCCAAAAAAATAGCGGGGGATTTGTATCTGCATTTATTACCCAGTCAGTTTTATCGACAAACCCTGCAGGGGGAAGCCTCCGTACACTTCCGCAATAATCGTTGGAATCTGCAAAACGCCCAGTTTCGTGGTCCCGGCGCCCAGCTAAACGCCCATGGCAACCTGCAACAGCGGTTGAGCTTTGTCTTGACCGTGGCGAAATGGCAGAAACTGCTACCCGGCGCACAGGGCCAAAGCAGCGTTCAAGGCTGGGTGGCGCGTCCTCGATCGCGATGGATTGGAGAGATTCAAGGTACGGGGCGTCATCTCGCCTATCGTGGCGTAAGCATCAGCGCCCTCAAGACCCATGCGGCGCTGAACCCCGCCAACGACATCCAGGCCACAGTCGGTGTACAAAACCTCGAATACGGCGGATACCATGCCGATCTGCAAGCCCATGCCCAGGGGCCACTGACGCGCTTTACGCTGGGACTGGAGGCGCAGTGGTCACAGAGCCATCTCACCCTGACCGGACTGATCGGTCACCGGGCAAGCGCATGGGTCCTGCAACTGGAGAAGACCACACTGACCGGCACTCCCCTGGGAAACTGGCAACTGCTCCGCCCAAGCACCCTGCGATGGACCAAGGGCGCGGCCTCACTCAGTAAAATGGTCCTCACCAACCCGATGGGGGCCCGAATCACGGCGCAGGGGCGCTATCATCCCGCAATACGACAGGCGGAATTGAGTCTGGATCTACATGCCTTGCCTCTGGATTTCCATGCGCGGAAAGCGCATGCCTCACTGCGTGGTTTCCTGAATGCGCATCTGCAAACCCGGTGCCAGGGTGTTTGCGATGCACAGGGAGATTGGAGTTTTCAGAAAACACGATTGCAATGGCGGTGGGCGGGCACCACCCACCGGCTTGATCTGCAACAATTTACGGGACAGATCCGCTGGTTATCAAAAGATCTCTCGCTGGTCGCCGACTTGAGTCTCGCGCAGGGTTGGGGCGGCGCACATGTCGCGCTACATAGTCCCGCAACCTTGTCCTTGCCTTGGCACTGGAATAGCGATGCCACGTTGCAAGGCGCGATCCAAGCCCAACTGGGTGCGCCGCTCTTTGCCGCTCTCCCTGTCGGTGCCTTGCAAATGCGTCCGCAAGGTCAGGGCTCGATAAATACCCAAATTCTGGGTACCTGGGCGCATCCGCAGTGGAAAGGAACGGCTCGGCTCGAGGGACTGGGTTTTTTCGTTCCGCAGGCAGGTCTGAATGTGCGTGACGTAGGCGCACAGTTGGAGGGTGACGGGAAACAGTTGCAGATCACCCGGCTGCAAGCCACTTCCGGCAGCGGCCAGATCCTGGGAACAGGAAGCATCCAGTTACAGCAGAAGAAGGGCTTTAACCTTCACGTTACCGGGAAGCATTTCACAGCCCTCAATTTGCCGCAAGTGCAGGCGGTGGTCAGCCCAAACCTGAGCGTTGCCGGGGATCTGCAGAAAGTTGACATACAGGGGGACATCCACACCAATCGTTTGCGCATCTTGGGGACGGATTTCAGCGGCCCCAAACCGTCCAGTGATGTCGTTTTCGTGAAAAACATGCACAAAAGCGGCGGTACCGCCCTCCGCGCCGATATACATGTGACCCTGGGCAATGACGCCAGAGTCATCATCGGTGGTTTGCGTGCCCGCCTGGTCGGCAGCTTGGCGGTAAAAATGCGCGCTGCTCAGAACCCTCAGGTCGATGGCACGTTGCGCATGGTAGATGGCCAATACGCCATTTATGGACATACCCTCGACTTCCAGCGTGGGTCCATTCTGTTCCATGGTGCCGCAAGTCAGGCCAATCTGGATGTGCTGGCGGTGCGCACGATCAAACCCTCGTCCAGCTTCGCGGTGGACAACACCCCCGTACACGCCGGAGTTCAAGTCGCCGGTACGCTACAAGCGCCGCAGGTCACGCTCTACTCCAAGCCCGCCATGTCGCAGACGGACATTCTCTCCTACCTCGTCCTGGGTACACCCAGCAGTGGGCTCAAGAACCAGAATGCGCTGCTTTCCGCGGCGGCGGGAACGCTCTTTTCCGCCAGTCGCGCCGCCTTGTTCGGCAACAACCTGAATGGCGGTGGCATCGACGTTGGGGTAAGCTCGGATGGAAATTCTGGCTTGGCCGGCGCCATGGTCACCTTGGGTCATTACCTCACTCCCGATCTTTATCTGAGCGTCGGACAGTCGGTGCTCGGCAGCGGTACCGTGGCACGTCTACGCTACCGGGTTTCTCGCCACATTGAACTACAGACGGAGAGCGGTACCCAAAATGGCGCCAACATTTTTTATCGCATCGATTTTTAGGTCTATTGCGGATGGACACTGAAGGTTCACCCCGGGCGGACGTTCTCCTCGTCGGTGGCGGTGTCGTCGGCTTGCTGAGCGCCGTCAAACTGGCGGAAGCCGGCTTTCGTGTCACGATCCTGGAACAAGGCCGTATTGGGCGAGAAGCATCCTGGGCCGGAGCGGGGATACTCAGTCCGCTCTATCCTTGGCGCTACTCCCCTGCCCTGTTACAGCTCGCGCTATACGGCATGCAGAGATATGGCCGGCTCGCGGCAACCCTGTTTGAGCAGACCGGCGTCGATCCCGAATGGAATCCCTCCGGTTTGTTCATTCTGGATGGTTCGCAGGAAAAAATTCCCGACGATGCGCTGATCTGGGCGAAGGCATGGGGGCTGGATTGGCGTCTTGAATCCTCCAAACGCGATGACCAGTTCTCGCTTCCTGGGGTCAAAGCGCTTTGGTGCCCTGAGGTCGCGCAGGTGCGCAATCCCCGCTTGCTGGCTGCATTGGCCGCGCGTTGCCACCAAGTCGGTGTCCATTTGGAAGAAGACATTACGGTCACGGGCTTTCGCCAGCGGCAAGGACGTCTGCGCGGCGTGGAGACCAGCTGCGGCTTCATTCCTGCGGAGCGATCCATCGTAACCGCTGGCGCCTGGAGTGGAACGTTGTTGCGGGAAACCGGCAACCCTCCGAGCATCCTCCCTGTGCGCGGACAAATGCTCCTGTTGCAGGGAAAGCCTGGAAACCTGAGTACCATGGTGATGCGTGACCATCGCTATCTGGTGCAGCGGCGAGACGGATTGTTTTTGGTGGGAAGCACCAGTGAACTGGTCGGCTTTGATAAATCGACCACGTCAGTGGCGCGCCAGGAATTGTGGGACTTTGCCTGTGCGGTTTTTCCCGACATAGTGCATGCTCCGCTGCTCAGGCAATGGTCGGGGCTACGTCCAGGGAGTCGGGACAACATTCCTTACATCGGTCCCGTGCCCGACTGGGAGGGTCTCTTCGTCGCCGCTGGCCATTTTCGTTACGGTCTGACCAATGCGCTCGCCACCGCGGACATACTCGTCGCATTGTTGACGGAAACACCAACTCCGTTAGATATTACTCCTTACGCACTGTCTGCGCAGAGGCTTACCCGTAATCCTTCTCCTGAACGTGAATCGGCGTTACACTTGTAATAAGTTTAGAAGTGAAATGAGACCATACCATGCAAAATAACGAGTGGAATAAGCAACGTGTACTGGAAGTGCTTCGTGACGCGGGGGTGAACCCCACCAGTCAGCGAGTGGAGATCGGATATGCCCTTTTTTCCTCCTGTGCCCACCTTTCGGCGGAAGAGATCATGCAGCGCGTCAACGCGGACTATCCGGTGGTCTCCAAGGCCACGGTCTACAATACCTTGGGGCTCTTTGCCGACCATGCCCTGGTGCGCGAGGTGATCGTCGAGCCCGGCAAGGTCTTCTACGATCCCAACGTGTCATCTCACCACCACTTCTATTATACCGACTCTGGTGCGTTGGTGGACATACCCGCATCGGCCCTGCACATCAACAAATTGCCTGAATTACCACCGGAAACGGAGGTGGAAAAGGTGGAGGTCGTCATCCGGCTGCGGCAACGCGCCGCCCATTAGTCATCGCCCTGGGAGGTGAGGCGCCGGGGAGGGAACACCCGCCACGGTCCTGTCTTGATGAAGAACAGCCGATACCTCGCTTCAGAAAGAAGCACTTATGGCACATTTCCCTGATGCCGCTTCCTCCCATCGCGGGCACCGATGGCTCCTCTATCATCGGATGGAGTGGCTCGCTCCGCTGGTGGGCTGGCTCCTTTTTGTCGCCATCGCGGGGATATTCGCCGTAGTCCGGTTGCAGGATTTCCGGGACAGCATCCGGGAAAGCACGCGAACACAAGCGATCTTGGCGATCCAGGACGTCGCTGCCCAAGTCAGCGATGTCTTGAACATGCGATTTGCCAAACTGGCTGTTCTGGACGCAATGCTTCGAAAGAGAGGACAGCCCATCCCCTCCAAGGCGCAACTGATCACCACTTTCGCCGCCTTCCACCGCATGCATCCCGATGTGACCGCTGTGAGTCTGTATGATGCCGTTGGCAATCGCATCCTCTGGTCCACGATGCCGCCATCCGATCGCCGTGCCGGGAGTCCGGAGATCTTTGTCCCTTTGCCGGGGAATGCCGACCGGAGCATCGGCCCCGTCCGCCATACACGCCATGCCCAGGCCGGAGTGCTATCCTTGCGTGTCCGGTTGCGGGATGCCGAGGGCCATACCCTGGGTTTTATCGAGAGCCCTTTCCACCTGGACGCGCTGCGCCTTGTCCAGGCGCCTCCCGCCCCAGGCGTCATCATTCTGTCCTTGTCCGGCGGCATCTCTCTCGGCGTCTGGAAGGACGACCGGTGGATGCCCCCCGACACCCCGATTCCACGACCCGCGGGGACGGTGTCCATTCCGGTTTCCGGTTATCCTTCAACCGTTCGCGCCCAATGGACACAGGATTATCTGGACCAGGCGCTGTGGTCGGTAGAAAAAGATCATCTACCTCGCCTGGTGATCGTTCTACTGGTGGTAACGGCCTTGTTTCTGGTGATCTGGATCATTCTCAGATCCTATCAGAGAGAAGCCCGTCGCGGCGTTCACCTGGCCGAATTCAACGCCCTTTTGGCCTCGGTAAACCAAGTGATCAGCCAGGCGGAAAATGAAGCGGCCCTGTTGCAGGCTTTTTGCGATCTCGCCATCACGCATGCGCATTTCAAGCTTGCCTGGATTGGCCGAGCCGATGCCCAGGGCGTCCTGCGATTCCTGGCGGCCGCCGGGGCAACGGGCTATCTCGACGATGTATTCATCTCGATCCGTCCGGATGTCCCCGAAGGGCAAGGAGTGGCCGGGCTTGCCTGGCAATCCGGCGCACCTGTTTACAATCCTTCCTTTACGAAGAATCCCGCCATGCGCCCGTGGAGGGAGCGTACCCGGCGCTTCGGCCTGCGATCCAGCGCCACTCTTCCGATTTACCACAATCATGCGCCCGCGATGGTGCTGACGGTCTATCACGAGGAAGAGAATGTGTTTGATCGCGATCTCCAGAACATCTTGGAGGAAATGGCCAAAAACATCGGGTACGGGCTGGATCGCATCGACCTCTTGAACCGGGAGCGCACTGCCACAGTCCTCAAGGAATCCTTGCTGGCCAACACCACCGCGGGGGTCGCCCTGGTGCGCTACCCGGAAAGGATTTTTATTCAAGTCAATCAGGGTCTGATGAGGATTCTCGGTTACCAGGCCGAAAAAGATCTGGTGGGACATTCGACTCAGGAGATCTTTTTCGATGCCGAAACCCATGAAAGGGTCGGCGCGCTGTACGCCGTGGCTCGCGCCCAGGGACATGCGGAAAAGAGGGATGTCCCTTATAAGCGGGCCAATGGCACCACCGTTTATCTGGATATATCCGCCGGAAGCATGCAGCGGGATCAGGATGGTCGTGAGATCCTGACCTGGACCTTGGTGGATGTGACGGATCGGCATCGGCTGGCGCAGCAATTGACGCATCAAGCCCATTACGATGAGCTCACCGGCCTGCCCAATCGGCGCGCCCTGGATGAGGAAATGGACAGGGCCATGGCGCGGGCGGTACGCCATGACAGCCTGTTGGCCGTGGCCATGCTCGACCTCGATGACTTCAAGCCCGTCAATGATACCTACGGTCACGAAGCAGGAGACCAGCTCCTCAAGCATGTAGCGCGGCAATTGCAGGAAGTCCTGCGCGAGACCGATTTCGTCGCCCGCTTAGGAGGGGATGAGTTTGTCCTGCTGGTGGAAAATCTGAACAATCTCGGCGACCTGGATCAGCTCCTGACAAAAGTGCAGGAGACCGTTGGCGCTCATACCACACTCCATAACGGAGAATCCGTCCAGGTCACCGCGAGCATGGGTGTCGCCCTCTACCCTTTTGGTGATGTCGAAACCGGGGATCAACTCCTGCGCTACGCCGATCACGCCCTCTACGAGAGCAAGGCCCGCAAGGTCAACCGGGAGCACGCTTGGGTGCTTTTTGGTGAAGAAACGCGAAGCACCTGGCGCCGGCCCGCGCAGCAACTGCTGGACGAAGGGGCTTTGGAGGTATGGTATCAGCCGATCCTGGACAATCGCGTCCGCAAAGTGGTGGGTGTGGAGGCTTTGGCCCGGTTGCGGGATCCACAGGGGAAGCTATGGTTACCGGCGGAATTTCTGCCCCAATTTCAGGTGGATGATCTCTTCAAGCTCAGCCGGAAAACGCTGGAACGGGCGCTGGCCGACTTACCCATCCTGGACGCCCAGGGTTGGTCCCTATGGGTGTCCGTAAACGTCGACCCTAGCACCGTTTCGCAATCCTGCATAGATTGCCTGCGGGAAACCTTCGCCCGGAGTGTGATCGATCCCTCGCGCGTCACCCTCGAAATCCTGGAGGGTGGTGATTTCCTGGAGCAGCGGGCTGCTGTCGACTATCTTTTTGAAATAAAAGCATTAGGCGTGCATCTGGCTTTGGACGACGTGGGAAGCGCTTATGCCTCTCTACTCCGCCTGAAGGATCTCCCTATCGATAAGATCAAATTGGATCAAGGATTTGTTCGCACCCTGGAAGGACGTCCCCAGGATCTGCCTTTCGTCGCGGCTATCCAGGATCTCGCCGCCGGACTTGGCGTGACTCTGGTGGTGGAAGGTGTGGAAACCGATGACATCCTGGACGCGGTCACCGTCATGGGTGTGCAGTTCCTCCAGGGATATGCCATCGCCAAGCCCATGCCCTTGGCGGAATTGCGGAAGTTTCTGACACAGCACCAGCCCTCCCATCACTCCCCGCACCCGACCGGACTATACGGCCTCTACGTCGCGCAGTTCGCCCACCATAACTTCTTGAAAAAGGCGATCCTCCAGATCCCGCGCCTCATGGATCGCATGACGCTCGCGGATGCCGCAATTTGCCCGATTCACGCCGACCTGTACCGTCTGGGATTCGACCAGGACAGTCCGTTGCTTCGACTCCACCAGGAATATCACCAAGCTGTCGCGGCTATGGCTACCCTGTCGTTTTCGTCCACGGACAATGCGGACTGGAGTGTCGTGGAGCAAGCGCAGGAAGCCTTTGGGAAAGCCATTCTGACGTTATTTTGGAAACGCCGATCCGAGGACGGACACCCCATATAGCGATACCTCCCCAGGACTCGGACGGCTGTAGGCGCCCCAGGGTTTTCTCGCTTCCATGGCGCCCGTCCGCGGTGCCGGCGTAATTCGCACTTTGCCCGGGTTAGAGGGAGCGGTCCATGGTGCGGGCATGGACCACCCCGGTGTTCATGGTGCCGCTGGTACGATCCGAGTGATGGCGTAGCCACCGGCGGCGTTTTTTGTGAAATCGAAGCGCACGCTCTCCCCGGCCTTGAGACCGTTGAGCGATTTCTTGTCCGGAACGACGAAATTCATCGACATGCTCGGCCAATCCAGGGCTTTGACAGGACCCATGGCGACATTGGCTGTGCCCGCCTCCGGGTTGACGCTGTTGATTTTGCCCTGCCCTCGGAACGTTCGCGCCTTGACGCCTTGTTCGGCGCCCGTATTTTTAGCGTTGCCCATACCGCCCTTCCCCTGCATATCGCCCATTGCCGCCTGTGCCTGTATGGCGACAGTGGAAGCGCACAGCAGTATGAGCGTGAGATAAAAACGTTTCATATTCGTCTCCTTGGTTATAAGATTGAATCGTTCACCGCGCGCAATACCTCGTGTGTCGTGAATGTCGTTTCCCTCCTTTCCGTTGATTCGGATGTATCGGCATATCGCCAGGATTCCAGCGGTCACTGTCGCAGGCCCAATCGCCGTTTCTGCCACAGGGCGTAGAGGGCGGGGATCACCAGCAGCGCCAGCAACGCGGCGCTGAACATGCCGCCCACCATGGGGGCGGCTATGCGCTTCATCACATCGGCACCGGCACCATGGCTGAACATGATGGGCAAGAGGCCGCCCACCACCAGGGTAAAGGTCATGGCCAGGGGCCGCAGGCGCAGCATGGTCCCCTCGATGACCGCCAGCTGAAGGTCATGCCAGCTCCGCAAGGCGTCACGGGCCTGCCGCCGGAGAAGGGCTTGGTCCAGGTAGAGCAGCATCACCACCCCGAATTCCACCGCCACTCCCGCCAGGGCGATGAAGCCCACGGCCACGGCCACCGAGAGTTTGTAGCCGAGCCAGTAGACGAGCCAGAACCCGCCGACCAGGGACAGGGGCAGGGTGAACAGGATGATGGTCACCTCCACCCAGTTCTTGAAATTGAAGTAGAGGAGCAGGGCAATCAGGAGGATGACGGCGGGGATCACCAGTTCCAGGCGCTTGGCGGCCCGTTCCATGACCTGATACTGACCCACCCAGGAGACGGTATAACCGCTGGGGAGCTTGACGGCTTTCGCAATCGCCGCCTTGGCGCGGGGCACATAGGCACCGATGTTGGTGCCGGGCTTCAGATCGATGTAAATCCAATTGTTCAAGCGGCTGTTGTCGCTGGTGAGCATGGCGGGCCCGTCCTCGATGCGAAGATCGGCCACCTGGGCCAGAGGAATCTGAGCGCCGTCGGCCGTGGCGATGCGGCTTTCCATCAGGGTGGACAGGGACTGGCGCAATTCCCGGGGGTAACGGAGATCCACCGGAAAGCGCTCCAGTCCTTGTACCGCGGTGGTCAGGACCTCGCCGCCGATGGCCGTCTCCACGAGACGGTTCACATCCGCCACCGAAAGACCGTAGCGGGCGGCCTTGGCGCGGTCGGTGTGCACGACGATGTAGCGGCCGCCGGTAACACGGGCCGCGTAGGCGCTCTGGGTGCCGGGTATTTTCTGTAAAACCGTTTGGAGTTTTTGTCCCAGGCGGTTCAGTACATCCAGATCCGTCCCGGCCACTTTGATGCCAAGGGGGGTTGTCAACCCGGTAGTCACCATCTCCACCCGGTTCTTGATCGGCTGCGTCCACACGTTGGACAGGCCAGGAATGCGCAATGCCTCATTCATCCGGTTTTGCAGCCGGTGTATCGTCATCCCGGCGGGCCACTGATCCGGCTCTTTGAGGGTGACGGTCGTATCAAACATCGACAGGGGTGCCTGATCGGTCGCCGTTTCGGCCCTGCCCGCCTGCCCGAAGACCGTTTTCACCTCGGGGAAGGTCTTGAGGATGCGGTCCGTCTGCTGCAGGACCATGGCCGCCTCACCGATGGAGACGGCAGGGTCCTGAAAGATTGGCATGTAGAGCAGCGTCCCTTCGTTCAGGGGGGGCATGAACTGTGACCCCAGACGGTTCCAGGGATAAAAGAGGGTGGCCGTGAGCAGCAGGGCCAGGATCAAAATGATCCAGGGCGCGCGCAGGACAGCGTGGATGATCGGCCGGTAGAGGAAAGCCAGGACCCGGTTCAGCGGGTTTCTGTGTTCAGGGAGGATGCGACCGCGGATGAACCAGGCCATGAGGATCGGCACCAGGGTGATAGAGAGCATGGCGGCGGCGGCCACGGAAAATGTTTTGGTGAAGGCCAGCGGCGCGAACAGTTTGCCATCCTCACCGCCCAGGGCGAACACCGGCAGGAAGGAGACCGCGATGATGATCAGCGAGAAGAACAGGGCCGGACCGACCTCCGCCGCCGCCGCCGTGGCCGCCGCCCAGGGGTCGACCCCGGACGTTCTTTCGAGATGCTTGTGCATGTTTTCGATCATGACCACGGGGGCATCCATCATCACGCCGATGGCGATGGCGATACCGCCCAGGGACATGATGTTGGCGGGGACATCCATGGCCCACATGATAAGAATGGCGGCCAATATCCCCAATGGCAGGGCGACGAGAGCCACCAGCGCCGAGCGCGCGCGCAGCAGGAAAAGCAAGGAGATGAGCGCCACCGCCAGGGATTCCTCCAGCAGCTTGCCGGTCAGGGTATGGATGCTGCGCTGGATCAGCGGCGCTTGGCTGTACGTGGTGACGACCTGCACGCCCTTGGGCAGGGAGGGCTGGATCTCCTTGAGCTTGCCCTCGATCTGATGGATGAGGGCATAGGCGTTGCCCCCCTGGTTCATCATCACGATTCCGCCCACCACCTCGCCCTGGCCATTCAATTCAGCAACACCATTGGGCAACTGTGGACCCAACTGCACCCGGGCCACCTCCCGCAATGTGATGGGCACGCCGTCGCGCACCCCCAGCGACGCGTTTTCCAGGTCCTGGAGAGAATGGATATAACCCGAGGTGCGGACGATATAACTCGCTTCCCCCATCTCCACCACCGACCCGCTGGTCTCCCCGTTGGCGGCGCGGATGGCGGCCTCCACTTCCGGCAGGGTCAGGTCGTAGGCGAGGAGTTTCTGGGGATTCACCACCACCTGGTACTCCTGCACCATGCCGCCCACCGTGGCCACCTCCGCGACGCCGGGGATGCCCTGCAGTGCGTACTTGAGAAACCAGTTCTGCAGGGTGGTGAGCTGGGCCAGATTCAGAGTCCCGCCGGGGTCCCTGAGGGCGTACTCGTAGATCCAGTCCACCCCCGAACTGTTGGGACCCAGGGCTGGCGTGACCCCCGGCGGCAGTTTGGACTGCACCTGGCTCAGGTATTGGAGCACCAGATTGCGGGCCTGATAGATGCTGGTGCCCCCTTTGAAGAGGACGTAGACATAGGAGTCCCCGAACATCGAATAGCCGCGCACGGCCTGGGCGCCAGGGACCTCCTGCAGGGTGGTTTCCAGGGGATAGGTCACCTGATCCTGAACGATTTGCGGGGCCTGGCCCGGGTAGGAGGTCTTGATGATGACCTGGGTGGGCGAGATGTCGGGGATGGCCTCCAGCGGAAGGTCGATCACCGCCAGCGCACCGCCGGCCATCAGTACCAAGGCGGCGATCACGACCAGGGCGCGATTCGCCATACACCATCGCATGATCGCCCTAATCATGAGACCGCCCTCCCGGACCCAGGTTCATCCCGGCCATGGCGCTCCGGGTGGACGCCGTGTTGCCTCCCAGCATGCGGGCCTTGACCGACTGGAACTGAGACTCGGAATAAAGCAGGAACTGGGCGCTCTCCACTACCCGATCCCCCGTCTTGAGCCCCTGGTCGATGGCCACCCAGCCGTCGGCCTCCGCACCCAGGGCGACCTCCACCGGCAGGAAGTGCCCTTGGCCCTCCCCCAGCATCACGTAATCCCCCTGGGCGGTATGTAATACGGCACTGCTGGGTACGGCCAGGGCTTTCTGGGCGCCCGCCAAAACCGTGGCGTCGGCATAGGTGCCGGGGCGCAAGGTCCCACCCGGATTGGGAACACTCAGCCGGGCCGTCACCGTCCGGTTTTTGGGGTCCAAGGTGGGATAGAGAAAACTCAGACGTCCCTCCCAGGATTTGCCGGGATAGGCGGGCAGGCGCAGACGCACGGGATCGCCGATCCGTACCCAAGGCAGTTGGTGGGTGTAGAGCGCCACATTGACCCAGATCCGGTCGAGATTGGCGATTGCATAGACATTCGTCTGCGGTGAGACATACCCCCCCTGGTGCACATCGAGGGCCTCGACCACCCCGGAAGCGGGCGCCAGGAGCGGCACGTCCCGCGCCGCCGCGCCGCGCCGGGCGAGCGCCGCGATCTGGCCTTGCGGCATGCCCAGCCGTCGTAATTTCGCCCTGGCCGCCGCCAGCAGTGCGGGGTCTTCCGTCGTCCCATCCGGGCGGCGGGCAATGAGATATTCCTGCTGGGCGCTATACAGCTCGGGGGAGTACACCTCGGCGAGCACCTGTCCCCGCTGCACGGGGTCGCCCACGGCACGGACGTTCAAGCGTGTCACCCAGCCGGAGAAACGCGGATTGACGGAATAGACCCGGTTCTCGTCCACCGCCACGGTGCCCACGGTGTGGATGGCGTGGCCCATCGGACGGCGCTGGACATCCACGAGACGCACTCCCAGGTTTTGCGCCAGGCGCGGATCGATGCTGAGGCCGGACGCCTTTTGCGCGCTCGGACTGGAGGCATACACCGGTATATAAGGCATCCCCATGCTGTCCTTCATCGGGTGATCCGAATGAATCTTGGGGTCCATGGGCGCGGCCCAGTAGAGGATGTGCCGCCCCTTGGGGGTGTTTTTCGGAGAATGGGTTACAGTGGAGTTGGCGCCAGGCGCGGCGGCGGGGACCCGCAGCCACCACACCGCACCCGCCCCAAGGGCTGCGCCAAAGCTGAGCAGGCCCATGCCGATGATCCAGTGGCGTGATTTCATGGCTGCGCTCCCTCTGCGGTGGTGAGGAAATCCAGTTCCGCAACACTGAGAGCCAGGTCGCGGCGGTACTGCAGGCGGGTCAAGGCATAGCCCAACACGTCCTTCTGGGTACGCAGCACCGTGCTCAGCGTGCTGCGCCCCCCCGAGTAGGCGGCGAGCGCCGCGGAGAAGGCAGCGCGTGCGGTGGGCAGCAGTTGTCGATCGGTGCGCTCCAACTGGGTCTTGAAGGCGGCATAGCGCGCGAAAGCGGCACGCGCCTGCCGGGTCAAGGCCAGATGCTGATCGTCATAGCGATATTGCGCCTGCAGGGCCTTGGCCCGGGCGGCGGCGACGTCCTGGTCCTGGCGATCTCCCGGAAATATGGGCAGGCTCAGGTCAACCCCCGCCGACAGCCAGTTGGGGCTGCCGGGGTAGAAATCCTGACCGTAATCGACACTGACCGTGACGTCCGGCCAATAGCCCCGTTTGGCCACCCGCACGCCCATTTGCGCCGCGCGGGTTTGCGCCTGGGCGGCGCGCAGGAGGGGTTGGCCGGAGAGCCGGACTTCCGCTTCGGCAAGGGTGGGCGGAGGTGGCAGATTCGGCCATTGATGCGCTATGGACGGCGGTTCCGGCAGATTCAGAATCTGCGCGATTTGCGCGAGATCGCTCGCCCGGTCCGCTTGCAATTTGCTGATATCATTGGCCAGACTATCGCGCGCCAACTGCGCGCGGAGCACATCGGCCTGTGACCCCTGGGCGGAGCGGTAAAGCGCCAGCGCCGCTTGCACGGTCTCGGATTGCAACCGCTCCTGGTGGCGGACCGTTGCCACCGCATCTTCGGCATAGAGGGCTTGCAGCCAGGCGCGGCGCAGCAGCAGCACCAATTCGGCGGACTGGCCGCGCAAGGTGTCAGCCGCTTCCCGCGCCTCTATCCCCGTCTGTTGTCCCTCCAGCCCCAATTTGCCAAAGGAGGGAAACGTCTGACTCAGACCCACGCTCAGCATGCTCATCTGCTGCTGGTTCATGGAGAAGCTGTTGAGGGGCAGATTGACGGCGCCGAGGGCGAGGTGCGGATCGGGCAGTTGGGCCACCGCCACGGCCTGGTGCCGTAGTTCAGCAATCTTTTGGGTCAGGACGCCGAGACCGGGATTCTGCCGCAGAGCAATCGCCTCAGCGCTCTGCAGACTCAATGGGGCGGCCCAGACGGTCGTGGCCGAAAGGACCAAAAGTACTCCGGTCAAGAGGCGAATTCCGCTCCCTGCCGATTGAATGAGACGACCACGAGCATGGATATGCATAAAAAATCTCCACGGCAAACCAGTGACATGTTTCCCCCATTTAGCGAGGGGTGCCAGCTTGCTCGGAAGATTTCAAATGACCAACCGCATGTGTTCGAGCGGTGGAGGCTGGTAGGGAGGATGGGCGTAAAAAAACGGGCTTACCGCCAGGCGAAATCCTACCGGGCGAAGAAAAATGACAGGGCCCGTTATCATCGCGGCGGGGACGTTTACTCCGGAAAGCCTTAATCCCCTTGGGGCATGCGCTTCCGCGCAGACCGACATGCACGGACCGGACATCGCGCAGGCTTGCGCGCTCATATCCATGCCATGACTCCCCAGGCAACAAGGCATCTCCGACATCGATACGCTGGGCAGCGCCGCGGGTGGAGTACCCAATGGCATGGCGGCTACCGTGGCATGACTCATCCACGTGCCGAGGAGGAACACGGTGAGCACGGCGAATGCGGAAAAATATCGACGGATTCTCTGCATATCGATGTCAGGCAATCTCGATTCGTAAGTCTGCACTGTAGCAAACATAATCATAAAATGACAAGCGGTCATGGGGCCGGCCTCCGTCGCAATGACAGACGGGCGGCCAATGCTCCCAGCGCCAGACCGGCCACCACATCCACGGCCACGTGCTGGCGGAGGGCCAGGGTGGAATACGCGATGCCGATACACCACACCCAATTGAAAAAGAGCACCCACAACGGTGCGCCAAAACGGCGGAGCAGATGATGCAACCAGATGCTGGAAAAAACCGCGGTGGCGACATGCAGCGAAGGGCAGGCATTGCCAGAAGCATCCGCATGTTTAAGTAAATCCACGTCGGGATAATGCGCCCAATGGATGTGGGCCGCGGGCACCGCCGTGGGCCAAAAGTAGAAAATGCCCAGTCCCACGAGACACGTCCCGGCCATGGCCCAGCCATAGTCATACAACTCGCGTCGCGTCGCCAGCAACGCCGGAGGCAGGGACACGTAGAACCACAGCGATAGATAGATGGGCAGCGCCATGGGCTGGAAACCGATCAGATGGTCCAACAGAGTCTTTGGCATCACCGTTGGCGGATAGGCCGGGTCTTTGAGCACATAAAAGTAAGCGCCAAAAAACAGGCTAATGAAAAGCGTCGTCCCGATACTCTTGAGATAGACGTGCCTGGGTATTACCGCGGCGACCTGACGGTACCATGGCGTTTGCGGATTATTTTCGTTCAAGTGTATTCTCCGGGGAGCCGGTGCGTGCCCGCAACTGACCTGCCCGAACAACGGGAGTTGGTCGACCACGTCGCCAGCCTGCTAGGAAAGAACCGTTCAGACTTCATGCTGGAGGCCGCTTATGAAAGCGGCGCGGGCGGTTATGCCCTGCCCGGCAGTTCCGTGCCGCGACTCATGCCGTCGATATGGTCACGTATCTACCTTGGAGTTCTCGCCTCATCTTGAATTTTAACTCGACCATCCGCCCTAAAATAAAGAGCCGGGAAGGAAAAATCAAGCGGATTGCCTGATCGGCCATTCCGATTTCCCCAGCCGAGCGTTCACGCCGATTTTGAGGATCACGCGGAATCGAAACCCGCGTCCGTCAGACTGGCGCCGCCGTGAATGGCTGCGGCCACTACATGCCGGTCATCGGCGTCCGGCAACTTGACGGACGGGATCAGATGCTCGAAGCCGGTGATCAGGCTGTCGCGGACGTGGGCGTTCATCAGCGACCGCGTCCGCTCCAGGTCTTGCACCTTCAGGTCTGGCCGCTGCTTCAGAACGTTACGCGTCCACTCGTCGTGGATCATGTCTGTCCAACGCGCCCGGTACAGATCGGTCAGCGCCAGACGCATCAGCAGGTCGCGCAACGGTGCCGGGTAAGAGCACGCACGCTTCGAACTCATTCATTCGTACCCCATCTTGAGCGCCTGGGCCTGCTCGGCCAGTGCATCGAGGGCCTTGCTGCGCTCAGCGTCGATCTGCTCCTTGTACGCGATCACGTCCTGGTAACGGACCCTACGGTGCGTGCCGATCTTGTGGAACGGGATCTCGCCGCGCTCCAGCAACTGCACGAGGAACGGTCGCGAGACGTTGAGCACGTCCGCTGCGTCCTGGGTCGTCAGTTCGGCGTGGATCGGGATGATGCTGACCGCGTTGCCCTCACCGATTTCGGTCAGGACATCCACGAGCAACCGCAGCGCCGACACCGGGACCCGAACCGGGTGGGCCGCGCCCTTGTCGTGGTCTTGCCGCGCAGGCAACCAAAATGACACCCATTCACACCCATTCCGGGGTAAGACAGCCCGCCGTGCAGCGAATAACTTGCGCATGCGGAGATTGCGGCTCATAATCTCCGCATGAATAGCGGTGATTACAAATACATCTGGCAGTCCAACGACTGGCCGAACTGGCACTTCGACCTGGGAGCGCTGGCTGGGCCTATGGCTGACGTCAGTCGTGCCCAAGGACTTCTGATGGGCCGTCTGGCTGACGTGGGCATGGCGCTGCGCGATCAGGCCAGCCTGGCCGCGCTCACCGAGGACGTGGTCAAGACCAGTGAAATCGAGGGCGAGCAGCTCAACGTCGAATCGGTGCGTTCGAGCATCGCGCGCCGATTGGGCGTGGACATCGGCGCCCTGGCCCCGGTGGATCGGCATGTCGAAGGCGTGGTCGAGATGGTGCTCGATGCCACCGCCAACTGCCATGCGCCGGTGTCGCGGGAGCGACTGTTCGGCTGGCATGCCGCGCTGTTTCCTACCGGCTACTCCGGACTCTCCAAGATCAAGGTCGGCGCCTGGCGCGACGATGCCAGCGGTCCGATGCAGGTGGTGTCTGACCCCATCGGCCGCCAGCGGGTGCATTTCGAAGCGCCGCCTGCCGATCGCCTCGAGGCCGAAACCAGCCGCTTCCTCGACTGGCTGAATGGTGCGTCGAACGAACCGCCGTTGCTCAAAGCTAGCCTCGGCCATCTGTGGTTCGTCACTCTGCACCCCTTCGACGATGGCAATGGCCGTATCGCCCGGGCCATCGGTGATCTGCTGCTGGCGCGTGCCGATGGCAGTCCACAGCGGTTCTACAGTTTGTCGGCGCAGATCCAGCGCGAACGCAAGGCCTACTACGACATCCTGGAGCGGACCCAGAAACGGTCGCTGGACGTCACCGAGTGGCTCGCCTGGTTCCTCGACACGCTCCATCGCGCCGTTGATCAGGCGCAGCACACACTCGACGCCGTGCTGATCAAAGCGCGGTTCTGGCAGCGCTGGGCGACCACACCACTCAACGATCGGCAGGTGACGTTGCTGAACAAGCTGCTCGACGGGTTCGAAGGCAAGCTCACCAGCAGCAAGTGGGCGGCCATCGCCAAGTGCTCGCCGGACACGGCTCTGCGCGACATCAACGACCTGCTTGCGCGGGGCGTGCTGCGGAAATTGGATGCGGGCGGGCGTAGCACCAGCTACGAGCTGAACGATCTGCCGGAGTAGCGGCGTTTCCTGAAATTGCCTTGGCTCACGCGCCGAACAGCGCCTTCATGGACTCCTGCCAACTCATTCGGAAGGAGACCGAGATTTTTGCCGCACCCCCTCCGCAGGCGTTCGCAGGAACCCGCACGAGTACGCGGGAACTGGCGCGAGCGGGCAAGAAAAAACCCCAACCGAGAACGGTTGGGGTTTTGTTATTGGTGGAGGCGGCGGGAATCGAACCCGCGTCCGCAGTACCTAGACCACCGGATCTACATGCATAGTATGTCTATTGGCTTTAATCGCGCCGCCCTCCGACAGACAGGATGACGCCACGACGATTCCGCTTTGATTTAGCACGCATCCCGCAGACTAGGGTGCGCACGATTCCGTGTTTCATGACCCTCCGCGCGCCTTTCGGCTCCGGATCCACAGACAAATCCGGGCAGAGGGCTCACTGCTTAAGCAGCGAGAGCGTAATTGCTGTCGTTGGCAATTATGAATCTGCGACCAGTTTTAAGAGCGAACCGCAGCTCTGCATGCACCGGAGGCTTCGCGATCTGCGTCGAAGCCGAGTCGCCCCCTATTCACTGGATTGGACCAGACAACGGCGCAAAAGTTGCGTCAAATCGCCGATCCGCTCCAGTGCCAGGATACAAGATATCCATGCCTCTGACTACGTCACCATCGCAAAAAGCCATGCGATGTCTTTATCCCAAAACGATACTGAGCGCACGGTGAAAAGTCAGTCATGCTCCTCCTCAACGTCCAAGTTTTCCAACCCCTGCCCCATGAGCGGCATCAAGGCCCGCTGAAGCTGTTTGAACAAGCGCGGGTCGTATACCTCCTGGGCGGCGAGGAGTTCCTTCATGTGCTGACGCTCCGTGGGTTTGCCAAAACAGGCGGGGCAATTTTCGGGAATCACCGGCAAATGTTGCTCCGCGGCATACTGCCGAGTCTGCCGCTCGCGACAATAGACCAGAGGCCGGATTACCCGCAAATCCCCTTCGCGCACCCGATAATGCGCCTTCATGGTCCGCAGTTCACCATTATAAAACATGGACATGAAGAAACTTTCGGCAAAATCGTCGAGGTGTTGTCCCAACGCGAGCACCGTATATCCCTCGCGTCGCGCGCAACGATACAGGACTCCCCGCCGCATCCGTGCGCAAAAACTGCAATAAGAGGGCCGTAACAGGTGTTTTTGCGCCCTTTCGTAGATATTCTGCCGCTCCAGAAAATATGGAATGCCGAACGCCCGCAGATAGGGGGTCAGCGGCTGCGGGTCATAATCCGGGCTCATGGGATCCACTGTGGCCACGCCCAGCGCAAAGGACACGGATGACTGGCGCTGCATGTTTCGCAGCAGATGCAAGAGCGTCAGGGAGTCTTTCCCGCCGGACAGGCCGAGCAGGATACGATCTCCCGGTTGAATCATGCGGAAATCAGCCACCGCCCGTCCGATTCGACGTTGTAAAAGCTTCGGCACAGGCAGTCGGGGTGGTACTGTCACTGTCTCAGTCCGCATGCACGGAGTCCGTCGCGGCCAACTCCTCCACCGTCACGACCGCAGCCCCCAGCTTACCCACAACAAGACCCGCCGCGCGGTTGGCCAATTCCACGGCGCGGTCCATCGTCCAGCCCGCCGCCAGTGCGGTCGCCAAAGTCGCGATGACGGTGTCTCCGGCACCAGTGACGTCAAAGACTTCTCGCGCTTGCGCCGGGTGATGATAGAGTTTGTCCGGGGTGAACAGCGTCATTCCCCCTTCCCCGCGCGTCACCAGCAGTGCGTCTAGTTGCAATGTCTCCCGCCATTGCATACCCAGGCGGCGAAACTGCGTCTCATCGGACCAGGTGCCTGCCATCGCCTGAAATTCGTGGAGATTAGGGGTGATGAGGGTCGCCCCCCGGTAGGCGTGATAATCCCGACCCTTGGGATCGATCAGCACCGGAATCCCCCGATCGCGTCCCAGCGCCACCAGATGCTCGACTTCCCGCAAGGCGCCCTTGCCGTAATCCGAAAGGAGCAATACCTGGGAATCACTCAGCAACGCCTGTGCCCGCTGCCGCAAGGCATCACCGTGGGCCTGGCTGGGCTGCGCTTCAAAATCCATACGCAAGAGCTGCTGCTGGTGTCCGATGACCCGCAGTTTCACCGTCGTGGGACACGCCTTATCGGGGATCAACACGGTCTCCACTCCGGTTTCCGACAGCAGTGCACCCAGACGTTCGCCCGCGGCGTCATCCCCCACCGGGGCGATCAAGCGGGCCTGCGCACCCAAGGCCCGTACATTCAGGGCGACATTGGCGGCACCGCCGGGGCGCTCCTCCTCCCGGTGTACCTGTACCACGGGTACCGGCGCCTCTGGCGAGATGCGCTCCACCCTGCCGAACCAATAGCGATCGAGCATCACGTCGCCGATGATCGTCACCTGCGCCCGTGCGAGTTTGCGTAAATCCTCCGCCATTTCAGGGGCGCCCGATGGCAAGATAGGTAAAACCCTCTGCGCGCACCGTTGCCGGGTCATACATATTGCGGCCATCCACAATCAACGCCCGGCGAAGCGAATGGCGCATCCGGATAAAGTCCGGACTCCGGAATTGTGGCCACTCGGTGCAAATCACCAAGGCATCGGCCCCGGCACAAGCCGCATACGGATCTCGGCAGAGCTGTAGAGCGTACCGTTCCCCATAGATCCGCAGCGCTTCTTCCAGGGCCTCGGGATCATGCGCCTGAATCCGTGCGCCACGTCGCCACAACGCTTCCATAAGCACCCGGCTGGGCGCCTCGCGCATGTCATCGGTATTGGCTTTGAAGGCCAGGCCCCAAACGGCAATGGTTTTACCCGTCAAATCCTCGCCAAGAACTCCGATCACCTTCCGCTCCAGAAGCCTTTTCTGACGATCATTCACGTGCTCCACGGCGGTGAGCAGGGGCGTATCGAAATCATACTGCCGGGCACTATGCGCCAGCGCCCGCACATCCTTTGGGAAGCAGGACCCACCGTAACCACAGCCCGGATAAATGAAGGAGTAGCCAATGCGCGGGTCGGCACCAATCCCCTGCCGCACCTGTTCGATGTCAGCGCCCATCCGCTCGGCCAATCCCGCCAACTCGTTCATCAGCGAGATTTTGGTGGCCAACATGACATTTGCGGCATACTTGGTCAATTCCGCCGACAGCGGATCCATGATCATCAGACGATCGTGGTTACGGTTGAAGGGGGCATAGAGGGCGCGCATCTGCTCCGCCGCCGCCACGCTATCCGTGCCGACGATGATCCGATCCGGTTTCGTGAAATCCGCCACCGCCGCGCCTTCCTTGAGAAATTCGGGATTGGCGACCACATCGAAAGCGACATCCACCGCCCGTTCCTGCAAAGCGGCGGCGATATGTGCGCGCACCTTTACCGCCGTCCCCACGGGCACGGTGGATTTATTGATGATGATGGCTGGCCGCGCCAGATACCTGCCGATATCGTCCGCCACCGCCAGCACCTGCCGTACATCGGCGGAGCCATCTTCATCCGCCGGTGTACCCACCGCGATGAAGAGAAAATCCCCGTGCGCCACGCCCTCGGCAATATTCGTGGTGAAGCCCAAGCGTTCGCCCGCAATCCCTTCCAGCACCATGGCGGGCAAATCCGCCTCATGGATAGGCACCTCGCCCGCCCGTAGCCGAGTGATCTTGTCCGCATCCGCATCCACACACAGCACCTGATTCCCGACCTGCGCCAGACAGGCGCCGGTGACCAGCCCCACGTACCCGGTTCCCACCACCGTCACTTTCATCTAGGCACCTCCTGCCGCTGACACACGCTCGATCACCACGACCGCCAGCGCGTAGCGCCGCTCATCGCTAATGGACAGCCACGCATGGACGTTCCTGCCTAGCCTCTGCAGAATCTGCAAGGCCCGCCCGTCGAAGAGCAATTGCGGGCATCCGGCCGGATCGTGACCCACCTGTATATCCCGCCAGCGCATGCCGTTGTTCAGACCGCTGCCGAGGGCCTTGAAGGCCGCCTCTTTGGCGGCGAAACGGCGGGCCAGAAAGGCCGCCCCGGAGCCCGCCTCCACCGGCATCTCCGCCGCCTCCAGCGGTCCCAGCAGACGTTCGACCAGGCGTTCCTCGAAACGGGCATGAAGACGCGCCAACCGTTCCACGGCCACGATATCCGTGCCCATGCCGATGATCATCCACGGGACTCGCGCATGAGCCGTTTCATATCCGCCACCGCCGTCGCCATACCGACAAAAAGCGCATGGGCCACGATCGCATGGCCAATGTTCAACTCGCGAATGCCGGGGATCGCCGCAATCGCCTGCACATTATGGTAATCCAGGCCGTGTCCGGCATTGACCTGCAGGCCCAGACTATCGGCAAGGCTCACCGCACTGTGGATCAAACCCAGTTCTTCGGCGCGCGCCGCCGCGTCGGCGGCGCCGGCGTAACGCCCGGTATGCAGTTCGACCACCGGCGCGCCCGTTTCCATCGCCGCCTCCAGTTGAAAGGGATCCGGATCGATGAACAGCGACACCCGCACCCCGGCGGCAGCCAGACGCTGGCAAGCGGCCTTGATACGCGGCAGTTGTCCGGCGACATCGAGGCCGCCTTCGGTCGTCAGCTCCACGCGACGCTCCGGCACCAGGCAACAATCACTGGGGCGCAAGCGCTCCGCTATGCGCAGCACGCCTTCATCCACCGCCATCTCCAGATTGAGGCGAGTGCGCAGCGTCTGCCGGAGAATCTCCACATCCCGTTCCTGCATGTGCCGACGATCTTCCCGCAGGTGCGCGGTGATCGCATCCGCACCCGCCCGTTCAGCCACAAAAGCCGCCTCCACCGGGTCGGGATAGCGGCTACCTCGCGCCTGCCGCAAGGTGGCGACGTGATCAATATTCACTCCCAAAGCAATCATCCACTAGCTCCTCTCCGCCTTCGGCATCAGCCGCCGCCTGCGCAAGTATGCCGCAAGCAGGTAGCGACTCTCCAGTGGGCGCCCGCCCAAATGTACCCGCAGTTCCTGTTCCAGGCAACGCCGTAACCCTGCTCCCCACCTCTTCTCGTAAGGGGTGGACATCGCGCCCTGTAACCAGCATAAGGCCGCCGCATCGACCGCAACCGCCGCCGCGCCCGGCGCGTGCCGTGGACAAAATGCCCCATGCGCGGGCTGATAAAACCATCGCTCTCCCCTCTCCGGGTCCAGTCGATGACCGCATTCGGCGCAGGATTGCAGGTCGGGCGCCCATCCGAGATTTTCCAGCAGACGCCGCTCAAAACGACGCAAAAACCAGCTTTCACCCGGAGCGCTGCGCAACATCGTCAAGGTCGCTTCGTATACCTTGAAAAAATCGGGAAAAGGATCGGCACGCTGCGTGAGTCGCAGCAGCAGTTCGTTGATATAAAAAAGGCTGAGGTGCTGCATGGCACCCAATGACGGGGCCGCTTCAAGGGTTTCCGCTTGCGTCAGCACCGGCAATTCACCCCGTCCCAGCCAACGCACCCACAGGGGATGTCCCGCTTCCAGCCGGGCCAACGGTGAGCGGGCACGGCGAGCGCCTTTGGCGAGCACTCCCAAGCGACCCTGGGTCTGTGTGAAGAGTTCGACCACCAGGCTGGTATCTCCGTAAGGATAACGGTGTAACACCCAGGCGCGATCGCTCGTCTCAGTCGTCATACCCCAACTCGCGCAGGATGTTCCGGTCCTCGGACCATTGTTCCCGTTGTTTCACCCACAGTCCGAGCCAGACCCGCTCTTCTGTCAATACTTGCAACGCTTCACGTGCGCGGCTGCCGATCCCCCGCAGACGGCTGCCGCCCTCTCCGAGAATAATCGCCTTTTGCCCCGGACGCCGACAATAGATGGTTGCCTCAATGCGCTGCTGGTGGGGCTCCACGCGATAGCTGTCGATAGCCACGGCGGTATCATAAGGCAGTTCGGCCCCGAGTTGCCGGAATAATTGCTCACGGATGATTTCCGCCGCCATGAAACGCAGAGTGCGATCCGTCACCTGATTCTCGGGGAAGGGCGCGGGCGCGGGCGGCAGCAGGGGCACCAGCACGTCGGCCAGGCGCTTCACATCGGTCGCCTTGCGCGCCGACAGGGGCAATATCGCCGCGAATGCGCCGCGCGCCGCCAAGGCCTGCACGAAGGGAAACAGACGGGCCTTGCTCGCCACCCGATCCACCTTGTTCACCACCGCCACCAGAGGAATGCCCGCCCGCTGCAACCAGCGCAGCGCTTCCGCGTCATCGGGGGTCCACAGCAGCGCGTCGACCACCAACACCCCGAGGTCGGCGGATTCCAGCGCACCCCGGGTGGCACGCAACAGGTGCCGGTTCAGGCGGCGATAACCGCTATGCACCCCCGGCGTGTCGAGAAACAGCAACTGTCCGTCGGGACGGGTCAAAATGCCCAATATCCGATCCCGCGTGGTTTGCGGGCGTGGCGCGGTAATGCTGATCTTTTGCCCAACCAAATGGTTGAGCAAGGTGGATTTGCCCACGTTGGGGCGTCCCAAAAGCGCCACATAGCCGCTGCGGAAATCTTCGTCGGACCTCTTCTCCGTGGCTTCCGTCCGGTCAGGCATGCGGGACATCCTGCAACTGCATCAGCATCTGTGCCGCCGCCTGCTGCTCCGCCTTGCGCCGGCTCGCATCCTCGGCCTCCGTCGGTGACACCCCGGGCACGCTGCAGCGCGCCACAAAATGCCGCTCATGGGCTGGTCCCTTTTCCGCCACCAGTGTATATACCGGAAGAGGACGCCCCCGACCCTGCAAGTACTCTTGCAACCGGGTCTTGGGATCGCGCAGCTCCGCGCCGCCCAGGTGCTCGGTCATCAATGGCTCCACCAACTGGGTGACGATGCGTTCCGCCGCCGCAAAGCCGCCATCCAGGAAAGCCGCTCCGATCACCGCTTCCAGGGCATCCGCGCGAATGGAGTCGCGGCGCGCGCCGCCGCTGCGCATCTCTCCCGGCCCCAGAATCAGGAAGTCAGCCAGCGCCACTTTCCCGGCGATTTCCGCCAGAGTCTCCTCCCGCACCAGTCGCGCCCGCATCCGTGACAGATCTCCCTCACTGACTTTGGGAAAGTGTGCGTAGAGTTTTGCCGCCACCACGAAATTCAAGGCCGCGTCACCCAGAAATTCCAGCCGTTCATTGTGCTGGACACCCGCACTGCGGTGCGTCAACGCCTGTTGCAACAAAGATGCTTCACGAAAACGATACCCGACCGATTTTTGCAGCTCTTCCCAGGCCCTCATAAAGACAAACTCAACCCCCCGAAAGTGGCAACGGCAAGACTCATGTCATAATCATACACTGAAAGGCCGGGTCGCGAGGAATATCTCCGGCCCGGCCTCTCCCACCCAATGACTAAACGCCGCGCTAGTGCCCTACGGTTTCAAAATGCAGCAAGAGGCTGATATTTCCCGCCAACGGCACTATCCGATCATAACTGACGGTGATCATCGGCGGCCCATGACCACTTTTTTCAATCCGGATATCTTTCTGCGGGATATGGATCATGGCCACGCTCAAACGACTATTGAGATCGTAGCGAATTTGCGATACCGAATCCTGTGGTGAACTCTGACGCGCCTGCGCGCTGACGATATTGCGCAGTGACCAATAATCGTAGTACGAGGGCATTACCTTGATGATAAAGGCGATCGTAAAAACCAGGATCACCAACCAGAAAATCACGCCGAGAAAGGAGATCCCGGCCTCATCAGGAGGCCGCGTCACCCTGGGCGGATGATTGGAGATTGCGTTACGCATGAGGGCGAATCCTCCTGAGACGTTGATACATCCATAACGCCTAATTAGTCCTGAACGCCGATTTTGCAAGGACCCTGCACAGCGTCAGGAAATCGCCCCATCCAGAGAACGTCCAATCTGCTTCCAGCGAATGGACCAATCTTCGGCATCCCAGGAAAACCACACGAACATCGCTTTGCCGACAATGTTGCGCTGCGGCACCATCCCCCAGAAACGGCTGTCATTACTATTGTCCCGATCATCACCCATCATGAAATAAGCGTGGGGGGGCACCTTGAAAGGCCCAAAATTCATCTGGGCTTCCGGGGTGTCAAACTCGATGATATGGAAGGTATGTCCCCCCAGTTCCTGGGCATATTCCCTGGCGGGGATGACCATGCCCTCGACACCCTGTCCTTCCGGTCGGTAATCAAAGGTTCCGATATATTTCTGTGGCACCAGCTTGTGATTGATATACAGGTCGTTGCCCTTCACCTCGATCGTGTCACCCGGCAGCCCGATCACCCGCTTGATATAGTCGATGCGCGGGTTCTTCGGATAACGGAAAACCATGACATCGCCCGCTTCCACCGGACTTCCCCGGGTGATGGGCGTATGAATCAACGGCAGACGCAGTCCCCACTGAAACTTGTTCACCAGCACAAAGTCACCCACCCGCAAGGTTGGAATCATGGAACCGGAAGGAATCTGAAAAGGTTCGAACAGAAAGGCCCGAATCAGAAAAACGACGAACAGTACCGGAAAAAAGCTCCGGGCATATTCCACGATGACCGGCTCCTTGGACTCCGCCGGACGCCTCTTGCGCAAAAACAGCAAATCCACCAGCCAGATCAGTCCGGAAAGTACAATGGCCAGAAACAACCCCAGGGTAAAATCCATCAGCACCCATCCTTCACACTATAGCGTCATCCCAAATTCACTCGGCTTGCGCTTCGCCAAGTCCAGCTTATCGTTTATCACTTTTCAACACCGCCAGAAAGGCTTCCTGGGGAATTTCCACATGGCCGACCTGCTTCATGCGCCTTTTACCCTCTTTTTGCTTTTCCAGCAATTTTCGCTTGCGCGAAATGTCGCCGCCATAACACTTGGCGAGGACATTTTTACGCATGGCCTTGACGGTTTCGCGGGCGACCACCCTGGCGCCGATGGCCGCCTGAATCGCCACTTCAAACATCTGCCGGGGAATCAGATCGTGCAATCGCGCCACCAGTTCCCGTCCGCGCCGTTCGGAAACATCCCGGTGGACGATCCAGGACAGGGCGTCCAATTTTTCGCCGTTGATGAGGATGTCCATTTTAACCAAGGGTCCACTCTCAAAACGGGCGAATTCATAGTCCATGGAGGCATAACCCCGGCTCACGGATTTGAGGCGATCAAAAAAATCCAGGACCACTTCGTTGTGCGGCAACTCATAGCGCAACATCACCTGCCCCCCGGTGAACTGCATATTCTTTTGCCGGCCCCGCCGTTCTTCGCAGAGCGCGATGACCGGACCGAGATAAGTCTCCGGCACCAGAATATTGGCGGTGATCACGGGTTCACGGATATCCGCGATCTTTTGTACCGGCGGCAATTCGGCAGGATTGGAAATATTCAGCACTCGCCCATCCGTGGTCTCCACCTGATAGATCACGGTAGGCGCCGTACTGATCAGTTCGAGCTGATACTCCCGTTCCAGCCGCTCCTGCACGATCTCCATGTGCAGGAGTCCGAGAAAACCACAGCGGAAGCCAAAACCCAGGGCCTGGGAAGTCTCCGGTTCAAATTGCAGCGCCGCGTCATTCAGTCGCAATTTCTGCAGCGCCTCACGGAAACGCTCATAGTCCGCCGAGTCCACCGGATATAGTCCGGTAAAAACCTGCGGCTGCACTTCACGAAAACCCGGCAGAGGCGCCCTGGCGGGGCGGTCCTGCCCGGTCAGGGTATCTCCCACCCGGGCGCCCTCGATGGCGCGCACCCCGGCGATCACAAAACCCACCGCGCCGGTTTCCAGCGCCGGGACGGTCAGGGCCTTGGGCGTAAAAACACCGACCTTCTCCACGACATAGTGCTTTTGGCCCACCATGGTCAGAATCCGTTGCCCCGGGCGAATGGAACCATTCATCACCCGCACCAACACCACGGTTCCCACGTAATTATCGAACCACGAATCAATGATGAGCGCCTGCAAGGGCGCGTCCGGGTCACCCTGGGGGGGCGGAATGCGTTCCACCACCCGCTCCAAAATGGCGCGGATGCCGATACCCTCCTTGGCGCTGGCCTCTACGGCATCGTCAGCGGGTAGGCCGACGATCTCCTCGATTTCCTTGCGGACGCGAACCGGATCGGCGGCGGGCAAGTCGATCTTGTTCAGAACGGGCAGGATTTCCAGATCATGTTCGAGCGCCGTGTAACAGTTGGCCACGCTCTGCGCCTCTACCCCCTGTGAAGCGTCCACCACCAGCAAGGCCCCCTCGCAGGCGGCCAGAGAACGACTCACCTCGTAGGAGAAATCCACATGTCCCGGCGTGTCGATCAGATTGAATTGATACGCCTGTCCATCGGCCGCCAAAAACTGTAGACACACGCTCTGCGCCTTGATGGTGATTCCGCGCTCCCGCTCGATATCCATGGTATCCAGCACCTGACTGGACATCTCTCGCTCGGTCAGCGCTCCGCAGAGACGAATGAATTGATCCGCCAGGGTGGATTTGCCGTGATCCACGTGGGCGATAATGGAAAAATTACGAATGTATCGCTGTTCAGTCATATGCCCTATCGATCCATGGGCGCCCGGCAATTATCGCCACTACGCCAGACACCATCAGCAAAAAGGGCTGGTATGCACACCCAGCCCTTCGCAACGGCCGCCTGCGTCAATGCGGTAGCGTGAGTACCAGGTAAAAGCTCCCCATGCCACGCCGCACCAGCACGGGTATGGGCTGTCCGGCAGGCAGCGTCGCCACCAGCTTCTGCAAATCCGCGGTGCTGGTGACACGTTGTTGCGCCACTTGCAGGATCACGTCTCCGGGACGAATACCGGCCTCCGCCGCGGGACCCATGCCCACGCCGAGGACGAGAACACCGGTGTTCACTTTGAGTTGGTTACGCGCCTCCGCCGTCAGCGGACCCACCTGCACATTCAGTCGCTTGATTTCGCCTTTTTGCATCGAGCCGTTGGGCGGGGATGATTCCGCCGCGGTATTTTCCATATCGTTGGGCAGGCTCTCTACCGTGATGTTGAGCGTCATGGGTTGACCCTTTCGAATAATACCCATTTTCGCCTTGAAACCGGCGGGTAACGCTCCCACCAGCGGCGGGAGCTGACCCGAGTTGTAGATGGCCTGGCCATCGAAGGAAACGATGACATCCCCGGGACGAAGACCCGCCTTGGCCGCCGGCCCGCCGGGCACCACCTGCGATACCAGGGCACCCACCGGCTCCTTCATATGGAAGGACTTGGCAAGATCCATGCTGACATCCTGGATCATGACGCCGAGCCAGCCGAAGTGCACCTTCTGGTGGAGTTTCAGTTGCTTCACGGCATCCATGGCGACATTGATCGGGATGGAGAAAGACAATCCCATGTAGCCGCCACTGTTGGTATAAATCTGGTCGTTGATGCCAATCACCTGTCCGCGCATGTTGAAGAGCGGTCCGCCGGAGTTGCCCGGATTGATCGGCACATCCGTTTGAATGAAGGGAATATAGGGGTCATCGGGCAAAGGCCGGGAAGTCGCGCTGACCACCCCCTGGGTGACACTATTCTCAAAACCAAAGGGCGAACCCACCGCCAGCACCCATTGCCCGACCTCCAACTTGCCGGAGTCACCGATTTGTACCGTCGGCAGATTTTTCGCGTCAATTTTCAGGAGAGCCACATCGATACGCGTCGACAATCCAACCAGATGCGCCGCGTATTGCTGATGATTCGTGAGGCTGACGATAATCTTCTGGGCCCCCTTCACGACATGCGCCGCCGTCACGATGTAGCCATCGGGGCTGACGACAAAACCGGAACCCAGCGACTGCACCTGATATTTTTGGCCGGACTCCGCACCGGGCGCTCCACCGGGGCCACCCGGCGTGCCAAAGAACGGGGCGAAAAACTGATTCAGCGGAGAATTCGGCGGAAAGGGCGAGCTCGGATTACGCGCCACCTTCGTTTCCGTCGTGCTGATATTGACGACCGCGGGGCCATATTGTTTAACGATAGGCGTAAAATCAGGCAAACCGACCAAAGCTTGGCCACTGGTGCTGGTGGTGCCCGCCCAAATGGGCGATGTCATCCCCATGCTGAGCCCCAAACCCACCCAAAGCGCCAACGCCAGGCGCCGTCTACTCAGCACACGATTTTTCAAGACACTCCCTCCCCGCCATCCGATTCGATATTTATAGGAACCCGAACCATCATCCCGGTAACCGCGGCACTTGGCAACGGTCACTTGTTCTCCCCCACAGGGAATACCGCTCGCGAACCCACCGAATGTGATTTTAGGGATTACCCGCAGGAAAAGCTATGGAACCCGTGCTGATCCCCGCCGTTGACGTAGCGGCCGTGTTTTCCAGGCCGGCCTGACCCGGATAGCCAGCCTGGGAGGCGGCGGCGAGATAGTTGCCACCGCCAGGAATCCAGAGTCTTTGGATGTCCCGCTGAATAAGGACATCCATCCCTCCGGACGGCGGCATGAAGTCGGCTACCGAATGCAGATGAAACACCTCGCCGCGCGGTGAGAACCCGCGGAGCATGGCGGTCTGGGCGTAATGCCCGGACGCATCGCCCGCGATGGACGACGGGGTGGAGACCGGATGGTCGGACAGAAAACTCACCAGACTCACCGATACCATCAGCACCGCGGCGACAGAACCCGCCTTGATCCAAAAGCCCCCCACGACGCCCCGACGCTGTGCGCTCTGCGGGGCGAGGATATTGGGCTCTCCCGCAATTGCCCGGGCCACCTTGTCCGCGAAACCCGCCGACGCGAGCAGGCTTCCTTCCCGGTCATTCTGCAGGAGAAAGGAAATCCGGTACTGGGATTCCCAGGCCTCTCGCAAGCCTCGTTCGTTTTGTAAACGTGTGGCCAGGCGATTGGCGCGCAATCCGCTCAATTCGCCTTCCATGAACGCCATCAGTTCTTTTTGGGTTTCATCGTTCATGACTTTTCCTGATCTAGCAAAGGGGCCAAAACCTTGGCAATGGCTTCACGCGCCCGAAAAATCCGGGACCGCACCGTCCCCACCGGACACTCCATCACCTGTGCAATCTCATCGTAACTCAAGCCCTCGAACTCGCGCAGAGTCACCGCCGTGCGCAGATCCTCCGGCAATGCCGCCAAGGCCGTGTCGATATGTTTCGCCAGTTCCCGACTGAGCAGCAACCCTTCCGGAGTATCATACTCCCTTAGTCCATCGGCACTGGCAAATTGTTCCGCATCTTCGGTTTCCACATCGACGGTGGACACCTGGCGCCCTTGCGCCACCAGATGGTTCTTGGCCGTATTCACGGCGATACGATACAACCAGGTGTAAAAAGCGCTATCGCCGCGAAAATTGGCCAATGCGCGATAGGCTTTGACAAAGGCCTCCTGCGCCACATCCTCGGCTTCCTCGGGCGTGCGCACGAAACGCCCGACCAAGGCGACCATCTTGTGCTGGTATTTACGGACGAGAAGATCAAATGCCCCCTTCTCCCCCTTTTGTACACGCTGTACGAGGAGCAGATCACTGGGCGCATCATTTTCGTGTCGACCCCTCGTGCTGCGTCCCGCAATTTTACCCATTCGGCCTTATCCTTTCCATTGTTTTTGAGTGCCGTTCTTCACCTCGTCCGCCTCCCATCGTATCATGACCCCTGCCAATTCTCGCAACGCGAACCAGACCCTTTCCCCAGGACAGCGCATGCCTTCTTTCGACTTTCTGATCATCGGCTCCGGCACCGCCGGGCTCAGCACCGCCTTGGGGCTGAGTCAATTCGGTCGGGTGGCCATAGTCAGCAAGGATCGGGCCAGCGACTCCGCCAGCGACTGGGCGCAGGGCGGAGTCGCCGCGGTCATGGACGAGGATCACGACAGCATCGCCCTGCATATCGAGGATACCTTGGGAGCCGGCGTGGGACTTTGCCATCCCGACGCCGTCCGGCACATCATCGGCCAGGGTCCCGCCGCGGCCCGACGTCTGATCGACTGGGGAGTGCCTTTCGATCGCCGCGCCGACGGAAACTGGCATCTCACCCGAGAAGGCGGGCATCGGGCGCGCCGGGTTCTGCACTGCGCCGACACCACGGGGCACGCCATCGAAAGCACCTTGCTGCAACAGGTCCGGGCCCACCCCGCCATTCAGATCGCCGAAGCGCACTTCGCCAGCGACCTCTGGTTGCGCGGCGACCGCTGCGCCGGGGTCTGGGTACTCGCCCCGGAGGACGATCGCCCGCAATTGTGGACGGCACGGGCGGTGATTCTCGCCAGCGGTGGAGCGGGTCAGTTGTACCGCCACACCAGTAATCCGCTGGTGGCTACGGGGGACGGGATCGCCCTGGCCTATCGCGCGGGTGCGGAAATCGCCAATCTGGAGTTCATTCAGTTTCATCCGACAACGCTCTACCAACCGGGCAGCACGCCCTTTTTACTTTCCGAGGCCTTGCGCGGCGAAGGGGCGCTGTTACGCCTGCCCGATGGCAGCGCTTTTCTGGAGCGCTACGACCCCCGCGCCGAACTGGCGCCACGGGACATCGTGACGCGCGCGATCGACGCGGAGATGAAAAGGCACCGGATCGAATATGTCACCCTGGACATCAGTCACCAGCCGGGCGCGCAGGTGCAGCGGCACTTTCCGGCTATTTTTGCCCATTGCCGGGCGCACGGCTACGATCTGACCCGGGAACCGGTTCCAGTGGTGCCGGCAGCGCACTACACCTGCGGCGGCGTGGTGGTGGATGCGGCCGGACGCAGCAGCATCGATGGGCTTTATGCGGCGGGTGAAGTCAGCGCCACCGGTCTGCACGGTGCCAATCGCCTCGCCAGCAATTCGCTGCTCGAATGTGTGGTGGGGGCGGCCAGTATCGTCGCCGATCTGGGAGGGCGGTCACGGCTCCCCGAAAAACCCCTCCCGCCACCCGCGCCAATGTCGACGCGCCCATACAACGCGCTCTCGGAAACGACGATCCGCACCTTGCGCCAAACGCTGCAGACCACCATGTGGCGGGCGGCAGGGATCATCCGCAATGATGCGGACCTGCGGGCAGCCAGCGCGAACTGGGAAGAGATGGCCACCCGCATCGGCGATGCCGTGCAGGGACCCCGGTATTATCAAGAATTGCGCAATCTGCGCCAGTGCGCGGCACTCCTCACCCGGTCCGCCTTGTTGCGGGAAGAATCCCGCGGATGCCATTTTAATAGCGATCATCCCCAGCGCCGTGACGACTTCGCGGCGGATAGCATCCACCAGCGGGACCAGCCGGATCCGTTTTTGCGTCCCATTCCTGGTGCAATCTGAGTCGCCAGCGCCGCCAGAGGGCACTCCCGGCCAAGCAGAACGCGATACACACATAAGCGCGGCCATCCTCACCCCGAAGCGCAATGACGCCTAGCCGCGGGTGCAGGAAAGGACGAGATCGCAGCATCACATCCAACAGCCGGCCATCGGCGAACCGCACCTGCAACTGCCCTTTCACCGCGATCCGCAGAGTCTCCGGCAGGCGCTGCCCCGCACGTCGCCACCAGGGGCAGCGCCACAGGACCCAGGCGAAGACCACAGTCCATAGGGCCAACCCCCAGCGCCAGTCCTGCACGCCGGTGAACACCGCGCAAAGCAGGGCCAGCCCGCAGGGGATACTTTGCAGCCCGCGTTGTCGCCGCGCGCTGCCGAGAGGAAGGGGCGGCAGCCCTTTGTCACCGCTGCCCAAGGAGGTATGATCGGAACCATGCAGCCTCGGCAACCGGGAGTTCAATCGCATGTCTTCAGCCGTCATCACCTTCATTCCCCTGTGCACGGAACTCGGACTGATCCGCGCCCATGGCGCGGATGCCGAAACATTCCTCCAGAGTCAATTCTCCAACGATCTGCGTGCCCTGACCAGAGGCGGCGGCCAGTGGAGCAGCTACAGCACCGCCAAAGGGCGGATGATCGCCAATTTTTATGTGCAGCGGGATGACTCGGGTTTCTGGCTCAGCCTGTCCGCGGATCTCGTGGATCCGGTCATCGACCGACTCCGCAAGTTCCGCATGATGGCCAAGCTCGAAATAGAGCGGGGAGATCCCGAATTCGTGTTGATCGCCGTCTCGGGGAACGGCAGCGGCGAGCTGCTGAGCCGTGCCATCGGCGTGACACCACCGGAAGGCGGCAACAACGGAATGCTACAGGAAGATATGATCATCACCCGTTTGCCCTGGATCAATGCGGAGATCTTCCAGATCCTCCTGCCCGCCTCGCGGGTGGACGTACTCACGGCGGCCCTCGTGGCGGCTGGCGCCCGCGCCGGAACCGCGGAGGACTGGCGCCTGCAAGCCATCCGGGCCGGCGTCGGGATGATCAGCAGCGCCACCACGGAAAAAATCATCCCTCAGGAACTGAATCTGGAAGTGTTGGGCGGTATCAATTTTAAAAAAGGCTGTTACCCGGGTCAGGAAATCGTCGCCCGTTCCCACTATCTCGGTAAACTCAAGAACCAGACTTACCGCATCGCGGCGCCGCAACCCCTGAATGCGGGAGAGGAAATCTTTGCGGCAAGCATGGGTGAGCAGAGTATCGGCATGGTCATCAATGCGGCACCCGATCCCCAGGGGGGCTTTGGGGCCCTGGCGCTCTTGCGCGCCGCCAACGCCGGAGAGGCACTGACTGCCGGAACGCTGGATGGTACGCCCCTGACCCTGGAGCAACTGCCCTATCCCCTGCCCTTGAATACCACGACAAAGGGCTAGGCGATGTGGGGTTTGGTGGCCGGCGCCGTCAGTTATCCGGCATTCGCCTGGTATAGCCGACGCTTCCTGGACGCCCAAGGGTTGGAGCGTGGATTTACCCGCATGATACTGGTATTTCTGGTGGCGACCCTGCTTTCTTCAGCACTCGGCTATGGCGTTTCCTGGATGACCAGCACGCCGCAAAGCCGCGATCGTCAGGCGCAACTGCAAGAAACCAGCATGGCGGTGTTGAACCACTGTTTGCGGAATCCGGCCGGCGCGGCCTGCCAATCCGCCGCGCAGCGGAGCAAACTCCTGGAGCAAAAGCTGCTTTCCGGCCTGACCGCCAGCTAGACCCCTCCGCGGCGTACCGAATGTCTCCGCGAACCCGGCGGTGCCGGTGCCATCACACAGCGGGATATCTACGCATCCAGGAACAGGGTAAGCACCCCGGTGTAACCGTAGACCTTATCATGGGAAATCTCGCCGTTGGCAAAAAATCCGACCAGGGGAAAGTCGCCCAGATTTTCCTGAATCATCCGCAATTCCGCGGAGTCTGGTCCGAACAGGCTCTCGCCACGGCCCAGACAAGAGAAATACAGCCCGCCACGAATGGTCCGTCGCCCGGCCAGACGGCCAATCTCCGCCAGCATACGTCCCAGATCCTCGCGCGCCGTGGCGCCATCCCTCTTGCAGAACATCAGCGCCTGGCCGGGCTCCACATATTCGCCGATGGCGAGCAGTTTGCGGTCGATATCCACGCCGATCAGATTGCGCACCGTATAGTCGCCACGATCATCGTATTTGACGGGCAAGGCCACAAAAATGAAACCCGCCGCGCGCTGTAAGTCCCGGGAAAGGATGTCGCCGATCTCGTCATAGAAAACGTCCAGCGCCGGGCGATCATCCAGACGCGCGATCACATTGTTCTTCGCCTCGGCAATCCGATGAGTGGGACCAATGGGGCTGCACCCCTGAGTCAACCGGGTGGCGATGGCGACTCGTTCGCTGAACGCCACCCCGCTCAGTCCGCCGTGCACGATCTGGTCCGCGATCTGCGCATTGCGGGCACGGCTGCTGCTGATGCCACCGGTGACGAATCCACTGCTCATCCTTCCGGCAAAGTCCGCGACCAGATCCGGCAGATCCGGGGTTTGCGCGTCACCGTGCACGATGGCGAAGTAGGCCGGACACCCCGCACCCACGGTCAAACTGGTATCGGATGAATGGGATTCCATTCCGTCAAAAAGGCGAAACTCCGCCTCCGGAAAATCCGTCACCATGAAAGCCAGCGCGGGTTCGTCCAGATATTCCCGCGCCATCGCACAGATACCTATCCCCACACAGCCCGTCCAATGGGGGACGCCGCTTTCCTTCCGGAGGGTGCTCAGGATTTCCGGCAAGTCGGACTCAAAAACATCGCTTACATAGAGGAAACCCAAGGTACCGCTCCGCACTCGCGGGCCGGCCATTTCCAGCGCAGCCGTTAAAGCCCGGCGCCAATCCGCGTCGCGTGCGTGACCATAGGGGAAAAGCCGTTCATCCCGCAAGGCATGACCCCATCGGTGACCGGTGAAAAGCGGGGAACGCCCCGCCCAGCGCCACCCGCCCCGCCGATCCATTCCGGTGCCACCGGCCAGCAGCGGGGGGAGTCGCCCATCGGCAAACCCCATTCAATATATTGTTTTCATTCATTATATTTCAGTCACCCCGTCTTCACTTTATGACCAGGAAAAACCCTTGTCGGGGAACATTATGGGGGGGTGGACCAAGTCCATGCAAATCCCCTATCAGAGCCTGCCCATTCGTGCGTAGGCACCGGGGCGTGCCGACAACCTGCTCGACCTCTTGGCGCTGCCGGTCAGGCCGTGCCATACGCAGGGATCGTTTTCAGCCCTTCCGCTATTTCGCTTTGCCTTCGGAATTGGCATGATAGCGGGTCCGGACCGCCCTACCACCCTTCACTCCCCGCTCACACAGAAAGAAGGAGGCCAACATGTTGGGAACGATACAAGCCGTTGTCAATCACCCGGAATGGTGGGTACAAAGGCTGCTCGTCAGCATCTTATTGATTGTTGGATACTGGGTCATTACCCGCATCCTGGACAAGATCATTGGCCGTGTTCATGGCCTGTTCAAAAAATTCCGGCCCCATTCCAGTTCCGCATCCAGTAGTTACGCGGCCATTCTCCAGCGGGTGACACGCTGGGCCGTTGGCCTGTCGCTACTGGTGTTTATTCTCGGGGTCTGGGGTGCCAATGTGTCTTTTCTATGGACGACGGTTGTCGGCATGCTGACCCTCATTGGCGTCGGTCTGCTGGCCACATGGACGATGGTCAGCAATGTCACCGCACGTTTTTTCATCTGGTTTTGGCAGCCCGTGCGCCTGGGGCAGCGGGTCGAGATCTTTCCGGAAAACCTCTGTGGCCGAGTGTGCGAAGAAAACCTCATGTTTACCGAACTGCGTCAAGACGACGGGCGCATCATCATCATACCCAACAACCTATTTTTTCAGCGCGTGGCCCGGCGCACCCCGGAGGAAGAGGAACAAAAATCTTGACGCGGACTTTTCCAGGAAAAAGAAAACGGGGTGCCATGCTGTAGCCGGGCACCCCGCTTCGTACTTCGGAAACTGGCGCCCACCCGGGTCGTCCGTATCGTCGACCCGGGAGCGCCTGTAATCGATAGGATTACCGTATCGGGAGATCTCAACTCGCCGTGTTGGCGGTACCCATATCGGACATTGTCGAGCCTGTCCCCATATCTGCAGAGGAAGTCGTGCTGCTGGTCGTGCCTGAAGGCGTAGAGGCCGCTGAAGCGCTGGAAGCGCTGCCACTGCTGGCGGGTGCGGTAGGCGCTTCTTTCTTTGCGCAAGCAGCCGCGAACAAAACGACGCCAGCCATCACCGCCACCCGTATCATATGTGATCGTTTGGGATTTACAAACAGCATCTTCGTTCTCCTTTGCTAGTTAAGGGTACATCAGTAACCATGGTTAAATCGTCGGAGAGAATACTACGCCCGCCCGATGGATGCCAATAGGCATGGAGCCAGGACGTGTTTAGTCCTGACCCCATATTTACCGAATTTACCGGTGTTTCACTCGACTTCGATTTTTCCGAACATGCCGGTCGCCGCATGACCCGGAATCTGACAGACGTAGTAGTAGGTACCCGCTTTCGCCTGCCAAGTGAAATCCGCGTACCCGAACTTGCCCTCTTCGGGAACGGGACTAAATCCGGTGCCCGCAATGACGGGATTGATCACCGGCATCACCGCATAGGGCGGCGCCTTTTGCGTAATGTCGAAACTGTGACCAAATCCCTTGTTGGTGTTGATAAAGGTGACATCCACAGTGGCGCCCGCCGGGATTTTCAAAGTCGGATTCTTGACGTCATGGATCTCGTAGGAGGGGAAAGGAAATCCGGGCAACACCGCAGCGACCACCACATGGACTTTCTTCCCCGTGTAGATGACCGTGTTACCACTGACTTTCCCGCTGTCTTGCTTCAGCATCGACTTGACCTGCGGCATCGTCGCCACTTTGTAGCTGTTCCCCACCGGGTCGGCGGAAGCCACACCCATGCCGAGTACCGCGGCCAGGGCGATGACAGTGCCCTTCACGGCATAGTGACTGGTATGCACGGTCGTTTTATGATTCATTTCCATGATGTTCTCCCCTATCCTTATAGTGTTGTTGCATATGGCCTGAGATCTCTGTCATTTCGCCAGAGTGGTAATCACGCCGCACTGGACCATCCAGTACGGCATATTGGAAAGCACAGATCATGCCATGGGTCATCCCCCCTTTCCCGACTCCTTATGGCGTTATCTCCATCCTCGCGGTACCGGACATTGTCGTCCCATGGAGACAGATTGTGCCCACCCTCCCGATTTATTGGCCTGCGCGATGTCGCTGAATTGTCACTATGCTTGCCGGGCTCCGTCACCGAATAAATTCCGGGTGACGCCTGCCACATGACGCCCCTGGAACCGGGCGATGGCGAGCTCGTTGGCACTGGGCTGTCGGCTGCCGTCCGCCTTGGCGAGGGTCGTGGCGCCATAGGGCGTGCCCCCGCTGATCTCGTCCATATTCATGAGTTCCTGGCAACTATAGGGGACGCCCACCACGATCAGACCCTGATGAAAAAGAAAGCTGTGAAAAGACGTGATGGTCGTCTCCTGTCCGCCGTGCTGGGTGGCCGTGCTGGCGAAAACGCTGCCAACCTTGCCCACCAGTTTGCCTTCTTGCCAGAGATTGCCGGTACGGTCGAGAAAATTGCGCATCTGTCCGCTCATGTTGCCGAAACGGGTCGGCGTGCCAAAAAGGATGGCATCATAGTCCGCCAGATCATCGGGATGGGCCTCCGGAGCCGCCTGGCCCGTCTTGGCGTGCATGGCGGCCAAGGTTTCCGCCGGCATGCTTTCGGGCACCCGCTTGATATCCACCGTCACGCCAGGGACTTCCCGGACCCCTTCGGCGACGGCTTGGGCCATGGTTTCGACATGCCCCCAGAGGCTATGATACAGAACCAGTATTTTACTCATGACAGACTCCTCGCGTCAGTGAATATTGCCCGTTCAGTAAAGACCATTTAGTATGGTTTGTGAAGTAGGTATTGATGAGTAACCATGACCCGACAAACCAGACAGAAAACCGCATGCCCCATGGATGCCCTGCTCCGTTTGCTGATGGGGCCATGGACCACGTACATTCTGTGGACCCTGAGACAGCGCGGTCCACTACGTTTCGGGGCGCTCAAACGGGAAGTGCGCGGCATCTCTTCGCGCATGCTGACGGAGCGCTTGCGCACCCTGGAGGGGGCTCGGATCGTCTTCCGCGAGTATTATCCCAGCGTTCCTCCGGAGGTGACCTATGGTCTGACCCGGCGTGGACTGGAACTGCGGGAAGTATTGGATGCGCTGGACGCGCTGGCGCAACGCTGGGATGCCGAAGACAAGAACGAGGAAAACGCGCCGCGGGATCCGTCCCCCCCGTTACCGACCAGTAACACTGCATCGAAGTGAGCAAAATTGCATTTTGACGAGACTTCACCGAGGAGAAACGCATGAATACGCTAAAAACCATGGCCGCTGTAGCGGTTGCCGTGTTGGGCTCCGGTCTGCCGGCCACAGCCGCCGTGGCCGCTCCCGCCACATCCACCCCATACCACTGGCTGGCCGGCAATCCCGACGGCAGCTACACAATCGATCCGCAACATACGGAGGTCCTGTTCACGCTCGGGCATGTGGGCGTTGCGCCCTTTACCGGCCGCTTCGACAAAATCTCCGGAACCTACACCTTTGACAAAAAGGACCCGCGGAAAAACCAGGCGCACATCACCATACCGGCCGCCAGCATCAACACCAATTTCGCCCTGCGCGACGAACACCTGCGCGACAAGCCGTTTTTTGATGTCAAGAAATATCCGGATATCACCTTCGTGAGCACGCGATACCAGCCCACGGGCCAGGACACCGGCAACCTCTATGGCCAGTTGACGTTACGCGGCATCACCAGATCGGTGGTCTTTCAGGTGCGGGAAAAGGGTGCCGGGAATGTGGCTTACCTGCCCAAACCCTGGGGTGGCCATCTCTCCGGTTTCGTGGCCCGCACAACCATCCGGCGAAGTGATTACGGCATGACCGCTTACCTGCCGGAAGGACTGTCCAACACCATCCACATCACCGTCGAAGTGGAAGGGGTCCGGCGATAGAAGCCGGGCGCCAAGCCGGCATTGCGCGGATGAGCCGTGAATTTCCAGGAGGCGTGGCTGGGCTCGATTCATGGAACGGTCAGGCGGGACTGCGTTGCGGCCGCTGACCGCGCCTGGAAAACTGAAACCGCCGGCGAATCCGCAACGGCCTCGATCGTGCCGCCAGCCATCGGGGCAAGGCGTCCGCCGGCATGGGCCGCGCGATCAGATAACCCTGAAAAAAATCACAGTGCATATACCGGAGAAGCTGGAGTTGTTCCTTGTTTTCAATGCCTTCGGCGACAACGCGCAGGCCCAGGGTGTGCGCCATGTTGACCATGGTCGCGGCGATCGCCAAGTGACGGGGATTATTGACAATATGCTTCACGAAAGACATATCTATTTTTAATTCCGACAACTCCAGGGTTTGCAGTTCGGTAAGCGTTGTGCTCCCTCTTCCGAAATCATCGAGACTTACCTTGATATTTCTCTTGTTCAGATTTTTAATGATGCTGCCGGTGTTTTCGAAATCATGTACGGACACATATTCCGTGATCTCAATGGTGAAGTAGTCCGCCTTTATATCTATATGATTACCGAATATGGTGTCTATGTCGGAAAGAAAATCGTGGTGCAAGAAATAACGTGGACTGATGTTGACATTTATGTTGATGAAAATCCCTTCGCATTGCCATTCCGCGGCCTGCGCAACAGCGGACTCGAGAACGAAATAGCCAATTTTCCGCGCCATGCTGGTATGATCGAGCGCCTCAAAAAAGGCGACTGGAGAAAGCACTTCCCCGGTCTCTTCATGGATGCGCAAAAGCGCCTCGAGAGCGACGACATGCTGGACATCGCCAACGACCTTAATGATTGGTTGATAAAATAATACGAACCTTTTATTTTGCAAGGCATCCTGACAGAGTGCAATATGCGATGCCAGATTACGTGCTTCATAAACCATATCAACCGAATAGATCTGGCATTGATCACGCCCTGACCTTTTCGAACTATACAGCGCAAGATCGGCATTGGCGACCAATCGATCCAGGGAAGCGTTATCCAGCGGATAGATCGTCATCCCCATACTTACGGAAACATGCACGGTGACATCGGGCGTCAGCACAAACGGAACGCGAAATGCTTCGGTAATGCGTCCACAGATATTTTTGAGATCATCCGGTTGTACCAGGTCTGGAAACAGCAGGCCAAACTCATCGCCACCCAGCCGTGCACAGGTATCACCCTCCCGCAAAATGGTCTTGATTCGGTTGGTGGCCTCTTGTAATAAGGCATCTCCCGCGGGATGCCCATGCATATCGTTGACTTGCTTGAAGTGGTCCAGATCCAGGAGGACGAGCCCCATCAATGTCTGCCGGCGGTTCGATTGGGCTACTTCACGTTGCATTTGTTCCCAAAAAAGCTGCCGGTTGGGGAGTCCGGTCAGCGGATCGCACAGCGATCTCCTGCTGACCTCCACGAGTGAATCACGTGCCAATCCAGGAAATAAAAGCGCCCGCTCGCCGAGCTGCGAAAAGTAGCCCGCGTGGTTTGAGCCCAGCAAGATCAGCGTGTACGCATTATCGCCATGGAACGGAAGGATGGCGATCTCTCGAGCGCCATGCCGGAACGCCGTCATCCAATCCGGAGAATCGCTGGCGGCGTCAAGGATGATGATGTCATTGGACCGGATACTCTCCCAGCAAGGATCGGCGGCGTCAAAATGTAACGCAAAGTCATCCGGGAATATATCGGCCTGCCGAGGATATGGTTTCAATGTTTTATCGTGCATGCCACCGGTGAGGCTGGTAAACCAAGCCAGCATGGTACTGTGGCTGCAAATCAGCGAGAAAAAAGCCTCCACGAAAAGTTCCAGGGAAAACCAGCGTGACGGGTCGCCCGTCGCCAATGCCGTCAGGAAATCGTCGGTGAAGAGTATGCGCTCGCGCTCCATGATGGCGTCTGGAATCTGCGCATGGTGCAGAAGTATCTCCCGTGATTCGTCACGGCTGCTTCTACTGATCGCTGGCATACTGAACTCCTGCCCGGTCGGACTGAACTTCGGGTACCGTCTTGACGGCATCCATGCTTATTTCCCCGCTGAGCAGTTCAAGTGATTGGCCGGCGGGTTCCCGGATGAAGAACCACGTCACGCCGAATCCTAGAAGGCTAAACATGGCCGTTATTTTCAAGGTATTATACAAACCCACGGAGGACAGGATCACGGGGAACAGAAACGCGCCCAGGAATGCGCCTATCTTGGCTATTCCTGTGGATATTCCATGACAAGTGGTGCGCAAGTTGACCGGAAACAGTTCCGCCGACAAAATAAAGGTGGTCGTATTCGGCCCGAACTCTGAAAACAAATAGGAGATACTGTAGACCAAAATGAAAATAGATGACAAACCAGAAAGTTCAGGGAGCTCCCCAAGTAGAAAGAATGCTGCTGAAAGCACGCCAAAACCAATCAGTTGCAAGCGTCTATGGCCGATGTGATCAATGCTGAGTATCGCCAGGATATAACCGGGAACAGCGGCAACCGAAAAGACCAGCAGACTGAGTGCGATATTCTGCAAAAATCCGGCATTGGGCGACAAAGTCCGCATGATAAGCGGTGTGGATATCGTGTTCCCATAATAGGCATAGTCAAATATAAACCATGTTCCGGCGGTGCCGATGAGGGCTTTCCAGTATCGCGTGATGGATTCTCGAATGACGGGGTCCTCCCGGGTGTTGATCACGGTTCCGCGCGTCACCGAAAGCAGGTTGTGCGTCGCCTGTAGCGTCTGTCCCCGGGCCCGTGCCAGCCAGCGCGGCGACTCGGGTAATCGCCTGCGGGCGTAAATCACGGCGGCTGCCGGCAATGCGCCCAGGGCCAGCATGATGCGCCAGGCGAGATCGTGGTCGACGCCGGCCACGAGCAGCGACAGGGCCATCATAGGACCGGCGATCAGTCCCAACGCCTGCGCTGAAAAGACCAGCGCCACCATGCGGCCACGTGTCTTGGTATTGGCGTACTCGGTCATCAGTACCGCGGACAAGGGATAGTCTCCACCGATTCCGAAGCCCAGAATGGCTCTGGCGATGAGCAGCATGGTGATATTTTGGGCGGCGGCGGAGAGCAGCGCGCCGAGAACCATCAAGCCAGCCTCGATGCCATAAATCGATTTCCGCCCGTAGCGATCCGCAAGATGTCCGAAGGTAAACGCACCAGCCACGGTGGCCAGAAAAGCGATGCCTCCCACCAGGCCGGTCATTCGCGCGCTGAGGTGCCATTGCTCGCGGATGAGTTCCAGCGCGATGCCGATGATGAACAGATCGTATGCGGAAGCAAAAAAACCCACCGCCGTGGCAAATAACGCTCTCAAATGAAAGGGGCTGAAAGGCGCCCTGTTGAGCGCCTCGGCGATCGTCAGCCCGCCTTGCCCGGTTTCCTCTCGCTCACGCTTATGCACGAAGACTCCTCATGATTCGGGAAATTACCAACAATAAGGAGCCCTGCCGCACGACGCATACCGCAGTGCAGTCATGTGCCGTAACCTTGTGTCATCCTCTCCACAGCATATTACATCATATGAATGTGACAGTTTGATGAATCCTGCCATCCGCTGGCCGATAGAATTCAGGAAGCGGATGCTCCCTTACCGGGTGTGGACCGCGGAGGCATGCGTGTCGATCCAGGCTTCGAGATCCGCGAAGGCGGTGATCTGTTGCCAGGCGAAGGTCCATAGAATGGTACGACCATCTCCGGGTATCGCGCGCTGGCGGATGAATGCCGCCGACAACTCCAGGGAATCGCCAAACTCCGGTCGCGGGAGCGCAATCCAAAACAGTTGTCCCGCGGCGGGCCATGTCGTCGACAAGACTCCCGCGGATCGCGGGTCGATACCTCGCATGGACTGCGCTGGCGCGCCGTGAAAGTCCGCAAGGAAGGCGGCGCCGCCCATGCTGATATCCGCCAAATGCACAAAGATCGATGGCGAGTTTCCGTGCGCCTCGCGCAGCCCTACCACCATGGGCGGATGGACGGCATACCGGCGATGGATCCTGCGTTGCGACCGGTACACCGGCCCTGGACGTACGGTCATCGATTGCGCGCCAACGTCAATCACCTGGCCCAGGAAACCGGCGTGAAAAAGGGCATCACGCCCTATCACCAGAGTATCCCGCTCCATCAGGCTTTTTCGGTCCAGAGAAAAATCCCTGGGCAGGGTCAGGCACACCGTTCCGCTGGCGTCCGGCGCCATCATCCTCATCCCGAAATCCTGTTCGGGTTGGCATTCCAGGATCGCGGTCAATAGTTGGGAGGTGGTGTGCCAGTGTGTCCAGATACTGAGGGGCGCGCTGATCAGTTCCCATCGGTCAAAGATCCGTCGCGCTTGCGCGGCCAGCGGCGGGGTACTGGCCGACAAGGTGTCCGCAGCGCACACGCCAGCGGCATCCATGGAACGCGCATCAGGCGCCGTTCCACTACCGGCTGTCCACTCCAGAATTTGCACTTTGTCCCAGTCCGTCGGCATTCTGGTCAAGCCCGTCGGCAACATATCGATCAGGCCATGCTATCACAGATCCGGGGAGTCCCGCTTTGGGCCGACCTGATCGGCAGACGTCCAGTTTGGTTGCAAATACACCGTTACCCGCTGATTCCGGCGGGCAACGGTGTACGACGAGGCGCATGCGCCTCAGGGGTGGCGCAGCAGCGCCACCCCGCGGATCCGGCGACCCTCCAAAAAGATCAGCAGGAGCGCGCCTATGGCTTCGCCGACGAAAAGGGTGACGAAGAGCAGGAGATAGTGGCCAGGCAACCAATGGGATACCGGGATGGCGAGCAAAAAAATGGGCACCAGGTACAACACGATATTCCCCAATCCAAGTATCAGGTTTTTGGCGTGGACCTGCAAAGACGACGGCTGAGTCAGACTCTGGTTGTTGGCGTGAACATTCATGGAATGATCCCTTTTCTGATGGAAGATTTCCGTTCGATCGAACGGCGCGATGATGCGCATTTCCTGACCGCGCCTCATCAAATCTAGCCGATAGCGATTGAAAACGCCAGTTTCCGCGGCGTTATTTCTCCATACCCAGTCACCCGCGCATTGCGCGGTGCGGCGGTAGTTCTGCTTCCCGCAGAAGTGTTGAGGCAGTTGGATGCCGGTAACGAAACAGCAAGGCGCCCCCCCCCGGGACTGGCTGAAGGATGCACCACATGAGAATGGTATGGAACAAAGCAACATCATGATTTGTCCAATTCGCTGATGCGTTAAACCCGTGTTCTGTTCGGTGTTTCCCTAAAAACAGGAGATGAATGAAAAATGTCAAATAATACCGGCAACGCAATGAATTATTTATTAATTTTTAGCATCACTCCGATAGTTGCGTTCATTGTATATATTTCATTTCTAATGCTCGGGATAAATATTGGTGTTATGTACATATTATACATGCTTTTATTAATTCTTTTTATAAAACTCATTCTCGCTGGTGTGCTTGTTGGTGTTTCTAAGCTAACCGGTTATCCGCTGCTTATGGAACGGTAAAGTCCGGTCGAGGCATCGGAAGCAGGGAAGGAGAACCTCAAATTCAAGGGCATCCTGCCCAAGGGTGAGGCACCCATGAATCTCATGAACTCGCCCGATCCTCTTCTGGCGGAAGCAGAATTGCCTCTGCATCCGGGTGACATCCGGCAAGGAAGGCCATCATTTCGCTGGCGTCCTTTGAGAAATAGAAGCGCACCATCTTCTCGTTGAATTCCTGTGCTTTGGCGGCCGGAACGCTGATCGCGTCGATGCCATGCGACATGAGTACGCCGTTCATCATGAAGCGCGAGGTGCGCTTGTTGCCGTCGAAAAAGAACTGCTGCAAAGCACCGAACAGGAAGAACGCTGTCGCCCGCTCAAACGGTTTGCACTCTTGCAGTGCTGCCACACCTTCACTGAACACCCGGTTCAGTTCCGGCGCACCGGGAAGTGTCGGCAGCGGGGTATGGTGCCCATGCTCACCCAACCCAACATCGGGGGTGTAGTTCTTCTCCTGACCTTCGCCACGGAACACTCCCCACTCCAAGGCTTCCTTGCGGGCGACGATACCGTTCAGTTCCGTGAATACCGGCTTAGAGAGGGAGAACTGACCGCTCTTTACCATCGCCAGCAAACGCTTGGAGCTTTCCGCGAGGTTCAGGACTTGCTCCTGATCGGAAACCTTGCGACCGCCGATGGTCACGCCATCCAGCAGCGTCTTGACCTCCGGGAAGGTGAAGGGATTGCCTTCAAGCACCGAGGCATCCCAGACAAACTCGGGCAGCATCTTGTGGAAGCGGAAACAGACTCGATCCATCGAGTGAGACGGAACGGCAGTCGGCACCGCCGATCTATCCCATCGGAAGCCAAGAGCATCAAAGAACGTCATGTCGCAGCCCTATCAATCATTGAACACGGCTTAATGATAACAATAACATCCCGTCTGTATCCATCACAGAACACGCTTTTACATCATTGTGCGTTCATCATAGAGGTACAGCATTTCAATCACGGAAACCCGGTACTCTGAAAACACACCGCCACCTCCTACAACACCACTTCACCTGCTAGACTTCTTATATATTGATTTATTGAAAATAATATATTAACGCGGTTATCACCATGACTTGGAAAAATCTCAGTAACATGCTTATTTCCAAACACGCATTTATGATCAATATAATATAACAATATCTTCTATCTATAGCTGAATTTATGGCATTCATTATGTTTGTTCGTTTGTTTGAATAAATATCGGATAGTGCCAATGAATGAAAAGACCGGACAGTCCAGTAGTCCTCCGGCGATTCACACAGTAATTATTGTGCCGAATTTTGCTCGTAAAAACCCTTCATGCTCTCACCGTCTGGACAATTCTGGACAATAAGGCGTTGGGCATGGCGGGGCACAGGAAAAAAGACACGCACGCGCACCCTGGTATCCACCAAGTGCCATCACCAGCGTTGAGGTCTTCGTCAGGGTGCCGCGCGAAGCAGCGACTTGTCCAGAAAATGTCAGACAAACAGAAAAGGCACCTAGCAATATTCGCTAAGTGCCTTATTTTACTGGTGGAGCCAAGCGGGATCGAACCGCTGACCTCTTGAATGCCATTCAAGCGCTCTCCCAGCTGAGCTATGGCCCCGATGCGGCGTACTATATGGACTCATGCGGGGAGTGTCAAACATTTTCTATGGGCGTTCCGCCCAGGCAGGGCCTCCGTTCACACGGCCACCACCATCCCGTCGTAGGCCGGTGTGGCCGTATCCGGCAACTGTCCGGCCAGTGTCGCGTAATCCACGTCGTGGGTCATGTGGGTAAAAATCGTTTGCACGGCGCCGATGCGCCGCGCCCAGTACAGGGCCTCCTCCACATTGAGATGGGTAGGGTGCTCCTCATAGCGCAGACAATCCAGAATCAACACCTGCAATCCCTGTAACAGCGCCAGGCTGTCCTCTGGAATATATTTGAGATCAGTCAGGTAAGCCACATTGTTAAAGCGATATCCAAATATAGGCAAGGTGCCGTGCATGACCGGCACCGGCGTGACCCGGATAGGTCCGAACATTTCCGTGGCGCTTATCCGGTGCATCGAGAGCGAGGGTTTCGCCCAGGCGTTATCCGGCGGGAGAAAGCAGTAGCGGAAACGCGTCTCCAGTTCCTCCGCGGTGCGCGCGTCCGCATGGCAGGGGATCACGATCTTTTGCGCGAAATTGAAGGCACGCAGGTCGTCTATCCCGTTGATATGGTCGGCGTGGAAGTGGGTGTACAGCACGGCGCTGAGACTGGAAACGTCGGCCCGCAACATCTGCTGACGCAAATCCGGGCCGGTATCCACCAGGAGGCGCGTATCTCCGTCCCGCACCAGGATGCTGGCCCGCAAGCGCCGGTTGCGCGGGTCCTCGCTGCGGCAAACCGGGCAGTAACAGGTGATGACCGGGGTTCCGGCACTGGACCCCGTGCCCAGGAATTCAATCTTCATGCCGCCACCGCGGGGGTGAAGAGCCGATGAAAGTTGGCGGTGGTCTGCGCCGCGATCACCTGCGGCGGGACACCGCGCAGTGCGCCCAGGAAGGCCGCGACATGGGCGACATAGGCAGGCTCGTTGCGCTGGCCGCGCAGCGGCACCGGCGCCAGATAGGGCGCGTCTGTCTCCACCAGCAGACGATCAGCGGGCACTTTTCGAGCGACCGCTTGCAGTTCCGTGGATTTCTTGAAGGTCACGATGCCCGAGAAGGAAATATAAAAACCCAGATCCAGGGCTGCCGCCGCAAAATCCCAGTCTTCGGTGAAACAATGGATCACCCCCCCGGCCACCGCCGCTCCCTCACTGCGCAACATGGCCAGGGTATCCGTTGCCGCCTCGCGGGTGTGGACAATCAGGGGTTTACCCGTGACCTTGGCGGCGGCGATGTGACGGGCGAAGCGTTCCCGCTGCCAGGACAGGTCGCCCTCACTGCGAAAATAGTCGAGGCCCGTTTCACCGACAGCCACCACTTTGTCCACCGCCAGCGCGGCGAGCAGCGGCTCCCACTCCGGCGTCGCCGCCTCGGGCGCATTGGGATGGACGCCCGCCGCGGCCCACACGCCGGGATGCTCGGCGGCCAAGGCTCGCACACGCGGCCAATGGACTTCGCTGACGGCCGCTATCAGCAGTTCATGCACGCCCGCGGCGTGGGCACGCTCCAGGATTGCCGCGCGATCCGCGTCAAAATCGTCGAAATCCAGATGACAGTGGGAGTCTACCAACATGCTCTGATTACCCTTGCACGCTTGTTGCGGACAGTCTAGCGAATTCGGACGGATTTTTCCTGTCCCGCATCCCGCGCGGTGGAAGCGCTCCGCCGCTGCCGCGCCGCTTCAAAAAGACAGACGCCCGCCGCAACAGACACATTCAGACTTTCGATGGCCCCCGCCATGGGTATCTGCGCCAGATAATCACAGTGTTCACGGGTCAGGCGGCGCAGACCTTTTTCTTCCCCGCCCAACACCATCGCCAGGGGCATGGTCAGATCGAGTCCATAGAGGCTCTGCTCGCCCTCCCCCGCCATGCCTACCAGCCAGAACCCGCGCTCTTGAAGCGCGGAGAGGGTCCGCGCCAAGTTGGTCACCACACAGACCGGCACACGGGACGCGGACCCGGCGGCGGCCTTGCGCACGGTGGCATTTACCGGGCAGGCGTTATCCTTGGGTAGAATCACCGCATCGACCCCCGCCGCCTCCGCGCTACGCAGGCAAGCTCCCAGATTGTGGGGGTCGAGGACGCCGTCCAACACCAGCAAAAAACCGCGTCCATCCAGTCGTTCCAGCAGAGCGGCGAAATCCTGCTCCGGGAAAGCCCGCAACAGCCCCCCCGCGCCCTGGTGCTTATCCGTATGCAAGCGTTGACTCAATAGGGCGCCCGGCCACTCGCGGACCGGCAACGCCTGCGCCGCCGCCTTTTGCAGCAAGGGCGCCATGCGGCGGTCCGTCAATCGCTCGACGGCCACCCAGAGCTCCAACAACTCCTTCGCATCCAGCGCGGCGTTGACGGCGTGAATGCCGTAGAGGGGTTCCTGAGTCACCAGCCCCGCCCGCCGATGTCGCAAACACCTCGGGAGCGCGCGCTTCGAGATCCAGATACGCCGAGAGCGGCAAATCCATCATACGGCGCATCGCCGGGGATAAAGCGGCAGCCGCCGCCACTCTCCGACCCGGTCAATTAAAAGCTGTCGAAAATGTCATCGACGATGTTGTCCGCCACGGCGAAGCCCGCGCCCAGCCCCAGGCCGGTCATGACGTTACCGAGAAAACCGCCACCCATGCCCTGCATGGGCGCATTCCAGGGGCGCTGCCCCATGTTGGGGTTCACACCGCTCTGCCCCAGGTTTTGCTGCATCTGCATTTCCAGTTGCTGGATATGCTGCGCCATCTGCTGGAGGAGCATGCCCATATTCTGCTGTTGTTGTTGCAGGCTCATGGCGAGGCTGCGCAACTCCATGTTGATTTCCCGTCCGGTCATGACATCCGGCGCCATGGCCGTCACCCGCCCGGCCACCTGCTGTAACGTCTGCAAGTTATTCTGGGTCTGTTGTTGCAACTGATTATATTGCTGGTCCAACATTGAGTAGTCCATGATGCGCTCCTGATCCGGAAAAATAGCGATACCATTCACTTAGAGAGGCGCCATGCGGTACGGTTCCGCATCGCCCGGACGCCGGTGGGGCTACTCCTGCAAACGCAGGCGCCGCTCCCAGGCGCGCCATACGCCGCGCGCCAGGAGTACCAGAATAGGACCGATGATCAATCCGATCAAGCCGAAGGCCTCCGCACCGCCCAAGATGCTGAAAAACACCAGGAAAAAAGGGGCCTGCGTCTGTGATCCGGTCAGTAGTGGACGCGCCACCAGATCGGCGATCGTAATCACCAGAAAACCCCAACCCAATACAAACAATCCCGCAATCCAATGGCCGGTCAGGGTCAACCAGAGCGTAGCCGCCCCCACCACGGCCGTGGCGCCAAACGGCAGCGGCGAAATGAGGGCGGTAGCCACCAGCCACAACGGCCATAAGGTCAACCCGGACACCGCGTAGGCAATCCCGATAAACATCCCCTCGATGACGCCGACCCCAATAAGTCCGATCAGCACCGAACGCGCCGCCTCCCGGCAGGCCGCTAAAAACCGGTCGCCGCTGTCCCGCCCCCAGAGTTGGGTCGCCCCCAGGCGGAGCATTTCAGTGACGCGCTCGCCGTGCAGCGCCAGCGCAAACACCGTGAGCGCCGCGAAAAAGGTGTGCAGGGTGAATATCCAGAGTTGCCCGAGAGAATTAGTGATGATGTCCGTATGCGCCCTGAGCAGCGCCGAGAGATAGGCCCCGTTCAACTGGGGCAAATGGCTCAGCAGCCAGTGTCCCACATAAGGGATCTGCATGACCGCCGGCGGCACCACCACCAGCGGACCACCCGACTGCCAGCGGCTGATGAGCAACGCCACCTGCGGAAGCACCGAGTCGACAATGATCACCGCCGGTATGATGATGACCGCCACCCAGGCGCAGGCATGAATCAGTGAACCGAGCCAGTGCGGCAGACGAAAAGCGTGTTCCAGACGCAGTTGCCAGCGCCAACCGACCGTGGTCAGCACCGCTCCCATGAGCAAGGGTCCGGCGAAGGGACTCAGGGCATATGCCGCGCCGGCATAAATCAACACCAGCACGAAGATGCCCCAATTGGCGTAGCGTGGTGGCTCTTGGCTGTTCTGCACCCGACCCCCTAACGTGGAACCACGATGAACCGGAAAGCCATCATCATCATGGCGCGGCAGTCTGGATATCCCCTACGCGACACCGCGGAGCACTCAGTGCAGGTGAAAACCCGCCCGCTCCCAGACCGGCTCCACACCGGCAGGCAAGGGCAACAGTTGACCGATGGCGGCGTGACCGATGTTGGGACCGTGGAAATCCGACCCGACGGAGCCCGCCATGCCCATCTGCTGGGCGAGGCGCCCCAGATGCTCGCGGTCTCCCGCGGCCTGACTGCCTGAGCAGACTTCGAGACCCATCCCGCCCGCGTCGCGGAACCCGGTGAGCAGGGCCCGCAGCCGGGCGCCACTGAGCTTGTACCGACCGGGATGTGCGAGTACCGCCGAACCGCCCGCCGCGCCGATCCACCCTACCGCCTCGGTCATGGGAATCCAGTCACTGGGCACATAGGCCCGGCAACCGCGCCCCAGATAACGCGTGAAGGCCTCGCCGGCGTCGGTGCAGTGTTGCTCCCGGACCAGCCAACGCGCGAAGTGGCTACGTCCCACCATGCGGCTGCCGGCCATGGCCCGCGCGCCCGCCTCCGCGCCGGGAATGCCCGCGGCTTCCAGCAGGCGTCCCATTTCCGCGGCACGCCAATCCCGAAAGGCCATGATCCGGCGGAGTCCCGCCTGCAAGGCGGCATTCCCGGGGTCTATGAAGAGGCCCACGATATGGATGCCCTGCGTCTCCCACGCGCTGGAGATTTCCACACCGGGAATCAGGTGGACATCCAGGGTGGCCGCTTGCCGATGGGCTTCCTCCAGCCCCGCCGTATTATCGTGATCGGTCAGCGCCATGACTCGCACGCCCGCCGCGTGTACGCGATTGACCAGCTCGGTGGGCGACAAGGTGCCATCCGAGGCCAGCGAATGCAGATGCAGGTCAATGGGAGAAGTGGGGTTCGCGTGCGACATGTCAATGCTTCCTCAGCGCAAGAGGACGCCCCCGGCTGGGGAATCCCGTCTCGTTTCGGGTGAGCATACCACGCTCGACCTGATCCGGCATATCGGAGACCGCCGTGGCGCCCATTCTGGACACGGCGACGGCCTAGCGCAATTGAACGACATCCCCCAACCACTCCCGCAGGGTCGCCACCAGATCACGGAAATGCACCAATGCCTCCGGCCAGCCGATAGAAAAACGCACCAGCAGATACGCCGCTCCGAGCATCAGTGCAAGACGAAAAAGCATCCGCAGAAAATGCACGGGTTCCGCATTCAAAAACCCCTCCACATAATCCCCAAATCGGCGCACAGAACCCCCCCACACTCTCAATGACGGTCCCTTCAGCAAAAGCGGCCCGGATTCCATCCAAATCCGGGCCGCTTTCTCCTATGCTGATCCCAATACGGCGGTTAGAGTTCTTTGGCGTGATGCGCCAAGAAATCGGCAACACCCGCGCTGGTCGGCTTCATGCCCGCCTTACCCTTTTCCCACTGGGCCGGGCAGACTTCGCCGTGTTCCTCGGAGAACTGCAGCGCGTCGACCATACGGAGCATTTCATCGATGTTCCGGCCCAGAGGCAGGTCGTTGACGACCTCATGGCGCACCACGCCCTCACGATCGATCAGGAAAGAACCGCGCAGGGCGACTTCCTCGTTGAACAGCACATCGTAACTGCGGGCGACGCTTTTGGAGAGATCGGCCACCATGGGCAACTGGATATGACCGATACCGCCCTTCTCTTCCGGGGTATTCTTCCAAGCCAGGTGGGTGAAATGGGAATCCACGCTGCAAGCGATCACTTCGGTGTCGCGGGCCTTGAACTCGTGCAAGCGATGATTGAAGGCGAGGATTTCCGAGGGACAGACGAAAGTGAAATCCAGCGGGTAGAAGAACAGCACCGCATATTTTCCCTTGATGTGCCGGGAAAAATGAAACTTCTCATTGATGCTGTTATCTGCCATGACCGCCGGGGCCACAAAATCGGGAGCCGCTTTACCTACTAACACTGCCATTGAGATTCTCCTCTGTTGAGATCATGGATGAAGTCCAGATTTCCAATATAGCAGAAATTTTTCGTCTCTTGCATGTCCTGACGGGCGGTGGGCAGCGCGCCCTCCTTAGGCTAGAATAAGCGCCCAGCCCGCCGGGCGGAACCCGGCCATAACCTGATAGACGCAAACGTGAGGAGCCCGGCCACATGACTTACGTGGTGACTGAATCGTGCATCAAGTGCAAGTACACAGACTGTGTGGATGTTTGTCCCGTGGATTGTTTCCGCGAAGGACCCAATTTTCTGGTCATTGACCCGGACGAGTGCATCGATTGCACGCTGTGCGAGCCGGAATGCCCCCCCGGGGCGATCTTTCGTGATGACGACCTGCCTCAAGGCCAGGAGGAGTTCGAGGCGATCAACGCGCGCCTCGCCAAGATCTGGCCGGCCATCATCCACAAGAAAGCGGCCCCGGAAGATGCCGATGCCTGGATGGAGGTGAAGGATAAGCGGGGTCTGCTCGAAGAGTGAGCGACGCTGGCGCGCCCGCCGTGCTCCGCTCCCCCGCTTTTCGCCGTCTGCTCGGCCTGGTGCGCCACTACCGGGGACGCATCCTGCTGGCCATGCTCTTCATGGTGCTTTCCGGGGTGGCCACCGGGGCGATCGCCTACCTGATCAAACCGGTCCTCGACCGGATTTTCATCGACCGCAACGCCAGCATGCTGCTTTGGCTCCCCCTGGGCATCGTGCTCGTCTACGCCGTCAAGGGGAGCGCGGATTACCTGCAAGCCATCACGCTGGCCCGGGTAGAGGAAGAGGTGCTGCGTGGCCTGCGCGAGCGCCTTTTCGCCCATACCCTGCATTTGCCCCTCAGGGTGCTCATCGACAGCAGCCACGGCAGCACCCTGTCGCGCATGAGTCTGGACCTGACCCTGCTGCAGCAGGGCCTCTCGGTGCTGGCGCGCTTCTTCCTTTCCACCTTTCAGATCATTGCCTTGATGGCCGTGGTGCTTTATATGAGCTGGTCACTGGCGCTGATCAGCTTCATCACCCTGCCCATCGCGTTCTACCCCCTGATCCGTTTCGGTCAAAAGTTACGTCAGCGCGGTCAGCGCCAGCAGGAGCAGATGGGCCAGATCATGGAGCAGTTCTCCCAGAGCCTGCGCGGTGCCGAAGTCATCAAAAGCCAGGGCAGCGAAGACTTCGAGGCGCGGCGCTTTGGCGACCAGGCCCGCCACTATTTCGATCTGATGATGCAAATCGCCCGCATCCAGAAGGCCACCGTGCCTATCATGGAGATGATCGCCGCGCTGGGGATTGCGCTCATCATCTACCTCGGTGGCAGCCAGGTGGTCGACAATGCCATGACGACGGGCGCCTTTTTCAGCTTCCTGACCGCCCTGGGCATGATCTACGAGCCCTTGCGCCAACTTTCCTCGGCCCATAATCAGCTACAGCAGGGACTTTCCGCCGCCGACCGCTTGTTCGGCTGGCTGGATCAGCCCGCCGAGATCAGCGCTCCCGCTCCGACATCGCGCCCCTGGGGCAGCTGGCGGTGCCACGATCTCCGGCTGGAACTCGGCGGCGACGCGATTTTACGCGGCCTCGACATCACCCTGCCGCCTCTCAGCACCACGGCGATCGTCGGTCCCAGCGGCGGCGGCAAGACCAGCCTGGTACGGGTGATGCTCGGCCTGTTGCCGCCCAGCGGCGGAGACATCACGGTGGCTGACCGCTCTATCCGGGACCTGCCGGCGGAGGACTATCGCGCGTATTTCAGCTTCGTTGCCCAGGAGCCGGTGCTGTTTACCGGCACCGCCCTCAGCAATATCGCCTACGCCGACCCGCAACCCGACGCGGCGCGGGCCGAAGCCGCCGCCCGTCAGGCCCACGCCTGGGATTTTCTAGCCGCTCTGGGGGGATTGGAGATGATGATCAAAGGGCATGGCGGCAACCTTTCGGGCGGACAGCGGCAGCGCCTCGCCATCGCCCGTGCCCTTTATCTGGATCGCCCGGTGCTGATTCTCGATGAAGCCACCAGCAATCTCGACAGTGAGAGTGAAGAACGCATCGCCGAAACCCTCAGCGCCCTTCACGGCCGGAAAACCATCCTCATTGTCGCGCACCGTCCGCGCACGACCCGCCTCGCCGACCAGATCATCCGCCTGGAAGACGGGCGGATCGTGACGGAAGCGCAGGAATCCCGGACCGGATAGCGGCCTCGAACATTCAGGAAGACGCCCTCAGCGTTTGCCGCAAATGGGTCAGCGCCGCAAATAGACGCCGCTCGCCCGCCGCATCCGGCGCCGGACCATACCGCTGGGCCATGTAGATGTCGCGCGCCGCCGCCCACTGCGCCGGAGGCAGCGGCAACCGGGACCAGAACACATCCTCCGCGCCCGGCCGCTCGTCTTTCCATCCCAGGGTGCGCAGGGCGCGCGCGGCGCGCCGCCGCCAATACGGTGCCGTAGCGCGCGCGCCCCATCGGTATCCCCTCCACACCCGCCAGACCAGCAACAGCGCCAGGCTGGCGCCGAAAAATCCGAAAAGCTCGCCCGCATGCCGGTGCCAGCCCGGCGCCTTGGGCCAGTGAGGCGCGGGCGCGGACGCCTGCGCCCACCGCTTCATCCGCCGCCCCGCCGAGGTCCAGAGCGCGCGCTGTTTGGCGGGCGTCAAATCGATGACCATGTTGAGCCACTGCCATCGCAGCCAGTCCCAGAGGCGCTGGACGCCGGGGGCCAGGGATGCGGCCATCGTTCCGGGGACACCGCCGCCTTGACCCGGCACGGTCAGCGCCGGGGTCGCGTCCAAACGCACCCAACCCCGTCCCGGCAACCAGGCCTGAACCCAGGCATGGGCCATGCTCTGGCGCACGATCCAATAGTTCCCCATGGGGTTGTATTCGCCGCCGTGATAGCCGGTCACCACCCGCGCCGGAATACCGTCGAGCCGCAGCAGCAGGGCGAGGCCCCCGGCATAGTATTCGCAAAAGCCGGTATGGGAGCGGAGCAGGAAATCCGCCATGGTCTGGCCATGCGGATATCCCGCCGGGGTCTGCAAGCTGTAACGGAAAGCGGGCTGGTGAAACCAGCGCATCAGACGACGCACCACCTCGGCCCCGCCGCCGCCCGCGAAGCGCGCCGCCAGCGCCCGCACCGCCGGACGGGTATCCGCGGGGACCTGCAACGCGGCCGCTCGTTCCGCGGCGGAGAGCGCCCGCGGCGCGGGCGGGGCCGACCATACGGTATAACGCATGGGCAGGCCGGGCGCCTGGCGCAGGCGCAGCACACCATCGGCCTGCCGACGATAGGCGGCGGAAACCTTCAGACGATAAGGCCGGGTCAGTGCGAACAGATAATCGCCGTTATCCGGGCTCAGGACGATTTCCTGACGGACGCCGGCGCCGGCCGGACGGACGGGGGCGGGGCCCGCTTCCCGCGCGGCGGCGGGCGGACCGGGCCGCCAGCGCGAACCGTCGTCCCGCCAGAGAATGGCCCCGACCCAATAGAGGGCCCCCGGACCGGCGGGCGGCGGGCTGATCTGCACCCGGAAGGCGGTGGCCGGATCGAGGGCCAGGCGGGTCATATGCTCCGGCGACAGGTCGGCACTGAAGCCCGAACGCGCCATCGCCTGGGGAGGCGCCCAACGCCATAGCGGAGTGGGCGTGCGCGGCAGGAGCAGGAAGAACAGCCCCGTCAGCGGCAACAAGACCAACAGGAAGGCCAGACTAAACAGAAGCATATAGCGGAAATCCCGCCAGCGCGGTTCGCCCGCGACGCGATCCGCCGCCGCATCGGCCAAAGGCTGCCAGAGCAGTCCCAGCAAGGACAGATATAAGGCCAGCAGCAGAAAAAGCCCCAGCAGGATGTCGACCCGCAACCAGGCGGCCACGCCCATCCCCAGCAACACCAGCGCGGCCACCTGGTAAAAGTCGCGCTGACCGCGCATTTCCAAGGCCTTGACGGCCAATAACACCAGCACCGTTTGACTGGCGATCGCCAGCCAGTTGCCCCATCCCGCCACGAGCCACGCCAGGATCAGCAGGAAAAGGCCCAGCATCAGGCGCTGGGCGCCGGTCAACCAGGGCAGCCGCCCGTGCCACCCCCCATACAGCCCCATCCCGGTGGCCACGGCCCAGACGGCGATGGCCCAGGGTTCCGCTTCCGCCCCGAGCGCCAGCAGCAAAACGCCCCCCATCAGTGCCGCCAGCACCGGTCCCACACTGCGCGCGGGCAGGCGGAATACCGGCATCAGAGCGCGCCTCTCCGGCGGGAAAACCACCCCGCCCGCGCGTATCCCGCCGCCGGGATGGCCGGCAGCGGCGGCTGTTGCGCCAGCAGCAGCAAGGCCCGGTCCATGCCGGAACGTCCCCGGCCCGCCGCCACCCCGGCGGGCATCCGCAAGCGCCATGCCCAGCCCTGCGTCAACGCGGTATCCAGGGCGCCGCGAAAGTGCCGCAGGCGTTGCTCCACCGTCCACTGCCGCAGGGCGGCGTCTTCCCAGTCGAGCACGATCCGCCGCTGTGCCGCCTGCTCCCGCTCGCGGACCGGCAGGCGCAGTTCTCCCCGCGTCCCCAGGGACCAGTTCACGCGCCGCCAGATCACGGCGCCGAGCCCTTCCCCCGGCAGACGTTCACGCACCCAGAGAAAATCGCCGTGGCCACCGGGCGCGTCGCCCGACGCCTCCTGGTACCCCGGATCCGCGGGCGGCACGGCGCATGCACCGGCGGCGGGCGCCACCCAGGGCCGATCCGCCGACCCCATCCGCAATTCCATGCCGCGCCAGACGAAGGCGAAAGGAAACGCCGACCCCATCCGCAACGGGGGTAATGGCGGCTGACCCCGCACCTCCGGGCGCCACGGCAGGGCGACCAGGGTTTCCTGCCGCGCGCTCACGCGGATAAGGGTACGCCGCGCCGCGCCCAGGCGCAGTTCCAACAACCAGAGCGGCCAGGGACGCGGGTTGGAAAGGCGCAGCAGCAGGTCGCCCGGCTCCCCCGCCGTGAACACCTGGCCGGGGAGCAGCGCGGCGCGGACCCGCCAGAGATTGCCCAGCGCCGCGAAACCGGAGAGCACCATGATCGCCAGCAGCATGGATACCAGGAGAAACAACACGTTATTGCCGGTATTGACGGCCGCGAAACCCAGGGCGAGGGTCAATCCCACAAAGACCTTGCCGGAGCGGGAAAGATGCACCTCGCGCCGGTGGCGGCTCACGGGCCGAAACCCCACGCATCCTGCATCAGCAGGGCCGCCAGATCATCGCCGTCGAGCGCGGCGGTGGGGAGCAGGCGATGCCCCAGTACCGGCACGGTCACCGCACGCAGGTCATCCGGTGTCAGGAAATCCCGTCCGGCCAGAAAAGCCCAGGCCTGCGCCGCCGCCTTCAGCGCCAGCAAGCCGCGCGGCGACAAACCGGCCCGCACCCGCGCATCGTGACGGCTGCCCTGCGCCAGGGCCAGCAGCATGTCCTGTATTTCCGGACTGAGAAAAACCGCCGCCACCTGCGCCTGCCATTGGCGCAGCAGGGTGACATCGGCCAGCGCCGCCAGATCCGCGGGCCGGTGATTTTCCCCCATCAGCAACCCCCGCTCCGCCTCACGACTCGGATAACCCAGTGACAAGCGCAGGGTAAAGCGGTCCAGTTGACTTTCCGGCAGGGGAAAAACCCCGGCGTGTTCTTGCGGATTCTGGGTGGCCATCACGAAAAAGGGACGGGGCAATGGAAAGCTTTGCCCGTCCACCGACACCTGTCCTTCCGCCATCGCTTCCAGCAGGGCCGACTGGCTGCGCGGCGAAGCCCGGTTGATTTCGTCCACCAGCACCACGGCGTGGAAGATCGGTCCCGGATGAAAGACGAAACGCTGCTCCCGCGGGTCGAAAAGACTGCTCCCGAGGATGTCGCCAGGCAACAGATCCGCGGTCATCTGCACCCGCGCGAAGTCGAGTCCCAGCAGGCGCGCCAGCGCCAGCGCCAGCGTGGTCTTGCCGACGCCCGGCACATCCTCCACCAGCACGTGGCCTCCCGCCAAGAAACCGGACAGCACCAGGCGCAGCGCTCGTTCCTTATCCAGCAACACCGCGCCGAGGGCATCGAGCAGCAGCGCCGGAGATCTCGTCACCGGGCGGCCGCCACATCCAGCCGCCGCGCCGCCAGGGCCTCATCCAGCCGTCCCACCGGCAGATGGTGGGGCGCCGCGCGCAGCAGTTCCGGCTGCTCCAGGGCCTCCTGGCGAATCCGCGCCATGACCGCCACAAAGCGGTCCAGCGTCGCCTTGCTCTCCGTTTCCGTCGGCTCGATCAGCAAGCACTCCGGCACCAGTTGCGGAAAGTAGATCGTCGGCGCATGTATTCCGAAATCCAGCAGACGCTTGGCCACGTCCAAGGCGCGGATCCCCGTCGCCTGCTGCAGGTCGCTGACGCCGAGGATGAATTCGTGGCTCGCCCGCCGCTCGGGAAAGGCCGCCTGGTACCCCACCCGCTGCAACTCCTTCAGCAGATAGTTGGCATTGAGCGCCGCGTACACCGACACCCGGCCCACCCCCGCCCGCCCCAGACGGCGCAGGTAGGCATGGGCGCGCAACAGGACGCCGATATTGCCGCCGTGCGCACTCAACCGCCCGATGCTCCGGGGCAGGTCGGCTTCGCTCATCCAGCGCCAGGCTCCCTCGGCTTCACGGGTGACCGTGGGCAGGGGCAGAAAGGGACGCAGGCGCTCCTGCACCGCCACCGCACCGGCGCCCGGCCCACCCCCGCCGTGGGGGGTGGCGAAGGTTTTGTGGAGATTGAGATGCATCACATCGAAACCCATCCGCCCCGGCTGCACCCGCCCCAGAATGGCATTGAGGTTGGCGCCATCATAGTACAGCAACCCCCCCGCGGCATGGACGTGGCGGGCGATCTCCGCAATCCGCCGTTCAAACACTCCCAGGGTGGAGGGATTGGTGAGCATGATGCCCGCCACATCCGCCCCCAGATGCCGGTCCAGGGCCTCCATGTCCAAATCACCGTCGGCCAGACTGGGGATTTCCACCACCTCGAAACCCGCCATCCGCGCGCTGGCCGGATTGGTGCCGTGGGCCGCCGCGGGAATCAGCATCTTCCGGCGCCCCTGATCGCCGCGCGCCGCGTGATAGGCGCGGATCATGGCCACCCCCGCCAGTTCCCCCTGCGCCCCGGCGGCCGGGGTCAGGCTCACCGCCGCCATGCCCGTGACCGCCGCCAACCATTCCTGCAACTCCCAAAGGATGCGCAGCAGCCCCTGCATGGCCGGGGCCGGAGTGTCCGGGTGCAGGCGCGCGAAGCCCGGCAGAACGGCCATGGCGTGGGCGATCCGCGGGTTGTACTTCATGGTGCAGGAGCCCAGCGGATAAAACTGGGTATCGATGGAAAAATTCTTCTGCGACAGGCGGGTGTAGTGGCGCAGCACCTCCAGTTCCGCCGGATTGGGCAGATCCAGGGGGGTCTGCCGCAGCAGGTGCGCCGGGATGTCCGCCGGGTCATCCGCCGCCGGGAAGTGGTGGTCGTGATCGAAAATGGAATCGCTCATACCGTCTCCAGCACCGTTGCCAGGGCGTCGCGGTACGCCCGCAGATCCGCTTCCTCCAGAAGCTCGGTGGCGCAGACCAGCAGGTCCCCCGCCTCCCCCAGGCCCGAGTCGGCCAGCGGCACACCCGCCAGTATGCCGTGCCCCAGCAACGCATCCCGCACCGCGCCGGCCGGACGCGGCAGGCGCAGCACGAACTCGTGAAAAAAGGGTCCGGCATAAGGCAGCCGCACCTCCGGCAACGCCGCCAGATATTCGCGCAACCGGCTCGCCCGCTGATGACAGATCAACGCCGTCCGCCGCAGTCCGTGGCCGCCCAGGGCCGCCATATGGATGGTCGCCGCCGTCACCATCAGGCCCTGGTTGGTGCAGATGTTACTGGTCGCCTTGCCCCGGCGGATGTGCTGCTCGCGCGCCTGCAGGGTCAGACAAAAGCCCTCACGGCCCTGACCGTCCACGGTTTTCGCCACCAGCCGTCCCGGCAACTGGCGCACATGGGCCTTGCGGCAGGCGAGAAAGCCGAAGTAAGGCCCTCCCCCCGTTAGCGGAATGCCCAGCGGCTGGCCCTCGCCCACCGCCATATCGGCGCCGCGCGCGCCCCACTCTCCCGGCGCCTTCAGCAAGGCCAGGGCCAGCGGGTTGACCACGGCGATGGCCAGCAGACCGTGGGCATGGGCCCAGTCGGTCAGGGCGTCGACCGCCTCCAGCACCCCGAATCCGTTGATCTGAGGAATGATCAGCGCCGCCGCCCCGCCGGCATCGCCGGGCAGGCGCAAGGTCCCGGTAACCGGATCGTAAGGGACGGAGCGCAGCTGGATGCGCTGCAGACCCAGCATGCTGTCCAGCACCCGCCGCCAGCTCGGCAGCAGGTGCTCCGGCACCAGGATGACGGGCTCGCCGCCCTGAATGCGCAGGGCCATCAGACAAGCCTCCGCCAGCCCCGAAGCGCCGTCATAGAGGGAGGCGTTACTCACCTCCAGGCCCGTCAGCCGGGTGATGAAGCTCTGATACTCGTAAAGGACCTGCAGCGTGCCCTGGCTGGCTTCCGGCTGATAGGGCGTATAGGCGGAATAAAACTCGCCGCGGCTGGCGATGTCCCACACGATGGCCGGGATATGGTGCGCATACGCGCCCGCGCCCGCGAAGCAGCGCAACGGGGCGTTGTCGAGGGCGCGGTGCTCCAATTCCCGCTGCAGGGCCATCTCCGAGAGCCCTTCCGGCAGGGCCATGTCCCCCGCCTGCAGGGCCGCCGGGATCTCGTCAAAAAGCTGGTCGAGGCGCTGAATACCAACGGCGGCCAGCATCGCCGCCGTTTCCGCCGCATCGTGGGGAATGTAGGGCATGTTTTTACGATTCGGCCAGCTTGCCGTAGGCGGCGGCATCCATCAGCCCGGAACAGGCATCGGCATGTGTTTCCAGCTCCATGATCCAGCCCCGGCCGTAGGGATCTTCATTGAGCCACTGGGGGTGATCGTCGAGCGCCTCGTTACGCGCCGCCACCTTGCCGTCCACCGGGGCATAGAAGTCCGCCGCCGCCTTCACCGACTCCAGCACCCCACAGGCTTCACCGCCGCGAATCGCCTTGCCCACGGCGGGCGCCTCCACGTAGACCAGATCCCCCAGCAACTCCTGGGCATGGTCGGTAATGCCCACCCGGCAGCGTCCGTCCCCCAGGTCCTCGACCCATTCATGGGTCTCGCTGTAACGCAATGTTTCCGGAATCTTGCTCATGCCTCTTACTCCTCAGGGAAAGAAAAAGTCGCCGCCCCGTGCCGCCAGAAAGGGGGTTTCACCACCTGTGCCGGGCGGCGCACCCCGCGCACCACCACTCCGCACACCGTTCCCGGCGCCATCGCGGCATCCAGGCGCGCCAGGGCGATGCCGCATTGCAGGCTGGGAGAAAATAAGCCGCTGGTGACCACCCCGCAGGGCCGTCCCCCGGCGTCCTCCACCACGCAGCCGTGGCGTGGAATGCCCTCACGCAGGGCCAATCCGACCAAACTGGCTCCCTCGCCCGCCGCCCGCCGCGCAAGCAGCGCCGCCCGCCCGAGAAAATCCCGCGGCGTCCGCAGATCCACCGTCCAGGCCAGATTGCTCGCATCCGGGGAATCCGCCACCGTCATGTCCTGACCGTAGAGATCCAGGCCCGCCTCCAGACGCAGACTGTCCCGCGCCGCCAAGCCCGCCGGCCGCGCGCCGGCCGCCACCAGCCGATCCGCCAGATCCGGCAACAGGGCATTCGCGCAGACCACTTCGACCCCATCCTCGCCGGTATAGCCGGTGCGCCCGACAAAAAAACCGCCCTGCTCCAGGGCGTAAAAAACCGCCAATCCGGACAACGCCGGCAAGTCCAGCACCATCGCCGCGATGGCCCGCGCCCGTGGACCCTGCACCGCGAGAATCCCCAGATCCGGCCGCTTGCACAGGGTCACCCGCCAGTCATGGGCGTCGGCCAGCGCCTGCAGATGCGCCGTATCCGCCTCGGCCCCCGCCGCATTCAGCACCACCCGGTACGCGCCCCCGCCGCGATGGTAGACGATCAGATCATCCATGATCCCGCCATCGGCCCGCAGCAGCGTGCTGTACAGCGCCTTGCCCGGCCACGCATCCAGCTTGGCCACGTCGTTGGCCAGGGCGTATCGCAGCAGCGTCCGCGCCTCCGGACCCTGCACCTCCAGGGGCCGCATGTGCGAGACGTCGAAGAGCCCGGCCCCGTGCCGCACCGCCGCGTGCTCCGCCAGTTGCGAACCATAATTCAGCGGCATCTCCCAGCCCGCGAACTCGACCATGCGGGCCCCCTGGGCCACATGCCAGTCATGGAGCGCCGTGTGCCGCAGCGGGGCGGCGTCCTCTTGCATGCTCAATCCCGAAAATTCGTGAATTGCAGAGGCAGGCCGAAATCATGCCCCCGCAGAGCGGCGATGGCCGCCTGCAGTTCGTCCCGGCTCTTGCCGGACACCCGCAACTGATCTCCCTGAATGCTGCCCTGCGCCTTGAATTTGCCCTCTTTGAGAAACTTGATCAGGCGTTTGGACACTTCCGTCTCCAGGCCCACCTTCAAACCCAGGACCTGCCGCTCCAGTCCCCCCGCCGCCGCCGCCACCTGACCCACCTCCAGCGCCTTCAGGTCCACACCCCGCTTCACCAGGCGCGCCGACAGCAGATCCAGCATCTGCCCCAGCTTGTACTCATCCTCGGCCAGCAGGATGATTTCCTTGTCCCTGCGCTCCATCCGCGCCTTGCTGCCCTTGAAATCATAGCGGGTGGTAATTTCCTTGACCGTTGTATGCAGCGCGTTGTCCACCTCCTGCATATCCACTTCGGACACCACATCAAAACTCGGCATAGCATCTCACTTCATGACAGGTTCAGGGTAATGGGCCAGATGGGGCGCGTGGGTGTGTCCCTCCCGGCTCCCGGCCCGGCAGCCGGGGCAATCGGTCACCCAGCGCATCCCCGCGGGGGTGCGCTCTTTCTTCCAGAAAGGCGCGCGGGTTTTCAGGACGTCGATGAGAAAGCGGCAGGCATCGAAGGCCGCCGCCCGGTGCCGTGCCCACACGGCCACCATCACGATGGTATCCTGCGGCGCCAGACACCCGTGGCGATGGATGATCAGACTGTCGAGAATGTCGTACCGCCGCGCCGCTTCGGCGCCGAGGCGCTCCAGCTCCCGCTCCGTCATTCCCGGATAGTGCTCGATCTCCATGCCGAGAATCTCCGCCGTCTCGCTGTAATCGCGCACCGTCCCGATAAAAGTGACCGCGCCCCCCGCGCCGGAGATGCGCCCGGCGGGAAAAGCCGCCATCTCCGCCATCGGATCGAAATCTTCTTGCTGAACTTTAACCAGCAACTCTAACCCCCCGTCACCGGAGGGAAAAACGCCACCTCATCACCATCCTGCACCACGCTGGAGAAAGACGCATGCTGCAAATTCACCGCCGCCAGCACATGCGCGCCCCGCAGGGTCACCCCCGTTTCCCCCTCGGCCAGCGCCAGCACCTCCGCCACCGTCGCCCCGCGCTCCGGCCAGGGCAGACGCAACGCCTCCGTTCCCACCCGCTCACGGACACTGGCAAAAAACTTCACCTGGATCATGAAAAGACGCACCTTCAGCAAGAGGCCAAATGATAACGCCCACACCCCCTAAGCTTCAACCACACACCAGCCAGAGAGTATAGCGCCGCCCCACACCCTGTTATATAGTTTGCGCCATGGAAAACTTCTTCGGTCACTACCTGCTCTTCCTCGCCGACACCGCCACCATCGTGGTCGCCCTGCTCATCATCGCGGGGGGGCTCACGGCCATCGCCCTGAACAGGCGCAAGGGCCCCGCCGCCGGGCAGGTGCAGGTCAGCGACCTGCGTAAACAACTGGAACAGTCCAGTGAAAACGTTCAACAACTCCGCCTCGACAAAAAGGCCCTGAAAGCGCATCAAAAAGCCCGCAAAAAAGACCGCAAGGAAAAAGCCAAGGACGGCGGCGCGGAACCCTGCACCTATCTGCTCGACTTCAAGGGGGACATTCGCGCCTCCGCCGTGAGCGCCCTGCGTGAGGAGATCTCCGCCATCCTCCAGGCCGCCCAGCCCGGAGACGCCGTCCTGCTGCGCCTGGAAAGCGGCGGCGGCATGGTCAACACCTACGGCCTCGCCGCCGCCCAGATCCTGCGCCTGCGCGCCGCGAAGATCCACGTCACCGCGCTGGTGGACGCCATCGCCGCCAGCGGCGGCTACATGATGGCCGCGACCGCCGACCGTATCGTCGCCAGCCCCTTCGCCCTCATCGGCTCCATCGGCGTGGTCGCCCAAATCCCCAACTTCCACCGCTGGCTCAAAGACCGCCACATCGACTGGGAGCAGTTCACCGCGGGCAAGTTCAAGCGCACCGTCACCCTCTTCGGCGAAAACACCGACACGGGCCGCGCCAAGCTCCGGGAAGAACTGGAAGAAACCCACGCCCAGTTCCGCGACTTCGTGCAACAATACCGTCCGCAACTAAACCTGGAACAAGTCGCCACCGGCGAAGCCTGGCTCGGCAACAAGGCGTTGACGCTCGGCCTCGTGGATCAACTCGCCACCAGCGACGAAATCCTCCTGGAGGCGGCGCAAAAAGGCAAAGTCCTCGCCCTCCACTACCAGCGCAAAAGCACCCTCCCCCAACGCCTCGGCCTCGCCGCCCAGCAGGGCTGGGACAAACTCTGGCAGTCGCCGCTGTAATCACGGATGGCCTGGATACGATCCGGGCCAGCAACCCGCCCGGCGCGTATCTACCCACATCTATCTAGATCTAGCAACATCTAGCCGTATTCTAGTAGATATCCATAGAGCTTGCTATGATCAGGTCAAGCCTGATGGATGGAGACCATCCTATGCATGCCATTTCCAATCCTTTTTCTCCTGGGGCGGGGGCGCCCCCGCCAGAACTCGTGGGCCGCTCCGAAATCCTGGAGCGGGCCGATATTCTCATGGCGCGAGTGCGGCAACAACGGGCCGAACCCAGTCTGATGCTGACGGGCTTGCGTGGGGTAGGCAAGACGGTTCTGCTGAACGAGATCGGGCGCAAGGCGCGCGCTACCGGATACCATACGATCAGCCTCGAGGCGCACAGTGGGAAAAGTTTGGCGGCCCTGCTGATCCCGCCAATGCGAGAATTGCTGTATGACCTGAATCGTTTGGCTGGCCTGAGTCACCAGGTAAAACAGGGGTTGGCCGTTCTGCGAAGCTTTGTGGGAGCGCTTCGGGTGAAAATATCGGATGTTGAGTTTTCCATGGATATCGAGCCTCTTGTAGGGGCAGCCGACAGCGGAGATCTGGAAGCGGATCTGCCCCGTCTTTTCCAATCCGTGGCGGAAGCGGCGGCGGAAAAGGACACGCTCATCGTCTTGCTGATCGACGAGGTGCAGTACCTCAGCAAGCTGGAATTCAGCGCTCTGATCATGGCCATGCACCGGATACAGCAACAGCAGCTCCCCCTCGCGTTGATTGGGGCCGGACTGCCTATTCTTCCATCGCTGGCGGGGCAATCCAAATCCTACGCTGAGCGTCTTTTCGCTTACCCCAGCGTTGGACCCTTGTCCCGAACCGATGCGTTCAAGGCGCTGCAGGACCCGGCTCAGGCTGCTGGCGCGCAATTTACGGAAGATGCCCTAGCGGAGATCTTCCGAATTACCGAAGGATACCCTTATTTCGTCCAGGAGTGGGGCTATATCAGTTGGAATCAAGCGCAGGGTCCGGCCATCACTTTGCCGGATATACAAGCGGCTACCCCGATGGCCATCCATCGCTTGGACGTCAATTTCTTTCGAGTCCGGTTTGATCGGCTGAGTCCTGGTGAAAAAACTTTTCTCCGCGCAATCGCCGAACTGGGAACCGGACCCTATCGTTTTCGGGAAGTCGCCACCTGCATGGGGGTGGAATCTTCGACCTTGGGGCCAGTCCGCGCAAAAATGATCAAGGAAGGGATGATTTACAGTCCAGCCTATGGATGGCTGAACTTTACGGTTCCGCTTTTCGGCGATTTTTTGCGCCGCATCCTGCCTGACCAAACGAGGCAAGATGCGGATTGAGGCACAAGACCATTTACACGATCGACTAACATCAACGTATTGAATAAAAAATGCCCACATGCGTGGGCGAAGTAAGGAGAGGGAATGCATGCGCCGTGTTCTTAGCGGCCCTCCGCACAACGTCCTTCCCTGGCTTCCAAACTGTCCGAAATATCCCCTTCGCTCGTGGCGAGGCTCACCAGGGCTAGCGGTTGTGCAGTCATCCGGGTTCGGATCGCCGCTTCGACCGACATGGCGATCAACGGCAAATCATCCAGGGTTACGGTAAAAGTGGAACCCGGCGTAATGGACCAAGCATGCTCTTTCTGTGCATGGCTCACGCTTTCACCGTGTGCATTGATGGAGGATGGCTTCATCGCTTAATCTTCTTTTATTATCATAGTCGGATCGTATTCCTGGCCATTATCTGGCCTCCGCATGGCATTCACCTTACGGTACCTTTAGCGCTGGGTAAATGCGGCAAATTGTCGCAGCATCGCGCGAACCTATACCTCATGTGGCATCTCGAAAAATCCAACTCCCAGGAAATGGCGCTCATCCTTATTCAAGAATCCGCACCCTGTCTTCGTGCGACGCGCGTGGTTTTTTCGAGCGCCCACCAGCGGATGGACGGGGTGATGCTGCGACAATTTGCCACAGTCAACACGGGCTACGCAGCGTGTAATATGCATGTGCCTTACATGATATCACACAGGAGGAAACAGGCATGGCCAACACATATAATCTACGCAAGATTGCAACATTACGTTTTTTGTCGACCACGATGACCTTGATCACCATCGCCATGACTCCAAACATGGCGTCCGCCTGCGCTTGCGGCTGTGGCGTTTTCAACCTGGGTTTGCCTGGTCTTCCCAGCACTTTTTATAAAACCAGGATCTCTCTTCAGTACGATTATATGAACCAGAATGAAACCCAGCATGGCAGTGGTATCGTGCCGGGCAACTTAAATCCGGACAAGCAAATAGAGACCAATTTCTTTAATTTAAATATTCAGCATATGTTCAATCATCAGTGGGGGATCATGGCCATGATCCCATACTGGAATAGGCACTTCGTCACCGACAGCAATGGCACCGTCGGGTCTACCGATGCCAGCCAGGGTGTTTCACCGCAAATACTCACCTCCAACGCCACGGTTCTTTCGGATATCCGCATAATGGGCATGTACACCGGTTTCTCAAGCGATATGTCCAGCGGCATAACCTTTGGTTTAAAACTGCCCACCGGGCCGACCAATGCCGGTAATTATTATCAAGGGGATCCGATCATGGATCGAGACACTCAACCAGGAACGGGCACGAACGACTTGCTTCTTGGCGGATATAAGGTGGGGAATGAGTCCGACTGGGGATGGTTCACGCAAATCCTGTGGCGGCACGCCCTCGACAGTTATCAGGGGTATCGTCCGGGGGACAGCGTGAATCTTGCCGTGGGGGCGCATTATGACGGGATAGAGACCAGCACCCGCTTGATCCCCACCCTGCAGTTGAGCTACCAGTGGCGGGGCCATGACCAAGGTGGCGGTGATACCGCCTATGGCAATATGAACAGTGGTTACTCCAACCTATATATCGCCCCAGGCGTGCAGATCAACCTGAGCAGCGAATGGTTATTGAATACTTCGGTTTATTTGCCGATTTATCGTTACGCCAATGGCTATCAGCAGGTCGCGCATTTCATGGCCAACGCGGGTGTGTCCTACCAGTTCTGAGAAGTTTGACCGGCCTCTAACTGTCTAGTCCGTGTCCAGAAATCAGAAGGCCGAGTTGTTCCGTCGACAACTCGCCGCGAAAGGACTTCACCTGCCCACCGGGAAGTCTATACACCAACTCGGGTAAGGTGGTGGCGCCGGTATCTATAAAAATTCGCTCATTCCGCCGTAACGCGGAATGAGTGGCTTCCGTGGCGGTGGCAGACGAAATCACCGCGTGCCCGGTTCTGAGCAACGCCATGAAGTTGTTTTCCATGGCTTCTCGTGGATTCCGCGCCTGAAGAATAGCGGCGGCCCTACCAAAGCTGGAGTCGGTGAGAAAACCTACCGGCACGTAGCGAACGGTGAGTTGACCCTTATCGGCGATCGGACGCTCCAATTGGAATGCTTTCGCGCAATACAGACAGTTAGGATCGAAAAAATCATAAATTACCGTTTTCCCCGAACCGGTTTGAATATAGGTTGCATGTTCCAGCCGGTTCCAAAGTGCTTGCCGTTGGTCAGAAGCCAGGACCGATGACGAGAAGATCATCAGACAGGTCATCAGAAAGGCGCGTTGCATTATTCTTTTCATGCTCCTCCGGGAGATGGTCTTCTTCATTGCTGGGCGGACGAAGATCAGACAGAATCATAGTGCATTTCAAGGGGTGGAGGAATGGGTAGCAGTTTCGTGACGGCTCCCGCCCACTACCAACATGGCCGTCTCATGAGCCCGGGTCAACCACTTTTTGCATATAGCCTTCACTTTTTAGGCCGCGATATGTCGAACACCTTTAGCCACCCCTCGCTGCCGTGCCTCCCAGAGGTCGTAAGCCACCTGCATTCGTAACCAGAATCCAGCCTCTACGCCAAGTGCTGCCTCGAGACGTAGCGCCATGTCTGCACTGACGCCAGATCGCCCATTTAATAGCGCCGACAAGGCTTGTCTAGTCACGTTCAGCGCCTTTGCAGCGTCGGTGACACTCATGTCTTCCGGCAGGTATTCACGCAACACCTCGCCGGGGTGTGCGGGATTGTGCATTTCGCTCATGACATCCTCTCAGTGATAATCCAAGTAATCGACCAACTCCGTATCTTTACCATCGAAACGGAAGATCAGTCGCCAGTTTCCGTTCACGTTCACCGACCAGAATCCCTCCAGATCGCCGGCCAGTTTGTGCAGGCGCCATCCCGGCGCATTCATTTGCTCCGGGGCCTCTGCCGCATCCAATGCAGTGAGAAGCACCCGCAATTTGGCAGCGTGTGCCGGCTGGATGCCCGCTTTGCTGCCCGTGCGGTAATACACTTCGAGGCCTTTGTGGCGGAATGTTTTAATCAGGTCAATATGTAAACCGCAACGCGACACTTGTCAATATTCTGCGTCGATTTGGTCGCGGGTCATAGGGACGGGCGCAGTGCTCTATTTCAAACAGTCAGGTTTTGCAAGGTGCACTGACATCTGGGACACTCGCGATCTGGACGATGGCGTTGGAGTATCCTGCCGAGGTATGGCGACACAAGCATATGGAAAAACCTGGTGGGGGTGCCCAGTGGCTCAACGCGCTGACCCATATCGATTACGACAATCGGCTGCCGCGTGGTCGTACATACGCGAACCGGGGTGCCGTCACCCGCCTGGCGGTCCAGGGCGGCCGCATTCGCGCCCAGGTCAAAGGATCCCGACCACGGCCCTATCAGGTCGAGATCGATGTTCCCCCAATGTCCCCTGCGCAGCGTTTGCAGTCATTGGGGCTTGAGTTTAGCCTGTCAGTACTGGGGTTCATCTGAGAACGATTGGCAGTAAGATTCTACAGGCACAGAAAAATAGACGGGGTTGGTCGACGCTCCCAGGGCCGCACCAGACCCAAAAAGTGTCGAGAGACCAAGCGTTCAAAGAAACGGGCGCTTGTGAGGCCTATCAGATGTTACACCAAGAACATGAAACCACCAATCTATTGATGCACAATACATCTATCGCTAGTGGCAACACTTGTCCCAATTACATACGTGCGGTTTTTATCCTTTCCGCAACACGAATCCTCAATGTCGGGAAAACATGCGTCTGGGATAATTTCAAAACTTTCCAGGTCAGCTCCGACCACAAGCTATTCTAAAATAGAATACATTCTTATCATCTTTTGAATACATATTATTGATCATAGTCCACGTTTTTGGGTTTGCCTTTGGTATCTTAACAGCTTCATAATAAACACAATCATCATCAATTCCATAACCTGATTTGATTGATCTGAATGTATGCGGTTTCTTGCACGATCTAACAACTGCGGCATGCCTTGTGCTTGTTGATCCGTTGAACCAATACACATGAATATCATCACGACCATATCCAGAGACATAATCATCATTAAAGAACATTCGTGAAAATCACTCCAATCAATCTCATCGATAACTACTGTACATTTAATCTTGTCATTAAATCGCAATTGTTTTTTGTCTGTTTTAAACGTGACTAGCATATTGTTACCGTAGTTTTCAGGCGACAAAATGTATCACGCCGCATACCCTCAGTCCCTGTCATGTTTTTGTGGCGTCCTTGGGTAAAAGATCATCGTCGATCTGTTTGGCCCTGATGGCAGCCGGGCGGGCACTGACCCGTGACCAGTAATGTTCAAAGCCTGGGCGCCTTTCGATCGTGCCGAATTGCATGCCAAATCCCAAATGCGCACCCACGTACACATCGGCAGCCGAGAAGTTATCGCCGAGCAGATATTCACCCTGTTCCACCGCGTCTTCGAGCACATCCATCACCGCCGTATAAGTGCCGTAACCCATCATTTTCTCACGTTCCGGTGGCACGACGAAGCCCATGGCCTTGTTGCTGGCTGCGGCCTCCAACGGGCCTGCGGCAAAGAACAACCAGCGGAAGTACGGGCCTCGCAATCGATCATCGGGGGCTGGTGCCAGCCCCATCTGGGGAAAGGCATCCGCAAGGTAGGCGCAGATGGCCGCCGCTTCCGTCACCACAGTCTGCCCATGCTGGATGGCAGGAACCTTGCCCATGGGGTTGACGGCCAGATACTCGGAGGCCTTCATCGTCGTGCCATAGTCAAGCAGCACCGTCTGATAGGGCACACCCAATTCCTCGAGCATCCAGCGCACGATGCGGCCCCGCGACATGGGGTTGGTATAGAAGGTCAAGCGGTCATTAGGCATGGTTTTGTGCTCCGTTCGGTGGACATGACACGTGTTCTAATGGTCGGCATGGACGGCGTCAGGTTCATAGCATAAATACACATCCGGCACTTCGCCTCTCAGTAAACCAGCGTCGAGGTACCATTATGATCTATGGCTTTGCGGAGACCGTCAATGACTACAAACGATACGAGGTTCATGCGGCGTAACGACCAGTATCCGCTGGTAACGATCCCGGCAGGTTGAGTTTGCCGCACTCTGTGGCAGGTGGACTGAAAGGCTATATTGCAGCGTTTGCGGACGTCCAGACATCAATGGTCGGTACCCTTTACGGTTTGGTGACGTTTTCCGGACATAGAAAGACAGATGGTTGTTGGACGATTGCGGGACCAGATACTACCCTTCAAATCGCCCGGAAACTACGTGTTCAGAAAACATTCGATTTGTTAACCGCCACTAAACTTTTTAAGCAACATATTTTGAAGCCATAGCGGGTTTGGCACATCTGGATTTGTTTCTGCGTCAATCCATGGATACTTAATAACCGGGCATTTTTTTGGGGTGAGATTATATGTAATGGTATATTTTCCAGTTACCAATCCATTTATCGAAATGGAAAAATGTCTTTTATCTTTCTTGTGAAAAGTTATTTTATTTACTGTTGTTTCTCGTTGCCCGTTTACCCCAACAGTTGTACAAATCATTTTTGCTTGGTAACCATAAGTGTTTCGCGCGATCCACTTTCCGTGATCGCACGTTGTATACTGGCTTGCACCTGTATCGAACCTCCCGATTTCTGTTTCCAGAAATGGCAGGCTTGGAGTAATATTTTTATTATACACACAATACCCGACATTATAGTCAGTGCTCCACCAACCAGGAATAACAACATTGGCACTTGCAATTCCAGAAAAAGCGCAACACATTAAAATAGAAATAGAAATATTGATCACATTTTTCATGCATACCCCATAGGCTAATAAAGTATAACTATTTACCAAATGTCATTCACATAAAACCGACGTGTTATTATGATCGCAAACGCCAAGCTTTGACGAGGCAAATATCTCTGCTTGCCGCCTCTCTCACTTTGGTACGCCAAAGCCTCTATTTATTATAGAGGTTTCTGTATTATTATAGCTACCAGTTTTCTGTGAAATCATGACTTGGGTGAAGTTGCAGAAAAAGGCAATCTTTTCCCATCGCCACGGAGAGAGAAGCAGTCTATAGACCTTTGGTAGCCCAACTGGACACATGAATGCATCCATTGACGGGTCGATGGCGTGCGGCCTATGCTGAAGCCTATGTCGACAGGAAGGTCATACCATGCATACGGAACGTCATGTACGCTTTTTTCGTAATGGCCGCAATCAGGCGGTGCGTATTCCCCGTGAGTTCGAGATGGATGCGCAAGAGGCCATCATGCGGCGTGAGGATGACCGCTTGATCATCGAGCCCGTAAAACGCAAAGGGCTTCTGGCCACTCTGGCGAGTCTTTCTGCCTTGGATGAGGCGTTCCCGGATACGGATCGCGATCTTCTCCCGCTGGATGACATCGAATTGTGAGCGGGGGCACCCGCTATCTGTTGGACACCAATATTCTGTCGGATTTGATCAGGCATCCACAGGGCTGGTGGCACAGAGGATTGCCGTTGTCGGAGAAGCGGCCGTGTGCACCTCCATTATGGTGGCTTGTGAATTACGGTATGGCGCGGCAAAGAAAAATTCTTCCAGACTCACAGAACAGGTGAACACTGTTATCGCGGCCATGGAGGTGCTCCCCTATGACACGCCGGCCGATCAGGTTTATGCGGAAATCCGTCAACACCTTGCCGCCTGCTGTCAGCAGCGGATGTAAATTGATACAGGGCAGCGATTGAAAGTTGATACACCGGGTTGAGAAGATCGGCGTATTTGAGGCGCCGGTGATCACGAACGAGGTGTATATGGAAATCGAGGTATT
>JAKACQ010000108.1:0-4768 GCA_021821285.1 Pseudomonadota bacterium
GGTGCCCGAACGGGACATCGGGCCGCTGAACAGCGGCACCCTGCCCCGCCAATCCGGGCATGGCTCCGGCATCGGCTTGCGGATTTGCCGGCGTATCATGGCCTTGCACGGCGGCACCCTCCATTTCGCCAATGCCGGAACGGGCGGTTTGATCGCCCATCTGTCATTTCCCGACAAAGAGGGCTAGCGGCAGACGGTGTTTGGCGGTATTTTCGGACAATGAGGTGCTTGACAAAGCGCGGGCAAACAGGAATCATTCGCGTTTAGATGAGATACAATACGGATACTTCCTATGTCGTCAACACCCGTCTTCAGCAAAACCAGCGCACCCACCCATCGTTCCCGCTGGGAAATTTTCCTGGCGGTGCTGGGACCCGGTCTGGTGGTCATGCTCGCCGACACCGATGTCGGCAGTATCATCACCGCGGCGCAGAGTGGTGCGCAATGGGGCTTCAGGCTGCTGCTCCTGCAATTCATCCTCATGCCTATCCTCTATATCGTGCAGGAACTGACGGTGCGTTTGGGCATCTTTACCGGTAAAGGCCACGGCGAACTGATCAGCGAAACCTTCGGGAAAGGCTGGGCCTATCTCTCCGTGGCCGGCCTCAGTGTGGCCACCACCGGCGCGCTGTTGACGGAATTCTCCGGGGTGGCCGGTGTCAGCAATCTCTATGGCTTGCCGCGCTCTGTCGGGGTTGCCCTGGCGGCGGCCACCCTGCTGACCATCGTCTGGACCGGTTCATACCGGCATGTGGAACGTGTCGCCCTGATCATGGGCCTTTTTGAACTGGTCTTTTTTGGTATCGCCTGGGCCAGTCATCCGAGCATCCACGAAATGCTGGATGGCCTGCTGCACGCGCCCATCACCAACGACGACTATATGATGCTGGTCGCCGCTAATATCGGCGCTGTCATTATGCCATGGATGGTGTTCTATCAGCAGTCGGCCGTCGCCGATAAGGGGCTACACCCCGAGCATTATCGCCATGCGCGCTGGGATACCGCCTTTGGCGCGATTCTCACCCAGTTGATCATGGCGGCCGTACTGATCGCGACGGCCGCCACCATTGGCCGCCTGAACCCCAACGCTCCCCTCAATACGGTGCATCAGCTTTCAGAGGCCATTATTCCTTATCTCGGCGACACCTGGGGACGCATCGTGTTTTCCGTGGGTATCCTCGGGGCGGGCATGGTGGCGGCCATTGTCGCTTCCCTTGCCGGGGCCTGGGGTTGGGGGGAGGTCACCGGCTTCCGCCACTCGCTGGAACATCACCCCAAAGATGCGCCCTGGTTTTACGGGATTTACACTGCCATCATCGTGGCTGGCGCCGTGACGGTGATCACCATTCCTGATCTCGTCAGCCTCGACATTGGCGTGGAGGTGATGAATGCACTGCTTCTGCCTATGGTACTGGGCTTTCTGGTCGCCCTGTCCATCAAGGCGCTGCCTGCCGAACACCGCTTGCGCGGCCCTTATCTCTGGCTGGTGCTGTTTGTGGTAATCTTGGCGGGCGGGTTGGGGGTTTATGGAGGGGTGACCAGTATTCCGGGATTGTGAAAGGAAACCGGGAGCGCTTACAAAAACTTGCAGAGATGCGGGGCTGTGCTATATCTAAGCAAACGGTGTTTCACCCCGACCACAGGTCCCACAGGAGTTTTGCATGTCTATTTTTAAGCACGCCGCCAATATTCTGGAGGCCAGAGTTAACAAACTGCTCAGCCGGGCCGAAGACCCCGCAGCAACCCTGGACCTCTCCTACGAGAAGATGCTGGCCAGCCTGCAGGAAGCCAAACACCACCTTGCCGATGTGGTCACCGAGCGGATATCCCTGGAAAACCAGATCGCGCAGGCGCAAAAGCTAGCCGCCAGGGCGGAAGAGGATGCCCGCATGGCCCTCAACGCCAACCGTGAAGACCTGGCGCGCAGCGCACTGGCAGAAAAACAGGCCGAAGCACAGAAAATTACCGCTCTGCAAGAAGCCCACGACACTGTCGCCGCCCAGGCACAGAAGCTCATGGATTATGAACACGCCCTCCAGGAACGTATCGAACAGTTCCGCACCCAGAAAGAAGTGATGAAAAGCCAGATGGCGGCGGCGCAGGCGCAAGTGAAAGTTACCGAATCCCTCACCGGGTTGGGTCACGGCCTGGATGACGCCGGGGATGCGTTGCGCCGGGTGCAGGATCGCACCGCGCACGAGCAGGCCAAGGCTCAGGCCATGGATGGCCTGTTGGAGTCCGGGGTCATCAACGATCCTTTAGACCACCGCACGCAGACGGATCGGGAAATGGACAAACTTCGCGCCACCAGCGGCGTCGACGACGATCTCGCCCGCCTCAAGGCCGAACTGGCGGCGAAACAGGATTGAGAGGACACGTTCATGTCAGGCCTTGGCGGGATAAGACACTGTTCACCAGACCACCGCCCATCCAACTATGGGATTCCGGTTGGGAGCGCCTTGATCATATTAGCCGCTGTCGTCTGGAACATCACCGCTATCCCCGTTGCCTCCGGAGACCCCATTTATCGATGGGTTTCGCCGAGTGGGGTGGTGAGCTACGGGGACCAACCGCCTCGCGGCGCACATCGGGTTCAGGCACTTCCCCCGATACCTCCTGCTCCACCGCCAGCGGCGATTGCGCCAACAAAATCCGGCTCGACTGCCAAAGAGGAAACCCTGTCAGCGGCGTCCAAGGCACAGGCGGCCATTGCCCGATTGAATCTGCTGGCTGCTATCAACAACTATCAGAGCAGTTTAGAGTCCGCGCGCATTCCGCCGCCACGGAGTGCCTATATACCGGGGTTTATCGGTTATGGCCCGCACCGCTTTCGCGAAAGACGCCCGCAACGTTACCGCCGACCGGTGCATCCTCCGTCACGGCAGCCGTCCATGGTGCTGCTACCACCCCCAGCACCACCCTCCGCCTACTCTTCGCCGGTGCTTATACCATAAGTGAGGCTGACACGCTCACCATGTTCATTCAGGATATTATTGCCATGTTTCCATAAATAATAGATTACAATAACCCCCATAGGAATCAGCAGGCTGGCAATAAAAGAAACGAAAAAAGTGATCACTTTTAAGCGTCGTCCCCAACCGGTGCGGGCGGTAATTATAGCGAGAACAACGTTTCTTATTTCTTTGCCATCGGAGTTCTCTATGCCCATTATAAGCCCCTGCCATTAAAACACTGATTATATTCATCTGTAGCAATTGTAGCAATAGCGCACTGTCGAAGCTGCAATAGGCACTCGCCAGCAGGGCCTTTATAGGCTATAAAGTGGACAAAGCTTGGCCGCCGCAGACCATAAATAACCATGCAAAACCCTTTCTTTGAAAAACCCATCCTCAATTCCCCTTATGGGTATCCGCAGCGTCATTGGGAGCTGGATGAACAGGGACAGCCGACCCAGCGCATCATCGACAATCGTCGCAAGGCGGAATTCATCAGCCCCATTCCCCGGCCACGCAAGCAAAAAGGGGCCGGTCGGCAGGCAGCGCTGGTGCTCGACCAAGGGCAGGGGCTCTCGACCGAGGAACAGCAGTACAACATCACCGCGCTCATCAACGGTGTGCGTGCCGAAGTAGACCAGTGGCGCAGCATCCCCAACCCCGCAGACTGGCGGGTAACCCCGGAGACGGCACGGCTGCTGCAACACTGGCGGCACCACGCTTTCAGCAGCATTCGTCCCTTCTTCTGCCAGATCGAAGCGGTGGAAACCGCCATCTGGCTGACTGAAGTCGCGCCGCAGATGGGGAAATCCGCGCAGACCTACATCGATCACCTGCGTAACGTTAGTCACGATGCCAACCCGGACCTGCTGCGTCTGGCGCTCAAGCTGGCCACCGGAGCGGGCAAGACCACGGTGATGGCCATGCTCATTGCCTGGCAGACCGTCAACGCAGTGCGGCACCCCAACAGCAAGAAATTCACGCGGGGCTTTTTGATCGTAGCGCCCGGCATCACCATCAAAGATCGTCTGCGCGTGCTGCAACCCAACGATCCCGACAGCTACTACGCCAGCCGCGAACTGGTGCCCGGCGATATGCTGGCTGATCTGGAACGCGCCCGCATCGTTATCACCAACTACCATGCCTTCAAGCTGCGCGAGCGGCTGGAACTCTCCAAGGGCGGTCGCCGCCTGCTCCAGGGGCAGGGCGGTGAGGCGCTGAACACGCTGGAGACGGAAGGCCAGATGCTCCAGCGCGTCATGCCCGAGCTCATGGGTCTGAAAAACGTTATCGCCATCAATGACGAGGCCCACCACTGCTACCGCGAGAAACCCGGTGCGACGGACGACGATCTCAAAGGCGACGAGAAAAAGGAGGCCGAAGAGAACAGCGCCGCCGCCCGCCTGTGGATATCGGGGCTGGAAGCGGTGCAGCGTAAGCTCGGGCTGGCGCGGGTGTTTGATCTTTCCGCCACGCCCTTTTTCCTGAGCGGCTCGGGCTATGTCGAGGGTACACTCTTCCCCTGGACCATGAGTGACTTCTCGCTGATGGACGCCATCGAATGCGGCATCGTCAAGCTGCCGCGAGTGCCGGTGGCGGACAATATCCCCGGTGGCGAGATGCCCATGTTCCGCAACCTCTGGGAACATATCCGCGGCCAGATGCCCAAGCCTGGGCGCGGCAAAGGCAATCCCATAGACCCACTGTCTATGCCGACACCTCTGCAAACCGCTCTGGATGCGCTATATGGTCATTACGACAAGACCTTCAAGCTCTGGGAGGGGGCGAACATTGCCGTACCGCCCTGCTTCATC
>JAKACQ010000042.1:0-22563 GCA_021821285.1 Pseudomonadota bacterium
GGAGGCTCCATTTTGGATTTACGTAGCGAACTGGAAAAAATCGGTGAACGCGCCCGCAGCGCCCAGCGCCGGTTGCAAAGCGCGGACAGCGCCGCCAAAGACAGCGCCCTGCGTGCCATGGCGGAATTTTTGCGCCGCGACGCCGACAATCTGCAACGTGCCAACCGCAAGGATCTGCGCGGCGCCGAAGAGGGGGGCAAGGACGCCGCCTTCATCGACCGTCTGCGTCTGGACGATACGCGCATTGAAGCCATGGCCAGGGGTCTCGAAGAAGTCGCCGCCCTGCCCGACCCCGTGGGCGAAATCACCGACCTGCGTTACCGCCCCAGCGGCATTCAGGTGGGCCGCATGCGCGCGCCCCTGGGCGTCATCGCCATGATTTATGAATCGCGGCCCAATGTCACCGCCGATGCCGCCGGGCTCTGCGTCAAATCCGGCAATGCCGTCATCCTGCGTGGCGGTTCCGAATCCCTGCACAGCAACCTGGCCATCGCCGAACGCCTGCGCGCCGCTCTCGGCAAGACCGGCCTGCCCCTCGATCTGGTGCAGTGCATCCACACCGGCGAGCGCGAGGCCGTGGGCGCCCTGATCCGCATGGACCGGTACGTGGATGTGGTGATCCCCCGCGGGGGCAAAAGTCTCATCACCCGGATCAAGGCCGAAGCCACGGTGCCGGTCATCATGCATCTGGATGGTAACTGCCACGTCTATGTGGATGCCGATGCCGATGCCCACAAGGCACTCAGGGTGGTCGTCAATGCCAAGACCCAGCGTCTGGGCACCTGCAATACGGCGGAGAGCCTGCTTGTTCAGCGCAGCCGGGCAGACGATCTCCTGCGCCCCATCGCCACGGCGTTACAGGAGAAAGGCATTGAGATCCGCGCCTGTGAACGCGGTCTGCCCCGTATCCCCGGCGCCATCGCCGCCACTGAAGAGGACTACGCCACCGAGTACCTGGGGCCGATCATCTCCGTCAAGGTGGTGGACGATCTCGATGCCGCGATCGAACACATCAACCGCTACGGCTCGCAGCATACCGAGTCCATCATCACCGAAAACTATAGCCACGCCCGGCGCTTTCTGCGCGAGGTGGATGCCAGTTCCGTCATGGTCAACGCCTCCACCCGCTTTGCCGACGGCTTTGAATACGGTCTGGGTGCGGAGATCGGCATCTCCACCAACCGCCTGCATGTGCGCGGGCCGGTAGGGCTGGAAGGCCTGACCCTGCAGAAATGGATCGTCCTGGGAGATGGCCATATCCGCTCCTGACGCGCCTTCGACGGCATTACAGGTCTTATTGGCGGCGGTGGCCGATGGATTGCCCCATGCCTGGCCTGCCGATAATCCCGGTGAACTGCTCGCGGAGGCCGGCGAATGGGGCTTTCCCCTCCATGCGCGGAATGGCGGCGTGCAACTGGAGTATCCCGCCGCGCCGCTCTCCGCCCGGGGAATTGCCGACATCGGCGGCATCGACCCGGCGCGTATCCACTTGCCCCTGTGCTGCGCCTCGACCAATACCGAAGTGTTGCGGGATACCCGCATCGACGTCTGTCTGACCGAGAGCCAGTGGGCCGGGCGCGGGCGGCGCGGGCGGCGGTGGTCTTCACCTTTCGGGCGCCATCTCTACCTGAGTTATGGCTGGACTCAGCACAGCCCGGTCCATGCGGCGCTAACCATCGTTGCCGCCCTCTCCGTGTTCATCCTGCTGCAGGCGCGCCTGCCCGATCTCTGGGTCAAGTGGCCCAATGACCTGTGGGTCGGGGGGCGCAAGCTGGGGGGCATTCTGGTCGAAGCCCGCCCGCGCAGCCGCGGAGCGACCCGGCTGGTGGTGGGTTTGGGACTCAACATCCACGATGACCCCACTCTGCCCACCACCGCCGTGAGCCTTGCCGATCTCGGCGTCGAGATCACCCGCGGCACCCTCGCCGCTACTGTTCTCCGTCAATGGCGGAAAGACTTCGCGCGCTTTGCGGAGGAAGGCTTCACCCCCTTCCTGCCCCTGTGGGAGAAGGCGGATCGCCTGACCCGTCAGACCGTTCAGATCGACGATGCCCAGGGCGTGCGTGCGGCCCGGGTGCTGGGCCTCGGCCCCGACGGGCGCTTGCAGGTAACCTGCATGGATACGGGCACGGTCTGGCTCAGTGCCGGAGATGTCAGCCTGCGGCCCCAGCATCCATGATCTTCATCGCCGTCGGTAATACCCATACCCTGCTGGCACGTACCCACGATGGCGTGCATTTTGACAGCATCCGCGTGGTTACCCGACTGCCACCCGCGGAGATCTTGCACCAGCCCGGTTTACCGTGGTCCGGCGCGCATAACCGGGAACCCATCGCATTGGGCGGCGTGGTGCCTGCGGCGCTTGGCGCCTGGCGGGAAATCTTATCCACCGCAGAGGTCCGCGAACCCGGCCCCGGCTTTTTCCACCGCGCCGTGCCCCACGGCTACCATCCGCCGGAAAGCCTCGGCTTTGACCGCCGCTGCTGCCTGCTCGCCGCCGCCATGGACTTCCCCGGCCAGGACAGCATCGTCATCGACATGGGCACCGCCATCAAAATCGACCTGCTGGCCGGTGGACGCTTCAGGGGTGGACGCATCCTGCCGGGTGTCGCCATGAGCCTGCGCAGCCTGCATCGGGGTACCGCGCTCCTCCCCGAAGTCGCACTGGACGCCCCGGCAGAAATGTTGGGCAATGACACCCGCGGCGCCATGCAAGCCGGGGTCATCCACCTCTTTACCGATGCCCTGCGCGGCGCCATCACCGACTATCGCCAGCACAGTCCCCAGGCACAGATCCTCATCACCGGCGGTGATGCCGAACATTGGCAACCCGCCATCGCCGGCAGCCTCTACCAGCCTCATCTGCTCCTGCGCGGCTTTTATCTGTGGATACACGATGGCGCCCCGCCCTAAGATCGGCACCACGCAAAAGTGGCCGCAGCCCCTTGGCGTCCAGCCCGCCCCCATGTACGCTAGCCCCATGATCAAACCTGTTCAGCGCGTCCTGCTCGTCGGCAAATACCGTGACCCCTCGGTCCTCCCCGGATTACAACGGCTGCGGGATTTTTTGCTGACACAAGGCATCCCCACTTTTCTGGAAACCCAGTGCGCCGCGGATATTGGCGACAGCCTGGGGCTGCCGCCGCTCTCGTTCGCGCAAGCGAATGCCGACACCGACCTCGTCATCACGCTCGGCGGCGACGGCACCCTGCTGGGCACCGCGCGGCAGACCGCACAAAGCGGTATCCCCATCCTCGGCATCAATCAGGGGCGGCTCGGCTTTCTCGCCGACCTTTCCATCGATCAGGTCGACAAAGCCCTGCCGCCCATTCTGGAAGGCCACTACCAGCAAGACCTGCGTAGCATCCTCCATGCCGAACTGTGGCGTGGTGAGGGATGTCTCCATGCCGGTCTCGCCATCAACGAAGTCCTCATCCACAAGGGCGGCGGCGAAAACATGATCGAGTTGCGGGTGCAGATCGATGGCCGCTTCGTGTACGCCCAACGCGCCGACGGTCTCATCATCGCGACACCCACCGGTTCTACCGCCTACGCCATGTCGGCGGGCGGACCCATCCTCACGCCCACCCTCGCGGCGCTCCTCCTCATCCCCGTCTGCCCGCACACCCTCACTGCGCGCCCCCTGGCAGTAGCCGATACCGTAGAAGTCCGCGCCCGCCTCACCGCCAGCCGACAGCCCGCCGCACTCAGTCTGGACAGCCATTACAGCGTCCCCCTGGAGATCGGCGACGAAATCGTCATCCGTCGTGCGCCCTGCTCCGCCCGCCTCATCCATCCCGAAGAGGAAAACTTCTTCCAGATTCTGCGCAGCAAACTGCATTGGGCCGAATCCCCCGGAGACGATTGATGTTGCTCCACCTGCAAGTGCGTGACTTTGCGCTCATCGATACCGTCAGCGTCGATTTCACGGCGGGGCTGACCGTACTGACCGGCGAGACGGGCGCGGGCAAGTCCATTCTGGTCGATGCCATCGCCTTGCTGCTGGGCGATAAAGGGCATGCCACAGATATCCGGCACGGCGCGGAACAGGCGGAAATCAGCGCCGAAGTCGCACTCAGCCCGGAGCATCCCGCGCGCCAATGGCTGCGCGCGCAGGACATCGAGGCGGATGATGTCTGCCTGCTGCGCCGGACCATCCAGCGCAACGGGCGCAGTCGTGCCTTCATCAACGGACGCGGTGTCACCCATGGCCAGTTGAAAGACTTTGGCGAAACCCTCATCGAGCTGTTCGGCCAACATGCCCACCAAAACCTCCTCCAGCCAGAACGCCAACTCTATCTGCTCGACCGTTTCGCCGGCTTGGAGACAGCGCTGACCGCCGTAGCCGACAGTCACCGGCAATGGCGACAATCCGTGCAACGCTATACCGTGCTGCAGGAGCGGCAGAATCGCCAGCACGCGCAGGAAGATTGGCAGCGTTTCCAACTCAACGAGCTGGAGGTTGCCGATCTGCGAATCGGCGAGTGGGAACATCTGCGCAGCGAAGAACAACGCCTCGGCGCGGTGGAAAAGCTCCGCGAAAATGTGCTGGCGGCCCTTGCCAAACTGGACGGGGAAGACACCGCTGCCAGCCGTGCCCTCGCGGAGGCGCAACGCCATGTCGGTATCGCCCGCGCGCATGACCCCCGCCTCGGCGACTGCGACGAGCTGCTGGATTCCGCCCGGATCCAGACGGAAGAGGCCATCGCCAGTCTGCGTGCCTACGCCGAGGCCCTGGAAGCCGATCCCGAACGCCTGGAAAATATCGCTCAACGTCTGCAATTGTTGCAGGATCTGCAACGCAAACACCACTGTGACATGGCTGGCCTGCTCGCCAAGCGCGAATCCCTGCGCCAGGAACTGCGGGGAGCCGAAGATCTCGCCGCCGCCCGTAGCGCCGCCGAGCACGAAATGGCCGCCGCCCGGGCGGCGTATGCGCGGCACAGCGAGGCACTCAGCACCGCCCGTCAGCAACGGCGGGACGCGCTGGCCCAAACCATCGCCGCGCAAATCCAGCAACTGGGCATGCCTCACGCCACCATCGAGATACGCCTCTCCAACCATGCCGGCGAAGAAAAACACTGGCGCGACACCGGTTGGGATCAGGCGGAAATCTGGATCACCGCCAATCCCGGCCATCCCGCCCAGCCTCTGGCCAAGGTCGCCTCCGGTGGCGAATTGTCGCGTATCGGCCTCGCCCTGCAGGTCATTCTCGCCGCACCAGAGCGTATCGACACGCTGATCTTCGACGAAGTGGATGTCGGCATCGGAGGCGCCATCGCCGAACGGGTGGGGCGCCTGCTGCGTCGCCTCGGTGCGCGCCAGCAGGTCCTGTGCGTCACCCACCTGGCACAAGTCGCGGCGCAAGGGCACCGGCATCTGCGAGTGGAAAAACAGGTCATCCACGGACAAACCCTGAGTGAGATTCACGTCCTGGATGGCACGGCACGTCAACAGGAAATCGCCCGCATGCTGGGCGGCATTGAAGTCAGCGAGGCCGCCACCCAGGCGGCCGCCGCACTCCTGGCCAGCACCGAGGCCTGAATCCAGCACACGGCCCTTCCGGCAACGAGGCGCCCACGCAAGCGGGTTCCATGTGTAGCCCACACCCTACACTATGCCTTGACGCTCTGGTCGCTTACACTCCTCACGTTGGGGGACCCGGTACGTAGGCGCGCGCGACGGACGCCGAAAACACGGAGAGGCGATTGACGATAAATTTCATGGAAGGACAAAACATAAACCGCGAGACGCCCTTTCCGGCACCGGGGGAGCATCACAAAGCCGTCTCCATCCCGCGGCGGGTGCTGGTGGCCGCCCTGACCATACTCCTGCTGGTGGGCGGCGTGGTCTACATCGCGGTCCGTGCCATTCATACCCTCGGCAACAGCAGCGACACGCTCATCCAGGTCGGTTTGCCGCTGCAGAAGCGATTGCTTCAGTTGCAAAACACCCAGCATCAGGCGGAATTTTTTCGTCAACTCGCTCTGGTACTACCCCAGGCGGGCTATGAAAAGGCCTTTGTCCAATTGGTGCATCGCGAAGAAAGCGCCCTCCAGGCCCTACAACTCGCCACGCGTGACCACCCCTCCCTGACGATCGCTCTGCAGCAGCTACAGGGCAGCCTGGCCGCCTATGCGCAGATCCCCGGCAACAGCGCCGCCCAACAAACCAGCAGGATCGCTGTCGAAGAGAAATTTCAGGCGGTGCACCAGGTGATGGCAAAACTGCTTGCCCGGCAAGGCGAAACCGCCGCCGCCGCGCGCATGCGGGCCGTTCAACTGCTCTATGCGCTCGTCTTTATCACGGCGGTGCTGAGCATACTCATCCCGTTGCGGGCCGCCACCGCCCTGACCCGACCGTTGAAGGATTTCCGTCGTGCGGTGGAAGACATCGGTGCCGGCAAACTCACCAGCGTCGCCAGTGAAGGCCCTCGGGAGCTTCGTGACCTCGCACGCAGTATCGAGAGTATGCAGGCGCGGCTACAGGAGGAGGAACGCCTGCGCCATGAATTCCTCAGCCAGGTGTCCCACGAACTGAAAACCCCCTTGGCGTCGGCGCGCTCCGGCAGCGAACTCCTCTTGAGTGAACGCATCGGCCCGCTGCTGCCGCGACAACGGGAAGTACTCGAAATCGTTGCTCGCCAGGTGAAAGAGCTATACGCCGCCATCCAAGAGATGCTCGACATGCATGCCTTGCAGGCCCGCGCACTGGATTTCGCGCCCCAGGATCTGAGCGTGAGCGAAGTGCTGATCGACCTGCAAAAACGCATGCAGCCGCTCACTGACAAAAAGCGGCAGACCCTGGATTGTATTGGTGTGGAGGACCTTGTCGTTCATGCGGACCCCCAGAGACTGCGGCAAATTCTGACCAATCTGGTCAGCAATGCCCACAAATACAGTCCGGCGGACGGGCGGATCGAGGTCCGCGCGCAGGCCCAGCAACAGGGTGTGCTTTTTAGCGTCAGCGATAATGGTCCCGGCATTCCAGACGCCTTGCTGGAACGGGTCTTCGAACGCTTCTACCAGGTACCCGTCAGCAACAGCCTGCCCCGCGGCACTGGACTGGGTCTCGCCATCACCCGCGAACTGGTGGCGGCGCAAGGCGGCTGGATCCGGATGCAAAACCGTCCCACCGGCGGTCTCTGCGCGGGGATCTGGTTGCCCGCCGCACGCCCCGACGGGGCCGTCTGATGCGGCACCTCGCCCGAACCGGCCGCGCCTTGAGCGCCCTGAGCCTCGCCGCAATGCTCAATGCCTGTGCCGCGCTCATTCCCCACGCACCATCCACCACAGCCATAGCCATTCCCAGCGGCACGCGTCACACGCTGCTCGACGATCTCGCCCACTGTGGAGCGGCCACCTCCGCGCCTTGCGCACGCATCCATGTGGCCCTTGCCGATGAATATCTGCGCAGCGAGCACCTCAACACGACCGCCCTGGATAACGCGGCGCGGGAACTGGCGCTGGCGGCACAAAACCGCGACGCTGCCATCGAGACACGCCCCCTGCGCCGCGTTATCCGGATACTGCAACAACGGTCCGCCGTTCAGGATGCCTGCCATGCTCGCCTCAAAAACGCACAAGCGCAAGCCGCAGCGGCACAAGCGCGGCTGGATCGCCTGGAAAACCTCCTGCGCGACCATGCCGAAAAATCTCTTGACCACCCCCATCCTTAAACGGCCCTGATATGTCGAAGCTCACGCCTACCATCCTCATCCTGGACGATGATCCCGACTTCCTGCGTCTGCTCGGTCTCTGGCTCGAGAGTGAGGGATACCGCGTCCTGGCCAGCAGTGATCCGGTGCAGGGCATACAAATTTTTCGCAATGACCCGCCCGATGTCGTCATTACCGACCTGCGCATGCCAGGCATGGATGGCATGATGGTGCTGGAAGAAGTGCAAATGCGCGATCCCGATCTACCCGTCATCCTGCTCACCGCGCATGGCAGCATCCCCAATGCGGTGGCCGCCATGCGTGCGCAAGCCTTCGGTTACCTCAGCAAACCCTTCAGCAACGAAGAACTGCAGGAGCTCACCAGAGCCGCCCTCGCGCAGCGCCGTGCCGGGCAGGAGACCCGCAAACTACGCGCCGCGCTACGCGACCAGGCCGGGCAGAGCATTCTTCACCGCAGCCCGATCATGGCAGCGCTGGTGGACGAACTCGCCCGCGTCGCACCCTCACAGGCCAGTATTTTCCTTTCTGGCGAAAGCGGGTCCGGAAAGGAGCGGGTCGCGCGCGCCATCCATGGTGCCAGCCCCCGCGGCGACGCTCCCTTCGTCGCCGTCAATTGTGGCGCCATTCCGGCCGAACTGGCCGAGAGCGAACTCTTTGGCCACGTCAAGGGCGCCTTCACCGGCGCCACCCAGGACCATACCGGACTGCTCCGCAGCGCCGACAATGGCACCTTGTTTCTGGATGAAATTGCCGATTTGCCGCTTTCTCTGCAGGTCAAATTGCTTCGTGTCCTGCAGGAAGGCACTCTGCGTCCCGTCGGGGCGAAAACGGAGATCGCCGTCAACTTGCGCGTCATCAGCGCCACCCACCAGGACATTCACGCCCTTACCGCCAGCGGCGCCTTTCGTGAAGATCTGTATTACCGTCTGCACGTCATCCCCCTGCGGGTCCCCAGCCTGAGTGAACGTGCCGAGGATATCCCACTGCTGGCCCAGTATTTCCTGGATCGAGAAAGTCAGCGGCTCGATCGCAATATCCAAGGCTTCAGCCCGGAAGCCCTGGACAAACTGATGCAGCGGCCGTGGCCGGGCAACGTTCGGGAACTGGAAAATGCCATCACCTTTGCCGCCGCGGTCACGGAAAGGGGCTGGGTTGCCGCCGATGCCATCCCCGACGCCGGTCGCCAGGGCGGCCAGAGCGCTTTTCCGCCCTTACAGGATGCCAAAGCAGCCTTTGAGCGCAGCTATCTGGAAAATCTGCTCCGCGCCACCGATGGCAATATTTCCCGCGCCGCACGCATAGCTGGCCGCCATCGCACGGATCTCTACAAGTTGATGCGCAAGCACAGTCTGGCTCCCCAGCTGTTCAAGGGCCAAGAGGAGCGGGATGAAGAATGACTCGCTCTGCTTTTCCCACGCGCCGTACAGCCTCACGCGCGTCAGAGGCTTTGCCGCCGGCGTTTATCTTGCTATGCTGGCTCGACTTTAGACCTTGTCAAAAGCCCGATGACACTACCCGTCCCTATCGTCCAGAAATCCCTACTGCAACGCCTCCACCTGCGCCGGTGGTTCGTTCAGGGCCTGCTCATTTCCCTGCCTATCGGCCTGACCATCTATGTCGTGCTGTGGATCGGCGGCTGGCTGAACAACCTCTTCGAGGCGCCGATCCACGCGATCTTCGGCATCAACATCCCCGGTTTGGGCTTGTTACTCACCCTGCTGACCATTCTGGGTGTCGGCTTTCTGGCCTCTCATGTGCTGACGGCCTGGATTTTCGAAAGACTGAATGTGGTATTGGAACGCATTCCCGTGCTGCACAGTCTCTACAGCACCATTCAAGAAACGGTGGGACTGCTTTTCGGCGGGACAGACCGCGGCTTCCGTAGCGCCGTGCTCGTGCGCCAAGGCGGGGACATGGGCTACATCGTGGGCCTGGTAACCCGTGACAGTCTCAGCGAGCTCCCCCATTTACCGGAGGATTGCGTCGCGGTGTTCATCCCCATGAGCTACGGCGTTGGCGGCTTCACCTGCCTCGTTCCCCGCGACAAAGTCATTCCCCTGCCCGACCTTTCCCCGCAGCAGGCCCTGCGCTTCGCCATGGCGGGTGGGGTCGGGGGCGGAAAAGCCACCCGCGACCGCCTCGCCGCAGGCGCCGGGGCCGCGAGACAGGCGTCCGCCGCTCCTGCCGATCCAGAGCCGGAATGACCCTCTTCCCTGCCCGCCGGCAGCGGCCCACTGAACCCCCGGAATCCGATGGCGCTTTGCGACAGGCCCTCGGTCTTCGTTATACTCTCTGACGACAAAGCAAGGAGATGAGGCATGGCCGAAGTGCGTAAAGCAGTCTTCCCCGTAGCAGGTTTGGGTACCCGCTTCCTCCCCGCCACCAAGGCCAGCGCCAAGGAAATGATGCCGGTAGTGGATAAACCGCTCATCCAGTACGCGGTGGAAGAGGCCATTGCGGCGGGCTGCGACCAGCTCATCTTCATCAGCGGGCGTGGTAAGCGCGCCATCGAAGACCACTTCGACGTCTCCTATGAACTGGAAAACGAGTTGGAAAAACGCGGCAAAAAAGCGTTGCTGGAACAGGTGCGCAATATTCTGCCCCCGCAGGTCAGCACGATTTTCCTGCGTCAGCCTTATCCCCTCGGCCTCGGCCATGCCGTCCTCATGGCCCGCCCCGTCGTCGGTGATGAACCCTTCGCGGTCTTGCTGGCGGACGATCTCATGCTGGGTGAACCGCCCATCCTCGCGCAGATGGTGGAACAGCACCAACGCTATCAGGCCGGCATCCTCGGTGTACAGGAAATTCCCAAAGAGCACTCCACCCGCTACGGCATAGTCGACGCGCGCCCCTGGGATGACCGCATTTACCAGGTCAGCGGCATTGTCGAAAAGCCCAAGCCCGAAAACGCGCCTTCCAACCTCGGCGTGGTCGGACGCTATATTCTCCCCGCACGGATTTTTCACTACCTGGAGCAAACCCAGCGCGGGACCGGCAACGAAATACAACTGACCGACGCCATCGCCAACCTGCTCAGCGAACGGCAGGTGCTGGCTTACCGTTTCGCCGGACAACGCTTTGATTGCGGCGACAAGCTCGGTTATCTGCAAGCGACGATCGCCTTCGGCAGGCTCCATCCCGAAGTAGGCGTGGAGTTTGGCCAGTATATGGATGGCCTCTGTCAGGACCAACCCCTCATGGCTGAGAGCCACGATGCTTAAGCGCAAGGGCATTCTCCTCGCCGGCGGTTCCGGTACCCGCCTCTATCCATTGACCCAGGCCGTCAGCAAACAGTTGATGCCGGTCTATGACAAACCCCTGGTTTATTATCCCCTGGCGACCCTGATGCTGGCTGGCATCCGCGAAATACAGATCATTTCCACCCCCGACGACCTGCCGCGCTTCCAGCAACTGCTCGGCGATGGTAACCAGTGGGGGCTGTCCTTCCACTATGCCGAGCAGGCACGTCCGGAGGGCTTGGCACAGGCGCTGCTCATCGCCGAGGATTTTCTGGCGGGCAGCCCTTCCGCGCTGGTGCTGGGTGACAACGTATTCTACGGCCATGATCTGAGTGAAACCCTGCAAGCGGCCAATACGTACGATACGGGCGCCACCATTTTCGCCTACCACGTCGCCAACCCGCGCGCTTACGGCGTCGTCGAGTTCAACGCCCATGGACAGGCCATCGGCCTCGAGGAAAAACCCGGTAGACCCCGTTCTTCCTATGCGGTGACAGGTCTGTACTTCTATGACGGCGATGGCAGTCACCTGGCGCGACAGATTCGTCCCTCCGCGCGGGGTGAGCTGGAAATCACCGACCTCAACCGCCTTTATCTGCAAGAACAGCGCTTACGGGTGGAAGTGCTCGGCCGCGGCACCGCCTGGCTGGATACCGGTACCCACGCCGACCTCCTCAACGCCGGCCAGTTCATCCGTACACTCGAAGAACGGCAGGGGCTCAAAGTCGCCTGCCCCGAAGAAATCGCCTATCGCATGGGCTACATCGACGACGACACCCTCATGCGCCTCGCCGCGCCCCTGCAGAAAAGCGGCTACGGCGATTACCTCTTGCGTGTCATCAGCGAAGGGCGCCAACCATGAAAATCGAGGCCTTACGCATACCCGAGGTGCTCCTGATCACCCCCAAGGTTTTCGGTGACGCCCGCGGCTTTTTCATGGAAAGCTGGAACCAGCGCCTCTTTGCGGAGGCGGGGCTGAATCTCCATTTTGTTCAGGACAATCATAGCCGCTCCCAGCAGGGCGTACTGCGAGGCCTGCACTATCAGATTCATCAACCGCAAGGCAAACTGGTCCGCGTCGTCGCTGGCGCGGTCTTCGATGTGGCGGTGGATATACGCCATTCATCTCCGCACTTCGGACAATGGGTGGGCGCCACGCTTTCCGCGGAAAACCAGCAGATGCTCTGGGTACCCCCTGGCTTCGCCCATGGCTTCTATGTGCTCAGCGAGTCGGCGGATTTCCTCTATAAGACGACGGAGTTCTACGCCCCGGAAGCCGAGCGTTGCGTCATTTGGAACGACCCGGATATCGCCGTCGACTGGCCCTTGCCGCAGGGCACAACGCCTTTGCTGGCCAGCAAGGACGCCGCCGGACTTCCTTTGCGAGAGGCGGAAACCTTCCCGTGACCCCCTTCATTCTCTCCGAAAGGGGCGCTATCATCGCCCGTTTCCCCGAGGAGCGCGTGCATTCATGATCATCATCGACGGAGTTACCGAAAGCGGCGGCAAATTTCGCCCCTCGGCCTGGGCGGAGATGCTCATTGAAGGCGTCGGGCTAGCCCACTTCGGTGCCGATCACAAGATTCATTATCTGCCCCTCATCGAACCCGCCACGATCAACGGCAATGCCGCCATCCTCATGGACGAAAGTCTGGAGGAGATCCGTCCCGAGGCCTTCGCCGAAATCATGCGCTTCGCCGCCGAAAACCGCCTGCAGGTGCGTCGCGAAGAAGGCAGCATCGCCGATCGTCGGACTCCACCACCCACCCGGCGGCGTCACCCGACCCAGCGCCGATCTTCCTGATGCCAGAACGTCCGTCACCCGCCGCCCGCCGCTACTTTGCCTGGATACTCGCCACCATCATCATCGGCTATGCCATTTTCGCCATCGGCCTCAGCGTTCACGTCATTGACCGGCAGAGTGGCGTGCGCATCGACCTCTACGCCGCCTTGCGAACCCTGGATCGATTGCATCGGGAGGCCCTGTCCCAAACCACCACCGGCCAGGAACGCCAGTCCGTGGAAATGGCCTGGCGCGATGAACGCGCCTTCGCCGCCGCCTCCCCGATTCAAGCCCGGCACATTGCCCAAACGCTGATATCGCATTTGAATCAGCAATACCCAGACAATGCCTGTGGCCGTAAGGATCCTGCCTTTGTCGCCACCACGGCGCTCCCGGCCCGACCCGCGTGCATGATCGCCGTGGGGACCAAAGGCCGCATCGTTCAAGTCACCGGTTATGACACCCAGGGCATCGCCATGGACAACTTTTATGAATATCTCTACGCCCCCGTCAGTCCCTCGGACTAGGGGAAACTACGCCAGGAGAGTGGAACGATGAAACGTGTACTGCTATTGGGTGCGCAGGGCCAGGTCGGTTGGGAACTGCAACGCAGCCGGCCCCCTTTCGTAGAATTACGCGCCCTGGGACGCCAAGACCTCGACATCCGGGATGCCGCCCAGGTGCGGCACATGGCGGAATCTTTCCAGCCCGACTACCTGATCAATGCCGCTGCCTTCACCGCCGTGGATCGCGCTGAATCCGAAGCCGAAATGGCCTATGCCATCAACCGCGACGGCGCCACCCACTGTGCGCAGGCCGCCGAGGTCTGCGGCGCCCGGCTGATCCACATCTCCACCGATTTTGTTTTTGACGGCAACCAGGCCACCCCCTATCAGCCCGCCGATCCCGTAGCCCCGCTCGGTGTCTATGGGGCCAGCAAGGCCGCTGGCGAACGGCAAGTGCGGGAAATCCTCGGCGACGCCGCCCTGATCCTGCGCACCGCCTGGGTCTACAGCATCCATGGCAATAATTTCGTCAAAACCATGTTGCGCCTCATGGGCGAGCGGGACGCGCTGCGCGTCGTCGGCGACCAGATTGGCACCCCGACCTGGGCCGCCGGTCTCGCGCACGCCATCTGGACTACCCTCGACCACCCGGAATTCACCGGCATCCAGCATTGGACCGATGCCGGTGTCGCCTCCTGGTATGACTTTGCGGTCGCCATTCAGGAAGAAGCCATGGCCGCCGGACAACTGCGGCGCGCGATCCCGGTCGAGGTGATCGCGACCAGCGCATATCCCACGGCGGCGCGCCGCCCCGCCTGCGCCGTGCTGGATAAATCCGCCAGTTACGCCGCATTGAGCGCCGCGCCCCATTGGCGCGTAGCGTTGCGGCAGATGCTGGCCGAATCCACAGAAGTCTGACCGTTCAAGGAGCCTCCCTCATGTTCGTCGCCACGGAACCGCTTATCGAAAAACGCCTGCTCGTCACCGGAGCCGCCGGTTTCATCGGCGCCAACTTCTGTCACCACTGGTTGCACCAACATCCTCACGCCACCCTGATCGCGCTGGACGCCCTGACCTATGCGGGCAATCGCCACAGTCTGGCGGGGTTGGAGCGACACAATGGCTTTCGCTTCGTCCAGGGTGACATCCATGACACCCTGCTCGTCGAGCGGGTAATGACGGATCATGGTATCAACGTCATCGTCCACTTCGCGGCCGAAAGCCATGTGGACCGTTCCATCCACGACCCGGACACCTTCATTCAAACCAACATTCTCGGAACCCACAATCTGTTGCGGGTGGCCAGGAGGCTCTGGCTGGACGGGCCGCAAGGCCGGATACCCCATCGTTTTCATCATATTTCCACCGACGAGGTTTACGGTACCCTCGGCCCGCAAGACCCGCCTTTCCGCGAAGACACCCCCTACGCCCCCAACTCGCCCTATGCGGCCAGCAAGGCGGGAGCGGACCATTTGGTGCGTGCTTACCAGCATACTTACAACCTTGACACCACAACCAGCAACTGCTCCAACAATTATGGACCGTATCACTTTCCCGAAAAGCTCATTCCCCTCATTATCGTCAACATCCTCCACAACAAGCCTCTGCCCATTTATGGGGATGGTCAGCAGATCCGTGACTGGCTCTACGTGGAGGATCACTGCCGGGGCATCGCCGCGATTCTGGACCATGGGCAGGAGGGCGCAAGTTACAATATCGGCGGCTGTAACGAATGGGCCAACATCGATATCGTCCACTTGATCGGCGAGATCATGGATGAACTGTTCGCCCGCGATCCCCGATGGCTGCAAGCCTATCCGCAATCGGCGGCGGCGCAGGGACGGAAAAGCGCCGACCTCATCCAGCATGTGCGCGACCGCCCCGGCCATGACCGCCGTTACGCCATCGACGCCACGAAGATCACCGAGGCACTCGGCTTTCGGCCCGCCGTCGATTTTCCCACGGGCATCCGCCAGACCATTCGCTGGTATCTCGAACATCCGCAATGGTGGCAAAAAGTCATGGACGGCAGTTATCGGGACTGGTTGGATACGCAGTATGGGGAGCGTAAGGCGTAGAGCCACCGCACGCGAATCGGCCGGGGCCGCGCAGGCGGCTTCCGGCAGAGGCCGCGGGGCCAGCGACATCGGCGGCACATTGGCTTGCGAAACAAAGCGGACGTAATGCGTGCAGAAAAATAGGCGCGCATTACGCCCAGCACGGCAAGTTGAAGACGAAAGCTCAGCGGTCAATCAAAACGAACACGCACGTTGCTCCCTATAAAGACTGGCGCCCCAGCCTGCCCCCGATAATACGGGAACGGCTTCATGACCTGCTCTGCGTAGACCAGGTAGTTATTATCGAGAATATTATCGGCGAACAGACTAAACTTGACCGACTTCACATAGGCAGAATGAACGGGCATCTCATAGGACGTCGAAAAATCGAGTGTATCGTATGCAGGTAAAGTGACGCCTATCGTCTGCCCCTTGTTGGTCGCCATGTATTGACGCCCGACAAAATGCCCGGTGAGCGCAGCGTAAAGGCCGCCATGCTCATAGCGGATACCTGTCGTTGCGGTATACATCGGAATATAAGGCCGGTATTCTCCGGGATACGCAGTCCCATTCACTCCCGAGGAAAGGCTACTATATTTAGCACTGGTATAGTTGTACGATCCAAACAGCGAGAAATCATCCTGAAGGGGCACATCCAAACCCAACGTGATGCCCTGATACAGCGCCGATCCATTATTGTACTCAAAAGTCATACCAGTGGCAGGATCGTAGTATTCGCTGAATATATTGCTGAAGTTGCGCCTAAAGACCGCCAAATTACCGGACACAACGTCACTGGTATACCGCACGCCCGCATCATAACTGATGTCTCCCTCGGGCTTGACGGTGATTGCCGCCGGGGTGGGCGCGGACCCGATGGCCGAATAGAAGGCGCTAATGTTGGGCACCTTATTCGTCTTACCTACGCTGAAATATAGATTTACGTTATGCACCGGAGAGTATGAAAATCCGAGAGATGGCTCCCAGAAATAATATGTATTATTTACATGTCCGCCATAATTATAATAGTAACCCGTCATATCATTACATCCAGTGGAGACGACATTATACTTGACTCCGGGATATATGTGAAGGGCACCATCCAACAAATCGATATTATCCTGGAGATAGACATAGTTGTAGTTACGCGTATCATACTCGTCCCAGGCATTGTTATAACCGTCGACATTCGGTACCGGACTGCTGCCGTACCAGTATTCAGCGCTGTGATCCTGACTGTAATCCACCATCGCGCCCAGCTCGATGGTGTTGTGCGGCGCAAAGAACGTCATCGATGGCAAGAAACCCACACTTTGAATGTCATCGATATAGTTGTGGAACTGCGTGCCCGCCGCTCCTGAACCAAACAGGGCCACCGGATCATAGCTATTGTTCACCGATGGATATGCTGTCCAGGGCTCGAGGTTGGTCCCCACCGGATAACCCTCATAAGTGGCGTATCCATAGTAAGCGGGGTTATAGTACGCCGCATTGGTGAATGACGTTCTGTTCGCCGCCTGTTGCTGGATAAAGACTTTCGTCTTGGCGAGCATGTAATTATTTAATATGCTTTTCCACGACAGGATCACATTCAACGCGTGGGTATTCGTACTGCTGGACGCTACATTCAACGGCGGCTGGTAAGAGCGTCCGTTCTGGGCAATCAAAGTCAGCGGCACCAGAGACGGCTGACGCGCTGACTCATTGTTATACACGGTAATCAATTTTAATTGAGACAATCCGTTATTATATGGCTGAACCAACGCAAAATAATAAGAATTTATTTTGGCGAAGATATTGTTCATGAAACTGGGGGCATGCGTATAGGAGTATTTGAACAGCATTTCGGTGCCCGTTCCTGGCAGCGCCCCGCTATTCACCGCAATACCCGTTGTGTAGTTGCCGCCGCGATAACCATACTTTCCGCCAGAGGCATCGACATCCAGATAATACTTGGATGTGGGCAATGCGGGCTCGTAAGAAATCGTGCCGCCGAGCGAGTTTATCCCATTCTGCGAGGGTTGATTGGCACCGCTATACACCTTCACCGTCGAAATCTGACCCATCGTCAGTGGCGTATAGGCGTGATCATCACCCGTACCACCGGCACCACCGCGGAACGTATTGATAATGGGCACCCCATCAAAGTTCGACGCCATCTGCGCGCTCGTGAAGCCTTGGTAGGTGAACTCGTTATCCGTGGCGGACAGATTCCCCGGTCCTTGGGAAATGACATTCATCCCAGGCACGTGCTTCAATACAGACTGAAAGTTCTGTGCCGGTGACGCATGGGTCACGGTCTTCTTACTTACCGAGGTCACCGCTTTTTCCGGAGGCGCGATTTTTTTCACGGAGCCGACCTTTGTCACCGTCCCGGAAGGGCTTCGACTTTCGGTAGAGGCGACGACACCGTCATCATCGGCATAAGAGAGTGTGGTGGCAGATACGCTGGCCGTTGCGACTACTGCCGCATACAGCATTGCCGGTGCCATCGTGGAGACGGCGGCGCTCATTCGTTTGGTGACAAGGATTTTATTACTCTGTCTGGTTTTCATCTCAGTTTCTCCCTCGATAGTTGGTAATGCAACAAAATATCCGCAAGATAATGCCATCCGCACAACCCATGTGATGCTCTGTTTGCTTTGATATGCAATCAATCACCTCATAGCGCCACCCTGTATTCCTGCACCAAAACCATGCACATTTGCTTGTAATAATAATCACCCGGCGTTTCCGGAGCGCACACCCGTCGCCACGGAAGCGCGCGGCTTCGCCTGGCAGTTATCGGTCAATCCGCGAGGATCAGTTGGTGTTTCATAAAATTGTGCTGGATATGGATTTCGCGATGGATAGCCATATTTTCTGCTTAAAAGATCGCCGCCATATAGTTTAATCACCCTAAGCATTATTTTATCACTGATGTCCTGAGTAATTTGTGCCGCACTCTTGCGATGCCCACCCCGCGGAGGAATCCCATTCCCGCTGAATTCAAATACACTATCTGATATAGTACTCACCTCGATGAAAGGAATGTTGGCCAACTTTGCGACCGTGGCAGAAAACCAGTCACCGTCCTCATCCACTTCGTGGAAAACATCATCGGTTTTCTTGATAAATGACTTGTCAGCAAGCCACATTGTTGACGTTCCTTGTATTCCATAATAGTATATTTTAGGATTTCTTATTGCAAAATTACCATTAATCCAAGAGGGTAGATTCTCCCTGAGGGAGACATCTCGTGCCGCACAGGCCACATACCTCTCCAAGCGCTTGTTTAAGTAAAAGTACTGGTAATCTTGAAGGCTCGATTTTCCGGAAAACTCATCGGGCGTTATTTTTCCCGTCGGCGACATATAAAAATCAGTAAAATTTACTTGTTTTGTTCCTATAACAATATCTCCTACATGCATTTTCCCTGGTGGAATGTGGGCACCAGATGTTCCGGGATACAATAATGCCTTTATCTTGAAATGGTCCACCATGACCTGAGCCGTGAGTGCGCGCGTATACTCTCCGCCAAAAGGCTGAATACAAATCACCACGGGGATACCATAAATACGTCCGACTTGATACGTAAATTGGCCTATCCGCACCGATCTAATTTTCTTAAATTCATTCATGATCACTGCGTAATGCGCGGGACCAACGGGAATGAGCAGCCCGAGGTAAGCGTTATTAGCCCTCTCGGAGTTCTGGGGACCGGCCTGCGCGTTGCCCATAAAACATAACAGGAAGCAAACCGCGGACATAATATGAATAACACATCGCCAGAATTTCATGGATTCCAATTCCTTTTTTGTTTCATCAACAAAGCTCCCATCCAGTCTTGCAACCCACGTCAGATACTCCACCCCCCTTATTTCCGCTGCAGGAGAAGCGGTCGGATACAATGGGTAATCACACGTTAGTCTACGCCCTTGCTGCCATAGTCCAGGAAACACATCTTCAAAATTCAATAATGCGACCATGATCGCGATATACTGTGTAGTTTTAAAGTGCTATTTTTTTGTGGGTACGTATCATAAAACGCAACACAGATTCAGCGGGTGCCATGATGATCATCTCCGCGACAGAGAAGGGAAGATTACGAATCTGTACACCCAGTCGATCCAGCACACAGGGTGGGCATTCGTTCAAGACGCTCTTTCATTGAACCCAACGACAGTTCATGCACCTTCTGATTCGGCGCACCGTTTTGCTGCGTTCGGCCTTGCACCGACGCCGTCCTTCACCCATCTTGCGCTCCCGCCCATGCGGCATGACGTCTGACGGTCTCGCGCGCCACCCGCGCGAGGCGCTCCTTCACCTGCGCGTAAACGCCTTCCCGCACGGACTCGCCCTGTGTCCGCACGGCGATGACCCCGCACAGCGAAGCCGCATGCAACCCGAAGGTACGGGCGATGGTAAAGAGGGCCGAAGTCTCCATCTCGAAATTCAACACGCCCAAATGCTGCCACTCCTCCAGACTGCCCTGGAAGCGCCGCTGAACGTAACCTGAGAAAGAGTCATAGCGTTCCTGCCCCGGCCAGAAACTGTCGGAGGAACAGCAAATCCCGGTCTGATACGAAAAGTGATGATGCAAAGCCGCTTCCACCACTTTCTGAGTCAAAGGCAGGGATGCCACCGCCGGAAACTCCACCGGCGCATAATGACCGGACGTACCTTCTAGACGCACCGCTCCTTCGCTGATGATGAGATCGCCCAGGGCGATGTGGGGTTGGATAGCGCCCGTGGTTCCCAGACGCAGGAAATAGGTGACACCCAGGCGGGCCAGCTCTTCGATGGCGATACCCGTGGAGGGAGCGCCGATTCCGGTGGACATCACCAGAACGGGGATATTGCCCACGTAGCCCAGGGCGGAGCGATATTCGCGATGCTGGACGAGCTCCATGGAACGGTCCAAGAAACTTGCGATAGGCCCCACCCGGTCAGGGTCACCCGGCAAAAAGACATAACGGGCCCCACACAGCATCGCCCGGGATAGCCCGATGTGATACTGCACCGCCTCCATGTCCCTGACCACGCCCGTCATGCCCTACCCCCGGAGGTCCAGAGATCTGTCCGTCGGGCGAGATCCAGCGGATCGGTGCATTGGGCGATAGGGAGACTCATTGGCGGCCTCCCTTCTGCAGATTCATCGCTCCGAAACTATTGGGCAACAGATCGCTGAAGGCCATACGCTGCGGGCTACCCGCCAGCGTCGCCGTATAGACCCACATCGTAGGCGACGCAAATTCGTTGAGCCGCTGACGACAGCTGCCGCAAGGCCAGGCCGGGGAGTGTCCCTTGCAAGCAATATAGGCCGCCCGAATAGGCATTGAGCCGAGGGTGGCGATCATCTGGCCAATCGCCACCGCTTCGGCACAAAGTCCGGAAGGGTATGCCGCGTTTTCAATATTACAGCCCTGAAAAATACGTCCGGACCCGGTCAGCAGCGCCGCACCCACCGGAAAATGGGAGTAAGGCGCGTAGGCACGTTGCAGCATCTCTTCCGCCGCCTCGCGCAATTGGGCGAGAGCCGCCTCAGAAATCTCTGAAGTGATCAGGGGACGGTTCATGCCATTTTTCTCCGTTGCACACGTTGTTCCATAACGCGGAGGCCGCTGTAATAAATCACCGCGGTCATCAGGGCGGAGCACACCTGCCAGGGCAATATATGGATGAGTGCCGGGGTGATTAGAACGCCCAGCTGCGCCAGTATAATCCCGAAGATCAACGCGCCGAGCGCCCAGGGTGCTGGCCACAGAAAATAATCTGTCCAGGTATGGGCTCGTTGATAAAATAGGGAAATGGCATCGTTATAGTGCTTGCCGTGAAACCAGTCGATCACCAGAATGAAGCTGAAGGGGAAAAGCAAAGATCCCAGCATGGAAAGAAACCCCTCGATAAGATTCAGAATCCCCGCAATTGCCAGCAGAGTGGCGAAAACGCCGAGCAGAATGACGATGGCAGGCTGCATAAACCGATGTGGTTTGCCAGCGACACTGATGACGGCAAGCAGCTTGGTCACCGCTGGATACAAGTTCATGGCGTTGGTATGGGCGATGGCGAGAATCACCCCGATAGCGGAGACTTCTCCCCAGAATGGAAGGTTTTTACCGAGCAAGGCGATATTCCAGTCCCCCGTCATCTGCAGCGATACCAGACCCAAGAGGCCCATGAAAAATACCGCGGACATCACGCCGATGGCGGGGGAAAGCAAGTAAAGCGCCCGGTCTGAGGGTTTTTCCTGTGCAGTCCATGGAACACAAAAACGGGTGACCGTGGGGAAATCATAGGCCCAGGCCAGCAGACTGAAACTCAACACCCAATCGATATCCTTGCCCCAATCCACACGATGCGTCGCTACCGGAAGGACGAAAGGATGTTGGGTAAACAGATAATAGACCAGCACGGCATAGCAGAGCAGAAAAAGCAGGGCCGTGTACTGATAAAACTTTTCCAGCATCTCCATGCCAAAAAATACCAGAACAATTTGCAGCACACCCAAAACGATATACCAGAGTATGCCAAAGCCCGGAAACAAGGTGTCGAGAATATTCCCGCCGACGTCCGTATTCAGGCCGAACCACCCGGCACCGAGGATGGTATATAAAATAGCCAGCAGGGTGGCGCCCCCGATACCGAAAGTACGCCGCGCCATCACCATGGAGATGATGGGGGTCTGACGGCCCATATGCGATAGCAGCATCGCCGGTATCAGCCCGATACCGGTGGCGAGCAATACGATCAGGACGAAATTCCACAGTCCGACACCATGGAGCAGTAAACCAATCACCGGTGTCGTTGCCGAGGCGGAGGCCAACGCCCAGATCAGAAATAACATGCCGGGGCGCATGGTACGGTCCCCGCCGGGGACTGGCGCCACCCCCAAGGTTTCCACATGAGGGGTCTCCAAATTCGCCGCTTCAGTCATGCGCCACACCCTCAGGTCTTGGTTCCGACTTGCCGCGGCGAATACCGGCATTGCCCAGAAAATGCTGGAGCCCCGCGTAACTGAAACCAGCCACTGAAAAGGTCCAGAACCAGCCGTAGACGTAGAGTCGATCGAAAAATCCGGGGTGCGCGACGATTCCGCCGGGGGCCTGCGCCGCCGCCACGAAACCCGGCAGGATAGGCAGAATGGCGATGGCCATGGCGACGAAAGCCCAGCCGTTCCAGCGTGGATGGACACCATCCCGGAGATAAAGATCGCGCAACGACAACTGACGCCGGCGCACCCACCAGTAGTCGGTGATCATGATCCCGGCGATAGCGCCGAGCAGACTACCGTAGCCCGCGAGCCAGGTGAAAATATAGG
>JAKACQ010000043.1:0-22442 GCA_021821285.1 Pseudomonadota bacterium
CGCTGGCCTGGGTGGACCTCGATAACCTCGCCGCCCGGCAAAGCCAAAACCGCCTGCTGGAATACCTGAGCAGCCACTGGCTCGACTTCGCCACGCAAAACAAATAACCAGAAATGTCCACAATATGCGGCATCGAGAGGCCGGCATGCGGCGCCGTGCATGTCGGCCGGAGTACGCGGGCGGACTGGGCCGCCGTGGGGATTTGCGGGTTCGTGCGGGGTGTCAGCGGTGATCAGGGAACAAGACGTTCAATTCCAGCACTTCAAAGTCTCCCCGCCTTTCCATGGTGACCTTGATGTTTTCCTTGTCTACCGGGATGTATTTGCCGATGACCGCGAGGAGTTCTTCTTGCAAGGCGGGCAGGAAGTCGGGGCCGCCATCGCTTCGTTCGTGCGCGAGGATCAATTTTAGACGATCCTTCGCCACATGGGCGCTTTTTTTGCGGGAGCCGAGGAAGTAATCGAGCAAGGACATAATCTCAGCCTCCAAAGAGCCGTTTGAAGAAACCCACCTTGACAGGCTGTACAAAACGCAGGGGGCGCTCTTCGCCGAGGAAGCGCGCGACCATGTCCTTGTAGGCTTCAGCGACATCGCTATGGTCCATGTGAATGGCGGGGATGCCCTGGTTGGAGGCCTGGAGGATCACCTCGGATTCAGGAATGACACCGAGCAGGGGGGTATGCAGAAGCTCCTTCACATCCTCCAGGGAAAGCATCTCGCCCCCCTCGACCCGCTTGGGCGAGTAGCGGGTGAGGAGCAGATGCTCCTTCACCGGTTCTTCGCCCTGTTCCGCGCGCCGGGAGCGGGCGGCGAGAATACCGAGGATGCGATCCGAATCCCGGACCGAAGAGACTTCCGGATTGGTGACCACGATGGCTTCATCGGCATGGTAAAGCGCCATGAGCGCGCCCGATTCGATACCCGCCGGAGAGTCGCAGACGATGTAGTCGAATTCCTTGCGGAGTTCATCCATGATGGCCGTCACCCCTTCCGTGGTGAGGGCGTCCTTGTCACGGGTCTGGGACGTGGGCAGCACGTAGAGACTTTCGCAACGTTTGTCGCGGATCAGGGCTTGTTGCAGCTTGGCCTCTCCCTGAATGACGTTGACGAGGTCATACACGACCCGTCGTTCGCATCCCATGATGAGGTCAAGATTGCGCAGGCCAACGTCAAAGTCGATGACGACGGTGCGATAACCGCGCAGGGCGAGGCCGCTGGCAAAGGCAGCGCTGGTGGTGGTTTTGCCGACCCCACCTTTTCCGGAAGTTACGACGACGATTTTGGCCACGGGTCTTATTCTCCAGGATTTAGAGGTTCAAGGGGATAATATGTAATTGTTCGTCGCGACTGTAAATCTGTGCCGCTTGACCCCAGAGGGGATGGTTGGTTTCGAGGGTGCGATACAGGCCCGCGACGGAAACCAGCTCCGCTTCCAGATTCGCACAGAAAATTCGTGCTTCCTCCTGGCCGTTGACGCCAGCGAGGGCACGGCCGCGCAGGGGACCGTACACATGAATGTTGCCATCGGCCATGATTTCAGCGCCGGCATTGACGGCGGCGAGACAGATCAGATCGCCGCCGCGCGCATAGCTGCGTTGACCCCCCCGGATCGGATGGTCGATGATGAGGCTGCCTTGGGCGATGGGGGCGAGTACCGGAGAGGCCTCCGGTTGGGGCTGAGGGGCGATGCCGCGTTCTTGACCGCGCAAAACGGGAAGGTGCTGTTCCTGAGCCAACGCCTGATGGCGTGGTGCGGCATTACGCAGGCCCACGGGAAACCAGTCGGCGGCACGGAGCACCTGCAGGATCTCGGCCAGGGCCAAAGGCGCTTCTTCGGGGATGGCGCTGAGGTCTAGCACTATGGGCGCATGCCGATGAAAGTCCGCGGCCGCGGGGTGACGCTGGTGTTCTTCGGTGATCCGCTGGGCCAGTTGGCGGGGGTCGGCGCTTTCCAGATGGAGAATGGAGAGGGTAAAAACGCCGCCAGACAGGCGCAGCGGCGCAGCGGCTTCCGTGGAAGAAGCGCGCGGGTTAGCCATGTTTCACGTGAAACATGATCGGCTGCGCGCTCATGAGCGTCGCAGCCAGGAGCGCTTGTCGCCCTTGCCGTTCCAGGCTTCGGCCTCGGGCAGCGGCGCCTTTTTGCGGAGGATCACGGGCCAGTCTTTGGCGAGTTCGGCATTGATGGCCGTGAAATCGCTCTGATCCACCGGCACTTCATCGTCGGCGAAGATGGCGTCAGCCGGGCACTCGGGCACACAGGCGGCGCAGTCGATGCACTCGTCCGGATCGATGGCCAGAAAGTTCGGACCTTCATGAAAACACTCGACGGGACAGACTTCCGCACAGTCGGTGTATTTGCATTGAATACAGTTTTCGGTGACGACGTAGGTCATGAGCGGGTGGCCGTCTTGGCAGAGCGCTTACGTGACGCGGGAGCAGAGTGTTCGCCGGGCGCGGTGCTTTTGGGCGGCGGCGCTTTTTTTGCCGCGGCAGGTCTTTTCACCGCGACCGTGGTTCCGGTGGTCGCGGATTTTTTGGCGGCCTTCGTCGCCGTCTTCCGGGTGGTGGCCGTTTTCTTGGGGGGCGGCGCCCGTTTTTCGCGGGGCGGCGGCGGCGTATAGCCGGGGAGCATCGCGGCGATTTCCGTGTCACTGGCGTTTACCGGAAAGTGGAAGGCGCATTCGCTCTGCGGACAGGCCAGTTGCTCACCCAGTCGTTTGCCACTTTTTTCGATCATGATCGGCCAGGCGCAGCGCGGACAGGGGCGCGCCACCGGCGGTCCCCAGACCGCGTAACTGCATTTGGGGTAGGTGTTGCAGGAGTAGAAACTTTTGCCGTAGCGGCTGCGCTTCTCCACGAGTTCGCCCTCGCCGCAGTAAGGGCAGGTAACGCCAGAGGATTTCGGCTGAGTCAACGGCTCGATGTGTTTGCACTCGGGATAGCCGCTGCAGGAAATGAAGCGGCCGTAACGCCCGGTTTTATAGACCAGCGGTTTCCCGCAGTCCGGACAGTCGCGACCCACCGGCTCGGCGGGTTCGCGCGGACCATCGACGGGGCGGGTGTAATTGCATTCAGGATAACCGGAACAGGCCACAAAACGCCCGTGGCGGCCGAGACGTAAGAACAAGGGCTTACCGCATTGCGGGCAGGCTTCGTCCAGGGCCTCGCTGGTGGCTTCGGTGCGACTGACATGGGCCTTTTCGTCGAGAAGCGCGCGGAAAGGACCCCAGAAGGCGCCGAGCACGGGTTGCCATTGCTTTTCGCCGCGCGAGATGGCGTCGAGCTCATCTTCCATATTGGCGGTGAAGCCGTAATCCACATACCGTTCAAAATGGTTGATGAGGAAACGACCGACCACCCGGCCGAGGTCGGTGGGGTGGAAGCGCCGCTGCTCGACGGCGACATATTCGCGATTCTGCAGGGTCTGGATAATGTTGGCATACGTGGAGGGACGGCCAATGCCGTGCGCTTCCAGGGTCTTGACCAGGGTCGCGTCGCTGTAGCGGGGCGGGGGTTCGGTGAAGTGCTGTTCGGGATCGATGCCGAGCACCTGAGGGGTGTCACCGGTATGGAGCGGCGGCAGGATGCGGTTGCCCTCCTCCTCCTCGCTGTCGTCCTTGCCTTCCTGATAGACGGCCATGAAGCCGGGGAAGGTGATGGTGGAGCCGTTGGCGCGCAACGTCCAGTGGGTGCCGGCGTCCATATCCACGGCGACCAGATCGAGGCGGGCCGGGGCCATCTGGCAGGCGACACTGCGTTTCCAGATCAGGTCATAGAGACGCCAGAGATCGTGTTCGAGTACGCCTTGCAGGGATTCCGGGGTGCGTGTGATGTCGGTGGGGCGGATGGCTTCGTGGGCCTCCTGGGCGTTTTTGGTTTTGGTCTTGTAGCGGCGCGGCGTTTCAGGGACGAACGCGCTGCCGTAATGGCCCTCGATAAACCCGCGGATGGAGGCGATGGCTTCTTCAGCCAGATTGACGGCGTCGGTACGCATATAGCTGATCAGGCCCACGGTTTCGTTGCCGACGTTGATGCCTTCGTAGAGTTGCTGAGCGACGCGCATGGTGCGGCTGGCGTTGAACCCGAGCTTGCGCGAGGCTTCTTGTTGTAAGGTCGAGGTGGTGAAAGGGGCGGCGGGCTGGCGTTGCCGGCTTTTGCGCTCCACCTCGCGCACCCGCAGAGGCTGCTGGCGGAGATCCTCTGTCATCCCGCTGCGAATGGCCTCGGCCTGGTCGCTGTCAGGGATATCGAACTGTTCCAGTTTTCGGTGCTGCCATTGGGTCAGGCGCCCGCTGAAATCGTTCCCGTCTTGCCGCAGACGGCTGGAGATCGTCCAGTATTCGCGGCTGATGAAGGCTTCGATTTCCTCTTCACGCTCGCAGATCAAGCGCAGGGCGGCGCTTTGCACCCGGCCTGCGGAAAGCCCTGGGCGCACTTTGCGCCACAGCAGCGGCGACAGATTGAAGCCCACCAGATAATCAAGGGCGCGCCGCGCCTGTTGGGCGTTGACCAGATCCATGGCGATCCCGCGGGGCGCGGCGATGGCCTCCTGGACCGCTTTTTTGGTGATTTCGTGGAAAACGACCCGTTGCGCGGGCTTGTTGCCCAGCAGGTTGCGCTCACGCAAGAGCTCGACCAGGTGCCAGGAGATGGCCTCGCCTTCGCGGTCCGGGTCCGTGGCGAGCCAGAGCTTGTCGGCGTCGCGCAGGGCCCTGGCGATGGCGGCCACATGGCGCTCGTTGCGCTCGATGGCGGTGTAGCGCATGGAAAAATCGTGTTCGGTATCTACCGCGCCCTCTTTGGGCAGCAGATCGCGCACATGGCCGTAGGAGGCGAGCACCTGAAAATCCTCACCCAGATATTTCTGGATGGTCTTGGCCTTGGCGGGCGATTCGACGATGACGAGCTGGTGTGCCATGTGTCAGTGGAGAATCCGTGTGCCATCGGCACCGAGTAAGGCGTCCACCCAGAGGGCCTCAGGGCCGGGGTCGTTGGCCATGACCATGAAGGCGACCCAGTCGAGGGTTTCCAGGTCGGTGTCGTCCAGTTCGAGGGCCAGTAGACGATCGATGATGCGCTCGCGCACCGAACTGTTGATGACGCCCAGTCGTTCCCAGTCGTGGAGCTGGCCGCGGGCGGCCACGGAGAGGTTTCGCAGTTCATGGGGATGGTAGGCGCGCAGCGCGCGGGGACTGATGTCCTCTTGTTCTTCCACGGCAAAGCCTTCCATCCAGTCGAGGGCGCGCTGGATGTCGTCGTCGGGAAAGCCGACGGCGCGCAAATGCGCCTCGAGCATCTCGTCGTCTTCGTCGTCGAGGTGGTCGAGCAGATAGGTAATGATGTCGATGACGTCCTCCATGCCGGGACCTTAAGGAGCGGGGGGGAGGCGACAGAAGCGACCGCCGGGACAGGCCGCAAGGTATCCTTGTAATTCCATGTCCAAGAGGATGGCGGAAAGCTCGGTCAGCGTCAATCCGCAGCGGTTGGCGATCTGTTCGGGCGCGAGGGGGTCGAAATCCATGGCCGCCCAGACTTTGGCCTGTGTCGGATCCTCGGGCTGCCACTCCGTTGAGGGGGTCGCGGGACGATGGCTTTGCAGAGCCCCATAAAGAGGGCCGAGCTCGCTAAGGATGTCCGCCGCGCTTTCCACCAGCTTGGCGCCATCGCGGATGAGCCGATGCGGCCCGCGGGACAGGGGCGAGTGGATGGAGCCGGGGATGGCGAAGACTTCGCGGCCCTGTTCCATGGCCAACCGGGCGGTGATGAGTGAACCGCTGCCCTCCGCAGCCTCGACCACCAGCACGCCGAGGCTGAGACCGCTGATAATCCGGTTGCGGCGTGGGAACAAACCGCTGCGCGGAGCCGTATGGGGCGGCTGTTCGCTGAGGAGGAGCCCGTGCGTCGTGATAGAGCGGGCCAATTGCAGATGGCTGCGCGGGTAGATGAGATCGGCACCGGTGCCGAGTACGGCCACGGTGCCGCTGTCCAGGGCGCCGCGATGGGCGGCCGCATCGATCCCCAGCGCCAGACCGCTGCTGATGGTGAGGCCAGCCTCTCCCAGGCTGCGGGCGAAAGCTTCGGCGGTGGCCATGCCGGTGGCCGTGGGGCTGCGGCTGCCGACGATGGCGAGCATGGCTTGGCTCAGGCGGGCGCGTTGCCCGCGCAGGTACAGCAACAAGGGAGGATCGGGAATATGGCGCAGCAGCGGTGGGTAGTCGACATCCGTCCAGCGGCAGAGATCGGTGTCGGCGCTTTCCAGCCAACGTTGATCCGCTGGCGTCAGCAGGTCGGCCGGTTCCTTTTGCAAGGCGGCGATTTGCGCCACCTGCAGGCCGAGGCCCTGCAAGGCTTCGGCGCCCGTTTGAAAGCAGCGTTCCACCGTGCCGAAGCGCTCCAGCAGGGCGCGTTGGCGCACCGGGCCGAGGCCGGGAATACGGCTGAGGGCGAGCCAGATCCGGTCTGTCACCCGTTTCCTGTGGCGGGGTCGTTGGCCACCGCCGGACGGGGGTTGACCAGGCTGTCGCCCACCCGGATACCGCGCGTCGCCGTGGTGATTACCGCATAGGAGACCGTGGGGAAGATTCGGAACAACATGGCGGTGCCTACCTTCTGCGGGGGCAGGGCAAAAGGCTTGCCGGTCACGGCGTTCCTCGTTTCTCCGCCCGCCCGCTCGATCTGCAGCACATTACCGGCACTCAGGCCATCTTTGCGGCCCCGATCCACGATGATGATCTGGCCTACCAGGAGCTCCCGGTAGTCGCTCATCGTCGCAATAATATGGGCTTTCACCGGATGCTCCGGGGCGCTGGGGAAGTAGTGGGGTGTGCCGCCCGCCGTGGCGGGTATCAGACGGTCACCCAGCGAGATTTCTTTGCGTGCGCTGGTGATTTCAACGGCGGCATGCTTGCCGTTGCCGCGCACGATCGCGGTGCCGAGATCGTGGAGCGCGTAGCCAACCGGCTTTTCGACCCCGGGACGGCGCAGTTCCGGCCCCAGGGCGACGATGTTGTATCGAGAGCCGACGGCGGTCCGGGTGAGTCCCGCGGTATAGAGCTTGTCGCCCACCGAGAAGACGATATGGTGATCGGCGCTGGCGGCCAGATAGGGTAGCTTCTCGTAGGTTTTTTTGCTGGCGATGACCCCTGGCGTGCCGAGGAACGGCATGACTTCACCCTTGGCGACGGTGGGTAAAGGCGCGGTGGTCATCTGCGGGTGCAGTGAGATGACACGGAGTTCTGGCTGACCGTTGGCGCCGTGTATGATGACGATACGGTCGCCGGGGTAAATGAGGTTGGGGTTTTTTATGTAAGGATTCTTGCGCCAGATTCGTGGCCAGTCCCAGGGGTGTCGGAGAAAATGCGCGGCAATGCCCCACAGGGTGTCGCCGGATTTTACGGTATAGCTTTTTTCACTGCGCAGTTGCAGGCCGGTCGGCGCGGCCTGTGCCAATACCGGGGCCATGGCGCTGAGGCCGAGACAAAATAGGATGTTGCGCCAGATGTTCTTCTGCATGAATGATCTCCGCTGGACTTCCGCAGGGAATAGTATTAGTTCAAGATACGATTTTTGCCGAACTGCACATACGATTGGTGACGAAATGCCACTCCTGAAGATACTTGAATTCCCCGATGTCCGTCTCAAAGGCATGGCCAAGCCCATAATCCGTGTGGACAAACAGATCCAGCAACTGGCCGACGACATGGCCGAAACCATGTACAACGCCCCCGGAATTGGTTTGGCCGCGCCCCAGGTCGCCGCCGCCCAGCGCCTGATTGTCGTGGATGTTTCGGAAAACCGCAATGATCTGCTGATGTTGATCAATCCCGAGATCGTGGCGAGTACGGGCGAGGAGGAGATGAAAGAAGGCTGCCTCTCGGTCCCGGGGGTGCTGGAAACGGTGCGCCGCGCTGAACGGGTGACGATACGGGCGACCACCGTCCAGGGCAAGCCCATCGAACTGGAAGCCGATGGATTGCTCGCGGTTTGCCTCCAACACGAAATCGACCATCTCAATGGCACGCTCCTGGTCGATCATCTGTCACGTCTCAAGCAAAACCTGATTCGCCGCAAGGCCGAAAAGCGGGCACGGATCAGTGAGTAAACGGATCGTTTTTGCCGGTACGCCGGAGTTCGCGCGGGTTATTCTCCGTGATCTGCTGCAGGGGCCGGAAGAAATTGTCGGTGTGTTTACCCAGCCGGATCGTCCCGCGGGACGGGGCCGGGCATTGCAGGCCAGTCCGGTCAGGCAGGAAGCCTTGGCTGCGGGCATTCCCGTGTTTCAGCCGGAATCCTGCAAGACCGCTGAAGCCTTGCAACGGCTCCGCGATCTGGCGCCGGACCTGCTGATTGTGGTGGCCTATGGACAGATCCTGCCGCAGGCGATCCTGGATCTGCCGACGCGGGGTGCCATCAATGTCCACGCCAGTCTTTTACCCGCCTGGCGGGGGGCCGCGCCCATCGCCAGGGCCATCGCGGCGGGGGATGCGGAAAGTGGCATCTCTATCATGCAGATGGAAGCGGGATTGGATTCCGGACCGGTCCTGTGGACGGCGCGTGTGCCTATCGCTGCCGCCGATACCGCCGCCAGTCTCCAGGATCGTCTGGCGCAGCAGGGGGCCCTCGCCCTGCGAGAAGCCCTGGATCGGCTTTGGGCGGATCGCCTGGTTCCCGAGCCTCAGGATCCGGATCTGGCGACTTACGCCCGAAAGCTGAAAAAGGACGAGGCGCTGCTCGATTGGCACCAGCCTGCCGCGATTCTGGAGCGCTTGGTGCGGGCCTTCAATCCCAGCCCGATTGCGCATGCCCTGTTTCGTGGAAAGGGATTGCGGATCTGGCAGGCCCGGGTGGCAACGGGTCGCGGCGATGTTGCGCCGGGCCGTATCAGCGCTGTGGAAAGGGACGGGATAGTGGTGGCCTGCGGCGAGGATCAGTTGCAATTGCTGGCCGTACAGCCGGCAGGCAAGGGGGTGCTGAGCGGCAGCGATTTCGTGCGCGGCTATCACCCCCAGCCGGGCGAACGGCTCGGATGACGGAGGCGCGACCGGGAGCCGGGCGGATAAGGAACGCGTCGTCCTCCGCAGGAGCCGGCAAAACTCCGGTGGGTGTGGCCGTGCGCCAGACAGCCGTGGCCGTTTTGCGCGAGGTCGATGCCGGGCAAACCGTTGACGCCGCTCTGCTGAGGGTGCCGCTCGGTGGTGCCGAGCGCGCCACTTTGCAATGGCTGGTCCTCGGCACCTTGCGCGAGTACCTGACGTTGCAGGCACTGGCCGGAAAGCTGCTGCGCAAGGACTGGCGCGAGGAAGACCATGTGTTGCGCTTCCTGCTGAGTTTGGCCCTCTTTGAGTTGCGTCATGGTCAGCGGCCCGCCTTCGCCGTGGTCGACGACTGGGTCGACATGACGGGCGTCGTGCAAAGAACCTGGGCACGAGGTCTGATCAATGCGGTGCTGCGCCGTTATCTGCGAGAGCGGGCAGCGCTGGATGCCGCCGTGGCCGACCCCGATTTCGGGCATCCGGCTTGGCTGGCGGCTCGGTTGCGCGCCGCCTATCCGCAAGATTGGCCAGCCATCGCCGCCGCCAACAATGCCATACCGCCCCTCTGGTTGCGGGTAAACACGCGGCGGATAGCAGCGAGCGCCTATCGCCGGTTGCTGGTCGAACAAGGTCTGGAGGCGGTGGGCGTGGCGTGGAGCGACGCCGCCTTGCGTTTACCCGCCAGCGTGCCGGTGGCGACTCTGCCGGGCTGGGCGGCGGGCTGGGTGGCGGTGCAGGACGGCGCCGCGCAATTGGCGGCCCATATTCTCGAGCCCCGGCCCGGGGAACGGATATTGGATGCCTGTGCCGCGCCCGGTGGCAAGACGGCCCACCTGTGGGCGCTGGGGGCGACCTCCCTGGATGCGTTGGACCGTTCGGCGGAACGGTTGCAGCGGGTAGGCGAGGCGCTGGAACGTCAGGGCGTCGAGGCAAAGCTGATGGTGGCGGACGCCGCGGATACCGGCGCCTGGTGGGATGGTCGATACTATGACGCCATCCTCCTGGATGCCCCCTGTACCGGTACCGGCGTGATCCGCCGCCATCCCGACATCCGCCTGCGCCGCCACCCGGAAGACGTGGCGACGGCGGCGGCGCAGCAGGCGCGTCTGCTCGCAAGACTATGGCCCTGCCTGCGCCCCGGCGGCCGTCTGCTCTATGCCACTTGTTCGGTGCTGCCTGAGGAAAATGACGCGCAGATCGCCACCTTTCTCGGACGGCATCCCGATGCCCGCCACTCCGCCCATCCCCTGACCGGACAAACGTTGCCCGGACAGGGGGAGATGGATGGCTTCTATTACGCCTTGCTGGAGAAGGGGGCATGACCGCGGCGTCCGGGGGTGTGTTTCACGTGGAACAGGAGGTGTTCTCATTGCCGGACTATTGGAAATCGGAGTCGCCATGGATCGCCAGCGCACGTCTTTCCCACTGAAACACTGGTTGCGTGCGCTCAGCACCGGCACCATGACGGAACGGCAACGAACGGGGCCACGCTGGAGCGCGGGACTTCTGCTGGCGGCCATCGTCGTCTTTCTGGGGGTCGATTTTTTTACCAGCGCCGAGGGGCCGCTGAGCCATTATTTTGTGCCCATGCTGGTGATTTCCGCGGGTATCGTCCTTTTTCTGCTCATTCTGGTGCTGATGTCGGTGGTGGCGTTGCTGCTGCGTCTCCGGCGTGGAGAGGTGGGCAGTCAACTCGCTACGCGCTTGGTGGTGATCATCGCCCTGCTCAGTTTTCTGCCAGCCGCCATCGTCTTCGGTTTTTCCTGGCAGTATCTGAACCGGGGGGTGGACTCGTGGTTCAGCAGCGCGGTGCAAAATGCGCTGGATCAGGCGCTGAACGTGGCGAAGGCGGGCGTGGATCGCTACCGGAACTCCACGCTGCTGGCGGCGGAAAGCATTGCCCAGGCCCTGGTCGGAGAGTCCAATAGCAACGCGGTCATTACCGTGATCGCCTTGCGCGATCAGTATCATCTCAGCAGTGTTACGCTCTTTTCCAGCAACAACCGGATTATCGCCACTAGCAGCGACAATCTCAATTTGGCGCCGCGTTTGCCGCGCCGGGAAATCCTGGCCATGGAGGAAAACCGTCCGACGGCCACCATCGAGCCGGGGCCCAACGGCGATTTGCTGGTCAAGGCGCTGATTCCGGTACTGAGCCCGCATCTGGGAGAGAGCAACCGCATATTGTATGTGGAACAGCCCATCCCGGAACAACTGACCCAGGCGGCAGGCGCGGTGCAAGTGGCCTACATGCGCTACCACCGGCTGATCTTGATGCGCGAGCCCATGAAGACGGCGTTCCAGCTCAGTTTGGCGGTGGCGTTGCTGTTGGCTGTGCTTTCAGCGGTGTGGATGGGCTTGCATCTGGCGCGACGTCTGACGGCGCCCATCGCGCGATTGGCGGCGGGCACCCAGGCGGTGGCGCGCGGCGAATTCATTCCTTTGCAGACCGTGGCGAGTCACGATGAACTGGGCGTGTTGCTGCATTCCTTCAACAACATGACCCGGCAGTTGGCGCGCGCCAAGCAGCAGGCGGCGGCGGCGCAGGAGCAGGCGGAACAGCGGCGGCTGTACCTGGAGACGCTGCTCGGACAGATTTCCAGTGGCATCCTGACCTTCGATGGCGAAAACCGGCTGGCCGAGGCCAACGCCGCAGCGACCCATATCCTTCAGGAAGATTTGCCCAGGGGTTGCGCTCTGGATGCATTACACGACAGTTCCGCGCTGGAACCTTTGTGGAAGCTGGTGGCGGACTGGGTGGAGCACCCCCGGAACGGGATGCAGAAAGAACTGCAGATCGAACGCTCCGACGGGGCGCAGACCATCATCGTGCATGGCGCACATTTCGCGGACGATGCCGGTAGCCGGGGCTTCGTACTGGTTTTCGATGACATCAGCACGCTGGTCGCCGCCCAGCGCAGTGCCGCCTGGAGTGAGGTGGCGCGGCGTCTGGCCCACGAGATCAAGAATCCACTCACCCCCATCCAGCTTTCCGCCGAGCGGTTGCGGCGCAAATATCTGGAACGTCTGGGCGATGAGGGGGAGACCCTGGACCGGGCCACCCGCACCATCATTCATCAGGTGGATGCCCTCAAGGTGATGGTGGATGCCTTCTCGGAATACGCCCGGCAGCCGCAACTGGAGTTGCGCCCGCTCGACCTGAACGCGCTGATTCTGGACGTGCTCGACCTCTATCGCGGACAAGAGAGCGGAGTGGAGATAGGAACGGATCTGGATGCGGGTCTGCCTCCCTTGCGGGCCGATGTGCATCGCCTGCGCCAGATTCTCAACAATCTCTTGCGCAACAGCATGGATGCCTTGCTGGCGGATGAGGCGTCCACCGGGGGCCGGCATATCCTCATTCGCACCCGCTTGACGGACAGCGGTTCCGCGAAGATGCTAGAACTGTCGGTGCTGGATGATGGACCGGGTTTTCCCGCCGAACTGCTGGCGCGCGTCTTTGAGCCCTATGTCACCAGCAAGGTGAAGGGCTCGGGGCTGGGCCTCGCCATCGTGCGTCGCATCGTCGAGGAGCATGGCGGGCAGATCCTCGCGGATAACCAGGGCTTGCAGGGTGGTGCGCGTATCGTTATCGATTTTCCGTTGAGTTAAGGCAAGCGTTCAGGAGGCGGCATGGAAGAGGCACGGTTGAAGATTCTGGTGGTGGACGACGAGCCCGATATCTGCGCGACCCTGGCAGAAATTCTGGAGGATGAAGACTACAGCGTTTACACGGCGGGGAGCGCGGAAGCGGCGGAAGCGCGGCTGCGCGACCAGATGGTGGACTTGGTGCTCCTCGATATCTGGATGCCGGGCGAGGACGGTGTCAGCCTCTTGCGGCGCTGGGCCGAAGTGGGGCTGGAGCAGCCCGTGGTGATGATGTCCGGGCACGCCACCATCGAGACGGCGGTGCAGGCGACCAAGCTGGGTGCCTATGATTTCATCGAAAAGCCGTTGTCGTTGGATAAAACCCTGCTCACGGTCGCCCATGCCCTGGAATCCAGCCGCCTGCAACGGGAGAACCGCGACCTGCGCGCGCAGGCCGGCTGGGTGGAACGCCCCAGCGGCGAGAGCCCGGCGATCCGCCAGTTTCGCGAACAGTTGCAGCGGGTGGCGGCGGTGGATTCCTGGGCGCTGCTGCTGGGAGAAGCGGGCAGCGGCAAAGAAGTGGCCGCGCGCTATCTGCACCGGCAAAGCCGACGGACGCAGGGGCCTTTCGTAGACTTGCGCGCCGCCGCCATTACCCGGCCCAACGTCGCCATCGAACTCTTTGGCAATGAAGCGCAGGGCAAACTGACCCGCGGCCGCCTGGAAGTGGCCCACGGCGGCACCCTCTTCATCGACGAAATTGCCGATATGGATCTGGAAACCCAGGCGCGGCTGTTCTCGGCCTTGCAGGAGCGGCGCATTATCCGGGTGGGTGGGACGACGCCGGTGCCGGTGGATGTGCGGGTCATCGCCGGGAGCGCGCACGATCTGGGACAGGCCGTACAGAGCGGGCAGTTCCGCAGTGACCTCTACTATCGTCTCAGTGCCCTGCCCCTGAAAGTGCCACCGCTGTCCGCGCGGAGTGCGGATATTCCGACGTTGATAGAAGAGTTTGTCCGATTTTATGGGGCGCGCGACGGGCTGGCCGCACGCCGCTTTACCCCGGAAACCTTGGATGTGCTGCGCCATTATCCCTGGCCGGGCAACGTGCGTGAATTGCAGAATCTGGTGGAGCGTTTGCTGATTCTGGCGGAAGGGCCGGAAATCAGCGCGGCAGAGGTGGAAGGGGCGCTGGGCCTGGATAATCGCCTCATCCTCGCCAACAGCGGTTTCGACGGGGAAGATTTTGGCGGCACCCTGAAGCGCGCGCGGGAACGTTTTGAGCGCGCCTTCCTCGAATACCATCTGGCGCGGAATGACTGGAACATCGCGCGGACGGCGGAAGTGGTGGGGCTGGAGCGCACCCACCTGTATCGCAAGCTGAAGAATCTGAGTATCGCCCTGAAGGGCGAGCGGCATGCGGGCGAGGATGGGGATGAGGGGGAGGGGTAAGACGGAGCCGTTCATCCAGAATATCCACCCTCTGGAAACGCGGCGGGACTTCGTGGCTCGCGGCTTACGGGCACGGGAAGAGGCTTGGGCAAGGGGTGTGTATGTGGAGGCCAGAGAAATGTTGATTCGGCTGGATGCGTCTTTGGCGAGGGCGCGTGGCCACCGCCATGGAAAAGAACGCTCGACTCCCGAGCACACACCCGACAGGTGAAACTTCTCTCTGCATGGTTACCTGGGCCGGTGCGAATCAACATGGTTGCCTCCAAGGAATAGCTAAAATCCCATGAACATTGACATTACCGAGTTCACGGCTAATTGCCTGAAGTTGATTGACGAAGTCGCCACCACGCATCAGCGGCTGGTGATCAACAGGGGTGGCAAACCGCTGGTTGAGGTGGTCCCCATCGTCGATGAAACGCCGAAGAGCCTGTTTGGATATATGAAAGGCACCGTCACCATTCACGGGGATATCGTAGCGCCGCCGGGCGAAGTCTGGTCTGCGGAAAGTGGTGATGAAGATGATTTGTACCAATGTTTCACCGTAGAAACCCGGAAGCCCAACGGATGAATATAGGCCGTCTACTGCTAGATATATTCGCGTGTTGGCGCCTGAGCTTGGAGTTACCATGAAGACAGTTTGCCTTGAATCTTTATAAACTTTGGGTATGTTTCACTCGCCCAGAAGTGTCGTGGCCTCAGTATTTGCTAGCAGCGCGCCATAGCGTTTCCGCTTCGTAAACAGATCGAAACGACTATGCCAGACCACCCGACTTTTTACGCGCACAGCGCCAACGACCACGGGAACTGGCACCCGTTGAAAACGCATTTGCAGTCGGTCGGCAGTCTTGCAAAAGAGTACTCAACGGGCACCGTTTGGGCTCAGGAATCTGAACTTGCAGGGTTGCTTCACGACCTCGGCAAATACGCCACGCGCTTTCAGATGCGTTTGCAAGGCAAGGAATCCGGTCTCGATCACTGGTCGCAAGGCGCTTCTCTGGCGCTGACTGAGTATCGGGCCGTCGCCGCCGCACTAGCCATCCAGGGCCACCATATTGGACTGCAACGCGGCAGCAATGAGGCTCTGCGCGGGCTATTGCCGCCCAACCTTTCCGCCACAACGCTTCCCGGCCTACAGCTTTCCGACCCGGATATTGCGCAGCTTTTGTCTCGCGCTCAACAAGACGGGCTGACATTTCAGCAGCCTGCCAGCTACGTCATCTCCACCTGGGCGCAAGCCATCGCCGCGATGCTCGACGTGCGTTTACTGTTTTCCTGTCTGGTCGACGCAGACTTCCTCGACACAGAAGCGCATTTCAATGGCAATGCCAAAGGCAAGCAAGTGCGCGAATCGGGGTCGACACTCGATCCCGATGCCGCGTTGGCAGCGCTCGATGCATATATGGGAAAACAGGTTCGCCAAACCAGGCAGGCTGATGTAAATGTGCTTGCCGCCCGCGAAGCGCTTTGGGACGCGGTCGGAAAAGCCGCGCCATCCGCAACGGGCGTATTTACGCTCACCGCGCCAACCGGCTCAGGTAAAACGCTGGCCATGCTGCGCTTTGCGCTGGAGCACGCAAAACGCCATCGCCTTAAACGAATTGTGCTCGCCGTTCCTTTCCTGACCGTGATCGAGCAAACCACGTGTATCTACCAGCAAGTATTTGCCGATTTCCCTGGCAACTTTGTTTTGGAGCACCACAGCCTCGCCGGGCTAGGCGAGGAATCGGAACGGCAAGACGCCGAAGGTGCGCAAGAACGTCAGCGACACCTGCTGACGGAAAACTGGGACGCGCCTATCGTGCTTACCACCAATGTGCAATTGCTGGAATCGCTGTTTTCCAACCGCCCGTCCGCCTGCCGCAAACTGCACCGTCTGATGGAATCGGTCATCCTTTTCGACGAAGCGCAAAGTCTGCCGCAGCACTTGGCCGTACCGACACTGGCGGCACTCTCGCATCTGTCTCATGCCTACTGTTCCAGTGTGGTTTTCGCCACCGCAACCCAACCTGCGTTCGACGCCCTGCACGAGGCCGTGGCAAAACAGGCAGTTAGCGGCTGGAAACCAGCAGAAATCGCGCCGGGTCACCCTGAGCTTTTCAAAACTCTGAAGCGCGTCCATGTGCGCTGGCCAAGGAATAACGAGAAATCAAACTGGCCTGACTTGGCGGCAACGATTGCCAAAACCCACCAAGTTCTGGTGGTGTGCAACCTCAAGCGCCATGCCCTTGCCCTACTCGACGCTCTGAAAGACACTGACGGCGTTTTCCATCTTTCCACCAACCTGTGCGCAGCGCACCGACGAACGGTACTTGATCGCGCACGCAAATGTCTCACATACGGACAACCCTGCCGCCTGATATCCACACAGTGCGTTGAGGCTGGGGTCGATGTGGATTTCCCCATTGTCTATCGTGCGTTCGCCCCACTGGATGCCATCGCCCAAGCCGCTGGCCGCTGCAACCGGGAAGGCAGGATGAATGCGCAAAACCTGCTTGGCGAAGTGATCGTGTTCGAGCCCGAAGAAGACGGCAATTGGCGACGGCGCTACCCCACGCACGCCTATTACCAGGCATCCGAAGTCACCCGGACGATGCTTACCCAGCTTGGTGATCTGGACATCAACGATCCTGAAGTTTTCAGAACGTATTACCGGAAACTGTACGACCTGAACGATCCTGCCAGCCAGAACGCAGAATTGAAGAAGGCCATTGACGAACGGGATTTTGTCGAAATCGCCAAACGGTACCGCCTCATCGATCAGAACACTTTTCAATTGCTGGTTCCGTGGAATACCCGCCTGGGCGATTTCGAAGCCCTGCGCGCCGAGGCCGAAAGCGAAGGTATTTCCACAAGCTGGATGCGTCGTGCGCAAGGGCTGGCGGTCAGTGTTTACCGACCACGCGACGGGATGCCCGCGTGGGCTATTCCCGCTCGGCTAAAGCGCTTCAGCACCGCGAATGGCGGCGTTTCCGACGAGTGGTTCATCCTCGAAGGCGACTATTACCACGACACCCTTGGACTCAATCCACCTGAAGGGCCGCAACTCTTCATCGCCTAAGGAGGCAACATGACAACACACACGCTGGAAGTCTGGGGTGACCTCGCTTGTTTCACCCGACCGGAAATGAAGGTCGAGCGCTTTTCTTACCCGGTTATCACCCCGTCGGCGGCACGTGGCATCTTCGACGCGATCTATTGGGACGGCAAACGCGAGGGCAACGTCATCCGGCCGTACTTCCACTGGCAAATCACCAGCATCGAAGTGCTGGAAATGCCGCGCTACATCGCCTTGCGGCGCAACGAAGTCAAGGACACTGTCCCGGGAACGGCGACACTCAACAAGTGGATATCGGGAGCGGAAAACCCTGAGCCACTTTGGGCGGATGGTGGCAAGGATGAACTCGGCACAGACCAGAAAGGACGAACCCAGCGCCAAACGATGGCACTCAAGAACGTCCGTTATCGCCTGACCGCCAAGATCGTCCCGAAATCGGGCAATGACCGAGGCAAGCTTAACGCCTGCTTTCAGCGCCGCGCCCGGGCCGGCAAATGCTTCCAGCAACCCTACTTCGGCTGCCGCGAGTTTCCCGCCTTCTTTGAATACATCGAGGACCCGGTAGCCCACCCTGCCACACCCGCCGCGCTCAACCAACATCTAGGCTTCATGCTCTACGACGTCTTCGACCTGCGCAAAGAAATCGTCAGCGACAAGGACAAGCCCTTCATCACGCTGTTCGACGCCTCGCTTGTTGGCGGTGTGCTGAATGTGCCGTTCTACGACAGCGACTTGGTGAAAAAACCGGGAGGGGCGTGATCATGCTGCAAGCGCTTAAGGAATACGGCAGCAGGTTGGATTCCGAGCCGGGCTTCAAAACCCGCGAAGTTCGTTGGTGTATCGAGGTGGCTGCCGACGGACGTTTTCTCAACGTCCTGCCGCTGGGCGACGGCAAGCGCGGGCAAATGCAGCTTCGCTGCCCGGATATGCACAACATGAACGCGGGCGGTAAATCACACTTTCTGGTAGAAACCGCTCAAACTGTCTCACTGCTGTTCAAGGCCAATGAAGACGCAAAGAAAATCGCCAGCAGTGAGGTCAGGCATCGTTTTTTCGTGGCGATGCTACGCGAGGCGGCTAACACAATCCCCGCGCTATCAGCGCTGACAAATGTGTTGGAAGACGACATGAAGCTGACAGAGATTCGTGATGTACTCGCACAGCACAAAGCTAAACCCACCGACTGGCTGGGATGGCGAATCGATGGCATTGATCCTCGCGAGGACGACACCGTTCAGGCGTGGTGGCGCGCATGGCGACACATGGATATGCGCGGTGGATCGACAGGCTTTTCCACACCATCTCCCAGCGATACCACGATGGTTTGTCTCTTGACGGGCACGTCGACTCAGCCCTTGCCAACTCACCCCAAAATCACTGGCTTGTCTGCCGTGGGGGGGTTGGGAATGGGCGATGTCTTGGTCGGTTTCGACAAGGCAGCTTTTGGGTCTTTCGGGTTGGATCAGTCAGCCAATGCCGCGATGAGCGCTGAGGCGACGCAGCAATATGTTGACGGCCTGAATGACCTGATTCGCAACCACTCTCACAAACTTGCCAACGCGCTGGTGGTGCACTGGTTCAAGGAACAGATCGCTCAAGAAGACGACCCGCTGGAATGGTTGAATGGCCTCGAAACGCCGGAAAACACCGAAGCCGCAGCGCAGGCGGCGGCACGCCGTCTGCTCGATTCCGTCCGTAGCGGTGGGCGTGCATTGCTGGGCGACAACCGCTATTACGCGCTGACGCTCTCCGGCGCATCGGGTCGCGTCATGGTGCGCGACTGGGTGGAAGGCCGATTCGAGGATTTGGTGCGCAATGTCGAAGCGTGGTTTTCCGATCAGGCGATCACGAAGTGGGATGGTAGAAGCTTGGCCTTCGATCCCAAGCTTTATGAGGTTTGCCTTGGGTTGGTCAGGAATGACCGAAAAAAATCCATATCGAAAAATCTTGAGCAGCTACCGGCCACCTCCGTATCGGCGATATGGAAATCAGCCGTACAACGCCTGCCGATTCCTCAACCATTGCTTGCCCAAGCACTAGCGCAGTTTCGGGCGGAGAGATTCACGCCCGATGAGCGTAATCGTGAAGTTTTCTACCACGCTCGCATGGGCTTAATAAAAGCGTATTTCGTTCGACTCAAATCAGGAGGAGACCCCGCCATGACTGCTTATCTCAATCCAGAGCATCCCGATCCCGCATACCACTGCGGGCGACTGCTTGCCGTGCTATCCAACCTGCAACACGCTGCCTTAGGCGACGTGGGCGCTGGCGTGGTTCAGCGCTATTACGCCGCCGCCAGCCAGACCCCCGGCCTGATCCTAGGCAGGCTCGCATCGAATGCCCGCAACCATCTCGGCAAGCTCGAAGGTGGATTGGCGTACTGGTACGAAAACAAGATTGCCGATGTGATGAGCCAATTGGGTGATCGCGCCCCGCGCATCCTCGACCTTGAAGGTCAGGGTCTGTTCGCGCTGGGCTACTACCAACAGCTCGCATCCATGCGCGCAGGCAGCAAAGACAAAAACGCCACAACCGATACCACCAAACGAGGAGAAGCCCAATGACCACCATCCAAAACCGCTACGAATTTCTTTACCTGTTTGATTGCGAAAACGGCAATCCAAACGGCGACCCGGATGCCGGCAACAGCCCGCGCATCGATCCGGAAGACATGCACGGTCTGGTGTCTGACGTTGCGATCAAACGCCGTGTGCGCAACTACATCCAGACAGCTTTCGGCAACGAAGCGCCCAATGCCATTTTCGTGGAACATGCGACCAACCTGAACAAGCCGATCGCGCTGGCTCACGAGAAAGCCAATGGCAGTGTCCCAAAAGATGGCAAATCAAATAAAGCGCAGGTGAAAGGCGCACGGGATTGGCTCTGCGGCAACTTTTTCGACATCAGGACGTTTGGCGCTGTGCTTGCTACCGGACCAAACGCCGGTCAAGTACGTGGCCCCGTCCAAGTAGCTTTCTCACGATCCGTTGATCCGATCATGCCGCTAGATTTGTCGATCACGCGTGTTGCCAAGACGCCGACCGGAGCGGATATCAAGGCCGATGCGAGTTATGAAAAACACGTTGAATGGGAAGCGGCGCAGCCTGAGGACTCGCTCCGAACCATGGGTCGCAAAGCCCTCATCCCCTACGGCCTCTACGTTGCAAAGGGCTTCGTCTCTGCCAATCTAGCGGCAGGCACCGGATTTTCAGATGATGACCTTGCGCAACTCTGGCTGGCACTGGTCAACATGTGGGATCACGACCGGTCCGCCTCCAAAGGAGTGATGTCTTGCCGCGGCCTTTATGTATTCAAACACGTCGGCACCGATACCGACGAAAAACAGCGTGTGCGCCAGGCCATGCTGGGCTGCGCCCCAGCACATCGGCTATTGGATTTTTCTACGTCAGGCCGCATATTAGATAACGCAATTATCGAGATTAACCGAAGTGGGAACGTGGCAACAGGTTCACCACGTAGTTTTGCGGACTATATCGTCACTGTTAACCGAGATCGTATACCTTCTGGTGTCGAGATGATGGAATTTGATAGTTAATGACTGAGGCGCAATCGTCCGCCAGAAACGAAGCAATAATGTGAACGAAGCGCATTATCCGGCCGCTATTGTGAGCGATCCTGACCCCGTTCCGCTGTCCGCGTTAAATCACTGGGCATACTGCCCCCGCCGCTGTGGTCTGATTCATCAGGAAGGCGAATTTACCGACAATATCCACACGGCGCGCGGCAACGCTGAACACGAACGGGTTGACCGGGTTTCTCATGAAACGCTGCATAGCGGTGCGCGCGTTGAATACGCCTTGCCCGTGTGGTCGGACCGACTTGGTCTCATCGGCAAGTGCGACGTAGTGGAGTTCTGGTCGGACGGCGAAATTTATCCAGTCGAATATAAGCATGGCCCCAAACGCAAATGGTTGAACGACGATATTCAGCTTGCCGCCCAGGCCATGTGTCTGGAGGACATGCTCGGGCGCCCTGTACCCCAAGGCGCTATTTATCACGCCAGCAGCCACCGACGACGGGAGGTGGACATCACCGAGGATTTGCGCGCCCTCGTCAACGAGACCGCCGACGCGATTCGCGCCATGCTCGCCTCCGGCATCCTCCCACCGCCAGTAAACGATGCGCGGTGTCGGGAATGCTCACTGCGAGAAATCTGCCAGCCGGAGATGCTGGCGCAGCAAATCCAAATGGACCGGCTGAAACAATATCTGTTTTCGCCGGATGACGAAATCAGTCCGTGATGTAAAGGGACCCCACCATGCAGCAAATTCAAAACACCCTTTACGTCATGACCCCTCTGTCCTACGTACATTTGGACAATACCACCTTGCGCGTGGACGTGGATCATGAGAAGCGCCTGCAAGTTCCCCTGCACCATGTGGGCACACTGGTGTGCTTTGGCGACGTGATGGTATCGCCGGCTCTCATGCACCGCTTGGCGGAAGAAGGGAAGTCTCTGGTCTTGTTGGATCGTTTTGGTCGCTTCAAGGCGCGCCTGGAAGGACCCGTTTCCGGAAATATCCTGCTGCGTCAGGCCCAACACCGAGGAGCGGGCGATGTTGACGTTACCAGAGACCTGGCGCGCGCCTGCGTCGCCGGGAAAATCCGTAACGGCAGAACCGTGCTCCTGCGTGCTGCCCGTGAGGCGAAAGAGGCGGACGACGCTAAACAGCTCACGGGGGCTGCCAATCACCTCGCCGCATCGCTGCGTGCTGCCGCCGAAGCGTCCACCATAGACGCGCTGCGCGGTATAGAAGGCGATGCCGCGCGCAGTTATTTTTCGGCATTCAGTTACATCGTCAAGCCCGCCATGCGCGAGCAGTTTCAGTGGGGCGGGCGTACTCGGCGTCCGCCATTGGACCGGGTCAATGCCTTGCTGTCATTTCTTTACTCCATGCTGATGAATGACTGTCGCAGCGCACTGGAAACCGTCGGTCTTGATCCACAATTAGGATTTTTACATGTAGTCCGCCCTGGGCGTGCGGCATTAGCATTGGATTTGCAAGAGGAGTTTCGCGCTCCCGTCTGCGACCGGCTCGCACTCACACTCGTGAACCGAGGGCAACTCAGCGATGGGGATTTTGAAGTGCGCGAGGGTGGCGCTGTCCTGCTGGGTGATAAAGGTCGACGCAAGGTGGTCGCGGCCTGGCAGGAGCGCAAGCAAGAAGAGATTACCCATCCCCTTCTGGAGCAGAAGGTGCCTATTGGACTGTTACCTTTTGTGCAGGCACGGTTGATGGCGCGCGCCATCCGCGGGGAAACCACCGGGTACCTGCCATACCTGAGCCGCT
>JAKACQ010000044.1:0-22298 GCA_021821285.1 Pseudomonadota bacterium
TGGCTTTCAGCTACTAAAATCATCTGACGAAATTGACGCGGTGGATGATGATGTGCAGGAGGGCATCGTAGCGCTAAAACGCCTGGAAAATTATGGTTTCGACTGTGTTATTTTGGATGCGCCGCCGGCGCCTGGTGTGCGTCAGGTAGTTCCATTGATGATGTCCGACCTGCAGGTGGCGCCGTTCACCGCGGATGCGCTGGGCACGCAAGGTTTGGTCAGCATGATCATGGGCTGGCATGACCTCAAAAAAAGACGCCCATCCATGAAATTGCGCGCTCTGGTTAATCTGCACAAAGTCGTGTCCGGCACACAAAAGGCCATCATCGAGGGGCTCCGGCCCAAGTTGGGCGAATTGCTGCTCCCGGAAGTGCTGACGGACCGTGAAGTTGTGAAGCACGCATTACGCAATGGTAAGTCGATCTGGGAATATGCGCCTAAAGACCCCGCCGCAAACGTATGGCGGGTAGCCTGTGACCGCCTGATACAGGCAGCTTCGGAAGCTGATAGTGACTATGCCGGGGAGGAAGTGGCGTGAAAAAATCAATTATGGCCAGTTTGGAAGACGCCTTGGGCGCTGCCGTCCAGGGCGTCGGCGAAACGTCAAAAAAGCAGCGGCAGGAAAATCAGGCCGCCCCCGCGGTGACCGCGCTCTTTGTGCCGTTGGATGACATCGAGCCAGATCCAGACCAGCCGCGTAAATTTACCGAAGGTGGTGCGATCGATGAGAACCTAGCATTGATGGCGGAGAGCATTTTGCAGCACGGCGTATTGCAACCGATATCGGTCAAGCCGTTAGGCGAAGGGAAGTATCAGATAGTCACCGGTGAGCGTCGGTGGCGGGCCTCGAAGCTGGCCATGAAACGAGGTGAACCTTGCAAGCGCAGGGGGTATGACCTGGAGCGCATCCCGGTCCACATCCTGGAGCCGGCGAGCGACTCGGATAAGCTTGAGATGCAGCTCGTGGAAAATCTGGCACGCTCTGATATGAGCCCGGAAGATATCGGCAATGCGTTGCAACGGTTGCTGGATGACACCAGGCTGAGCAAGGAGGCGCTCGCGAGACGCCTTGGCCGCTCTGCGACCTGGGTCAAGAACCTGTTGGCCCGGGCGAATCCGGAAGCGCAGGCCATGGCCGACCGGCTGGGTGTATCCATGGATGAGATCGGCAGCAATGAAATGGCGCGCATGCTCGCATGGTCTCGTGATGCCAATAAATGCGTGGTTATCGACCGGTTGTCCGCACGGCTTCAGGCGGGTGAAACGCTGACGCGCAATCTGCTGGTGGAAGAAGAGGATCGTTACGAGATAGAGGTCAAGCTGGAGTTGCAGGATCGCGGACTATCCCTGGAGGATTTGCGCAAGGTCAGGGACTTCGTGCAAAGCGAGAAACCGGAGGAGCGGGACATTGCGACGCGGGTTCGTGCGGGGGTGAGCCTCGCGGAGGCTTATGCCATGCCTTCGGTAACCCATTCAGAGAAATCTGTTGAGGAAGGCCCTCGCCAAGATCCCGCGCAGGACGATTATGGAAAGGCCGCCGCAGGCCGCCATATGTTCTTTCCTGATTCTGGTGACGCCGAGGGTACTTTTGAACGTATGGGCGATGCCCAAGAACTGCAGGAGGCGGCGTTCGCGGCGCGCAGAGCGGGGGAGATGATCCAACAAGTCACCCGGCCACCGGTCAATGCGGGGACGGAAACCAGAGGGACAGCGACCTTTGAGGGGACCAGCGCCCGGGAAAGTGCGCCCATTCGTGATGCGGCTACGGCATCCAGTGCCGCCGACGGCTACGCACCGCTGATTGTCGTTCGGGTGCCGCAGGAGATCGCAGTAGGTTTGCTGGAAAAGGCGGGTAGGGCGGCCGATATGGAACTATCCGGTGATGCGGTGCTGGAAGCTTTGCGGGTGATTCTGGAACAATAGGCCCGTCCCTGTTGGAATGAAACTATCTCTCACTGTGCTGGGCTATACCCTCATGACAAACTTCGTCAGAGGGTATTTTTATGGCAAAGAAGAATCAGGCGCACCGGCCAGACCAGAATCTGTTTGACTACCAGACCCAGCGAAAAGCCCGCTTTGCGACCCATGACGCCATCACCGGCGCCATCTTCGGTGGTGTTATTGGTAACTTGATCGGCGGCACGGTCGGGGCGCACATCCTGGGCTCTACGGCTCACGATTTCATGCCGCTATACAAACCCATGGTTTTCCTCGGTGGCGTCCAGGCTTACAGCCTGATCCCCTTCTTCAAGCCGTTTCTCGAATATTACACGAAATACCCGCTGATCTCTGAAGCCTTCTGGGTGGCCGCGGGCATTACGGCAGCCTTCGCCGGCACCGGCTACTGGATCGGTAGCAAGAAGGCCGGGAAGGCCCAGCAACAGATCCTCGAAAATGACATCCACGGCAGCGCGCATTGGGCGACCCGAAAAGAAGTCGAGCGGATGAGCCTCCTTCCGGACACCAAAAAGAAGAGCGATCGGATTTGCTATGTGGGGGGTTATAAAGAAGGGAAGGCTCTCTATTATCTGCAGGATACGGACACCATCCACATTATCGCCTTCGCGCCGACGCGATCTGGAAAGGGCGTGGGTTTGGTGCTGCCCACCTTGCTTGGCGGTTGGAAGGACAGCGTGGTCGTCCACGACATCAAGGGCGAGAACTATGCCCTGACCTCCGGATACCGCCGCAAGATCGGCAACAAGGTATTCAAATTCAATCCGGGTTTCGCCACCGAGAATAACGACGATATGAACCGGAACGAGGCGCAAAATTGCCACTTCAATCCGCTGGAGGAGATCCGGGTCGGTACCAAGTTCGAGGTCAAGGACGTGATGAACATCGCCACCATGATCGTCGACCCGGACGGCAAGGGCCTGAATGACCACTGGCAGAAGACCGGGTTTGCACTGCTGGTTTCCGTGATTTTACATGTGCTGTACACCCAGCCGGATAAAACCATGCGCGGTGTGTCCGCTTACCTGAATGACCCGGAGTTAAGTAATGTAGACGTTGCTTTTGAACGGATGATGCGGATCGAACATGATCCTGCGGGAAAGTTTCAGTGGAAAGACCAGCGTGGCAACAGCACCAGGGTGCACCCCGTCATTGCGCAATCAGCCAGAGAAATGCTCAATAAGGCGGACAATGAAAAATCCGGCGTGATCAGTACGATGAATAGTTTCTTGAGTCTTTATCGCGATCCTATTGTCGCCGGATGGACCGAGTTCAGTGATTTCCGCATTGTTGATCTGCAGGACGCAGACGACCCGGTATCTTTGTACCTGGTGACCTCTCCGGAAGACAAAAATCGCCTGAAGCCGCTGATTCGCCTGATCCTCAACCAGATCGCCAGTCGGTTCACGGCGGAAAACCGCCTTGCGCAAAAGGGCAACCGGATCACCTGCATCGGCAAACATCGGTTGCTGTTGTTGCTCGATGAGTTCCCATCCCTGGGCAAGCTCGATGCGTTCAAGGATGGAATCGGGTTCCTGGCCGGCTACAACGTCAAGCTGATGCTGATCGCCCAGAGCAAATCGCAGCTGGAGGATGAGACGCACGGCTACGGCAAGGCCGGTGGTACCACCATCATCGAAAACTGCGGCGTTCGCGTCATTTACGCCCCAAACAACATCGATACCGCCGAATGGGTATCCAAGATGCTGGGTACCCGCACCTTGACCATGGAAAACAACAACCAGACATACCAGGGGTCGGTGCTGCCGCAAGCGCAAGGGTCCAGCACGTCCTTGACGTATCAATCGCGTGCGCTGCTGACGCCAGATGAGGTTATGCGTCTGCGCGGCCCCAGGAAGGACGGTGAACTTATCGTGGAGGCCGGTGACATGCTGATCCTGAAGGCGGGGTTTGCGCCGGTGTACGGGCAACAGATGCTGTATTTCAATGACCCGTTGTTTGCGAAACGCGCAGAGTTCCCCGCCCCCACGGAAACAGACGTGCTCTGCCACGGCAAAGATTATGTGAAAATCTTCGGGCCGCATGGTGGCGTGGTGGAGGCACCCAGTGACGAGTTCCCGCAGGCCGCGATGCCGGATGATCTGATGGAGGAGATAGACGCCGGCCGTAAGTCTGCCGCTGGTCAGGGTGGCGGCGACGAAGTGGTTTCCGATGAAGCGGTAGCCGATGCACTGGCCGCCGTCAGTGCCTTGCCGGAGGAATTCCTGAATCTGATCCGTTGACCGCTATGGGTTGATATGGAGGCGCACGGGGCCGCTGGTAGTCAAAGCGGCCTTTTTCGTGGCCGGTTTTGCTCGCTGTGGGGGATAAACCAGCTGGGCCACCGTCCACTGCATGAACCCATCGCCAGGCTTCTGCGCCGCAGGATCCCAGTTAGTCTGAACGGGCAGGACAAATGCGGATGCCTGCACGGCGTGATAGCGCATGGCGCCGTCGTTCTGGATATAAACGGGTATGCCCGCTGCGGCCAGGATGTGATTCGCATAGCCGCGGTCGCCGATGGGTGCGCCCGAGTTGTAGATTTCAAAGGCATGGAAGAGTGCGCGTTGCGGGTTGCCGGGATATTCACGCCGCGCCGTTTTCCAGGCGGCCTGCAGAATGGTAGCGCCGGCGTGCAGATTGCCGCAGGCATTCAGCGCCGTAGCAGGGGTGAGCCCATATTTCCGGAAGTTTTCGGTATCCACCTGGGCGATACCCACGTCCACCTTGTGCCCGGCCGCCATCAATCGCCGCAGAATAGCCAGGGCTTGGCCCAAGGCGTGCGGGCGATAACCTTTGTGTGCGGTGTTGTCCCACATCGCCAGCGGATCTCCGCCGGATTCCACCCGGACGATCGCCGCCATGGTGACCGGCGCAATTTGTGATGCACACTGCTGGATGATGGGCAGGATCGGCAACATCAGAGCCGATTCCGAAGGTTCTGCAGCCTGTCCTGCATGATGGCGTCATTGGGCTTGCCACGGGCGACCATGGCGATTTGCATGCCGCGAATCATGGCATAGGCACCGGCCTTGGGATCACCGAGATGAACTCCCAGAGCCTCTGCGCCCCATAAGTCCGCAGCGTGCTCGGCTTTGGGCAGGGCGTAGAGGCCCACGATGCTGCCCCCTAGCGCAGCCACCCAGAAAGCCTGAAACAGTCCGATGATGAACGACAGGAAAAATAGGAAGATGGCCAGGAACCAAACGATGGCGTCTTTTTTGGCCGGATGGTGCCAGGCCACATGCCCCAGCTCGTGCGCCAGGACATAGCGGCGCAGTTCCGGGTCGGCCAGGGTTCTGGCGTGCAAGAATACCTTGTGTTGCGACGATGTATAGCCGAAGCCCGCGAGCCGGCGTTTCCAATCCGATGCGAATAAGCCAACTGTGGGGCAGGGGCCACCACCCTGGCCATCCCGCCAGAGCACACCGGCTTCCTGCTGGACGTCGTCAAGCGTGGTTGTGTGGTTAGCAACAGCCTGGGGTTCAATCAGACGCGTGTTTCTAACCATGAGAACGCCCTTTATTGAAGGATGATGGAGGATTGATTTGCGCGAGCATCGATGTCCGCCCATTTTTTGTAGAGACGATCCAGCGCCGCTTCTGGATTGATATCCAATGTTCTGAAAAGCAACTCGGCCAATGGACCCGCTAACCAGCGCCGCGCCCCATTTATTACGCGCTGGTCAATACCGGATTCCGTGCCAGCGTTGTTTAAGCCTTGGCTATTCAGGATTGCCAATAATAGGATATTGGCAATGTCGTTCCGGTCTACTTGCTCTGGGGTATGTTGTAAACGCGCTTCCTGCGTAGTCGGACGTTCAGTGCTCATGACGCTGCTCCTATAGGGTCTGGCGAAATTGCCTTCACCTATAGCAGCAGAAATTGAAAAAATTCTGCAGATTTTCACATCCCATATTCAATCTCCTTTCTGCAGCCAATACTGCGACCCGGGTATCACCAGCCAAGGCTTGGCCGACCCGATGATGTTCACGATGGGTACTGGCCCGTAATACCGGCTGTCGTAGGCGTAATTGCCAGGCGCATAGTCCCAGAATGTGCCCGGTTTGATGTGATAGCTGCCATAGGACATATGGATTATCTGCCGGCCGCCGGGGCTGGTGGTCATCATCTGGCTATTTGGCAATTTTTTGCCGTCGACCCATTCGCCGTCGCTCTTCACGAGAACGGTTTGGCCGGGCAGGGCGACTATCTTCTTGAGGAAGGGGGTGAGGTGTCCAGGGCAGGACCAGGGCTCGCCCGAAGCGCGAGAAACCCAACGCCGTCGGATAGCTTGGCGCATTGATGCATTATGGATGGGCGGGCAGAGATACACCATGTCGCCGTCTTTCAGGGAGACGGGGGTGTTGCCGCGTTGATAGAAGCCCACGGGGAAGCATGTCGTGGTGTTCAGGGACAGACGGTCAGCGGCGCTCAGGGACGCCACGGCCATGGTCAGGACGCCGACGGCGATCACGGTCCACATGCTGACCGTGGCTACCACGCTGATGATGTGCTTCCATTTCTTTGCCGCCATGAAAAACCCCTGCAAGCGGATTGCTTACAAGGGTATAGCGGGGGACGTGTGTAGATGGGTGCTACAAGCCTAGCTGTTGGCTGCGGACTATTCGCTTATCCACTTCGTCAAAGAAGGATTTTGCCATGCCGACCTGTTCGGTCGCCTGCATTTTGGTGAGCGGCCGCCGCGGTAGTCGGCAATCAGTCTGGCCTGTTCCGCCCTGGGCAACACTTTGTTGAACTCGGTGTCGATCTTGCCAACTTTCACGATATTTTTGCGAGAACGCTGAGATAAGCCCGCTATGCGCCTTGATGCTATCGGTGCCGGGTATCCTCTCGTGGACCAGTGCCGCTTTTGCCGCATCATGCATGGCGTAATAGGCGCGATTGACGGCCCCCTCAAAGTCGGACTCTTTGAGCAACGCGATGGCCGATTTATGCGCCCTTCTGCCTTTGGTAATCCAATCATTGGCGGCTTTCTTGCTATTCATCCAAAAGCGAACCTTTTCTGTCGGATGTTTTCAATAAATGCGGGGTTCGGGAAACTGGAAGGCTCTTCCCATTCATCCTTCCAAAGTGCAAATGGATTGATGACGTAACCGGTTTCCAACAGCACATGAGAGACGATGTCGGCCAGAAGCGTACCCGTGGCATAGTGTCCCTTTTATGATCCGGCAGAATGACCGCGACATCCACGTCGCTGTCGGGACGCGCATCCCCTCTGGCCCTGCTACCGAAAACGAAAGTGTGGCGCAGTAAACTTAATCCACTATACTCATTTCGAATCAGAACTGACAGGTCTTTTAATATTGCGGCTCACATCGATATGCTTAATTGATTTATGAATTGCTTCATAAACTGCCGCCAGTTCCGTTATTTTTTTGCGCCCCCGTATTTTTTCTAGGTTAAATACCTTGGCTTTCCCTTGTTGTGGGATATAATTCTCATTTCTGTTTTCTGAAAAATCAAACTGGAGCTGGTCAGGCTTCTTCATGCCCTGTTCCTCCTGATTCCGGAATTGTATTAATTAAAGATCGTTCTGCTAGAGATTTCACAACCAATCCTTCCAGAGCGGGTAATGCTTCCAAGCTTTTCTCAAGCTTTGGAGTTGCGATTGCTGGAGCAACCCTAATGACTAAACCGTCTTTCTTTCGTGAGTTTGGCGTCATGCGAAACAAACTCAAATAACGGGTCGGAGCTACACCATCGTACGGAATGAGCTTGACTTTGTTCGCACTTTGTTCATTTTCAGTCATTGCATCACCGTGCAACTTCGTCGCGAGACTCTTTTTGTATGGCTCTATATAGTAGACTTCCTTGATGCCGGCAGCAATAATGTGTCTAGCGCAGGAATGGCAAGGATATGTTGTGACGTAAATCCGTCCACCACGTACTCGATCACCTTTTTGCCTTAGTGCAGTTAGAATTGCATGCATTTCGGCATGGATTGAGCGGGAAAATTCTATCAAACTTCGGAGTTTTCTGTTGCTAACAACCTTGTTTATCGCTTGCTCTTTATTTTTGCTGGATATTAGATCACCAAGAGATTCTACTATTTGTTTAGCAAGCAATTTTTTTTCTTCGTCGTTATAACATTTGCCTCCATAATTCCAACAGCGTTTATCCCTATCATCGCTCGGGTCATCTACCATATTTGTGACATAAAGATCGCCATATGCTTTAGGCACGTCGTTCCATCCAATTGCTAATACCTCACCTTCTGAATCCGTGACCGCTGATCCGACTTGGCGCGATAGACATCCTGAATTGGTGGCCGCTGATGCCGCCGCATACATGGCGCTCTCGGACCTTGTTGGAGTAATAACCTGTGTTCCAAGAATAAGGTTAATAAATCGCTCTACTCGTGAACGTAATTGAGTCTCAGTATTTGAGTCCATTCGTAAGAAAAAATCACATTGCGGAAATGTTTCAGCTACAGTTTGGCCCTCACTAATTTCTTCTCCGGAGTCAATATCCATGAGTGAAGCAATCTCTGCGTTACTAATCCCTTCTCTGCCTAGCATTTCTACACGACTTTCTGCGGGTGAAAAAACTCCTACTACATACAGTGATTCCCGATATACAGTACGTAAAAGTTCAAGCTCCCCTTGATTTTTAATGGAGTCTATAATATGGCATATCCGGCGAGAAGTGTATTGACTCGTTTCGCTTTTTCCATTTATTTCTCGGTCAACACGGATCTTATGTACAGCCAATTCTGCCAAAACACTAAAACCGAAATTTTGACGCATTTCGTTTCCACGCCTAATAAGATCTAGTTTGCGTTCAGCAGGGCTGCTATTATTAATAAATTTTTCCGTCTTATTTGCATGATCTTCTATAAACTGGCTGAGTTGTATGTTACGGATATCGTATCCAAACGGTGCACGCAGTATTTCCCCTAATTTTTTTGCTACATCGTGTAATGGAGAGCCGATGGGGCCGCAGAGCGCGATAACAAGCTCCTGTGTGTGGGTCGAACGAAGCATCTCTTTTGTGCTGACGTCAGAAAAGATATCACCCGACACTTGATTTTTATTGATATCTAGAAGCGCTTTTGGATTCGCCACAACCCTATCTCCATATGTCACCAGAGTTTATCGGTCACTATTAGCCAATGTTCCCAGTCTGTTCTATTATTAAACAATGTGAACGCCAAAACGTGATGATTTGCAGTAAGGAAAGGGCAGGTCAATGGCATCGCATCCATCCTTCAACCCCGTATATCGCATCACCATCAGTCTAAGCTGGAACATAGACGACTGTGCACCGCCCGTCAATCTGCTTTTTAGTGGTTTCTTGATATTTCTGATGAGGGGCCACCTCACCTAGTACGGTAGGCTAATTCTTGCCTGTGAAAATGTTCTGGAAGGTTGGGCCCAGTTGGTACGCACCACCTGATGTTGACCTATCACTTGGCGTACCGCCAGATAGTAGAGCTCCCCAGCAGGCAGATCTGCCACACCCGAAGCTGCCACACCAACATAGCTGCAGAAATTGGCGTGGGTGCCACCAGCGTTTCTTGATACTGGTGCCTTCATGTTACCGCCAATTGTCCATTCGAGTCTGGGCAGATGAGAGGGTAGAGAATCTATGGCCAGCATGGCCTTGTCGAAAAGCGGTTCCCAGGAATCCATCAGGCAGCCCAGGCATCCAGCGGAAAATGAAAGCTCGTCGGAAATCCGGGTCGGACGTACTGATCCAGGGCAGCGAGTGCCTGTTCCACGGGTATGTGGCGGCCGCGCAGAAATCCGAGCTGCGCCCCAAGGTCACACTCATAAAAGAACGCCTGCAGCCCCATGGTATCCACCTCAGAAGTGCTCCCCGCAGGGGTGCCGCGCAGCCAAGCCTCCAGATCATCGCCCGTCACCATGACGTGTCGCGGGGCGTTGATTGTGGTTAATACCATCCAGTCGTTATTATGTGTCATAAACCACGCCCTTTGCCCCGCTCTTTATCGCGGTCACGCACGGTCAGTTTATGCCCCTGTTCCAGCAGAGTCACTAATTTGCCCTTGAATGAGGACAATTCTGGCATGGCTTTGTAATCACTGCGGTAGACAGCGATCATGTCCCGTGCGGGGCTTAGGAAGGCCACGGAACGGTCTTCACTTAAGCTGATCAGTATGCCAGTAATCTGCCCTCTGGACAGGCAATGCGTTGGTAACTCAGATCCTCCGCCTTCTGCCAGTCGCTGCGCGTCGTTGCGTTTCAGGCGCGTGGGTTCCGGGGGAATATATCTGGAAGGCGGTGGCTGGATGGTTGGCTGATATCCCATATTGTGTAGTGCGGTTATGGTGTTGTGGTGAACCTGTCCCACATTTCCCACGTAATAGCGCATAGCAGTTGCAGCGCGGGTTTCCAGTGCCTGCGGAGTGATCAGCCTGTCGGTATAAAGTTCCTGAATATCCCTCTGATCATTGTCAGCGTACCGGCCCAGCTTGGATACTGCCAGATCGACCGGTGAAAGCACCAGAATATCGAATTGTTTATCCGGCGACTGCGCCACAAAGATGGCGTCCTCCTCCGCATCCGGATGCATCAGGCCGATGACCGGCGCGTAATTACGATCCCAAGTCAGCGTGCAGCGCTGTCCGTGCTCATCCACGTAGGGTACAAGCACTTCTGGCAAAACTATCCGGTGGGAGAAAATAGCGTCCACGTCCTCCGAACTGCGGGTCGGGGAATACAGAGCCATGGCGGCACCACCCGTCATGATAAGACGTACCGGCTCTTCCAGTTGACCGCCCATACTGGATTCCGTTTGTCGGATCAACTCGCGCGCGGCGTGAAAGATGGGCCGTTCGGTGTATAGGTGCGGGTACTCAGCAGACATATGGCGGCCGTAACAACCGCTTGAGACGGTCATAGAGCGCTCCGGATGAGAGACGCCAGCGAGCTGCCAGGGCATCCATGGGATTGTGCCGTGAATCTCTGGGAAAAAACGGCAACAAGGGGACTTCTGGCAATTGTTTTGCCACGTCATCCAGCCATGGCAACATTGAACGCTGCCATTCCGCATGCTGCGGAGCGAAATAGCAGAGCAAATCCAGCAAATAGCCTCCCCGTTGGACTGCCGGCCAGTCATGTTGCCGCAGGTTGAGTTCCAAGGTGTCTCGCAGCCCCGCGCCATCCAGATCTGGATTGGCGTGGCGTGTAAAATAACCGAGAGGTGGTTCCAGGTCGCGCAAGGCCATATCCGGTTGAGGGTTACTCAACAACCGGAACAGTGTGGCCGTCGACAGATCTTCTCGCTGACCTAAGTAGTATAAAGCGGTCAGGGCAGAGTCGCGGCCATGAGGATCAACCATCATTTGCTTCATAGTAGGGAGCATAGCACTTTAAAGCGAAATGCCCAGCGCCTGCCCCGCCAGGTGCATTCCCGCCTCCTTGCGCAGTTCCTGCCCAGGCGTCTCATAACCCAAGCCTGCCGCCTCCTGTGTGAGTTTCTGGATGCGGCGCTCCGCCAGGAAGCGCTCCGTGCTGCCGACGGCGAGGCCTGCCGGATCCGGGAGCCTGGCGGACACCTGCAGGTGATCCATGAGTTGCCGCAGTTTGCGTTGTCGTTCGACGTCCTTCCGCTGGTTAGCCTCGGTGTATGCTCCGGTAGCCCAGACCCTGATTTCTTCTGTTGCGCTCATCGCTCAACCCCCTTGGCTTTGACCTTGGACTGTTCAACCTGTTTTACCGGATCCACATCCAACTTTTCCCGGAAGAACGCTGCCGTCCGGTTATTTTCTGCATTTTTCAGAATGGCTTCATTCGGTTTGAGCCAGCCACCTTGTCCCTGGACACGCTCGAAGCGCTTGTCCTTGTCCTGCTCTTCCGGGTGAAACTCGGTGAAATCCGCCCGGGCAATTCGGATCTCGCCAGCCTTCACGTTCGGCGTTTGCACGTTCATGTACAAGGTTGGCTTGTTTTCCCGCTCAATCTTAGCGCTGTAATAACGCTCCCCGTTGTTCACGCGTTCCTCGAAAAAGACCTTGTGACTTTCGTCAACGCCGGACTCCTTGTTGCTGATCCGCACCGTAGCCTTCAGCTGGCCTTCTTTGTCGACGTAGACACCGGACGAATACCAGGTACCCTCCGGCGTTTTCAGGGCGGATTCCATGCGCGGTAGCTGCTCCCTCGGCGGCGGTATCTGGCTGGCAACGCGGGCAGATAACTTTTTTTCCGCCGCAATCCGCACATCCGCGTTCTTATCGCGCATCGCCCTGTCCACCTGCGCGTCGGCCATCCTCTGGTGCAAATACGTCACGCCAGCCAGCCGGACCTCTGGCTGTAGGTCGGTTAGCACGCGCTCAACCTGGGCATCGTTCATCCGTTCGGCAAAACGCTCTGTGGCCACTTCTCGCCAGGCGGCGTTACGGATGGTCAGTTCCTTCTCTACCTGCTCGTCTGACAGGCGCGAGCTGAGACTGCCGAGCGCTTGCGCCCGCATTCTGTAATCCGGATCATGTAGTGCCCGGTCGACTTGCGCATCATTCATGCGCATCACCAGACTCTTTGTCGCCTCCGCTCGTACCGCAGGCTCCTTGTCCGTCAATGCGTTCTCCACTTGCTGGTCCCGCATGCGCGGCGCCAGATCGTTTAGTACGGAGGCGCGAGTCTGTACATCGGGGTCAGCCAGTGCCCGACCCACCTGTGCATCATTCATGCGCCCAGCAAACCGATTGACGGATATGTTCCTGACCGGCGCGTACTCGTCGGTTAATGCGCGCTCGACCTGTACGTCATCCATGGATTTTGATAGACCGGCTACGGCGAACACTCGTACATTCGCGTCGGAATCGGTTAGCGCCCGCTCCACCTGTTGTGCGGTCATAATATCCGCGTAATTGTGGACCTCCTCCAGGCGCGCAACATTATCTGTACTGGTCAGCTGCGCCTCGATTTCTGCTGGATCGATTTTCATAGTGCTCATCGCTCGACCCCCTTGGCTTTGGTCTTGGCCTGCTCAACCTGTTTTACCGGGTCCACGTTCAGCTTCTCACGCATGAACTGCATCGTATGATCCTTGTCGCCCTTGGTGAGCATGGCTTCATTGGGCTTGAGCCAGCCCCCCTGACCCTGGATGCGGTCAAAGCGTTTGTTCTTGTCCTCTTCCCCCGGGTGGAACTCGGTGAAATCCGTGCGGGCAATACGGATGTCACCCTCCTTCATGGTTGGAGCCTGCACGTTCATGAATACGGACGGTTTGTCCTCGCGCTCGATCTTTGCGCTGTAATAACGCCCGCTGCTGCTGCCCTCACGCTCTTCGAAGGAAACCTTGTGGTGTTCATCCAGACCGGTTTCCTGGTGATTGATGCGCACGGTCGCCTTTAGTTGGCCGTCCTTATCTGCATAGACTCCGGCTGTATACCATGTGCCATCTTGAGCCTTCAGAGCCGACTCCATCCGGGGATACTGCCGTTTCTCTTTGTCATGGGTGGGCCCTTCAAGGTAATTGACCCCCAGCTTCTCCCCAATGGCCTGAATGGTTTTATCCTTGGCACCGGCCGTGCGCGCCGCCTCATTAGGCTTGAGGGTTCCACCCTGACCTTCGATTTGCTGATGCTTCCTGTTTTTCAGCTCCGTAAACGACACCATGGCGACTTTGCTTTCGGCGCCTGGTCGAACAAAGACGTGAACATCCGGGCGATCCGGAATCTGCACTTTTGCGTGTAAAAAAGGCCGTCCCTTTTTGTCATTCTTGGCCTCGTACTCAACCTTGTGCCGTTCATCAAGGGACTGGCCTTTATTGGTAATGGAGACCGTCCCCTTCAATTGACCTTCCTTGTCCGCATACAGACTAGCCTGATACCAGGTTTCATCTGGTGCTTTAAGAGAGGCTTCCATTCTGGGGTATTGCCGGGTGGCCTGTGGGGTGTTGGCTTGCTGTTCCATGTTGTGACTCCTTTCTTGCGGTGTTTGCGGAGGGATCGGGTTGTCGAAATTGGTGTTGTCGGGAAGCCCCAAAATCGCGGCTACATCTCTGCTGTCATTTGGGTCTGTGGAAATGCTGGGTTGTTGCATAGATACCTCCTTCTTTTTTGATGGATGTGGTGCAAAACGATCTTGAAAGGCGGCGACAGCGCGCTTATTGATGGCCGGAATTTTGTCCTCCACGAGGTTTTTTGCATGCGCTCTATCAATTTCCTCTGTTCTCCCAGCAACTTGCAGGGCGTACAGCGTATTCAATCGGACGACCCAATAGGGATCTTCCAGTGCTCTGTTGATTTGTCGTGGCGACATGTACGGCACCACGGCGGCTATGCCAGATGCGCGTTTGTGATCGTCTTGGATGGCCAGCGCCGCATCAACTTCATGACTATGAGTTTCGCGATACGCCGCCAGATTGTTTTGCTGATCTATGCACTGTGCCAGTGCCGCCCGGATTCCATCAGGCCCCAGTTCTTGCCGCGCATCCGCCCAATCAGCGCCTTTGGGTCCGCCGATGATCTGAATTGAAGGCTCAAGATAGCGTGCGGCCAGTCCTGCCTCATCCAGACTACTAATGGCGTCCCGAGCACCGCGCTGCCCATTCCTACTAATATCTCGGTCAACCAGAACCCCGATTACGGGAACGGCTGTCCCCCGATTTGCAGGTTTATGTGCCGCCTCAGCTTGTTCCATAGCCCATTTCTGAACGGCTCCCACGTCATAGGCGACGATGCCGGGCAAGCCACTAGCCTGGATGGCTATCGCTGTAGTCTCGAAGCCTTCTCCCAGCAGGAGCATGTCTTTCTCTTGAGCAGATTTCGTAATAGGCAGGGGCGATGCTTCAGGTGGAGGCGAGAGGCGAATGACCCCTTTTCGCCCCAGCATTTTTCGATCCAGTTTTTGCCCGTCCTCGTCGATGAATGCCTGTTGTATGCCGCAGATGTTCCCGTCGCGGCGCATGGGCGTGATCATGACCGCGCGGGTGCCCTCCGGTGAAAAACGGTCCGGCAGACCGATTCTGACCTGGCCCAGCCAGTGGGCATCCTCCAGACCCCGGTTCGAAAGATATTGCACAGTGACGTCTCTGGCAGTCTGCCATTGCGCGCGCCGGGCACCCTTGTTCATGGCAGACAGACCATTCAGGTCTGGACCGTTGTATAATTCATCGGGATTTTTACAGGCCCATGCGTTATTCCACAGGGTGCGGGCCAACTGGGAATTGTCCGTTTGACGCGCTATCGGCTGATTTGAAGCGACCGATGGAGAGGGGTTCAAATCCATAGCCCGTAACAATCCCTCGATCGTGCCGCCATCACCCGTCGCCGAGTCGAGGTACACCCCTTTAGCGGGATTGATCTTGTGGGTTTTGTGTCCGGTGCCCAAAACATCCGCTTCTATCTCGCGGCCCAGTATTTGATACGGGATACCCCTTGCCGCCAGGGCGTTGACGATGGTTTCACGGTTATAGGTATTCATGTCAATGACCCAGTGACTGCACTTTTTGAAGCGTGCGGTCTTCTACCTTGAGTTCGCCGGTCTTGGTGGGCTTTACTGTCACGGTATGTCCAAGCATGCCCCTGATTTCCGCCTGATGTGCCTTATCAGGATCACGACCAGATACCAGCACGGGTTTCCCCGCCGGCTGAATTTCTATCAGATTGGTATCATGTACATGTGTTAATTTGCCGGTGATTTGTATGGCATCAGCGCGGTCCATTTGTTGTAACGGCATCAGCCCAAACGGTTTGGCCGGGGTATTGAAAATATCAGTAGCTGGCTGTGGCCCGAGTTCAGGGTTGTGGATTTTTAGTATTCGACCGTCATTGCTAATGGAAACATCAATGTGTTTGTCCACGGCTTTGTGTAGGTAAGAATCACCAAAGCCGTCCTCCATAAACCGCTTGCCGATATTCACATGAACGACACCGTATTCTTTGGTATCCAACAGCAAGCCATCCTTTTCAAAATCTTTCAGTACACCAGAAATGCTCTGCCGGTTATGGTTCTGGATTTCCAGAATGGGCTTGCCGGGATCCACGGGCTCCTGGCGCACATAGTCGGGGAGGTCTTTCCGGTGAGACAGGATGACCCGGTGATGCACCTGCTTATTGCGTTCGGGCGCCTCAATGGCTTTTTCCTGACCGACTTCCAGCAATTTCTGCTGTGCGATGACATAATCCGCCATTCTTTCTGCATCCCGTGCGGCGTGGTAGATTTCGTTCTTGTCGTTTTTGAGGATGGATACCCATCCTTTCACATAGGACTCATGATTTTCAGGATGATGGGGAATGCCTGTTTTCTCGGATATGATGTAGGACGCCATTTCCGCGCGCAGTTCTTCTTTGGCTCGCAAAGAATGGTCAGAGGCTGTCCCGTTCTGAAACTGCTGTAACCTGTCCCGATTCAGGCGATGCTCTGCCATGGTGGAGTGCGCAATCTCATGGGCCGCCGTGGCATACAAATGGCCGGCATCGAGGAAGGATTCCCTGGGCGGCAAGTGAATATCGTCATTTTTAGGGCTGTAAAAAGCCTGTCCCGGACTATCGAATAAAACAGGGGCGGATTTCTCATTCTGGTCAAACAGTTTTTCACCCACCGCATGCATGTCGAAATCGTGCGTTTGCGATGGGTCCATCTCATAGGGCGGGATGCCGTTGATCTGCGAAGCGTGGAATACCGTGTAATACTTGGCGAAGCGCCGGGTCTCTTTTCCGGAAGCCGCAACTTCTTTACCCCCGAACTTCGGGCTCTCGCTGCTGGAATGCTCTCTGTCTTTTTCGTAGCTCTTCCAGACCTCGATAGGGATGCCGTGCTCCCCTTTTTTCACTTGCCAGCCTTGTTCTTCCGCCTGTTTGTAAGTCACCCAGCGGGGATCGCCAGTAGGTGCGACAGTAGCTAACAGCATACGGTTGCCGCCGTTGTATTCCTTGCCGGTGACGGCATTGATGGGGCCGGATCTGGGGCCACCGTCATACGGCCGCTGCCAGGGTGCGGTATTATCCTCTACCGCGGCGATGATGCGGTCAGTGACCTCCTGGCGCACATCACGTTTCTCGCGCCTGTCGCGATCTTCGGGCGTGGCTGTACCGTGTCTCTGGGTTGGCATGGGCGTCCTCGCTGATGCATCTGCATGTCTGAACCAACATGGAGGTATAGCGACGGACTTGGTGGTATAGCTGTTTACATCGCGATTTCGGGATGGTAGTGGCTGGCTTTATGCGGCATCTTCGTCGCTTCGTCCGTCCCCCGGATCGGAAAAATCAAACAGATTGCATTGACGGGAGTTTTCCGCGGCAAGCCGCTTCTGTAACGCGATGTTGATCCAGATGCTCTCCATGCGGGCGGGATCCACTTCTTGCCCATCAGCCCTGGGTTGCCGGGTGCGTCCAGCTCCGCAGACGGCATCGAAGTCCTGTCTTTGCCATCCCGCATCCTCCAGCGCCTCGTAGCAATCGTTCTGGTAGCCGGAGAGGGCGGCCATTCCCTGGATGGCCAGCAGGATGTCCACCAGCTCCTGGTGGGCATGGTGGTCCATTTCATGTACGTAACCGCCGTCCGCCCGGGTAAGAGGGTGATACGGGGGATCGCAATAGAAGACGGTGGTCGCGGCATCCCATCGGGATATCACCGTTAACGCTTCGTCGTTTTCCACATAGACCGTCCGCAGCCGTTCGGCCGTAATCAGCAGATCCTCATCAATCACGTGTTTCGCGGCACGTGCCCGATTGTCGTCTACCCGGGCATAGGCCCAGCTGGGCTTTCGGGATAAATCACCGTGGAATGAGGCGCGGGTCATGATGAAGAATCGCGCTGCGCGTTCGATATCGGACAACGATGAAGGATCGACAACGTCACGCCATGCGTTAAATATTTCCCGGCTGTAGGGGGTGAGTTGCAGGTATCGTTGTAAAGCCTCTGACTGATTCCGCAGTATGCTGAAAAAGTGCGTGACTTCGGAATCCAGGTCGTTGATGACCTCGACGCCTTTGGCGGGACGCGAAAACAACATACTCGCGCCACCACAGAACGGCTCGACATAGCACAGGTGCCGGTTTGGCTTCGGGAGTACGGTGTTGATTCTGTCCGTGAATCGGCCTTTGCCGCCGATCCAGACCAAGGGGCTGCGCATCAAGCACCCCCGACTTTTATGTTGATTGTGGATCGATCATCGCCGCTCATGAGATCTAAAATGTGCGTCGCGAGGACGGCTGTGGGGGCGTTCGTGCGGGCGTGGCGCGCGAGTCCCCGGCGGATATTCCGCATGCCGTCACTTCGTCGGGCCAAAAAACGGGCAATCTCCGTGGCCATGGCCAACTCGCCCCGCGGATCCTGTGAAACACGCAGTAGCACTTCGCGTAAGGAAACCGGCGTCCGGTCCTCACCGTCCATAGAGTCTTCCCCGTCTGGGACAAAGGATCCCGCCTTCTGGCGCATCTGCCGCATTACGCGAGCGTTTTCCTGTTTCTGGATGAGGACCTCCATGGGGCTGACCGTATACCGGCAGAGCCCGGCATTCAGCGTATCTGGATGGGCGTGATCCGGGTGCAGTAGATCGATGTCCATCACATCGTCGCCGTTCTGCTCCTCGTGGCCGGAACTGAGGGGCTTGGCGTGAGCCATATAGTAAATATCCTGATGAGACACGCCGATGCCTTCGGCGATGAAAGTGCGGAATTGGGAGATGGTCTGAAAATAACCAGAACACATTCTGTCGATGTTGAGGTTGGGTATGCGCTCAAAATCATGGGATTCTATGACCTGGCGCAGTATCCTGGACGCCGCATCCCGTGCATCGGCATGGTCCGCGATGATGAGTTTTTTGCGCAGATAGGTACCCACGGCGAGAGTGATGGCGGCGATGGACTTGTTGAGGTACCAGTGCACGGCATATCCGACTTCCGCGGAGACTTGCGCCCCTTCCACTTGTTCCCGGTACACGGGGACTGCCTTTCTCAACCAGCGGTGAAAATTCTGCGCTGATGCGTGTGTGGTAACACTGGCGCGCGGATCCGGGATCAGCAGGTCCTGCGGATCCGGATCGACGAGAGGGTTTCGCGGAATTGCCACGGCTTCCACTTCTTCGTTGTCATCCAGATCCAGTCCTTCGTACCACTCCGGCGCTACCGCATAATCATCACCGTCCTCGGCGGCCTGAATCGCTTCAGGATCATCCAGGAGGAAGCCAAGTCCCTCAGTCCTGTCAAAATGCCGCGACGTGGCGCCCCAGGATTGGCGCGCCAATTCCTTACGTTCAGCCAGAGGAAGCGGGTAATCCATATCCATATCGATATCCTCATTGCCGGCGTTGATAAAATCGTTTTCTTCTGGGTTGGATGGATTGGGCATCACACAATTTCCCGGTTTTGCGTATAGTTCATGCCTCGATCCTCCCGCGCCGGTAGCTTTGCCAATCAAAGAGCAGCAACCCGCCGTTCTGGCACAGCCGATCGAATGCGGCCGCCCCCAGGTACTTCTCCACGCCTTCCACCCCTTCGTTGGACAGAATGATGGTCGGTTTCATGTCGCGATATCGGTGGTCGATGACCTCGAAGAGATGTACCAGCTCTCCATCGCTACCAAACGTTTTCCCAACCTCGTCGATAATGAGCAAATCAGCTTCTGCAAACCCGCGAATAACCTCCAGCTCCGTGCTGTTGCCGATACCGCGCTGCCAGGTCTGGCGGATCCGGGCGATGACGTCGTAGGCGGTGACATGGAGCACGCTACGGCCCATGGACAGCACTGTCCGGGCAATAGCCGATGCCAGGTGGTTTTTGCCGGTGCCGGGATTCCCGCAGAGAATGAGGCTGGATCCCTTGCTCGCCCGCTCCGCGAAATGCTCGGCGTAGTCCCAGCAGACATCCAGGGCCGTCTGCTGCCCAGGGACATCGACCACGTAGTTGTCGAAATCACAGTCGATGTAGCGGCGGGGGATGGCGGCGCTCTCCATGAGGCGTTGGGAGGCATGCTCCGCCGCGCATATCGAACAGACTGGCGCGATGTATCGAACGACATCCTGCTCATCCACCATCGAAATGGGATAGCGACCGTGGCGTGCGCACTCGCGGTACTGAGGATGGCGGTCAGGCAGGATCGCCTCGTTGGTGGGGTCGAATCCCCATTTGGTGAGGAGATCCCTGGCCATCTCTCCGACGGGAACACAAGGCCGTTCTTTACTCTTGTCTTTACTCTCGAACTTCTTCGGCAGCGACATGGTTATCTCCTAAAGTTTGACATAATGAGATCCGCCGACGGCGACCGGTTGCAGCAACTCCCGGTTGGGCGGAGCGATCGGGGGTTGCTTGCCGCCGGGTTTCCTCTTCCCCGTCTTTCCGTCGTCCTTGAGGATGGCGGCGATGTACGCGACATGAATGCCCGCCCCTTTTCTCTCCAGAGCGATTTCGGCCGCCGCCAGGATGTGCTCATCGGTGAATCGGGCGCACATCTCCTGCACCACCACCATGTGCGGTGCGGCGCGGACGCCGAGTTCCCGCAATCGCTTGCAGACCAGTCCTTCGCGAGTGGGAACCGTGTCTTGTTGACCGACTTGGAAACCTTCTGGCGCGGCGGGCAAACTACCATTTGGTAACGTTACCGGCAGTGATTCCTGCAACGTTACCGGCGCGTTATGCGCGTTATTATCATATTGTTTTTCTTCTTCTTTATATTTATCTAGTTCTTTATTGGGTAACGTTATCGATAACGTTACCTCTGCCGAGTCCGCTAACGTTACCGCAGCCGTTACGGGTGCTGTGGAAGCCGGAGTGCCTTCCTGCACTTCGAAGGCCGCGACGCGCCGCATCTGGTTTTCGCGCTGTTTTTCTTTGAACCGTTGTTGCCGCCGCCTGTTTTGCTCCCGGAGCCGTTCCATGGCATCGTCACCGCCGCTCTGGCGGCTCTGGAGGGATTGCAGAATGTCGAGGACGGTCATGGCCACGGTCTGATGGTACAAGCGCCCGTCGGAGCACAGCGTCCAGCCGTAGAGCGCCATGCCGCGCACGCGCTGCCAAGCCTTTTTGCGGTGGTCGTAGCCGGCGGCCTGCGCTAGGACGACCTCGTTATTGGGCAGACTCCCGGCCGGCACCTGATGGATGGCGAACATCCACAGCTTGACCGCCGCGCCCAATTCTTCGTTGCTGGCGATCTGTAGAAACTCCGAATGCCCCAGTTTGAGCATGTCCAGCTTGAACCACGGCACCGCGCGAATGTCGGTGTCCGGTGGAGTCAGGGGTTCCAGATCCGATGTGCCGGCGATGAATGGCAAAAAGGTGGTATCCACCGACTTCTTGTCAATGGACGGCATGGCGGCGCCCTCCGGTTTGCGTCGATGTTTCCGCTGCTTGTCCGTCGCGCGGCTTTTTCCTGGTCTTACGGGCGTGCGCCGCGTTGCGCTCTTCCTCGGCCCATTTCTGGGTGTCTTCCTCCACGAGGAAGGCGAAGACCATCCGTGCGGTCTCCTGGTGGTAGAGTCGCCCGTCCGAGCACAGCGCCCAGCCGTAGAGCGCCATGGCGCGAACGCGCTGCCAGGCCTTCGCCCGATGATCACATCCGGCGAGTTTGGCCAGAATGATTTCGTCATTGGGCAGGCTGCCGGCCGGCACTTGGAACAGGCTGTGCAGACACAGCCTGGCGGCCGCGCCCAATTCCTCGTTGGTGGCCACGTGGATGAATTCCGAATGGAGAAGGTTGACGATGTCCACCTCGAATACGGCGCCGTGGCGGAGGTCCGTTCCAGGCGGCGTGAGCGGTTCCAGATCGGACGTGGCGGTAATGAATGGCTTTAGGGCTGCAGACATGGATACCTCCCACTATTGCGGGTTGTGTGACGTGGCGGAGTACGGAAATGAGCTGCGCCATAAGGAATCAAAGGCGGGCTTGGCCAGGGCGGCGGCGGGAGTGGTAAGTAATCAATTGGCATGTGTGCCTCCATGGGGCCGCACCGCTGTTCTGGCGGGGTGGACTCCACCAGAACAGCGGGGCGGCTTTTGGTCGCCAGTATTAATGTCGCGTGAATGACGGCACTGACCTCGGACTTGGTCAGGCCGGTGGCCGCCGATATTTCGGCATAGCTGCCATGCCCTTGCCGCACCGCCTCGACGATCTGGTCCTTCTTTGGCAAAAGGGCAAGCGTCCCCGGATTGAAGTCTCCGACCCCAGGTTGCCCGCCTCCGTTGTATTCTTCACCGATGTCTTGCGGAGGGTCGCCAGCGCCGGCAACGGGTCCTGTCAGGAATGGCGAAAGCAGCGCGGGGTTACTTAATCTGGATGTCGTAGACTGCATGGCGGAGGCCTCCTGAGAGGTTGATGGTTCAGCGGAAAGCGCCGGTACCGGTTCGCGGCTTTCTGCACGGATCTGATCTGTCTTGACGGCGGTGATAGTCGGCCGCGACGGTATCGAAGCCTG
>JAKACQ010000109.1:0-1166 GCA_021821285.1 Pseudomonadota bacterium
TTTGCCGCAGCGCAGACAGTCCTTGATCTCACGATTGAGGGCACCCAGCTCGCTGGCTTCCAGCAACAGCGCTTCCTGTTCCACCAGTTGTAAAGAGGGCGTATAGGCAGTTTCCAGCCCGGAGCCAGCCAGCAGCTTGCCCGGATTGAAGAGGTTGTCTGGGTCTACTTTTGCTTTGTAAACTGCGAAAGCGGCGATCTTTTCCGGTTCCAGCCAGCGCATCTTGGTGATGCCGATGCCGTGCTCGCCTGAGATGACGCCGCCAAGTTTCTGAGCGATGGCCATAATCCGGTCCACGACCCGGTCGGCCTCGTGGAGCATGGCGTAGTCGCTGGAGAGCACCGGGATATTGGTGTGAATGTTGCCATCGCCGGCGTGCATGTGCAGGGCGACAAAAAGACGGGCACGGCGTACCTCTGCATGGATCTCGCGGATACGCGACCGCACGGCAGCAAATGCATCGCCAGCGAACAGCGCCTCCAGCGGCTTGCCGACGTGCTCCCGGTAACTGACGCGCAGGGCACCGCGCAGCAGGAGACTGGCCAGGGTATCATCGGGATGCACGACGGACAGCATGTGCGCATCCAGCAGTTCCGGATGCTCCATAGCCAGGGTATCCAGCTTCTCCAGCAGAGATTGCCAGCGCTGACGCGTATCGCCAATCAACGCCTTGGCGGCGGACCTTTTGGCGTCGACGATGGCCTGATCTTCACTGCTTTCTTCATAATCCTTAGCTTTGCGGATTTCTGCGAGATCACCGGAGATGTATTCCTCCAGTGTGCTGAGGCTGGCCAGTTTACTGCTGATGGACTGCTCGATATTGATACGCTCGACCGCGCGGCTATACTCCGCCAGCTTCTCCAGAGGAATGACCACATCTTCATTGATTTTGAAGGCATTGGTATGGGCGGAAATGGCGGCGGTGCGGCCGCGGTCGGCCCAGAATCGGCGTCTTGACTCGGGCGTGGTGGCGACAAAGCCTTCACCACCCCGAGCATTGGCAATACGTACTACCGCCGCCGCCGCCGCACCCGCTGCACCGGGGTCATCGCTGGCGATATCCGCGAGCAGCAGCATCTTCGGGCGTTCGTGGCGGGGGGCCTTGTTGCTGTACTTGATGGCTTTGAGATAGCGCTCGTCCAGGTGCTCCAGACCGGTGAGCAGGA
>JAKACQ010000109.1:1176-4616 GCA_021821285.1 Pseudomonadota bacterium
CACATAGGATTTCACTTCGATGATGGCTGGTACCGCGGCATCCAGATCGGCGCCATAAAACTCCAGGCAGACCGTGCGCACATGGGCTGGCATCTGATGGAGCAGGAAGCGTCCGGAGGTGATAATACCGTCACAGCCTTCTTTCTGGATGCCTGGCAGACCGCCAAGAAACTTATCGGTGACATCCTTGCCCAGCCCGGCCTTGCGGAAGCTGGCACCAGGCAGGGTGAGCACTTCCGACTCGCCGAGCGCAGTGTGCCCGTCGGCAGCAAAGCGATTCAGGCGAAAACGGACCACCGGCTGATCGTGAATTTTGCCGAGATTATGGTCCAGGCGTTCCACTTCCAGCCAATTCCCATCGGGAGTCACCATGCGCCAGGAGAGCAGGTTGTCGAGGGCCGTACCCCAGAGCACCGCCTTCTTGCCCCCCGCATTCATGGCGATATTCCCGCCGATGGTGGAGGCGTCCATGGATGTGGGATCGACGGCAAAGACGAGGCCTGCCGCATCGGCCGCATCGGCCACAACCTTGGTGACCACACCCGCACCCGCAAAGATGCTGGGGACACTGGTGCTCAGGCCCTGCGGAGTGGCCATTTCGATCATCGACATTTGTTCCAGCTTTTCGGTGTTGATGACGGCGCAGTGGCGACGCAGCGGAATAGCCCCGCCGGTATAGCCGGTGCCGCCACCGCGCGGAATGATGGATAGCCCAATTTCGCGGCAGGCGGCGACCATGCGCTGCACTTCGGGCTCGTCGGCGGGATAAAGGACGACAAAGGGTAATTCCACACGCCAGTCGGAGGCGTCAGTGACATGAGCGACGCGGGCATAGGCGCTGAAGTCGACATTATCCCTTGCGGTGATTTTGAACAGACGGCGCTCCGCTTTCTTGCGCAGAGTCAGATCCTCATCAAATTGCTGCGTAAAGCTGCTCACCGCGACGCGAGCGCTCTCCAGCAGGCGGATCACCAACGGATTACCCTCAGCGCGCTCGGTAATGTCGTTCAAGCGATGTGCCAGAGCGTTCCAGAGGGCCTGGCGGCGATGCCGATCCTGCGCCAAATCATCCTGGATGTAAGGATTGCGCTGCACTACCCAAAGATCGCCCAGCACTTCAAAGAGCATCCGTGCCGAGCGTCCGGTGATCCTCTGTGCGCGCAGGTCTTCCAGCAGCCGCCAGGCATCCATCCCGATCAGGCGGCGCACGATCTCGGCGTCTGAAAATGAGGTGTAGTTGTAAGGAATTTCGCGCAGGCGGGCACTCATTGGGGAATGGTAACATTATCGATGAGCCGGGTCTGCCCCAGCCGTGCAGCCGCGAACCAGCGTGCATCAGGCTGCGGAGCGGTAACTGTCCGCAAAGACTGACCATCGCGCAACTCCAGGTAGTCCGGCAAAAAACCGGCCTGCTCCAGCTTTTTCCAGCCTGCCGCCGCAAGACCAGGCACATCTGCGCCGCTGGTGCTGCGCCGGGCAAGGTCGAAGAGCGTTGCTGCAAGCAGGGGGGCGACCTGTCGTTCTGCCAGACTCAGAAGGGTGTTGCGCGAACTGTAGGCGAGCCCGTCTGCCTCTCTCTGCAAGGGTCCCGGCAAGACCTGCACGTTGAGGTTCAAGTCGGCCACCATCTGCTGAACGATGCGCAGTTGCTGATAATCTTTCTCGCCAAGAATGAGTATCTCTGGTGAAACCATATGCAGCAGCTTGTTGAGTACGGTGCAGACTCCGGTGAAATGACCAGGACGACTGGCCCCGCAAAGCACCTCGCCCAGGCTGGGTTGCGGCATCACGACGCTGATATCCTGGCGTCCCCGCGGATACATCAATCCGTCATCCGGGGTAAATATGGTCTGGCAACCCGCCTCGTGCAGACGCTGCAAGTCCCGGTCCAGAGTGCGCGGATATTTCGCAAAGTCTTCCCGGGGTCCGAACTGCAACGGATTGACGTAGATACTGACCAGCACCTGCTCGGCCCGGGTGGCAGCGAGTTTCACCAGCGCGAGATGCCCATCGTGCAGGTTGCCCATGGTGGGCACCAGGGCTAGGGTGCCATGCAGGCTTTGGCGCCACTGGCGCAAGCTGGCGATATCTTTCAAGATCGCCATTTTAGCGCTTGCGACGCGGCGGGAAGTGGCCGCTGCCCACGTCCTGCACATACTCGGCCAAGGCATCCCGCATGATCCTGCCGCCCTCGATATAACGCCGGGCAAAAGGGGGGCTGTCCGCACCCAGCCCCAGCAGGTCGTGCATTACCAGCACCTGGGCATCGGTATCCGGCCCGGCACCAATGCCGATAGTGGGTACGGCGATATCGCGGGTAATACGTGCCGCCAGCGCATCGGGAACCGCCTCCAAAACGACGAAGCGGGCGCCCGCTTCCGCCAGTGCCCCGGCATCCATCTGCAAACGGCATGCACTCTCCACATTGGTGCCCTGCCGCTGGAAACTGCCCCACTGCCGCACCCGTTGGGGAGTCAGGCCGATATGGGCACAGACATTGATGCCCCGCTCGGCGCAGAAGGCCACCGTGGGCGCCATTTCCGCACCCCCCTCCAGCTTGATAACGTCGGCCCCAGCGCGTAGCAGGGTAACTGCCGCATTCCAAGCCTGTTTCGGCCCCTTTTCATAGGTTCCGAAGGGCAAGTCGGCAAAAACCAGGCAACCTGCCGCGGCGCGCGCCACCATTTGTGTATGGTAGGCCATTTGCTCCAACGTAACACCGAGGGTGTCGTCGGCACCGGTGACCACCATGCCGAGAGAATCACCTACTAATACACCATGCACCCCCGCTTCCGTCGCGAAACGGGCGAAAGGGTAGTCATAGGCCGTAACCACGGCACGTTTGATGCCGTTTTGCTTGTCCTGCACCCAGCGGGCAATTTTCTTATGCATCTCGCTCCTCAGCCTTTTTCAACCGATACCTGACTGTGTCGATCAACTGCTCAGTGTGCCGCGGATCGTGGACAAAATCCACCTGCGCCGAGTCGATATCCAGGCAGGGCCAGGAATAGTTTGCCCGCCACGCACGGTAAGCCGCCTGCACCCGCTCCAGATAATCCGCTGTCAATGCCTGTTCGTAGGCATCTCCACGGACCCGGATGCGCTCCAGCAGGATCGGCAGTGGCGCATCCAGGAATATCATCAGGTCTGCCGGTGCGGGGTGGTAGTCCAGAGCCATGCGCAAGGCCTGAAAAAGACGAAGCTCTTCTGTATCCAGGGTGAGGGGAGTGAAAATTTCGTCTTTGCGCGCACTATGGTCGCTGATGATCCAATGCTTATCGCCGGGATGCTGCCACTGTGCCCGACGTTGCATCAAAAACTGTAACTCCGTCGCCAGCGCCGCACCTGGTCCCTGGTAGAAACGGCAGAGAAAGGGGTTTTGGGCCGGTGCTTCGAGAATGATTTGTCCGCCCAGGGCATGGCCCAGTTGCCGCGCCAGG
>JAKACQ010000110.1:0-4615 GCA_021821285.1 Pseudomonadota bacterium
TCAATCTGCAACGCCCCTTTCTGCTTTATACCGATTTACAAACGGCCATCAGCGACTTTGCCGCAGATTACGGCAGCAATGCAGACCTCGCGGTGTTGCAGGAATTCTTCTCCAGACTACAAGAGGCGGTGCTCGCCGAGCCGTGGATTTATCTGGCCTGGCGTCCCGGTCCCGGTCGCTGGATCTATCTGCGGTTACACTGGGAACAACTCAATCTGGAGACCCTGACACCGGGTGATTATCTCGCCTTCAAAGAAAAACAGGTGCTCCCCGCGAATGATCAGGAGCCGGTACTCACCGTGGATTTTGAAGATTTCCGCGCTGCTCCCTATCGTCTGCGTGATGAGGCCACCATCGGGCAGGGGCTCATGTATATGAATCGTCGCCTGGCCGGACAGCTTTTCGGGGACATCAAGGCCGGTCGCCAGAGCATTCTCGACTTTTTGGCCGTGCACAAGCTGAACGGGCAATCGCTGATGGTGCGTGATCAGCCGCCGGACTTTGAGACGCTGCGCCAGACTGTACAGTATCTGGCGACACTGCCCAAGACCAAACCCTGGCCGGAGTTTGCCGCGGAAATGAGCCGCCGCGGTTTTGCCCCCGGCTGGGGGGACACCGCCGGACGGGTCCGTGAAACCATGCGTCTGCTGATGGACCTGCTGGACGCACCCTCGGCGGAAAGCCTGGAGGCCTTCATCGACCGCATCCCCATGATCTCAAAAATACTGATCGTGTCTATTCATGGCTGGTTCGCGCAGGACAAGGTGCTCGGACGTCCGGATACCGGCGGGCAGGTCGTCTACATTCTCGACCAGGCGCGCGCCCTGGAACAGGAAATGCGGCAGCGGCTGGCGCGTCAGGGCGTGGACATCGTGCCGCACATTCTCATTGCCACCCGCCTGATTCCCAATGCCGATGGCACCACCTGCGACCAGCGTCTGGAACCCATCCATGGCGCCGACAATGTGCAGATTCTCCGCGTACCCTTCCGCTATCCCAATGGCGAAATATTGCCGCACTGGATCTCCCGCTTCAATGTCTGGCCATGGCTGGAGCGCTATGCCGACGATCTCGAACGGGAAACCCTGGCGGAATTTGGCCGTCGTCCCGACCTGATTATCGGCAATTATTCCGATGGCAATCTGGTAGCCTCCCTGCTCAGTGAACGGCTGAATGTCACCCAGTGCAACATTGCCCACGCGCTGGAGAAGAGCAAATACCTTTACAGTGATCTCTACTGGCGTGATCACGATGCCAGTCACCATTTCGCCTGCCAATTTACCGCGGATCTCATCGCCATGAACTCCGCCGACATTATCGTCACCAGCACCTATCAGGAAATTGCCGGGAATGACCGCGAGGTGGGCCAGTACGAAGGGCATCAGAATTACAGCCTCCCCGGATTGTATCGGGTGGAAAACGGGATTGATGTCTTCGACACCAAATTCAATATTATCTCTCCCGGTGCCGATGACCGCTATTATTTTCCGTATTCCGCCAGCGAAGAACGTTTACGTTTTTTGCACGAGGATATTCATGTCCTGCTCTTTGGCGAAGAGCCTGCCGCAGACCGGCGCGGCCTATTAAAGGATCAGGATAAACCCATCATTTTCAGTATGGCGCGCATGGATCACATTAAAAATCTCAGCGGACTGGCCGAGATTTTTGGTGCCTCGGAGCGTCTACGCAGGCTGGCGAATCTTGTTATTATCGGTGGCCATGTCGATCCACAGGACTCTCAGGATGAGGAAGAACGGGCGCAAATCCACCAGATGCACGCCATCATGGATGCGCATCAGCTTGACGGCCAGATGCGCTGGATAGGCACTTTACTCGATAAGAATGTGGCGGGAGAACTCTACCGGGTCATTGGCGATACCCATGGATGTTTCGTCCAGCCCGCACTCTTTGAAGCCTTCGGGCTGACGGTGATCGAAGCCATGAGCTCCGGCCTCCCGGTATTTGCCACCCGCTTCGGAGGGCCATTGGAAATTATAGAAGATGGCATTTCCGGTTTTCATATCGACCCCAACAACCAGCAGGAGGCGGCGGAGAAGCTGGCCGACTTCCTGGAAAACGTTGCTGCCGATAGCCGTGTCTGGGAGGCGATTTCCGATGGCGCATTAGCGCGGGTCAGCGCGCATTACACCTGGGGTAAATATGCCACGCGGATGATGACGCTGGCGCGGATTTTCGGGTTTTGGCGCTACATGCTCAAAACAGATCATCACGCCGCCCGCCGCTATTTGCAGATGTTTCAGCACTTGCAGTGGCGGCCTCTGGCCCATGCGGTGCCATTGGGAGATTCATGAGGGACAGCCGGGCCGCTGCGCCAAACGCGTGTCCAAAGGATAACGATAGGTGGCAGCGATAGCGCAACGCGCCGCCGCCGGATGCCGGGGGTTCAGGAGCACGTTCCAGGTCTCCGGCACCAGCACACTCGGCACACGCAGCAGGGGTGCTGCACCGTCGGCAAGCCAGCGGTCCCCGTAAACCTGTGTGAGATGAGGATGTTGACTCCAATCCTGCGGAAGATGAGTGATGTCCGCGCTGGCTAATGCAATATCTTCCGGCACGGAAATACGCAACCATTGGAACGCGTCCGGGAGGTCTTCCGTATCGACTTCGAGATGAACCAGCGTTTCCAGAAGTGCCGTGGACGGATTAGGTGCGCAATAGATTACCGGACGGCCGCGACTGGACCAACGTCCGGAAGCACGCATGCCACCCAGACCATCCAGCGTCGTATGATTACTGATCCGCCAGAGAACCACCGTCAGGCGGCCATCCCCTGCTCGATACGGACCAACCATTCTTCGACCAGACGGGCGCCCATTTCGGTCTCCAGCGCCGTTAGTGGCGTGCGGCCGCCCATCCCGGTCTTCGGTTTACGCAACCAGCGCAGCGCCTTTCCCGGGTCGCCGAAAGTCTGTCCCGCCTGCAGCAGACAGCGCAACACGCGCAGGAACCGGTCGGACTCCTCCCGATTCAGGCGACCGGTACCCGCTTTGCGGTGGGACATGGTCCGCGCCGGGATGACCAGTGCCTGGATTTCGGTCTTCGTCAACCCGAGTTCTGTCAGCAACGCCAACTGGGCAAGGGGAACCCCCGTTTCCGTCAGTTCAAGCAGGGCAGTGTCCTCTTCCGGGAGAAGCCCAAGTAACCGCAGAACCCCTTGCGATGCGGGCGTTCCTGGCTCGATCAGCGCTATCGTCATAACGGTTTCCTTCCATCTTGGCCACATGCCGTCATTATAGCAGCAATTTGCGCAAAGGGGCCAAGCCTAACTGGTTGCACATCAATATCATCGATGTCCGAAAGTGACGAGACACCTGCAGCCGCCTGGCTTATAAAGAGCCTATGAATAATACATCGGACCTGAATCGCGAAGTGTGCTACCGCGCTGTCCTCGCAAAGGACGCACGGTTTGACGGCAAGTTCTACACGGCGGTGTTATCCACGGGCATCTATTGCCGTCCGGTATGTCCCGCACGGCCCCCCAAGCTGGAAAATTGCCTCTTTGTGCCCAGCACTGCGGTAGCCCGGCAGTTGGGCTTCCGGCCCTGTTTGCGTTGTCGCCCGGAGTTGGTCGGGGTCGAACCTTTCGCAGAGGCCAGTGCCCTGATGGTTTCCCGAGCCTTGCAGCAGATGAATGACGACGCCTTGAGCGGCATCAGTTTGGAGGCGGTGGCTGTCCAATTAGGTGTCAGCGGGCGGCATTTGCGGCGACTGTTTGTGCGCGTGCTCGGTAGCACGCCGACGGCCCTGGCGCAGACACAGCGCATTCTGCTGGCCAAAAAATTGATTGCAGAGACCGGACTCTCCATGACAGAGGTCGCACTTGCCGCAGGATTTGGCAGCGTCCGCCGTTTCAATGCGGTCATGCAGCGCCACTGTGGGTGTGCGCCCAGTGCACTGCGCCATGCTACTGCTTCAAAGAGCAATATGGCTGCGGGCATCACCTTGAAGCTGCCCTATACCCCGCCTTATGACTGGGCGGCGCTGCTGGAATTTCTGGCAGGCCGTGCCATCCCTGGGGTGGAGGCCGTGCAGTCCGGGCAGTATTGGCGCGCCTTTCAGCTAGAGGGGGTACAGGGCCTTGTCGAAGTCCATCCTGATCCGGCGGCCGATCAGCTTCTGGCAACCATACACGCAACGAAAATCCCCCCCGTAGGCATCATCGTGGCGCGATTGCGCCGCCTGTTTGATCTGGATACGGAGATCATTAGGATCGACCAACATCTTTCCACAGACCCGCTTATGGCTTCACGAGTCAGGGCGAGGCCGGGATTGCGTGTCCCAGGCGCATGGGATTTGTTCGAACTCACCGTGCGCGCGATATTGGGTCAGCAAATTAGTGTGGCCGCGGCGACCACGCTATCGGGTCGGCTTGTTGCCGCCCTTGGGGAATCACTCACAGAGGATATGGCGCGACTTTCAGACGGCACGGGAATCTCCAGGATATTCCCGACACCCGCCGCCGTCATGGCCGCCGATCTGGGCTCTATCGGCCTAACCCGTGCCAGAGAAAAGGCGCTGCAGACTCTGGCTGTGGCCATGCAAGAAGGTCGCCTGGCTTTTTCGGCGCATACCCTCGACAGCATCATCAAAAACC
>JAKACQ010000008.1:0-79153 GCA_021821285.1 Pseudomonadota bacterium
CAGAACCTTCGTAGCCCTCTCGGGAAAAGTCGGCGACCATTCCGTGCAGGGTTTCCATTCGTTATCCGCCGGTGGAATCGACAAATCCCATTTGCCCGCACACGCCGGCAAGCGCTTCCCTAAATTCCCCATCCCCATCATTCGACTGGCTCGGCTTGCCGTAGCCAAGGAATCGCAGGGGCACGGCCTGGGGGAGTTCATCCTGATGGATGCCCTTCACCGTTCACTGCAGGTTTCCAGGCAAGTGGGCTTTGTCGCCGTGCTGGTGGATGCCAAAAATGAGGCAGCCCGCAACTTTTACCTGCATTATGAATTTGAAAAATTACCCGACCAGCCTATGATGCTTTGGCTGCCGATCACGGCGGTGGAAAAACTATTTTGAGGGGGTTGCAGCAATCCCCCAAAGACTCTTGACTCCGCATTTACGCGCTCACCGGCGCGTCGTGCGATGTTTTTCCAAAATCCCGGAGGGTGGCGCATGGCCATCATCCCCCCGCGGCCTTGGTATGAGGGGCCAGCATCATGAGTATCTGATCCAGTTTATCGTTCTGACGATCCAGCCTGGACTCAATCCGGTCCATCCTGGACTCCAGCCGGGTTTCCATCCTTGCCATGGATTCCGCGGTTTCGTGACGTTGAGCGCACCCCCACGGCGTCAGTGTAGTGGACGCCGTGGAGGTGCTGCAACAGAACGCGGGATGACCGCCGTTATGGAGTTATCCGGCATGCCCGGTCACGTCCGGCCCGCGGCCTCCCGCACAATTTCCAGCATTTGCGCCCCCGCCCGCTGCCAACTATACCGCGCGGCGCGAGCGCGCCCCGCGCTACGAAGTTGTTCGCGTAAATGGGCGTCGCTGGTCAACCGCAGGATACCGGCGCGGATGGATTCCACGCTCAGCGGATCACAGTAGAGGGCCGCGTCGCCGCAGACCTCCGGCAAAGAGGTCACGTTGCTTACCAGCGCCGGACAGCCGCAGGCCATGGCCTCCACGGGCGGCAGGCCGAAGCCCTCGTATAATGAAGGGTACAAGAGCGCCAACGCCCGCCCGAACAAAGCGGGCAGCAGTTCGTCGCGCAGGTAACCGGGCATGATGATTTCGCCCCGCGCCAGCATCCGCTCCAGAATCGGGGCAAAGCGGCTGTCCTGCCATCCCATCTGCCCTACCAGCACCAGGGGATGGACGGTCTTTACCGGGGCTGGCAGTCCTTCATAGGCCAGCAGCAGGCGCTCCAGATTTTTGCGCGGCTCCAGGGTCGATAAAAACAGCAAATAAGGCCGCTCTTCCCCGTTCAGGGCGGCCAACAGCGCGCGATCTTCCGCCTCGGTGACGGCGCCGCCAAAACGCTCCGCGACCCCCGGATACAGGACATGGATGCGCCCGGCCAATTCCGGAAAAAACGTCAACAGTTCCTGCTCGGAAAAATGCGAGATCGTCACCACGGAGGTCGCTCGCTCCAAAGCCGGACGCAGATGACGGTTCAAAAAGCGTACCCGGCCCGGCGGATGCGTCTCTGGGTTGCGCAGGTGCGAGAGGTCGTACACCACCAGTATTTGGGGGGTGCGCGCACGCGGCAAAACATAGCTGGTCCCCAAAATCACTTCCGGCCGCCAACGGCGCTTGAGCAGCTCTAACTGCAATCCCTGCAAATAGAATTGCAATTCGCGGCCCATCGGGATTTTCTTGCGCCAGTCGCCGCGCCGCGGCACCCGCAAGCCTGAAGGTCTGGGCGGCTTGGAGGAATAGCCGGTCGTCGAGAAATACGCCAGCCCAATCGCCCGGTTATGGGACAAAGCGGTCATCAGCGCCGCCGTGAAATGACCGATGCCCGCCGGACGCCCCTGCAGCGTCGTCGCCTCCACCGCCACGCGCACCGTCTTGCGCCGCTCCACCAGCGGCAAGGGAAGCGGCATCGGTATCTGATCGCCGTAAGGCAATCCTCGCCAGCCCTCCCAGATGGCGCGCACATTCGTCCACTGCCCGCGGATCAGGCGCTTTCCGAGGCGGATCGCCGATCCGCCCGCCCAGGCCAAGCGTGGATATCGGGCATGGCTGGCCAGAAAGCGGCCCGCCGAGGTCGTGACGTAATAATCCTTCAGCGGATGGGCCTGCCCCAGGCTGGACGAATGTTGATGCCAGATCCAGGCGTCTTCCGCCACCGCGAGCGTCCAACCCTGCTCCCGCATGCGGAAACACAGATCCGTGTCTTCCCAATACATAAAGAAGCGCCGCTCGTCGAAGAGCCCGACCTGCTCCAGCACTTCCCGCCGGAAGAGGATGCTGGCCCCGGTGAGGTAATCGAGCCGTTCCACCGGAACCGGCTTGCGCGCATGGTGCCCTATCCCGGCCCAGCGCAGGATAAATCCGCCGCCCCACACCAATATCCGCCGCGGATGCTCCAGATCGTAGATGACCGACCCCACCGCGCCCGCGCGCGCGTCGGTCCGCATGACCCGCAACATGGCGCCCAGGGCGTCTTTATGGACGATGGCGTCGTTGTTCAGCACCCAGATAAAATCCGCCCCGTCCGCCAGCGCACGGCGGAAGCCCACATTGCAACCACCACCAAAGCCCAGGTTTTCTCCGGCGCGGATCAGGGTGATCGGCAGAGGACTGGATGCGATCCACTGCGCCAGACCCTCCGCGCTACCATCCGTGGAATCGTTATCGATCACCCAGATATGAGCGGGCATGTCCGTCAGCACCGCCAGCGCCCGCAGGCAGCGGCGGGTGTCCGCGAGACTGTTCCAGTTGATGAGGATAATATGGGTGTTTAGTTGCTCAGGGTCAGTCAAAGTATTTCAATCCGCAAGCGCCGGAGCTTATGGCCAGGAAGAGTGGCCGGCGCCGCATTATGCCACCGGGCGGCCTTCCATGCACGCTCGGCCGCCAGATGCGGTGTGGCCGTGATGCTGTTTTAGAGGCGCGCGGTCCCGGCAATGGGCGCGTGAAACGCTTCGGATAGGGTGATGGTAATCTGACCCGCCCTTTCTTACACTGTGCGCTTCAACCAAACAAGGATTTCTATGCGCGCCAGTCAGATCTTCATCCCCACCCTCAAGGAGACGCCTGCCGAGGCGGAGCTCATCAGCCACCAGCTTTTGTTGCGCGGTGGCTTCATCCGCCGCCTGGCCTCCGGTTTATATACCTGGATGCCTCTGGGGTTACGGGTATTACGCCAGGTCGAGCGGGTGGTGCGCGAAGAGATGAACCGCAGCGGCGCGCAGGAGTTGCTGATGCCGGTGGTGCAGCCCGCCGAGTTGTGGCAGGAGTCGGGCCGTTGGGAGGAGTATGGGCCGGAGTTGCTGCGTTTGCAGGACCGTCATCATCGTGATTTCTGTCTGGGCCCCACCTACGAAGAGGTGATCAGCGACCTGGTGCGGCGGGAGATCCATTCTTATCGGCAGCTTCCCGTCAATTTCTACCAGATTCAAACCAAGTTTCGCGATGAAATCCGCCCACGCTTCGGACTGATGCGTGGGCGCGAGTTCATCATGAAGGATGCGTACTCCTTCCACATGGATCACGCCTCGCTGGAGGCCACCTATCAGAGCATGTATGAGGCGTATCAGCGGACGTTCACCCGCCTCGGGCTGAACTTCCGCGCGGTGGAAGCGGATAACGGCGTCATCGGGGGCAAGCGCTCCCATGAGTTCCATGTGCTGGCGGATTCAGGCGAGGATGCCATCGCCTCCTGTCACCACTGCGATTATGCGGCCAACCTGGAAAAGGCCCGGAGTCGCCCGGCACCCGCCGAGACAGAAACGCCGCGGGCGGCCGAGCGGGTGCGAACGCCGGGCATCCACACCGTAGCGGGGCAAGCCGAACATTTAGGCATCAGCACCGCGAAAATCGTCAAGACCATCTTGGTGGTGGCCGACGGCAAGACGGTCATGTTGCTGCTGCGCGGTGATGATGAATTGAATCTGGTCAAGGCGGGACATGCCCTGGACGCGCGGGATCTGCGGATTGCCAGCCCGGAGGAGGCCGTCTCCGCCACCGGCGTGCCGTTGGGTTTCATCGGCCCCAAGGAGCCGCCGCTGCCGGTTCCCATCCTTGCCGATCAGCGCGCCCTCAGCGTGGTCAATTTCAGCACGGGCGCCAATGCGGAGGATCTGCACTGGATCCACCTGAATTGGGATCGGGATTTGCCGCGCCCGCCAGTGGCGGATCTGCGCAATGTGCGCGCCGGAGATGCCTGCCCGCACTGCGCGGAGGGCACCCTGGGCATCCGTCGCGGCATCGAAGTGGGGCATGTCTTTCAGCTCGGGGAGCGTTACAGCAAGCGCATGGGCATCACCGTGCTGGACGAGACGGGCCGCGATGCCACGGTCACCATGGGGTGCTACGGCATCGGCGTGTCACGGCTGGTGGCGGCGGCGGTGGAGCAGCATTTTGATGATCGCGGCATCCTTTGGCCCATGGCCCTGACCCCCTTTGCGGTGGGCATCGTCGCCATCAATGCGCGCAAATCACCGGAGGTGGCCGCCGCCGCCCAGGCCCTGCATGACCGCCTGGAGGCGGCGGGATATAGCGTGCTGCTGGACGATCGCGAGGAGCGTCCGGGGGTGCAGTTCGCCACCATGGACCTGATCGGCCTGCCGCATCGCATCGTGGTCAGCGACAAGGTGCTGGCACAGGGCGTTTGGGAATACCGGGCGCGGCGCGCCACCGAAAACGTGCTGTTGGACGAAACACAACTCATGGACCACCTGCGCAAGGAGCATTTTCATGGATAACCCCCCCATAAAGCATATTCTGGTGGCCGTCGACTTTTCGCCCATGGCCTTGTTCACCGCGCAAATGGCGGCGCGGGAGGCGCAACTCCACGGCGCCCGCCTCACCCTGCTGCACGTTTTCAACCCACAGGTGCTCCATCTGCAGATGCCGGAAGAAATCCTGCCCCCGGCCCTGGATCTGCGCGAAAAGCTGCTCCACCTGGCGCACGTCGAGATGGAAAGGCTGCGTCAGTCGATAGCGGAAACCGGAATTACGCCCGAGGTGGCGCTGGAAGAAAGTGTGGAAAACATCGGAAAAGCGGTGATCGCCTATGGCGATGCGCAGGGCGCCGATCTGCTGGTGGTGGGCAGCCACGGCCATGGCGCCATCGGCCGCCTGCTACTGGGTTCGGTGGCCAACGACATCATCCGCCACGCCTCCGTCCCGGTACTGGTGGTCAAGCGCCGGGAGGATTGAGGGCGGCCACCCGCGCGGCCCATCCACTCACCGCCGCCACGAAGCTGGCGCTGGCTCCGGCCATAGCCGCGGCCCCGCCCTGAGCACTGGCGCCGGGAAGCGGCGCGGTGAAGCGAAAGCGATGCTGGGCGGCCACTTGATCATCGGCGGCCCTCACCAGCGTCGCCGTACCGGCGACCAGCGCCTTGCCCGTGCCCGGTCCACTGAAATTCACCACGAAGTCCGTCAGCCGGACTTGCAACAACCATGTCGCGCTGCCGCGGGACTGCCCCACCAAAACCGCCCGCCACCGGCCGGAGCCTTCCAACCGCTGTTGCAAACGGTTGGCGATCATCTGCGGCGGGGTGCCGACCCAGCGGGCATCCCGATACGCCAGCAGGCGCTGTGGATCTTGGTAGAGCAGGTGATACTGATAGGCGTCCGTTTTCAGCCAATGCGCGGCGCCGACCCGGTCCAGACGCAGCACGGGCAGCGTCTTCGTTGCACCCGCGCCGCGGGCCAGCGGGGCGGGAGGCGGCGGCGCGATACCGTAGGGTGCCCGCCAGGGGGCGCTGGTGGCGCAACCGGTGGCGAGCAGGGCGGCGATCCCGGCCAGCACCATGCCCCGTCTCACCGGAAATGAGAGAAAACCTTGGGATCGCATGGGATTAGTGCCCTCCTTCCGCCGTAAAGCCCGCCTCACCGGGCCCCGGCGGCGGGCCGCGATGTCCGTAAAGCAGCGATTGCGGGGAACGTTGCAGCGAACGGCTGAGATCCTGCAACACCGAACTGCTGGCCATCAGACTGCGGGTGAGCCGATTGACCCGCGGCAAGGTGTCGTAGTTCAGCGTATTCGCCGCCCGCTCACCGGCCACACTGAATCCGCGCAGCGACTTGGCGGCTTCCGCCGCATTCGCCAGCGGCGCCTGTGCGGCCTCGGTCAGCGCATCGAGGTGGAGGATGAGCGTGCGGCTCGCCACCAGCGTGGACCGGGTGGCGGCCACCATGGCGGGCAGGGCTTTGAGGGTCGGGAGCAACGCCGTCTCCATGTTTACCAACTGACTCGTGGCATGATCCACCTGGACGAGGGTCTGGGCAAAGCGCGTGCGATTTTCGTCGTTGAGGAGCAGATTCAGGCGATCCGCCAGTTTGTTGCTCCGGTTCACCAGGGACTCCCCGTTACGGGAGAGCACTTCGAAGAAACTGGGGTGCATGGGGATTTCCGCCGGCTTCCCGGGCCTGCTGAGCAAGGGAGTGAAATCGGTGCCATGATCGCTCAGGGACAGATAACTCAGTCCGGTAACCCCCTGGGGCGCCAGTTCCGCAAAGGTGGCACGGGTGATGGGCGCCGCTTTGTTGATCGTGACTTGCACGCGGATCATCCGCGGATTGGCGGGGTCCAGGCCGATGGCCGTCACCTCTCCCACGCGCACCCCCTTGAAGCGCACGGCGGCCTGCAGGGTAAGGCCGCTGACACTATAGGGCGAGATCACGTCATAAACGATGCCGGGTGGATGGCGGTGGTGCATCCACAATCCGACCACGGCCACCCCGACACCCAGAACGGCCAGAAAAATGATCGCTACCAGCGCGTGCGCACGGCTCTCCAAGGGGGACTCCTCCGCAATATACCGGCTATTGGAGCACAGGACGGGCGCCAAGCCAATCCACATCTGCCGGATAGGTCGCCGGGCGCACGGATTGACTTGCCACCAGACCCATGCCTAAATGGCGGAAATTCACTGGAATCCTGATGCGCCATGGACTTTGACACCCTCCGCCGTACCATGATCGATACCCAGATCCGCACCTGGGAGGTGCTCGACCCCCGGGTACTGGCCACCGTTGCGCAAGTCAAGCGCGAACTCTTCGTGCCTACCGTCTATCGTCACCTGGCGTTCGCCGATTTCAATCTGCCCTTGGAGCATGGCGAGATCATGTGGACACCGAAGATGGAAGCGCGAGTCTTGCAGGAACTCGATCTGCGTGAACACGATCGCGTGCTGGAAATCGGCACCGGAAGCGGTTATCTGACCGCGCTGATGGCCCGACTCGCCGGGATGGTGCACAGTATCGAGGATCGCGCCGGATTCTCCCAGATGGCGGAAGGCCGTCTGCGGGCGCAGGGTGTGCATAATGCCCATCTGCACATTGGCGACGGCGCCAATGGCTGGGCGGCCCATGCCCCCTATGATGCCATCTGCATCACCGGTTCCTTGCCGGTGCTGCCGGACTCCTTCAAGGCGCAACTGGCGGTCGGCGGGCGCTTGATCGCCATTCTCGGTACCGGCCCGGCCATGCGGGTGCGGCGCATCTCCCACTCCCAGCCGGGCATTTTCGAAAGCGTGGAACTTTTCGAGACTGAAATTCCGCCCCTGCGTCACCCGCCCCTGCCCGCCCGCTTCGTATTCTGAGCCTTGCGCGTTATGGGTGATCTGCTCTACCACATCACGGCCCAGCCGCTGGCGCATGTGTTTCGGGTGTCCCTGACCCTTCCAGAGCCGGATCCGGAGGGGCAGGGGCTCGCCTTCCCCGCTTGGGTACCCGGCAGTTACACCATCCGCGACCTCGCCCGCCATATCACGGAAATCCGCGCGGAACGGGACGGGCGGGAGGTCGCCCTGCGCAAGATCGGCAAGGACCGTTGGCGTTTGGCCGCGGGTCAGGGCCCCGTCGTCATTCATTATGCGGTATATGCCTTTGATCGCTCTGTGCGTACCGCCTATCTGGACCATCTAGGCGGCTTTTTCAACGGACCCGCCCTGTATCTGCGGGTACTCGGCCAGGAAGAACGGCGCCATGCGGTGACCCTCGAAGGCCCCGATGCGTGGCAGGTGGCGACCGCCCTCCCCCGGCACAGTGGCGAGGTCTGGGGATGGGGTTGCTTCGCCGCCGCGGAATACAGCGCGCTCATCGACCACCCGGTGCTGATGGGGACGCTCACCCTGCTCGATTTTCAAGCGGGGGAACGACCCCATCACCTGCTCATCCAAGGAACGCATCAGGCGGACTTGCCACGCTTGGGTGCCGATCTGGCCCGCATTTGCGACTGGCAGCAGCGTTTCTGGGGTGAAACACCCTTCGCGACCTATCATTTTTTGTGCATGGCCAGCGCCGACGGCTACGGTGGCCTGGAGCATCGCGCCTCCAGCGCCCTGCTCTGCGCGCGGGATGACCTCAGCGGCCGCCAGGAAGACCATTATCTGCGTTTTCTGGGATTGGCCAGTCACGAGTATTTCCATAGCTGGCTGGTGCAGGCCATCCGTCCGGCAGTCCTCGGCGCCAGCGCGCTGGACCGTGAGGCGCTGACCCGTGACCTCTGGGTCTTCGAAGGGATCACCTCCTATTACGACGACCTTTGCCTGCGCCGCGCCGGACTGATCACGCCCGAGCGTTATCTGACCGGGATCGCCCAGGAGATGACCCGCCTGCTGCGCCGCCCCGGACGCTTCCTGCAAAGCGTGGCGGAGTCGAGCGAAGACGCCTGGATCAAGTTGTATCACCCGCACGTCAACAGCGCCAACTTTGAAATCAGCTATTACAACAAGGGGGCGCTATTGGCCCTGTGCCTGGACCTCAGTCTGCGTCTGGAAAGCGACGGCGCGCGCAGCCTGGACACGCTGCTTGCGCGGCTGTGGCAGGATTACGGCCGTGTCGGTAAGCCGCTGCCGGAAGGGCAGTGCATCGATGAGGTGGAGACGCTTGCCGGACCGGCCCTCGCCGGGCGTCTGGCGGGCTGGATCACGGACAGGACCGATTTACCGCTCGCGGCGCTGCTGGCGGAAATGGGCATCGTCGTGCACGCGCGGGCGGCCAGCGGCCCGCAGGATGATGGCGGGCAACCCGCGGAGAAAACGATGTGCGCCTGGCTGGGTGCGGGCTGGCGTCCGCACGCGCTGGGCGCCCAGTTGCGCCAGGTGCGGACCGGGAGCCCCGCGGAGCAGGCGGGCTTGTCGCCGGACGACATTCTCGTCGCTGTCGAGGGCGTTCGGACCACCGCGGAACAATTGCAGGCGCAATTGGACGCGATTCCCGAAGGCGCGGCGGCGCGCGTACAGTTCTTTCGGGAAGACATCCTCCAGGAAGCCCGTCTGGTCCCCACCCCCCCGCCGCAAGAGACCATCTGGCTGGAACTGCTCGACGATGTGGACGCGGTGGTGCTTGCGCGGCGCCGCGCGTGGCTGGAGGGAGGCGCTAACCGGCCCGCCTCGCTATGATCCGATCTTTCTGCACGCTTTATCCGTACACACCATAGCCAAGGGAATATCCCAGGGCTCTCTGGGCAACACGGGCACTTCCTGAAAGGCGTGCCCCACCCCGATCAGACGCGGCCGTCGCCAATGCCGGCGATGCGGCAGGTGCGCCAGGCTACGATCATAAAAGCCGCCCCCCATCCCCAGGCGGTATCCCTCGGCATCGAAAGCCACCAGCGGCAGAATCAGCAGATCCAGCTCGCGCACCGAGCATTGGCTGTGCCGGGGCACCTTGGGCTCAGGAATACGAAAACGGTTGTTGCGCATGGGCGTTCGCGGGTTGAAGGGTGCGAAGCGGAGACTGCGCGCGAAGCGCCCGACGAGGATGGGCAAGTAAAAATGCTTGTGGATCGCCAGGGGATGTTGCAACAGCGGCAGCGGGCTGATTTCGCCGTGCATCGGCCAGTAGACCCCGATATGCCGGGCTCGGTGGAACGGCCTCAGCCGCGCGATCTGCCCGGATAACGCCAGGGCGGCCTGCCGCAAGTCCTGAGGAGACAAGGCATGCCGCCGTTGCCGCATGTGCCGCCGCAACTGGCTTTTGGTGGGGGGGGAGTCTTGGGACAAAAAAAGACCTCCCGCCTGGGTCGTACGGCCCGCTACCCCATGAACCTGATGCACAGGTGGGGATCCAGACACCGCTTCAGGCTGCTCCATACCGGAGCTGCACACCACGGTGATGACTGAAGATCCCCCGGATAGACAATGTTGGTTCAGGAATCATCCCGGCCACGCGTGCCCCGCAGGAGGCAATCACCACGCTACTCCGCCCCCTTACCCATGTCAACCAACCGGCGCAGGCGATCTTCCAGGGCGGTGAGCCATTGATCGCGCTCCTGCAGCTCCTGGCGGGCTCGCTGCAGATCCGCCGCAAGGTTGACGGCGACCATCAGGGCGGTGCGCTCCTTGCTGACGGCCCGCGCCCGCGCCGCTTCGAGCCGCTCCGTCAGCAGGGCCACCGCTTCCCGCAGCAATGCTTGCTCCTCAGGTTGACAAGGTACCTGATAACTCTGCCCCAGCAAGGTGATATGGACACGATCCGTGCTGGCCGTGCGAGTCGTTTCAGGCATTGGCTCCTCCATCCTTATAATTCGTTTTCCCATTGACTGACCTGCGCCAGCAGCTCGCTGAGACGTGAGCACACCGCTTCCTGACGCGCCCGCAACTGGATGTTTTCCGCATCCAGGGACTGGATTTGCTTTTGTAGAAGCTGCAGGGCATGTTTTTCACGTCCCTCCCCTTTCAGATGGCGACGCAAGCCGCGATAATCCGTTATAATGCTTTCCAGCTCCGCGAACAGGGATTCAAAACGGGACTCCTCCACTGCGCCTCCCCATCTCACCAATGATTCCGCTTTTGAGTGTACGAAGCGCCCCCGCCATTTGCAAACCGAATCCGGCTGCACCCGCTTATGACCGTCTCTGACCCCAGCGACCGCGCGCATACCTTTCGCCTCCGGCTGGGGGTGGCCGCCCTGATGATGTTGCTGGCGACCGTGGTCGTGCTCCTGCGCGTGATGGATCTGGAACTGCTGCATTTCGCCAAGTTCCGTACGCTGGCCTACGACAATCATGTCGCCCTCGTCCCGGTCGCACCGCCACGTGGCCTGATACTTGCCGATCATGGCGAGGTGCTGGCGGAGAACCAGCCCACCTACGCCCTGGAGATCATTCCCGATCAGGTGCCCGATCTGCCGGCGACCCTGCGACGTCTGCGGAAACTGCTGGGGCTCGATGCCGAGGATATGCATCGATTTCACGAGCGGCGTCTGGGGAAACCCGCGTTTGATCCGGTGGTCCTCAAAACCGGCCTGACACCGCCCCAGATCGCCGCCGTGGCCGTGCGGGCACTGGAACTGCCCGGCGTCCGTGTCGTGGCCATGCTCCATCGCTATTACCCGTATGACACCCTTTTTTCTCACGTCGTGGGTTATGTCGGTCCCATTACCGCCGCCGATTTGAAGCATTTTCGGGCCCACACCTATCTGGGACGCAATTACATCGGTAAGAGCGGCCTGGAACGCTATTACGAACGTCAGTTGCGCGGCAACATGGGCTACCAGATCAAGGATATCGACGCCAGAGGATTGCAGGTGGGTACCCTGCGCGATATCCCGGCACAACCCGGCGACAACCTGCTGACCCACCTCCGCCTGCGCGTGCAACAGGCCGGGGCGGAAGCTTTCCGGGGCAACGGCTATCGCGGCGCCGTGGTCGCTCTCGACCCGAACACCGGCGCCGTGCTGGCCATGGTCACCAGTCCCAGCTTCAACGCCAACTGGTTCGTGGACGGCATCAGCACGGCGCACTGGCAAAGTCTTTTGCATAATCCGGGACGTCCATTGATGAACCGCGCGGATAACGGTCTTTATCCACCGGGGTCTTGTGCCAAGCCTTTCTACTCCGTTCAGGCCATCCAGGATGGTGTGATCGCCCCGGACTTTCATACTTTCTGCGCTGGCAATTACCAACTTGGCGGGCACACCTACTGGGACTGGAATCGGCGCGGATTTGGCAACACCGGTCTGACCAAAGCGTTGGCCTGGTCGGTGGATGTCTTCTACTACAAGCTTGCGGCGAAGATGGGCATTGCGAGGCAGGACCAGGCCTTATGGCGCTTCGGCTTCGGCAGCACGCCGCCTGTCGATCTGCCTGGCGGAGCCAGTGGTCTGGTGCCCACCCCGGCCTGGAAGCGTAAGCACATGCACGCGCCCTGGTACACGGGTGATTCGGTGATTCTCGGGATTGGTCAGGGCTATCTGCTGGTGACGCCCCTGCAATTGGCGCGCGCCGTCTCCGCGCTCGCCAATGGCGGCAAGCTGGTGCGTCCGCAGGTGGCCAAGGCCTTTATCGACCCGCGCACGGGCCGGCAAGTACCCATACCCGCGGCGCGGCCCATCAACCTGCATATTTCGGCGAAGGCCATGCAGGCGGTGCACAAAGGCATGGAAGCCTGCGTCAACACCGGCACCTGCCACAGCATCAGCATTCCCGGCATCTCCATTGCCGGTAAAACCGGTACGGCGCAAGTGCCGGTGGGTTATAAACATGGCCGCACCATTTATAACAACGACTCCCTCTTCATCGGCTGGGCGCCCGTGCATCATCCCAAAATCGCCGTGGCCGTGGTGGTGGAATATGGCGGGCACAATGCCTGGCAGGCCCTGCCGATTGCCCGCGCGGTCATCCAGGCCTATCTGGAACCTGATGGGAAGACGCCTGAAAAAGTTGCCGAAAAGTCCGCAACCCATTATGATGCGCCCCTTGCCAATGGGGAGAAAGGTTCTGTCAACCCTCGCCCCGCTCATCCATGACACCCATAAGGAGTCCCTCAAATGACAGATTTCACCATCGCGGCCCACCCGCGCGAAGAAAATGGCCGCCGCCCCAGCCGTCGCCTGCGTCGTACCGGCATGGTGCCCGCGGTACTCTACGGAGACGGCAAGGCGGCCCAGAGCCTGAGCATTGAAGCCCGGCTGCTGCGCAAACTGCTGCCCGACGAGCGCGCCTACACCCACATCATCACCCTGCGTTTTCCCCACGGGAACGAGACGGCGCTGATCCGCGACATTCAGATGCATCCCTATAAGGAAGAAGTGCTGCACCTGGATTTTTTGCGCGTCCATGCCGGTGAGCGGGTACGCCTGCATGTCCCGATCCACCTTCTCAACGAGGGCACCTGCGCCGGGATCAAGGCCGGCGGGGTACTGCATCGCGCGCTCGTGGAAGTGGAAGTGGAAGCGCCGGTGGATCGTCTGCCGGAGGCCATCGAAGTGGATATCGCGGCATTGTGCATCGGTGAAAGCCTCCATCTGTCACAGATCAGCGCGCCCGCGGGGGTGACACTCGTACCGCTGCTGCACGAGGACGACAAGGAGATCGTCTCCATTCATAATCCACGTACCGGTGCCGAGGCGGAAGAAGAGACGCCGGAAGCCACTGCCTGAGCGCTCATGGACTGGTTGTTGGCGGGTCTCGGCAACCCCGGCGCGGATTACGCCCGAACCCGTCACAATGCCGGCTTCTGGACGCTCCAGACCCTGGCGGATCGGGCCGGGGCGTCTTTGCGCATGGAGAAGCGCTGGCGTTGTCTGGCCACCCGCCTGCACGAGCAGGGGCTGGAACTGGGGCTGTGCCTGCCTCAGGATTTCATGAACCGCAGCGGTGGACCGGTGCGGTCCATGGCGGCCTTTTATAAAGTGCCCGTAGAGCGCATTCTGGTGATTCACGATGAGTTGGATCTGCCGCCCGGCACGGCGCGGCTCAAGTGGGGCGGCGGGCACGGCGGGCATAATGGCCTGCGTGATCTGGACCGCGTCTTTGGCACCCGTGACTATTGGCGGCTGCGCATTGGCATCGGTCATCCGGGGCACAAGGATGCCGTCATCGGCTATGTGCTGGGCATACCGACGGTGACGGAAAAAACACGGATAGACGAGGCCATCGCCCGCAGTCTCGCGGTACTCCCGGACTTTCTCAACGGCCGCACGGATGCGGCGCAAAAAACCCTGCACAGCGATTAGGAGCTTCTCATGGCCTTGGCCTGCGGCATCGTCGGTTTACCCAATGTCGGCAAATCCACTCTCTTCAACGCCATCACCAAGGCCGGGATCGCGGCGGAGAATTATCCCTTTTGCACGATCGAGCCCAACGTCGGTCTGGTCAACGTGCCCGATCCACGTCTACAAGCGCTGGCGGAGATCGTCAAACCACAGCATGTGGTGCCCGCCACCATGGAATTCGTGGACATCGCTGGTCTGGTGGCCGGGGCGGCGCAGGGAGAGGGATTGGGCAACCAGTTTCTGGCCCATATCCGCGAAACCGACGCCATCGCCTTGGTCACCCGCTGTTTTGCGGATCCCAACGTCGTCCACGTGAGCGGCCATGTGGACCCGGTGACCGATTTGGAAGTGGTGTTGACCGAACTGATCCTGGCCGATCTCGGTACCGTGGAGAAGGCGCAGGCACGGGTGGCGCGGCAGGCCAAGGGCGGCCACAAGGATGCCGTGGCCGAGCTAGCCGCCATGACCCGCCTGCTGCCCCACCTCAATGAAGGCAAGCCCGCCGCCAGCCTGGATTTGAATCGGGAGGAACGGGATCATCTGCGCAGCCTCTGTCTGTTGACCATGAAACCCCTCATGGTCATCGCCAATGTGGCCGAGGATGCGTTGCGGGAGGACGACCCCTGGCGGGCGCCACTGGAGGCCTGGGCGGTCGCCCGGCAGGCCAGCATCGTCCCCGTCTGCGCCGCGATCGAGTCGGATCTGGCGGAACTGGAACCGGAAGAGCAACGCGCCTTCCTGCAGGATTTGGGTCTGGAAGAACCGGGCCTGAACCGAATCATCCGGGCGGCTTACCGCTTGCTGGGCTTGCAGACCTACTTCACCGCCGGGGTGAAGGAGGTCCGTGCCTGGACTATCCCGGTGGGGGCCACCGCCCCTCAGGCCGCTGGCGTGATCCACAGTGATTTCGAGCGTGGCTTCATCCGCGCCCAGACCATCGCCTACGCCGATTTCCTCCGTTACAAGGGGGAGCACGGTGCGAAAGAGGCCGGCAAAATGCGCGCGGAGGGCAAAGAGTACGTGGTGCAGGATGGTGACGTGCTGAACTTCCTGTTTAACGTGTGAGCCGGAAAGACGGCTACCCGCAAGGCGGGGTCGCCGGCGCCGTCATGCCAATCAGCGGCGCCAGCTCTCGCAAGGCCTGCCAGTACACACGGCGCTTGAACGCGATGATTTCATCGACCGGCACCCAGTAATCCACCCAGCGCCAGTCTTCGAACTCCGGCTGCTGCGTGCGCAGGTTGATTTCCGTCTCTTCCCCTTCAAATCGGAGTAAGAACCAAATCTGCTTTTGCCCACGGTACCGGCGGCGGCTGGCGCGGTTGCGGGGACAGGGAACCTCGTAGCGCAGCCAGTCTTGGGTCCGTCCTATGATGCAGACCTTGGCGGTGCCCACTTCTTCTTCCAGCTCACGGAACATCGCCTGCTCCGGCGACTCCGCGCGGTCGATCCCGCCCTGGGGAAATTGCCAAGCATCTTCCCCTCTGCGCTTGGCCCACAGCACCTGATTTTGTGCATTGCAAATGATCATGCCCACATTGGGGCGATAGCCGTCCGCGTCTATCATGTTCATCGTCTCTACCGATGCCTTTCGCCAGAATATAGCACGCCGGTCGGCCGGCGTCAGTTCATACCGGCCGGCCGCGGGGATTCAGACGGATTGCAGTAACTCCAGCGGGTAACGCCTACCCGCCCGATAGTCGGCGATGCAGCGCGACACCATCCCGCTGCGCATCTCACCCTGGCGAAGCGTTATTTCCTCCGGGGTGAGCCAGCAGGGACCAATGATCCCTTCATCCAGCGGCAGCGCGTGATCCCGCGGACCGAGCCGTCCACCAAAGGCGAAGCGGAGATAGGTCAGATCCCGGGTGGGATGCTCCCAATGGTAAATACCGGTGAGGTATTCGGGCTGAAAACGGTGGCCCGTTTCCTCCAGGGTCTCGCGTACCACCGCGTCCCGCAATGTCTCACCCGGATCCCAGTGACCGGCGGGCTGATTGAAGCACCGGCGCCCCTCCACCATTTCTTCCACCAGCAGAAAGCGGCCGTTTTCTTCGACGATGGCCGCCACAGTCACATGCGGTGCCCAGATCATACCGTTGTTTCCATCACACGCTCATCTCCTGTGAGTTCACGCCACTGACCGGGGGCCAGTTCGTTCAGCATAAAAGGCCCAAAAGCTTCGCGATGCAGAGTCAGCACCAGGTTATCCAGTGCCGCGAAGAGACGCCGCACTTCGTGATAGCGGCCCTCGGTGAGGGTCAGCAGCACCTCATGATCCGTCAACCGTTGCAAGGCGGCTGGCCGGCAAGGGGTGTCCTCACCGTCAAGCATCAGGGTGCCCGCCGCGAGGCGCTGCGCGGCGTCATCGCATAGCGCCTCGCGCAACGTCACCCGATAACGCCGGGGGATCGCCCGCCGCGGACTCGTCCAATGATGCAGCCAGTCCCCATCATCGGTGAGCAGCAAGACCCCGCTGGTTTCCCGGTCCAGACGCCCCACGCTGCTGAGGGACGGGCGACGATAACGCCAGCGCGGCGGGAAATCCTGATAAATGGCGCGCGGATCATCGTGGGCACAAACCCTGCCCAAGGGTTTGTGATAAAGCAGATACAGGGGTTGGGGATGATCGATGGGTGCCTCATCGACCCGGACCTGCGCCGCCTCCACTTTGGTGGAGGCCTTGCGTAGCGCTTCCCCGGCCACCTGCACACGGCCTTCGCGCAGCAAATCACGCACCTCGGAACGGCTGCAATACCCCAAACGGGAGAGTAAATGGTCGATGCGTTCGGAGGTTTTCAGCATGGGAGGAAGTTTACCCCGCCCACCGGCTGACGAAAACCCGGGAAAGTTCTATCATGGTCCTTGAACGCGCATCCTGGAGCAACACATGTCGGCTGAATACACACTTCCCCCGGAGTGGGTCCCGCAGAGGGCCGTGCAACTGACCTGGCCCCACCCGGACACCGACTGGGCGCCCCGTCTGCACGCCGTCATTCCGGTATTCGCCTTGATCGCCCGCGAAATCAGTTTCCGGGCAGACGTGCTGGTGGCCTGTCATGATACGCTCAGCGCCCGGTCCTGCGAGCACGCGCTGCAGAGGGCCGGAGCCGATCTCAGCCGTTGCCATCTCCACACGGTGCCCAGCAATGACTCTTGGGCGCGCGATCACGGCCCCATCACCCTGCAAAACGGTATCGGGCAGAGCAAATTGATGGACTTCGCCTTCAACGCCTGGGGGCTCAAATTCCGCGCCGATCTGGACAACCGGATCACCCGCCATCTGCACGCCCAGGGGGCCTATGGAGCCGTGCCCCTGGAGACTTCCGGGATGGTGCTGGAAGGCGGCAGTATCGAGGTGGACGGACACGGCGCGCTGCTGACCACCTGCGCCTGCCTGCTCTCGCCCAATCGCAATCCGCAATGGTCCGCGGCGCAAGTGGAGGATGCCCTCCGTGCCCGGCTGGGCATAGAGCGCGTCCTCTGGCTGCATCATGGCCACCTGGAAGGTGACGACACCGATGCCCATATCGACACGCTCGCCCGCTTCTGTAACCCGCACACCATCGCCTATCAGAGTTGTGACGACCCCAACGACAGCCACTTCGCCCCGCTCCAGCAGATGGCCGCCGAACTCAGCGCCTTCTGCCAGGGGGATGGCGCGCCCTATCATCTGATTCCCCTGCCCTGGGCCCAGGCGCAGTGGGATCAGGACGGCAACCGCCTCCCCCTCAGTTACGCCAATTTCCTCATTCTCAACGCCGCCGTCCTCCTGCCCACTTACGACGATCCCGCCGACCTGGTGGCGCAAGAGCGCTTGCAAAGCGCCTTTCCCGACCGTGAAATCATCCCCATTTCCTGCAGCGAACTGGCCCGCCAGCATGGCAGCCTGCACTGCGTCACCATGCAGTTACCGCGTTAAGGTTCGGCACCGTCATGGACCATCTGCCACAAGCCTCGATAATCCCCTGGCGCGTGTACCAAAAACCCTATCCCGCAGGCTATCGGGTTTTAGTGGAGCGATTATGGCCACGGGGTGTTCGCAAGGCGGATTTATCTCTCGACACATGGGCCAAGGCACTCGCTCCCAGCACGGAATTACGGCAATGGTTTGCCCACGATCCGGCACATTGGGACGCGTTTCAATACCGTTATCGGCAGGAGCTCACCGCCGCCCTGCCCGCCGCCCGGGAACTCCTGCTCGCCGCTGGCGGCCAGCCGCTCATCTTGCTGTACGCCGCCCATGATGAGGCGCACAACGGCGCATTGGTGTTGCAACACTTTCTCCAGGATCTTTCCGCATCGCATTGATCCCCGTGGCGGGCCTTCAGCGCATCGCGTCATCTTGACAGGATCGCGGGGCTCCGCCATGGTGTTCCCCAAATTACGAGGATCTCATGCTGCACTTTCCGGATATCAATACCGTCGGCTTTCCACTCGGACCCATCACCATTCATTGGTATGGTCTGTTGGAGATCATCAGCTTTGTCATTGCCACCATCTGGCTCGTCCGGCGCGGTCGCATGGCGCACTGGAACTGGCGCAAGGAACAGGTCATCGATCTGGAGTTTTATGTGGCCGTCGGCGCCATAGTGGGAGGCCGGGTAGGTTATGTGCTGTGGTACAACCTGCCCTACTACCTCGACAACCCGGTGAAAATGCTGGCCATCTGGGATGGTGGCATGTCCTTTCACGGTGGCTTGCTGGGTGTCGTCATCGCCTGTTGGATCTTTGCACGGATGCACCGGCAGCACGCCTTCCTGCCCACTTTGGATTTCATTGCGCCGGCGGTGCCTATCGGACTGGGGCTGGGGCGACTGGCCAACTTCATCAACGATCAGCTTTTCGGCCGTGTCAGCGATCTCCCCTGGGCCATGGTCTTTCCCGCCGGTGGTCCGCAGCCCCGGCAACCTTCGCAGATTTATGAGTTTCTACTGGAGGGCGTCCTGCTCTTCCTGATTCTGGCCCTCTATAGTCGCAAGCCTCGTCCGGCCGGTGCCGTCGGCGGCCTGTTCGTCCTTTGTTACGGCCTCTTTCGCTTTATCGTGGAATACACGCGGCAGCCCGATATCCAGTTGGGTTTCGTCTTCGGCCCCTACACCATGGGGCAGGTGCTGTCGATACCCATGATCCTGCTCGGGCCAGTGGTAATCTGGTGGGCGTACAAAGGCGGCTTCTCGGAATCCCCTGACGTCCCCGTGACGACAGCCGATTAACCGGCCACCGGTGTCACGGTCCTGATTCCGGAGGCGCAGCCCATGGCTGATCTCAATCCGCAGCAACAGGAGGCGGTGAAGCACGTCCACGGCCCCTTGCTGGTGCTGGCTGGGGCGGGTTCGGGAAAAACGCGGGTGATCACCCGGAAAATTGTCCACCTCATTCGCGGGCATCAGATCGCGCCCAAACATATCTGCGCGGTGACCTTCACCAACAAGGCCGCCCGCGAAATGAAGATCCGCGTCTCCGAGGCGTTACAAGGGCACAACAGCCGCGGCCTGATGGTTTCCACGTTCCATCACCTCGGCCTGCACATCCTGCGCAAGGACATCGAACGCTTGGGTTATCGCGCCAATTTCAGCGTCATCGACCCCGGCGACAGCCTAAGCATGATCCGCAACCTGCTGCGCGAGACGAACGGCCCCAGCGACCTCGCCGAAGCCATTCAGGCGCGCGTTTCCCGTTTCAAGAATGACGGCCTCTTCCCCGAGATAGCGCATGCCGACGATCGCCTCGGGGAAGAGGCCGCCCGTGTTTACGCACTCTACCAGCGCGCCCTCAGCGCCTGCAATGCCGTGGATTTGGATGACCTCATCCTTCTACCCATCCGTCTGCTGCAAGACCATGCAGAAGCCCGTTACGCCTGGCAGGATCGCATCCGCTACCTGCTGGTGGACGAGTATCAGGACAGCAACGGGGCCCAGTACCGCCTGGTACAGAACCTGTTGGGCGTGCGTCACAACCTGACGGCGGTGGGCGATGATGACCAGAGCATCTACTCCTGGCGCGGTGCCGCGGCAGACAATCTGCATCGACTCGCGCAAGACTTCCCCAACCTCAAGGTCATCAAACTGGAGCAGAACTATCGCTCCACCGGCCGCATTCTCCAGGCCGCCAACGCCGTCATCGCCCAGAACTCCCATCTCTTTGAAAAACGCCTGTGGAGCACCCTCGGCGAAGGTCACGGCATCCGTGCCCTGCGCTGTGCCGACGAGGCGGACGAGGCAAAGCAGGTAATCAGCGCCATCCTTCGTGATCGTTTCCAGCGTCAGGGGGAATACCGCGACTACGCCATTTTGTATCGCAGCAACCATCAAGCCCGGCCTTTTGAAGCGGAACTGCGCAACGCGCGCATCCCCTACCAGATATCCGGCGGCCTCTCCTTCTTTGAACGCAGTGAAATCAAGGATTTTCTTGCCTACCTGCGGCTGCTGGTGAACCCTGACGATGACCCCGCTTTCCTACGCGCGGTCAACACCCCGCGGCGAGGCATCGGCGGCAGCACCCTGGAACGCCTGGGCGCTTTTGCCAAGGCGCGGGGTATCTCCCTCTTCGCCGCGCTTTGGGAGGACACATTGGAGTTACCTGAAAAGGCGCGCATCGCCCTGCGCGGCTTTGCCGGATGGGTAAACCTCAAAGCCGGCGAAGTAGACAAGGCCGAACTCATTCCCGCCTTGCACAGCCTGCCCGAGGAAATCGGCTATCTGCAACATCTGCACAGTGAAGGCGATGAAAAAGACGCCGGACGGCGCTGGGAAAACATCCAGGAACTCCTGGACTGGATGCGGCGTCTGCAGGCACAGGACGACGGTCCGCAAACCCTGCCGGAGATCCTTCACCGCCTGATGCTCTTCAACGTGCTGGAACGGGAGGAGGACGACGACCGCGATGTGCTGCGCCTGTCCACCCTCCACGCCGCCAAAGGGTTGGAATTTCCCCAGGTGTTTCTGGCGGGGGCCGAAGAAGAATTATTGCCGCACCGCAACAGTGAAACCCCGGAGCAGATTGAAGAAGAACGCCGTCTCTTTTACGTGGGTATGACCCGCGCCCGCTTCCGCCTGACCTTGAGCCTCTGCCGCAAACGCCGCCGCTACGGTCAGGACGTCCATCCGACACCCTCCCGCTTCCTCCAGGAAATCCCTCAGGAGCACCTGGACTGGCAGGGCGAGCAGAACCCTGAAGCAGAAATGGACCCCGCCGCCGCCTTCGCCCGTCTGAGAGGACTGCTCGGCCGGAGCGAATAAACCGATACGGTCCGGGCGCGCCTGCCAGAGCTGCGGCCCTCGCTGCGCTCTCTGTCTAGCCGATGACGCTGCGATATGGGAGAATTGGCCAGACTTGGCAAATGAAGTCTAGCGTCGGCAAGCGGCACAGGGGGAGGATGACTGTTCCAGAAAGCGAAATCCTGACGCTCGACGAAGTCGCCGCATTCCTCAAAGCCGGGAAACGGACGGTCTATCGCCTTGCCCAGAAAGGAGAGATCCCGGCGTTCAAGCTTGGAGGTACCTGGCGCTTTCGCCGCTCAGAGCTGGATCGCTGGATTGCCGACAGCATCAACAAGACGAAGCCGGAGGCCGAGTGAGCGCGGACCAAGTCAGCCGCCGAATCACGCTCGGGGAAGAACAAGAAGAGGATCGCCGTTGACAACACAGCAGCTTCTGACGCCGCACCAGAGCCAGTACTTTGCTTGGCTGCTGACCCGGCGCGCGGCGGGCAACTCCGTGGAGTCGCTGGCTTCGATCTTGGTCGATTCGCAAGTCGATCTGAATCCCCACCAAGTCGAGGCTGCGCTCTTTGCGTGCCGCAACCCCCTTTCGCGCGGCGTGATCCTCGCCGACGAGGTCGGTCTGGGCAAGACGATCGAGGCCGGCTTGGTCATCTCACAACGCTGGGCCGAACGACGGCGAAAGGTGCTCATCATCGTCCCGGCGAACCTACGCAAGCAATGGCACCAGGAGCTGCAGGACAAGTTCGGCCTGCAGGGGCTGATCCTCGAAGCCAGAAGCTACAATGCGATCCGCAAGCAGGAGCAGCGGAACCCGTTCCTGTTTGCGTCCGGCCCGGTCATCTGTTCCTACCAGTTCGCAAAGGCCAAGGCCGAAGATGTCAAGGGCATCGACTGGGACTTGGTCGTCCTCGACGAAGCGCATCGCCTGCGCAACGTCTACAAGACCAGCAACGTCATCGCCAAGACCCTCAAGGAGGCGCTGTCAAGCGTTCACTCCAAGGTGCTCCTGACTGCGACGCCGTTGCAGAACTCATTGCTCGAACTCTATGGACTGGTCAGCTTCATCGATGACCGCGTGTTCGGAGACCTGGATAGCTTCCGCTCGCAGTTCACTGGCCGAGAGCAATCCTCCAGCAGCCTGCGTAACCGGCTGGCCCCCATCTGCAAGCGCACCCTGCGCAAACAGGTTCAGCCCTACGTGTCGTACACAGCGCGCAAAGCCATCGTCCAGGAGTTCACACCGTCGAGCGAAGAGCAGGAACTTTCCAGGCTCGTCGCCGATTACCTGCGCCGCCCCAACCTCAAGGCCCTGCCCGAGGGGCAGCGCCAACTGATTTCGCTTGTGCTGTGGAAGCTGCTCGCCTCCAGCACGCACGCGATTGCGGGTGCGTTGGAGACGATGGCCAAGCGTCTCCAGGGCGTGCTGGATGAAGCGCCCGTGGTTTCCGATCTCGCCGAAGAACTGGACGAGGACTACGAGTCGCTCGACGAGACCGCCGACGAATGGGAAGACCGGGAGCCGGGCACCAAGGCAGCGAGCCGCACCGAGCGTGATGCCATCGCGCAGGAGATCGAGGAGCTTCACCACTTCAAAACGCTGGCAACCAACATCCGTGACAACGCCAAGGGCAAGGCGCTGCTCATCGCGCTGGATCGCGGCCTCAAAGAACTGGATCGGCTAGGCGCGCCCAGGAAGGCCATCATCTTCACCGAGTCCAGGCGCACGCAGGAATACCTCCTCGACTTGCTGGCTGACACGCCCTACGGCGACGGCATCGTGCTCTTCAACGGCACCAATGGCGACCAGCGTGCACAGGCGATCTACAAGGACTGGCTGAAGCGCTTTGAGGGCACCGACCGCATCAGCGGCTCCAAGACCGCCGACACCCGCGCGGCCCTGGTCGAGCACTTCAAGGAGCGCGGCAAGGTCATGATCGCCACCGAGGCCGGAGCCGAAGGCATCAACCTCCAGTTCTGCTCGCTGGTCATCAACTACGACCTGCCCTGGAATCCGCAACGCATCGAGCAGCGCATCGGGCGCTGCCACCGCTACGGTCAGAAACACGACGTGGTGGTGGTCAACTTCGTCGACCGCAGCAACGAAGCGGACGCACGGGTGTACGAGCTGCTGTCGCAGAAGTTCCAGCTCTTCGAGGGCGTATTCGGGGCCAGCGACGAAGTGCTGGGCGCCATCGGCTCCGGTGTCGACTTCGAGCGGCGTATCGCCGAGATCTACCAGAACTGCCGGGAACCCGAGGAAATCAAATCCAGCTTCGAGCAACTCCAGCTCGACCTCTCCGGCGAGATCAACGAGGCGATGGTCAAGACGCGCCAGGTACTGCTTGAGAACTTTGATGAGGAAGTGCAGGAGAAGCTGCGCATGCGCGCCGACGACAGCCGCAACGCGCGCAACCGCTTCGAGCGCATGCTGATGGACTTGACCCGCGCCGAACTGGTCCATTGCGCCGCGTTCGATGACAACGGCTTCGATCTCCGCCACATACCGATTGGAATCGAGCACAGCGGCCTCGCGGGCATCGAGCTGGGGCGCTACGAACTGCCCCGCCGCTCCGGCGACGCGCATCTCTACCGCATCAATCATCCGCTGGCGCGATGGGGCATCGAGCAGGCCAAGGCTCGCGCACTCGACGGGGCTCGTCTCGTCTTCGACTACAACGCCCACGGCTCGAAGGTCAGCACGCTCGAAGCCTATCGCGGCAAGGCCGGATGGCTCACCGTGAAGCTAGTCACGGTCGAGACACTCGGTAACCAGGAGCAACATCTGCTGGTTGCCGCGGGCACGACCGATGGCGTCGTGCTCGCGGAAGAAGACCCGGAAAAACTGCTGCGCCTGCCCGCGACCACGCAAGCGGCGAGTCTGTTCCACGCCCCTGACGCCGCCCTGCTGGCCGATCTGGAAGCCCGCAAGACCGTGCTCCTGCGCGACGTCAACGAGCGCAACCTCGGCTACTTCGAGCAGGAGGTCCAGAAGCTCGATGCCTGGGCGGATGACCTGAAGCTGGGTCTGGAGCAGGAGATCAAGGAGATCGACCGCGAGATCAAGGAAGTGCGCCGCACCGCCGCAACCTCGCCGACGCTGGAAGAAAAGCTGTCATGGCAGAAGAAGCAGCGTGAGCTAGAAGGCAAGCGCAGCAAACTGCGCCGCGAACTGTTTGCCCGGCAGGACGAAGTCGAAGCGCAGCGTAATGAGCTCATCGGTCAGTTGGAGGTGCAGGTCCAGCAGCAGGTCGAGGAGCGCACGTTGTTTACTATCGAATGGGAATTGACATGAAGCACACCCCAGCCCGGCAACACGATGCTTTGGAGCCCTTGGCTGGACAGATTGCCGAGATTGTCCAGCAGGCACGCAGCCAGGTACGGCAAAGCGTCAATCAGGCCATGGTGGCCTGCTACTGGGACATTGGCCGCCTGATCGTGGAACACGAACAGCAGGGGCAAGCCCGCGCCGCCTACGGGCAACGGCAACTGGCCGCGCTGTCCAATCGGCTTACAGACAGGCTCGGCAAGGGGTTCGATGTCAGCAACCTGCGCAATATGCGCCGGTTTTACCAGGCATTTCCCATTCGGGAGACAGTGTCTCCCGAATTGAGCTGGTCGCACTACAACGCATTGGCGCGGATAGAAAACCCCGCCGCCCGAGACTGGTATCTGCGCGAAGCCATCGGCCAGAACTGGAGCGTGCGGGCGCTGGAGCGGCAAATCGGCGTGCTCTATTACGAACGTCTGCTGAGCAGCAAGGACAAGGCGCAGGTCGAAGCGGAAGCTGCGCAGCACACCGCACCGCTGGCCGAAACTCACCGAGACTTCCTGCGCGATCCCTATGTGCTGGATTTCCTGAACCTGAACGCCAGCCGCTTCCTGGAAGGCGATCTGGAGCAGGCCATCATGGACAACCTGCAAAACTTCCTGCTGGAACTGGGCCGGGGCTTTGCCTTTGTCGCCCGCCAGCAGCGCGTGAGTTTTGCCGACGAAGACTTTTACATCGACCTCGTGTTTTACAACTTCAAGCTCAAGTGCTTCTTGTTGGTTGACCTGAAGCTGGGCAAACTCACCCACCAGGACATGGGGCAGATGGACACCTATGTCCGCCTCTACGACGAGCAGATCAAGGGCGCGGACGACAACCCTACCATCGGCCTCGTGCTGTGCAGCGAAAAGAGCGAAGCCGTGGTGCGCTATTCCGTGCTCGCCGAGCAACAACAACTGTTCGCCGCCAAATACCTGCCCTATCTGCCGAGCGAGGCAGAGCTCAAGGTGGAACTCGAACGCGAACGTGAGCGTGCTCTGCTACGGCTGGCGCAGCAACAGGGACAAAGAGCATGAGCAGGCAGAAAAAGGAGACCGACCGCGAGATCAAGGAAGTGCGCCGCACCGCCGCGACCTCGCCGACGCTGGAAGAAAAGCTGTCATGGCAGAAGAAGCAGCGCGAACTGGAAGGCAAGCGCAGCAAGCTGCGCCGCGAGCTGTTTGCCCGGCAGGACGAAGTCGAAGCCCAGCGCAATGACCTCATCAGTCAGTTGGAAGTGCAGCTCCAGCAACAGGTCGAAGAGCGCACGCTGTTTACCGTCGAATGGGAGCTGAAATGACGCCGTATCGCAATCTCAGTGGGAATTCCAATGTTGTTGCTTACGAAGTGACGGGAGATTCGATTCATGTGGTCTTCAAGAGCGGGATGTATCGCAACTATCTCTACAACTCGTTTCGCCCAGGCAAGGCAGTGGTCGAAAGAATGAAGGTGCTCGCTGCGCAGGGATACGGCTTGAACTCGTATATTTCTTCAAGTGTAAAAAAGAACTATGCAAGGAAATGGTGAGGTGAATATGAAATCCCCATCCGAAGAATTGGCCGAAGTGATAGCTCCTCTGCTGGAGGGAAAGGGTTTACTTTTGCCGGAGGATATTGCGAAATCAAAGGCCAAAATCGCCGTTGGAACAATGAAGGCGGAAGACTGGCTTCTCGCGGCTGAAAAGGCAGTTGCGAAGGGGGCCAATCAATGAATGCTCCTTCGTTGTCCAGTTTGCGGATTGAGAATTTGCGCGGCGCGGTGACGCCATTTGCCTTGACCTTCGAGAAAGGCAAGAAGCTCACCATTGTCTATGGTGAAAATGGAACCGGGAAGTCCACGATTGCGGATGCTTTCGACTTGCTCGGCAACGGCAATGTCGGCTCTTTGGAAAAGCGCGGTGTAGGTGGCGAGACCCGGCCGTACTGGCCTTCAGTAGGAAAAGCTCACGGCGATGTGAAGGTTGTGCTTGCAACATCGGCAGGTACATGCACTCTGTCCTTGGGAAAGAGAAATGCACCGGTGGATAACGAACAGCTGAGGCCACAAGCTGCTGTTTTGCGGCGCAGCCAAATCTTGAACTTGATTGTGGCTCAACCTGCTGATCGCTACAAGGAGATCAGCAGGTTCGTCGATGTTTCCGGTGTGGAAAACTCCGAAGCGGCCTTGCGCAAGCTAATCGGCGACAAGAACAAGGATTTTGAGACTGCGACGACACGCTTGGGCGCAAACAAAACGAACATCGAGCATTTCTGGAACGAAGCGGGCAGCCCGGCGCCAAGCGCATTTATTTGGGCGCAGACCGAGATACAGAAGGATCAGCAGGAACTCGACAAGCGGAAAGCTGCCATCGACGAGTTGATTTTGCGTTGGGATAAAGTCATCTCGCACCCAAGTAAGCTGATTGAACTTAACGCACAACTGAAAGTGGCAAGAGAGAATTCAGCGAAAGCGCAGGCGTCATTGGATGCGATAACCAATGAGGCGGCCGGCGAGTATCTGGAAGTCCTAGATATACTGAAGGCTGCGCAGCAGCATTTCACCAAGCATCCGCACCCTGCTGTTTGTCCCCTTTGCGAAAGTAGCGAAAAGGCTGAAGGCTTGGTGGCCGAGGTCAATCGCCGCATCCAATCGCAGGGACTCCATGCCAAGCTGGATGCAGCCAAGAAGACTGCGAAAAGCCACGAGAATGCGATAAGGCGCGAGCAGCAACGCCTTGATGACTTCGTGAAAAGTGGCGCAGATGATTTTACGGCACTGAAATCTTACTGCGATGCTTCCAAGGATATTTCAGGCTTGGAGTTGCCCGCGTTTCCTGTTTCTGCTGAGCCGGAGAGGTGGGCGGAGTGGATTGACGACAACAAGGGCAAGCGCGAGGGCTGGAAGCAGGCGTCGGACGCCTGCGTGGATCGCAAGAACTTCGTAGCAACACTACGCCGTTCATTGAAGGAATATGAGGAGAGTGATGCGGCTGCCAACGACTTGGCTAACGTTCTCCCGCGATTGCGTGAAATCCTGCAAGTCGTGGAGAGTGAACGGAAAAAATATACGGATGGGATTCTCGGCACAATTTCCACCCGTGTTGGCGAACTCTACGAGGCCATCCATCCGGGCGAAGGATTGAACAAGATTGTCATGGCGCTAGACGCAGCCAAGCGCGGCTCGCTGGAAATCGCCACCGAGTTTGGCGGCAAGCCGGATGCGCCGCCGCAAGCGTATTTCAGTGATTCGCATTTGGATACGCTGGGTTTGTGCGTGTTCCTGGCGCTGACGGAGCGCGAAACGCCGGAAAAGAAAATTCTGGTGCTGGATGACGTGCTGGGCAGCGTGGACGAGCCGCACGTCGAGCGGGTTATCGGCTTGATCTATGAAGTCAGCCAGAAGTTCCAGCATGCCATTGTCACCACGCACTACCGGCCCTGGAGGGAAAAATTCCGCTGGGGAATCCTTAAGCCGGATAAGGTCTGTCAGTTCGTCGAATTGAAGCATTGGTCGCTCGGCGACGGCATCGTGCTGACGGGTTCCGTGCCGGAAATCGCTCGACTGAAGGCACTGCTCGCTGCACCTGACGCGGATGTTCAAGCCATTATCGGAAAAGCTGGCGTCATTCTGGAGGCCGTCCTCGATTTCCTGACGCTGAAATACGGATGCGCCGTTCCGAGGAAGCCAGGCAATGCTTATGTGCTTAATGAGTTGTTGAGCGCCGTGCATGGGCCGCTGCTGACAGCGCTGAGTGCAGAGTTAATTGGCGTGGATGTGGCAGGCGTGCAGAAAGTCACCACTGTTCAGATAAAGCAAATTCTCGAAGACATCAAGGCCATTGCGCAGGCAAGGAACGTGTTGGGAGCGCACTTCAATGCGCTAGCCTTCGATCTTTACCCTGACGATGGAATCAGGTTTGCCCGGCTGGTCGAGCAGCTATCCGACGCACTGATATGTCCCGACCACGGCTGGCCGACAAAAGATACGGGTAGTTATTGGAGGAATGGCGGGGATACGCGCCGCCTGCATCCACTGAAGAAGCCGAGTTGAAAGATCAATGAGCAGCAAGCAAAAACTAGAACTGACATGGATCGGAAAGGAGAAGCGGCCCAAGCTGGAGCCGCGCATCCTGCTCGAAGATCCGGAGAAGTCGTATCACGCCAAGCATCGCGTGACGGACAACGACATCTTCGATAACCGGCTGATCTTCGGTGACAACCTGCTGGCGCTGAAGGCGCTGGAAGCGGAGTTCGCTGGCCGGGTGAAGTGCGTGTTCATCGACCCGCCGTACAACACCGGCAGCGCTTTCACGCACTACGACGACGGGCTGGAGCACTCGATCTGGCTTGGTTTGATGCGCGACAGGCTGGAGATCATTCGGCGCTTGCTATCGGAGGATGGGTCGCTGTGGATCACGATTGATGACAACGAGTGCCATTACCTCAAGGTGTTGTGCGATGAGGTATTTGGGCGGGCGAATTTCGTGGCCAACATTGTTTGGCAGAAACGTACGTCACGGGAAAACCGGGCAGCCATCGGGTCGGCTCATGACCACCTTCTCCTATACGCAAAATCGGGCGCGTTGAAGTGGAAGGATGCCAGGAACACGCTTCCATCGAACGAAGAAGGATTCTCGAACCCAGATGGTGATCGGCGTGGTCCTTGGCGTTCTATTCCATTCAGCGCGCAGGGGTTTCGGCCGAATCAGATGTACGACATCGTCGCTCCTTCAGGTGACATCCTAACGCCACCCAGGGGACGATGCTGGGCAGCCACTGAGCCTGTGTTTAAGGGCCTGCTCGCCGAAGACCGGGTGTACTTTCCGAACAATGGCTCGGGCCGCCCTCGCATCAAGCAGTTTCTGGGAGAGCAAAGTGGCTTGGTCCCGATGACATGGTGGGATGCGTCGTCATTTGGAGATAACGAGACTGCGAAGAAGGAAGTATTGGCGCTGTTCCCCGACCAAGAGCCTTTTGGAACGCCGAAACCCGAAGAACTGCTGCGAGGGGTAATTCACATTGCCACCAATCCCGGCGACCTCGTCCTCGACTCCTTCGCCGGCTCCGGCACCACCGGCGCGGTCGCCCACAAAATGGGTCGCCGCTGGATCATGGTGGAGCTGGGCGAGCACTGCCACACGCACATCATCCCGCGCATGAAGAAGGTGATCGACGCCGAGGACCAGGGCGGCATTACAGAAACCGTTGGCTGGCAGGGCGGCGGCGGCTTCCGCTATTACCGCCTTGCCCCCAGCCTGATCGTCAACGACCGCTGGGGCAACCCGGTCATCAATCCCGAATACAACGCTGCGCAACTGGCCGAGGCGCTGGCCAAGCTGGAAGGCTTCAACTACGCGCCGTCAGAAGCGCACTGGTGGCAGCACGGCCACTCCAGCGAGCGCGATTTCATCTACGTCACCACGCAGAACCTATCCGCCGAGCAACTGCAAGCCCTGTCCGATGAAGTCGGCCCTTCGCTGAGCCTGCTGGTGTGCTGCGCCGCTTTCCACGGAGTTTCGGCGATCAGGGCGGCGGAGCGCTGGCCGAACCTGACGCTGAAAAAAATCCCGAAGATGGTGCTGGCCCGCTGCGAGTGGGGGCACGACGACTACAGCCTGAACGTGGCCAATCTGCCGATGGCGGAGCCGGAGCCCAAAGCGCCCTCACCCCAGCCCTCTTCCAGAGGGAGAGGGAGTCAGGCAGCGCGCACGCCCGATCTGTTTGGCGATGGGGAGGGCTAGCCATGAATAAGAAAATCAGTGCAATCCCGGCGGATTACGCGGATTGGCTGGCTGAGATCAAAGGGCGGGTCACTGCCGCCCGACAATGTGCAGTATTGGCGGCCAATGCGGAGTTGATCCGGCTTTACTGGCAGATCGGCCGCGACATACTGGAACGGCAGGCGGCGCAAGGCTGGGGCAGCAAGGTGATCGAGCGACTGGCGCGCGATTTGCGCGAAGCCTTCCCGGAAATAAAGGGATTTTCCCGCGCCAATCTGCTCTATATGCGGGCCTTTGCCGAAGTCTGGCCGGAGGCCGCAATTGTCCAACAGTCCGTTGGACAATTACCGTGGGGACACAATGTACTGCTCATCACGCGGCTCAAAGACCCCGATCTGCGCCTGCGCTATGCCGAGCGAGCCCGCGCCGAAGGCTGGTCGCGCAGCACATTGGAGCTCCAAATCCGCAACCGGTTGCATGAACGCCAGGGGCAGGCGGTGACCAACTTCGACGCTCGTTTGCCCCCACCGCATTCGGGACTGGCGCATGAAACCCTGAAAGACCCGTATCTGTTCGACTTTCTGGGCTTGGGCGATGAAGCGCATGAGCGCGACATCGAAAATGCGCTGGTGCGGCATATCACCCGCTTTCTGCTGGAGCTGGGCAGTGGTTTTGCCTTCATGGGCCGTCAGTTCCGGCTGGAGGTCGAAGGTGACGAGTTCTTCGTTGACCTGCTCTTCTATCACACGCGGCTCAAGTGCCACGTGGTCGTGGAACTGAAGGCCACAGCCTTCAAGCCGGAACACGCGGGACAGCTGAATTTCTACCTGACCGCAGTGGACAAGCAAATCAAGGCCCCCGACGACAAGCCCACCATCGGCTTGTTGTTGTGCAAGACCAAGAAACGGACGGTGGCCGAATACGCGCTCTCGGGCATTGACAAGCCCATAGGCGTGGCCGAATACCAACTGGTGCGTGCCCTGCCGGAAGCGCTGGGCACCAGCCTGCCGACGGTGGAGGAACTGGAAAGCGAACTGGGGGCGATTGACGACGGGGAGTTTGAAGCGGCAACCGGTAAGCGCGACTTACACGTTGGCGGGGAAGAAAAAGGAGAAAAAGAATGAGCGCCCGCGTACAGAACCACATCACGGGCCGCCTGTCGCTGCGTCCGCCGCAGGCCGAATCCCTCAGCAAGCTCGCGCGCGCGATCGATGCCGCGCCCGAACTCCTGGGCCACGAGCGTGACATCGCTGCAATCCTCGCCACGCTGAAGGCCGAGTTTCCGACGCTTGCGGACTTCGAGCGCGAATTTCCGTCGCTGTGCTTTGCCCTGGCTACCGGCGTGGGCAAGACGCGCCTGATGGGAGCCTTCATCGCCTATCTGCATCTGGCACATGGCATCAACAACTTCTTCGTGCTCGCCCCCAACTTGACGATCTACAACAAGCTCATCACGGACTTCACGCGCAACACGCCGAAGTACGTGTTCAAAGGCATTGCCGAATTCGCGCAGCAAGCGCCGCTGATCATCACCGGCGACAACTATGACCAGACGGGAAGCGCAGTTGGCGAGCAACTGCAAGGCTATGTCGATGAGCTGGTACGCATCAACATCTTCAACATCTCCAAGATCAACTCCGAGGTGCGCGGCGGCAAGGAGCCGCGCATCAAGCGCATGAAGGAAGTGCTGGGCGATAGCTATTTCAACCATCTCGCGAATCTGCCTGACCTGGTGCTGCTGATGGACGAATCGCACCGTTACCGGGCCAGCGCCGGGGTGCGCGCCATCAACGAGCTCAAGCCGCTATTCGGTCTGGAAGTGACGGCGACGCCCTTCGTCGAGTCCAGCCGAGGGCCGGTGCCGTTCAGGAACGTGGTGATCGACTATCCGCTGGCGCGGGCGATGGAGGATGGCTTCGTCAAGGAGCCCGCCGTGGTCACCCAGCGCAATTTCGACGCCAAGGCCCACACGCCGGAGGAGATCGAAAAGACCAAGCTGGAGGACGGCGTCCGCCTGCACGAGACCACCAAGGTCGAGTTGCTCACCTACGCCCGCGAGAACGGCGTCAAGCCGGTCAAGCCCTTCATGCTCGTCATCGCCCGCGATACCACGCACGCGGCGCAACTCTTGGCGCTTCTGGAGTCGGAAGCCTTCTACGAGGGGCGCTACCAGGGCAAGGTGATTCAGGTCGATTCCAGCCGTACCGGCGCCGAAGAAGAGGAGATGATCACGCGCCTGCTGGCCGTGGAGAGCGTGGACGAACCGACCGAGATCGTGATTCACGTCAACATGCTCAAGGAGGGCTGGGACGTGACCAACCTCTACACCATCGTTCCGCTGCGTGCGGCCAATGCCCGCACGCTGATCGAGCAGTCCATCGGGCGCGGCCTGCGCCTGCCTTACGGCAAGCGCACGGGCGTAGCAATGGTGGATCGCTTGAACATCGTCGCGCACGACAAATTCCAGGAGATCATCGACGAGGCCAACCGCGGCGACTCGCCGATTCGCCTGAAGCAGGTCATCCTCGATGCGCCGAGCACCGACGATAAGAAGGTCAGCGTGCAGGTCGAGTCGGGTGCATCGGCGCGTCTAGGCTTGACGGAAGCGCCGGTCGTGGTCACAGGGGCTTCAGCCACTGACAGTGGACCGGAAGTCCCCGCGCCCAAACCGGTGTTCACCACGGAGGCGGAGAAGCAGGCCGCGCGCATGGTTATGGACGTCATCGGCAAGTACGAGGTCAGGCGCGATCTAGTGCCCACCAGCAGCGCGCTGCTGAAACCAGAAGTGCAATCGGTAATCCTCGCGGAGGTGGCGGAGCGGTTGAAGCCGCTGCAAGGCGAATTGCTGGCGGGCGTGGATGAATCAGTTCCCTCACTTGACTTGTCCGCCGTGGTGGCGAAGACCACCGAGATCGTGGTGCAGCAGACCATCGACATCCCGCGCATCGCGGTGGTGCCGACTGGCGAGGTCACGACGGGCTTCCACGCCTTCAAGCTGGATGTGAGCCAGCTCCATCTCCAGCCGGGCCAGCGCGAGATCGTCGGGCAGATGCTGCGCACCAACGAACAGTTCACCCTGGCTGCCGAGGTCGGGCTCAAGGAGCAGCACCCGGAGGACTACATCGTCCACGCGCTGGTGGACTTCGACGACATTGACTACTTCACCCACGCCGATCTCCTCTACGACCTCGCAGGCCAGATGGTGCAGCACCTGCGCGGTTATCTGTCCGAGATGGATGCCATCAGCGTCCTCGATCGTGACCGCCGCCTGATCGCACGGGAAATCCACGCGCAGATGATGGCTCACTTCTGGGAAGAAGCGACCGAGTACGAGGTGCAGGTCAGTCGCGGCTTCACCGAACTCAAGCCGTGCAACTACACCGCCACGGCAGGCCAGACGGCCCACCACTTCCGAGAGACCGTGCTTGATCCCAGTCGCATCAAGCAAATGCTGTTCGGTGGCTTCGCGCGTTGCCTCTACCCGCTGCAGAAGTTCGACTCGGACACCGAACGGCGCTTCGCCATCATCCTGGAGCGCGACGCGACGAAGTGGCTCAAGCCCGCGAAGGGGCAATTTCAGATCTATTACAAGCTCGGCACCGAGCAGCCGGAATACATCCCCGACTTCGTGGCCGAGACGGAATCAGCGATTTTCATGGTCGAGACAAAAGCTCGTGGCGACATGAACACGCAAGAGGTTCAGGCGAAAGCGGCCGTTGCTGCCCGTTGGTGCGGGTACGCATCAGATCACGCACGTGAAGTCGGCACAAAACCGTGGAAGTACCTGCTGATACCCCATGACGAAATCAACGAGTCGAAACGGCTCGCGGATTACCTGCGCTTTGAGGTCAAGGCGTAATTGAGTTGCCTTCGACTTCCTCCAGATTTCCAGTCGCCCAGAACACCCTTACCGTTCGGCTGACTCTTCCCCTTGCCGGGCGAGTAGAGGACTTCCACCTCCAAGTAAGCGCGCCCTGCCGGCCACACCACACCAAAGAGGCGGTCCGTACCACCGGGCCGCCTCTTTCGCCTTCTCCCCCCAAGCGCGGGGGCCTGGCCGCCGTTACGGCGCGGTGTTGCCCATCGCCTTGACGCGGGCGGACAACCGGCTCTTGGTGCGCGCCGCCATGTTGCGGTGCGCCACTCCCTTGGTGACCGTCTTGTCAATGACCGACTCCGCGGCACGCAGCGCCGCGCGCGCCTGTTCCTGGTCGCCGAGATGCACCGCCTTCAGCACCCCCTTGATATAGGTCCGCAGACGCGAGCGCAGGCTGGTATTGTGCAAGCGCCGCTTTTCATTCTGTAATACGCGCTTGCGCGCCTGAGCTGTATTGGCCAACGTTTTACTCTCCGGTATCTGCCATCCCGCACTCTGCAGGAAAATCAAAGTGGGCTATTCTGGGACTAGCGGCTCCTCCTGTCAACGCTCGCTCTTCAATCACCCGCCGCGCGGGAGCTTCCTCCTTCTTCCATCAGGACCTGCACATGCTCCGCGGCCACGTGCACACACCACGTCTCCCCAATCGTCGGCCTTCGACCCGTGCACAGCCGCCGCGCCAACAACATATCCACCGAAAGGCCCCCTTCCAGGCGGACACGCCATGCGAGCCCTTCCTCGCGCAGACGGGTCAACTTCAGGCATAATACATTCTCGGCGGAAGCATCCACGGCGTCACACAGAACAAAATCCTCGGAGCGAATCACCACCGTCACCGCCATGCCAGGACGCAGATCCTCCCGCGGCCCGGCGCGCAACGGCCAACCCGCGACGATCACGGTCATGCCCAAACTATCCACCTGTTCCACGGTTCCCGCGAAGCAATTGCGGAAACCCAGCAAACGCGCCACGCCGGCGCTTACTGGCCGGGCAAACATCGTCTGCGGACTGCCCTCCTGGGCGATGCGGCCATTCAGCAAGACGGCCATGTGATCGGCGAGCATCGCCAGGTGCGGGTCGTGGGTGACCGCCAGCACGGGCACACCGAAGTCATGCACCTCGCTAATCAACGCGTCAAGAATCTCGTCACGGGTGGCCATGTCCAGCGCGGAGGTAGGTTCATCCAGCAGGAGCAACTCCGGTCGCCGAGCCAGTGCGCGGGCCAGCGCCACCCGCTGACGTTGCCCACCGGAGAGCGCGTCCGGATAGCGTTCCGCCATTTCGCCAAGCCCCACCCGTGCCAGCAAATCCATGGCTTGCCGGCGCCGATCCGAACCACGCAGAGGATAAGCGACATTCTCCCAAGCCCGCAGATGCGGAAACAACGCGTAACCCTGGGGCAGATAACCGATAGGCCGCTGCTCCGCGGCCAAACCACCAAAGGGGCTGCCCCGTGCGGGAATCAGCCCGGCAATGGCCTTCAGAAGGATGCTTTTCCCTTCCCCGGAAAGGCCGAGCAAAACGGTAAAAGCCCGCACTTCCATCTGAACATCCAAATGCACGGGTTTATCTATTTGATAATGAATATGCATGTCCGCAAACACCACCGTCTCACAGCAACCCCCGACGGGTGCGCAAGCCCAGCCACAAAGGCAGCGGTATCGCCACCCAAAAAAAGACCCAGAGCAAGGGGTATACCGCGGTCAGACCAACATCCTGCAGATTCACCCAGAGTTTGACCGGGATACCCTGAGGGAAATAGGCCACAATCAGCACGATCCCAAACTCACCCATGGCACGCACCCATGCCAGGGCAACGCCTGCGGCAAGACCGAGACGCGCCAACGGCACGGTGACCCGCCAGAAGGTTTGCCAACGATTACGCCCCAGCGTCCGGCTGATCTGTTCCAGTTCCTCCGGAACGCCTTCGAGAGCCGCTCGCGCCGCCAGTACGTAGTACGGCATGGCCCCGTAAATTTGGGCCAGCACAAAGGCGGGAGCGCTATTGGTGAGATAAATGCCCGCCTGGCTCAGGAGCCCCCCCACTGGCGAATACGGCCCGTAGAAAGTGCTGAGCAGAATGCCCATGGCCAGCGGCGGGGTCAATAAGGGCAAGAGCAGCAACGCATCCAGCACCCATTTGCCCCGGTACGCGCCATGTGCCAGCCACCACGCCAGAGGTGTTCCCGCCAGCACCACCAGCAGCAGGGCCAGCGCGCTGTAAAACAGGGAAACCCAGATGGCCTGGATATCGCCAGGAGCAAAGTGAAAATCATGCCAGTCCGTCGCCAAAGCCAGTCCCCCGAAGGGAGCCAGCAGGAAGATCAAAACGACGGCGGCCGTCCCCGCACCCAACCAGCGCAATGGCGGCCGGCGCGACGCGGTGGCTATGTGTTCTACACCCATGACCACCTCGTTATTCTCCATCAGATATCCCCGACAACGTCTTATATCCGGTGACCGCGATATGGGTCAAGTATTCCCAGAAATAGCGGGTTCAGAGCCTCATCAGGGTATTTTTATGCTACCCTTATGGGTGTACGCGCCCACAAAGCAGGACCGCAGCTCCACAATTTTCCAAACTGGCAAAGATAACCACAGAGCGCACCGACCGACCATGCACTGGACCATCCTCATCAAGTCTCACCCGGACGCCCATGGCAATCCCGTCCTGCAGGGATTGCGCGTAGCGGCCGCCGCATGCGCCGATGGGGTGGAGATCAGCCTCTTTCTGGCCGAAGAAGCGGCATTACTGGCTCTGCACACGGAAGCGCTGAGTGAAAGACAGCGGGTTCACCACGATCTCATGGCGGAAATTCAAGAGCTGGGTGTCGCAATTCATGTAATCGGCTTCGAGTGGTTGCAGGAAGCCAATGGTCAGACACTGCGGCCGGGCATCCAGATCGCGAGCATGAAAACCCTGGTGCGGCAAATGAAACTTTCGGATCAGGTCATTACACTCTAAATCCATGACAGCCACCTACGCTATTGGCGACCTTCAGGGTTGCTCTGCCCCCTTTAACGCCCTGTTGGAGCAGATGGGTTTTACACCCGAGACGGACCAGCTCTGGCTCGCGGGCGATCTCATCAACCGCGGCCCGGACAGTCGCGCCATTCTCACCCGGATCCACGCCTGGAGGGATCATGTCCAGTTCGTCCTCGGCAATCACGATCTCTACGCCCTTGCGCGCTGGGCGGGCATCATCCCCGCGAAAAAAAACGATACCCTCAGCGCCGTGCTCAGCGATCCACGGGTGGACGAATGGATGGACTGGCTACGCAACGGCCCGATGCTGATCACCGACGCGACACTGGGCTGGACCATGGTCCACGCCGCCCTCCATCCCGACTGGGATCTGGCGCAGGCGCAAGATCATGCCGCCGCCGTCGAAGCAGCGCTGCACGGGCGCCAATGGCGGCGCTTCATAAAGTCTCTCTGGGCGGCCCCGGTGCCCAATCGTTGGCAGGAATGCCGCAATGAAGAAGAGGCGCAACGCTTTCGAGTCGCCGTATTCACCCGTGCCCGCTACGTGACCGCCAAGGGGTTTTTCAGTTGGCCCAGCACGCCGCCCAGGGACGCTGCCCACGAGTTCGCACCCTGGCACCAGTGGTTTTTAGAACGGCAAACTACGGGGGCCATCATTTGCGGGCACTGGGCCACCCAGGGTTTACTGGTGCGGCCACGCCTGTTGGCGCTCGATAGCGGCTGCGTCTGGGGCCGCCAGCTCAGTGCCGCCCGTATCGATGGAGCGGAACCGGTGATTTATCAGACGCCCTGCCCTATGTTCGCTCGGCCGGATTCGGGTTAATATCCCCGCCATGTGGATTGTGGCCGTACAGCGCGCAGTTTTTGTGAAGACGCCCCCACCAGGAGACTCGCCCCCATGCACGACGCTCTTCTCCCCCCTGGACAGCCCACCTACCGTAGCGCCATGACGAGTGGCTGGCGCCTGCTGCGGCAGCGTTTCAAGCCCCTCTCCGGGGCCATTCTCATTTACTTCATGCTGCTGCTCATCGGATTCATCACCCTCGGCATCCTCAACGCCATCAGCCCAGCCAACGCGGATCTGTGGCGCTTCCCCATGTATCTCTGGACATACGTGCTCAATATCGGACTCTACCGCCTGTTAGCCACCGCACTGGCGGATAGAACCTGGAGTGTCGGTGATCTGCTCTGGGGCGCCCAACGCGTCGAGGCGTGGACCCTGTCCATGCTTCCCGCGGCGCTTGCCGCGATCTTCGTGGCCGTTACCGGCTTCGCGGCGACTCCTGGACACCCTTTGCCGCCATCCACCTTTACCCGGCCGGATTTCTGGCTGGAAATATTCGCCTGGATGTTGGTAGGCTTCTTTTTTCAGTATGCCTTCATGCTCTTTGCCGTGTATGGCGCGTCTCTGCAAGCGGCCTTGCGGGACGCATCCCGTATTTTCGGCAGCCGCCTGGTGTGGCTTTTTTTTCCATTCGTACTTACCCTGTTCGTCCTGCTCGCGAGCGTGATCTACGCCATTCCTGTCGGGTTGATCGTCGGCGCGCTCAGTGTCCTGTCAAAATCCTTATTATCTTCACTCATCGCCAGGATCGTACTGGTCGCGCTGGTTGTCTTCAGTATGGCTCTGCTGACGATTGCACTGGTGATCTGGATGTCCGGCAGCCTGCTGATCGCCACCGGTGCGCTCGCGGATCACGCAAGACCGGAGGGGCGGCTCATCCCCTGACGCTTCCGCGAGCGATGAGCCCGCCACGGCCGGGTTTGGCGCGAACGTCCTTTACGGTTATCCTGAGACGCCATGCCGACCGTCCCCGCCCGCCATCCGCTGGAAATACTCCGCCACACTTTCGGCTACGCGGCCTTCCGTGCCCCGCAGGAGGAGGTGATCCACACCCTCATGGCGGATCGTGACGCCCTGGTACTCATGCCAACGGGAGGCGGAAAATCCCTGTGCTATCAGATCCCGGCCATTGCCCGGACGGGTACCGGCGTGGTCGTGTCGCCGCTGATCGCCCTGATGGAAGATCAGGTCACCGCGCTGCGCCAGGCCGGGGTGGCCGCCGCCGCGCTCAACTCCAGCGCCCTTCCGGCCGCCGCCCGCGCCATCGAAGAAACGCTGCTGCGCGGGACGCTTGACCTTCTTTACATCGCTCCGGAACGATTGCTTCAGGATCGCACCCTCAGCCTGCTGCAACGTGTTACCGTCAACCTCTTCGCCATCGATGAGGCCCACTGCGTGTCCCAATGGGGGCACGACTTCCGTCCGGAATATCTGCAATTGCGGGTCCTCCACGAACGCTTTCCGCAGGTGCCGCGCATCGCCCTCACCGCCACCGCGGACCCGAAAACCCGCGCGGAAATCATTGAACGGCTCGCGTTGCAAAAGGCGGCCATCTTCACCCGCTCCTTCGATCGTCCCAACATCCGGTATCACATCCACGGTGGCAGCCAAGGGGCACGCAATGCCCTGCTGCGTTTCATCCGTGACCGCCATACCGGCGAAGCGGGCATCGTGTACTGCCTGTCCCGCAAGCGGGTGGAGGAGATCGCCGAATGGTTGCAGGGCGAAGGATTGGATGCCCTGCCCTATCACGCCGGCCTGGGCGCAGACGAAAGACGCCGTCACCAGCAACGTTTTCAGCGGGATGAAGCCGTCATCATGGTCGCCACCATCGCCTTCGGCATGGGTATCGACAAACCCAATGTGCGCTTTGTCGCCCATCTGAACCTACCCAGGAGCATTGAGGCCTATTATCAGGAAACCGGCCGCGCCGGGCGCGATGGCATGCCCGCTGAAGCCTGGATGCATTATGGTCTGCAAGACGTGGTGCAATTGCGGCAGATGATTCAACAATCCGGGACGGATATGCCCCGCAAACAGATGGAGAGCCACAAACTGGACGCCATGCTCGCCCTCTGCGAAACCACCCACTGCCGCCGCCAGACCCTGCTCGCCTATTTTGGTGAGCACCTCCCCCAACCCTGCGGCAATTGTGACAATTGTCTGCAACCTCCCGCCACCTGGGATGCCACGATCGCCGCGCAAAAAGCCCTCTCCACCATACACCGCACCGGCCAGCGCTTCGGCGTGCAGTATCTGGTGGATGTCCTGATCGCCCGCGCGGAACCACGCATCCACCAGAACGGCCACGACCGGCTCAGCGTCTATGGCATTGGTCAGGAACTCTCGGCCAATGCCTGGCGCGCCGTTTTCCGCCATCTTTTGCTCCGTGGGCTGGTGGAGGTGGATGCCGAAGGGCACGGTGGCCTGCGCCTCAGTTCCAACAGCCGCCCGCTCTTGCGCGGCGAAGAAACCCTGACCTTGCGTCAGCAGGAAAATGTCACCCCGAAGCCACGGGACAAGCGCCCCGACCTCGCCCCCCAAGACGCCACGCTGTGGGAAGCGCTACGACAACATCGCCGCGCACTGGCGCTCGCGCAGGGAGTCCCGCCTTATGCCATCTTCCACGACGCCACCCTCATGGAAATGCTGCAGCGCCGCCCACGCGACCTGCGCGCCCTCGCCACGGTCCCCGGCATCGGCGAACGCAAGCTGGCCGCTTATGGCGCATCCTTCCTGAAAATCCTGCTGCGCTGAATGCCACCCCGGTGCAATTGACCGTACCGGCTATTAACGCTAAGGTTTCGACCAATGGCTCTTGAGAACGTCACCCATGCTCAACACAGTTGCCCCCCCTTTCCACCCACCGGGCATATCAGGATGACGACGCAGGTGCCCCGGCGCGTCGCCATCATTCATGACTGGCTCGTCACTTATGCCGGGGCGGAACGTGTCTTGGAACAAATGCTGCTGTGCTATCCGGAAGCGGACCTCTTCAGCCTGGTGGATTTCTTGTTACCGGACCGCCGCGACTTTATTGGCAACCGGCCAGTGACCACTTCCTTCATTCAGCGATTACCCAGGGCGCAAAAAAAATATCGGAGTTATCTGCCTCTAATGCCCCTGGCCATCGAACAGTTCGACCTCTCCGCCTATGACCTGGTATTGAGTAGCAGTCATGCGGTGGCAAAAGGGGTTCTGACCGGACCGGATCAGTTGCATCTGAGCTATGTGCATTCGCCCGTCCGCTACGCTTGGGACCTGCAACACCAATATCTCTGGGAGGCGGGACTGGTACGTGGGCCGAAGAGTTGGGCCGCCCGTATCATTCTTCATTACGTGCGCCTTTGGGACAGCCGCACGCCCAATGGCGTGAATACCTTCATCGCCAACTCCCGCTTCGTCGCCCGCCGTATCCACAAGACCTACCGGCGCGAAGCCACCCTCATCGCGCCTCCCGTCGATGTCTCTCATTTTGCCTTGCGGAGCGCCAAAGAGGATTTTTATGTTACCGCCTCGCGCATGGTGCCCTACAAAAAAATGGACCTGATTGTGTCCGCCTTTACGGCCATGCCCGACAAACGCCTTGTGGTGATCGGCGATGGGCCGGATTTTGAAAAGGTGCGGTCCAAGGCCGGACCGAATGTCACCCTGCTCGGCTTCACCGGGACCGAAATCCTGCGCGACCACCTGCAACGGGGACGCGCCTTCGTTTTTGCAGCGGAGGAGGACTTCGGCATTGCCCCGCTCGAAGCACAGGCTTGCGGCACGCCGGTCATCGCCTATGGCAAAGGCGGAGTCCGGGAGACCATCGTGCCATTGGCGGAGACGGAGGACACCGCGCCCTCCCCCGCACCCACCGGCGTATTTTTTAACGAACAGTCAGAAGCCGCCATCATTGCAGCGGTGGAACGCTTCGAGCGGGAAGGCACGATCATCACCCCAAACGCCTGCCGTGAAAATGCGCTCCGGTTTACTCCGGAACGTTTTCGTTCCGAATTCACCGATCTCGTGGAAAGGGAATGGAGCATTTTTCAGGAAAAATCTCGACATCGGGACGCACAGCATATATAAAGGACAAACCTGCATGCCATCGAAAGCAAGTACTCCATGATGAAGCGCTTACTCACCGGTGCCCATGGCTTCGTCGGGCAACATGTTCAGGCCGCCGTATCATGTACGCCTTTGCCCCCCGAAGTGGACCTGCGCGACCGTCAGACGCTCGCCGCCGCCGTCGCGAGGATCCGTCCCGAAGCCGTCATTCACCTGGCCGCCCAGAGCTTTGTACCCGCCTCCTTCGAAAACCCCCGTGAAACCTTCGATATCAATCTCATGGGTACCCTGAATCTGTTGGAAGCGCTGCAAGCGGCGGATTTTCAGGGACGCATGCTGTTCGTTGGCTCCGGCGATATCTATGGACAAGTGCCGGAGGTCGAACTGCCGGTGCGCGAGGAACACCCTCTGCATCCGCGCAACCCCTACGCGGTCAGCAAAATAGCCGCCGAAGCCCTCTGCTACCAATGGAGCCAGACCTCCGGCTTCGAGATCATCATGGTACGGCCCTTCAACCACATCGGCCCTGGTCAGAGCGCCCGTTTTGCCATCGCCGATTTCGCCAAACAGGTCATGGAAATCCGCCTGAATCGCCGTGCACCCGTCCTGCAAGTCGGGGATATCGACGTCACTCGCGACTTCACCGATGTGCGCGACGTGGTCCACGCCTACACCCTCCTGCTGGATCAAGGTCAAAACGGGGGTATCTACAACATCTGCTCCGGACAGGAGTACCGCATTCGCCACCTGCTGGAGCAGTTGATCGCCCTCGCCGGCATCGACGCCAAAATCGAACAAGACCCCGCCCGCCTGCGTCCCGCCGAACAGCGCCGCATGGTCGCTAGCTTCGACCGCTTACAGCGGGATACCGGCTGGCGTCCCACCATTTCTATGGAACAAAGCCTGCAAGACTTACTCAACGACTGGGAGAAGCAACTTCAATGACGAAACATGCCCTTATCACCGGAATCACCGGTCAGGACGGCGCTTATCTGGCGCAATTGCTGCTGAAGAAAAACTACCAGGTCCATGGCCTTATCGCCCGCCGCAGCACCGACCCTCTCGGTCGTCTGCGCGAATTGGGTATCGCCGATCAAGTGCAACTGATAGACGGCGACCTGATCGATCTATCCTCCATGATCCGCGCCATGGAAAAATCCCAGGCGACCGAGGTGTATAACCTCGGCGCCCAGAGCTTCGTCGGCACCTCCTGGGACCAGCCCATCCTCACCGCCGAGGTCACCGGCACCGCCGTGGTCAAAATCCTGGAAGCCATCCGCATCGTGAACTCCGAGGCACGCTTTTATCAGGCGTCCACCAGCGAGATGTTCGGCCAGATTCAAGAAGCCATCCAGTCGGAACGCACGCCCTTCCATCCGCGCAGTCCCTATGGAGTCGCCAAGCTCTATGGCCACTGGATCACCGTCAACTACCGGGAAAGCTTCGGCCTGCACGCTTCCAGCGGCATCCTCTTCAATCACGAATCCCCCCTGCGCGGCACCGAGTTCGTCACCCGCAAGATCACTCTGGCGCTGGCGCGCATCCGTCATGGCCTGCAAGAGGTGTTGGAGCTGGGCAATCTCGACAGCAAGCGTGACTGGGGTTTTGCGGGCGACTACGTGCGCGCCATGTGGCTCATGACTCAGCAGGAACAGCCCGATGATTACGTCGTCGCCACCGGAGAAACCTGGACGGTGCGCGCTTTCGTCGAGAAGGCCGCCGCCCACGCCGGATTCGATCTGGTCTGGGAAGGGCGGGAGGAAAAGACCCAGGGCATCGATCGCCGGAGTGGCAAGGTCATCGTCCGCGTCAACCCCGCCTTTTATCGCCCCGCCGAGGTGGATATCCTCATCGGCGATCCCGGCAAGGCCCACCAGAAGCTGGGCTGGAAACGCGAAGTAAGCTTCGACGCCCTGGTACAGATGATGGCCGAGGCGGATTTGCGGCGGCTGGTTTAACCGCCCCTCAGCACGGAGATGATGCAATGCACTCGTTGATCCCAGTCATTCTTTCCGGCGGCGCCGGGACGCGTCTGTGGCCGCTTTCCCGGCAGAGCCACCCCAAGCCCTTCTTACAACTGCCCGATGGCGAAACCTTGTTGCAGAAGACACTGCAACGCGCGCTGGCCCTGCCGGGTGTCCATCACTTTATCACCGTGACCAATCGGGAATACTACTTCCAGACACGGGATGTCTACCAACCGGTGTTGAACCAAACAGAACAGCGGGCGGCATTTTTCGTTCTCGAACCGGTAGGCCGCAACACCGCCCCGGCCATCGCCGCTGCCGCATTGCAGGCGGAAGCCCTGATCGGGCCGGAAGCGATCCTGCTGGTGCTGCCCGCCGACCATCTGGTGCAGAACCAGGCCGCGTTCGCTCAAGCGGTGGAGCGGGCACAGCAACTGGCCGAGCAGGGCTATCTGGTGACCTTCGGTATCCATCCCGCCTGGCCGGAAACCGGTTATGGGTATATCGAGGCCGGCGACACCCTTGAGGCAGCCGGCACGCCACTCGGCTTCGCGGTGCGCCGCTTCGTCGAAAAACCCGACAGCGATACCGCGGCCGCTTTTCTCGCCCAGGGCGATTACACCTGGAACAGCGGCATGTTCTGCTTCCGTGCCGATGCTTATCTCACCGCCTTGGAACGCTACGCACCGCAACTCTACCACGACACCCGCAGCGCCTGGGCGGAGGGTCGCTGCGAATCCGATTTTCGAGAACTCGCACCGGGCTTCGCGCAGGTGCCGGACATTTCCGTAGACTACGCGGTCATGGAAAAGGCCGAGCAGGTCGCTGTCGTCCCCGGCGACTTCGGCTGGAGCGACATTGGTTCGTGGACCGCTTTCGGCGCCCTCCTCCCTGACGGGATCAATGGAAACCGCGTCTTGGGAGAGACGGTGCTGGAAGATGCGCAGAACTGTATCGTCCACAGTTCGGATCGCCTGACCGCCTTGCTCGGGGTGGAGGAACTGATCATCGTCGATACGCCGGATGCCCTCCTTATCGCCCGCAAGGACCGCGACCAAGACGTCAAACGCATCGTCACCGAACTGAAGCGACGCGGCCATGAAGCGCACAACCTGCACCGCACCGTCCACCGTCCCTGGGGTACCTACACGGTACTGGAGGAAGGCGCCCGTTTCAAAATCAAGCGCATTTTCGTCAAACCGGGAGCTGCGCTTTCCCTGCAAATGCACCATCACCGCAGCGAACACTGGATCGTCGTATCGGGCACCGCAAAGATCGTCAATGGCGAGGAGGAGCGTCTCATCCGCACCAACGAATCCACCTACATCCCTGCCGGAACCGCGCATCGCCTGATCAACCCGGGCGTGATCGACCTGGTGATGATCGAGGTGCAGAGCGGTGAATATCTGGGAGAGGACGATATCGTGCGTTTTGATGATCGTTATGGACGCGTGGCTTCCTAGCGGGGCCCCGAAGCCGCTGCCGCTTCATCAGGAGAAAGGCGCATGCGCGCAGAGATACGTTATTTATGGCAGCACCGCGAAAAACCCACGACCTTAAAACGCGCGCTTATTCTGATCGCTAAACGCCTGCTCAACGTCTACCCCCTGCTGCGCATCTTGTGGCGTATCCAGCGCTTCCGATCAAAAGGCGCGACCATCGGCACGCTCTGTGTCCTGGGGGAGATCAGCTATTCCGCCTCCCTTAAAAATCTTGTTGTCGGAGATCACTGCTCCGTGGGGAGCTGTGAATTATTCCTGCACGATACGATACAGATTGGGAACTTCGTGACGATCAATGGCGGTGTCAAACTCATCTCGGCATCGCATCGATTGACCGATCCGCTTTGGCGACATAAAAAAAGCCCGATACATATTGGCGATTACGCATGGATCGCGACGAACTCCATCATTCTTCCCGGCGTTCGCATCGGCAGAGGGGCGGTGGTCGGCGCTGGCGCCGTGGTTCGGGAAAACGTCCCGGATTACGGGATCGTTACCGGCAACCCCGCCACCCTTGAAACACACCAAAGAACCAGCGACCTGCATTATTATCCAGCGCTCTTCAATGCCCCTTTTGAAGCCTGGATCGGCAAGAATCTCGTGCGCTCATGATATTTGCCTATCCGGGATAGCCATGAAAATCACCGTACTGGTGCCCACCTATCGCCGCCCGGCGGACTTGGCCCGCTGCCTGGAGGCGCTGTCCCGGCAAGAACGCGGTGCCGACGAGGTGATCGTCGTCGCCCGCGCCGACGACCAGGAAAGTTGGCACGTTCTCGCGCCGTGGCGCCTCAAACTGCCCTTGGTGGCCATTGAAGTGTACGCGCCTGGACAAGTACACGCGCTGAACGCCGGAATCCAACGGGCAACGGCGGCAGATATCATCTCGATTACCGATGACGACGCCGCTCCACATCCCGACTGGCTTTCCCGCATCGAAGCCCATTTTATCCGAGACCCCGCCATTGGCGGCGTGGGTGGCAGAGACTGGGTACATCAGGGAGGAGGCATTGAGGACGATTCTCGCGCCGTGGTGGGCAAAGTGGAATGGTACGGGCGCGTTATCGGCAATCATCACCTGGGGGTCGGCGAAGCACGCTATGTCGACGTGCTCAAAGGTGCAAACATGAGCTATCGGACCACGGCCATTGCCGGCCTGAAATTCGACGAATCGCTCCGTGGTACCGGCGCCCAGGTGCATAATGACTTGAGCTTTTCGTTGGAGGTCCGTCGCAAGGGTTGGAAACTCCTTTACGACCCACTCGTCGCCATCGACCATTACCCGGCCGAGCGATTTGATGAGGATAAACGGGCCACCGTGCACATCCCGGCGTTAACCAACGCAACACACAACGAGACCGTCGCGCTTTTGCGTTACCTAACCCCCATACAGAGACCCATTTTCATGGGCTGGGCACTACTGATCGGGACGCGGGTTGCTCCGGGCATCTTACAGATGCTACGCCTCCAGATTCACCGCACCCCCTCAGTCAGCATATTTTGGGCCGTTCAGGCGGGCCGCGGCGCGGGATGGCGCACTTGGCGCCATGCTTACAAGGCAGGCAAAGGCGCTCACTCTTCGGAACGATGATGGGTTGGTTTTCACCTCACGGCGCTTTATCGTGAGCGTACAGCACCCCGGCTTACAGCAGAAGTTTATAGAACCGCACGCGCCCCAGTAGAACGGCATGATCGAACGGTGATTCCGGACCATGAAAAAGCAGTATATCTGGCAAACCTGCTTTCCATCACTGGAAGATGCAAGGCCGATCATAGGCCGTGGATCGAGTGCCACAACCGTCACCGGCCACATCAGGCGCTGAGAATGAAAACCCCAGCGGAAATGTATAAATTTAGTGACATACCTATGCAGATTCCGGTAGATCATTACATGCTCACAGAGTGTTCATTTACCACCCAACACCGCCATGATTCAAAATGGAACACGTTTTAGGTCTTCTATAAATTTTTTCGGTTCTTGTTTTATTATTTCCCTATAGCCATCAAACTCTAAGCTAGCTTCTTGGAAGTTATCTAAAATATCAAATATTTTAGATATAATGTGTGGAATATTTTCGGATGACTCATCGAACTTATATTTTTCATGAATAGGGACATCCTCGTAATATCTTGCAGAACCTCTTTTCCCCGTTATAACGCAACAGCCTAAAATTGCCGCCTCTCTCGGGATTCTGTCTTTCCCCGGATGACTTCCGAAGTCAATATAGCACTTTGCCTTCTGGAGTGTTCCTATGACTTGACTTCTGCTCATATTGATCAGTGGAATAAATTCAACCCCTTCCGCAGAAGAAATTATTTTTTTCGTAAAGGCTGACCCTTTCTTTGGATTGTACGCCACAATGTTTTCCTTTTCTTGATGAACACCACCCAAATTTATATAATCCATATTAATATAGTCAGATAGGTAATAAGCCGGACTTAGACCTTTAAAATGGTCAACACCACTAACCGACTGAAACATATATAGGTCGGCAAAATTAAGCAGTTTATCATTTCTATAGTCGTACTTTCTATACAGAACCTCTAGGTTATAGATGTCAACTATTGGTTTTCCTGTGACCATTTTTGACAACTTATTTATTGCACGAGAGAATATAAAATCTGTTCTTTTTACTCGGTAGGTGTAATAATTATCCACACTTAAAAACCAAACCGATTTTTTTATTTTTTGATACTTTTCGAATAACCCAATACCAAGCGGCACCTCTGGCACGACCAGAGTATTTATTCTGTTATCATCATGCGACTCTATCTCTAATACATATGGACAGTTGTAGACGCTGTACTCTGGGTGGACTGGGGTTGGGTTTATACCGCTTTCATAAGCATAATAAAAAACAAAGGCATTTATATTGAGATCGTTCCTCAAGTGGTAGACAAGTTGATGCATTAATTCTGGTCCGCCAGTAGCCATATTTGCAGGACAGGCGACAAAAACTTTTTTATTCATTAGCCCATTCTCTCTAATAAATTTTTTGCCGATTTTATGGACGTAGCGACAACCTGATCCATATTATAATAACGATACTGTGCAAGACGCCCAACAAATGTTACGTTTGGCTCAATATCGGTCAAGACACGATATTTTTGATATAGCAATTCATTCTCGGAACGAGGAACCGGGTAGTAAGGTTCACCTTCTGCTTGGGGATACTCACGCACGATGGAGGTAGCAGCATGCTTCTGCCCAGTGAGGTGTTTGAATTCTGTAATACGGGTATAGTTGTGATCGTTCGGATAGTTGATTGTCCCAACAGACTGATATTCCATTACATCGGCGACGTGCTCATGAACAAATCTTAAAGAACGGTACGGTAGAGGGCCAAAACGGTAGTTAAAGAAAGCGTCAACGGGACCACTATACACGGTATGTGTAGGCAATGGGTGTTCTATTTTATAATCGAAATAGTCTACTTCGGTAAGCACTTTAATGAGAGGGTGGTCCAATATACGCTGAAACATCCGCGTATATCCATCACTAGGCATCGCCTGGAATGCATCAGTAAAATATCGGTCGTCGTCATTAGTACGCGTTGGAATACGTGCGGCGACACCCGCGCTAAGTTCACTTAAGTCCAGCCCCCACTGCTTACGTGTATAACCACGGAAGAATTTTTCACAAAGATCGGGGCCAACACTATTTAGAACTAAGTCCTCACTGGTTTTTATAGAGTCTTTAGGCTCACGCACCCCCTCCAGAAAGGTAGCTGCGCCGGCTTCGTCGAGATCTAAACCATACAAACGATTAATGGTCGTCCGATTGATGGGGATCGGCAGTAGTTGACCGTCCACTTGTGCCAACACCCTGTGCTCATAAGGTCGCCATTCTGTGAAACGGGAAAGCCATTGGAAAACACGTTCCGAATTGGTATGAAAGATATGCGGACCATAAGGATGAATGAGCACGCCCTGCGCGTCATAGGTGTCATAGGCATTGCCGCCAATGTGGGGACGCTTGTCGATAATTGTGACCGAGTGTCCAGCCTCCGCCATCTCCCGCGCCATGACGCTTCCCGCAAAACCCGCTCCTACTATAAGTAGCAATCCTTTCATACCACCTCCGGTATTGTCTAATATTGCGCTGTTGTAGAATAAAAATCGTGATCACTGCATTCTCAGTAGGCATATCAAGCTAGCCGGGAAGTCGATTACAATATCTTACCAAGCAAAGATCTGCCATGTGCATAAGTACGATACACGACACTTCTGATGTCTGGTGCTATATACAGACCCCACAAGGACACTCCAACAACAAGGATGGATGCCGATAAATACCAAATCACAGAGAATTTACTGAACGATAGACCTAGAGCACAGCCGAGTAGCACCCATATTACCCCTTGGATAAAGGCCCATGTCGACCATAACTCCAGACGAGAACCCCAAAATAGTAACCCCGTATCCAGCAGAGTCACCACCACCAGAGCCATCGCTCCGCCCATTAATCCAAACCAATGCAAGGCAAACCATAAGAACACAATATGTGGAATAATTTCGATCATATGGAATCGCGCAGTGAGATCAGGTCTTCCTCGCGCCTGAAGAAAAGTGGAGGGAACATAAGCCAGGCCATTGAGCCAAATCGTCGTCGCAATAACCGTTCCAATCGGTGCAGCGATAGTGGCAAACTTTTCACCCACCCAAAGATCTAGAAATGGATGCATACCTACCATGAGTATTACAATCACAGGCGTAACCACCGCGATCAGTACATTCAGCGAGCGCTCCGCCTTTTGTCGCGCCTCCGCCTCTTCACCGGCAGAAAGTTGCGGAAACAGCGTCCTGGTCAACGCACCTGGAAATATGGATGTTTGACGAGCCAGTCGTTCCGGAACGGTATAATAAGACACGCCTGCGGCGCCGATGATACCACCGATCATAAATTTATCGAGGGTACTGAAGAAAGGCACGATCAGGTTCGATATCGAAATCCACGCGCCATAGCCAAATAAGACTTTCGCCCAACGGGGATCGAGCAAACGCGGTCGCCAGGAGCCTACGATCTTCAAAGTGAAATATACCAGAGGAATCAACGATGCTGCCCGAACGATGATGGCAGCGGGAATCAACCAGAGCAGTTTCGGACCATACAAATAAGCAACGCCCAAGGGGACTACCTGCAGAAGAAACGTTCCCATGACCTGTAATATATTTAAACTCAGAAAGCGCTCCCTTCCCTCCATGGTTCCTGTGAACACACCTGAAATGGTTGCCAAAGGGACCGCAAAAGCGAGCCAAGGCATAACCGATATAACCGATGCGCGCATACCGCTCGGCATCTTGAATACATATTGGAAAACCAGCTCCCCTATAAAATAAAGTGCTACGCCACCCAGGAGCCCAATGCACCCATTGAGGTACAGAACCGTCCAGAAAACCGCACGCACATCCTCTTGTTTATCGGTTTTGGCAATTTGATTCGCCGCTGCGCGCGATAATCCAAGATCAAAAATCCCAAAATATCCTAAGAACATCCAAACCAAAGCGAGTACGCCGTAGCGATCAACTCCGATCTTATGTAAATAGAGTGGAACGGTCACCAAAGAAACCACTACCGGAACGAGGCTTCCCGATAAATTGTAGATCGTGTTTCTTTTTGTGCTTCCGCTCATTGCTCCGCCGTTGACATTCTTTGTTGGCACTTCTGCGCCACTTCGTCAGACAACTCCGATTGCTGGATTTCGTTATGAGACATCTCGATCATCTTCTATTGGATAATTCTGCAGCGCCAAAAACTATCGGCAGCGTTCGTAAAACAGTATCAATCAAGAAATCTCAACTTTTCACTCCTACCAGTATTATTTCTAAAAAGCAACAGCATCTTGAGTACCTTGGTTGTCAACCAGGAGGGCAACCATGTGAATAGATAAGCCATGATGCAGCGTATACTTCCGGTCAAGCGGAACGCTTTGATCAGACTCGTACGAGCTTTTCCATTCTCACCTGACAGCAGACGAAACTTGGCACCGTTAAAACTGGTCTTGATCAGTCTTTTTTTTATGATATCCTCCATTTCTGGGAAAGACTCATGGATCAAAAAATAGCTGAGTATGAATACCATAGCCTCACCATATGACGGATTTTCCGCCGCCGTCTCTGATCCGGAGTGCAATCGGTAAGACATCAACTTTTCAGGAACATAATAGCACTCAAATGCTGATCGACAATGCAAAAAAGACATCCACCAGTCGTATACTATGCCAACGCTTTCATATAGTTCATCAAGATCTATAGATCCCGCTCTAAACACTCGTGCAGAAGGGACTGGAATGACGCCATTGAAAAATGCTTCCGCACGATTGATGATCAGACCCTCGCTTAATCCTTCCCTGCCCCACATTCTCGTATTTTCTTCAGAGGCTGAAATATCCTCCACACCATCGGCATCCATGATTTTATGATCGCAAAAAACGAGACCAATATTTTTATCCTGTTCCATAGGACGGATCATGGTCTCCAGAAATCTTGCATCCAACACATCATCATCATGAATGTTCGCAATATACTTACCTCTCCCAAGTTTCATACCGATTTTTGCGTTCAACAACATCCCAAGTCGCTTTTCATTACCAACATAACGAATCCTGGAATCTTTAAACGCGCTACAAATCCGGGCGATCTCCGGAGAATTGGAATCGTCCGCAACGATCAGCTCGAAATCACCCATGGTCTGCCCGATAATAGAGGTTATGGTGATCTTCAAGTATTCCGTTCGCTGATATGCCATTACCACAACGGAAACTAGCGGGCTAGCTTCCGGATCTTCAGGCTGAAATTGAATACGTGTCATGCAACATCCTTCTCATAAACATATCGAAGAGAGCGGTTTTGAGGAGGTTTAGAGGACAAGCCCAAAGGCGATATCCTTTGCAAATGCCCGCCATCCGAATCCGCCCTGCTCAGGTGCACGGTAAGCATGTTCACCCAACAGTGAACGGACCGCCGCGACCTTTCTGGCAAAATTCACGTCACGGCCATAGATCTCCGCACGGGTTAGATACTGTTTACGTTGCGCTTTCCAGTAGGCCGGTGCCAACCTGGCCTTCTCGACAAAAGCAGGAGCCAATTTATCACAATTTTCTGTCATCCACTGCGCACGTTGTTCAGCCACGTTAGCCATAAATCTATAATGAGGTTCGCCAACACTCCGAGATTTGTAGGTTCTCTTAAAAAATGAATCCGGTGTATGTTTTCCCTCATCGTTAAGCGGTGCACCAAAAATATTGGTATCGTGCATTCGATAGCACGCCAGTGGTGCCGCTATGAATGCTGTTTTCCCAAGCGTATGAGAGAGCATATATACAAGATGATCATGTGCCACCATCTGATTACCCTTGTGCATTTCTTTTGGCGGTTGTGGCGCAAAAGGCCGATATCGCCAATCAATCGCGCAGCGAAGCAGAGAGGCTCGCACCAGCAAGGCAAATCCTGGTATTGAGGTTTTCCACGGATTCCCTTCAAATGCCTGATGAATATGATCAGCGCTGATATCTGGATATCGCCGCCCCGTATCATCAAGATTCTCATTCACTATGCAGGCCGAATGCACCGAAGAAAGCACTTCTTCATCCACAAAGGGCCGTGACGCATATTCCAGCTTGTTTCGCAACCAGTAATCGTCCTGATCGCAAAATGCGATATAATCACCGACACATAGAGACGCCGCTTTCATAAAATTATCCGCGAAACCAAGCGTTGTCTCATTCTCGAAGACTCTCACCGGGAATGGCGCTGTTTTTGCGAAGTCGGCAATGATTTTCAGAGTGGCATCCATCGATCCGTCGTCGGTAACCACCAGTTCACAAGGGGACAATGTTTGCGCGGCCAGACTATCCAGTTGCTGGCGGATAAATCTGGCCCCATTATAAGTGGCCATGGCAATAGATATGTTCATCATAAGATTCTTACCATTTTATATCATCATGGAATAATGGATCAGTACATGAAGAGAAATAAAAATACTTAGCCATCATGGAGTGCCTACCTCCCTTCGAGAGATGCAAGAATAATTCATTATATATCTATCCTCCGGACACCTATCGAGTTGGCCTTCATGGAGGCCGCACATCGGACGGTTCCATTGATGCACATATACGAACGCGAGTTCCCTAAGACTCCAGCATGTCACGATATAGCTTCAATACCTCCCCGGTCATCCGTCCGACCGTAAGACACTGCAGATTTTCTTGTGCCCGATTACGCAAGCGGTCGCACTCCTCCGGTGATTCAATCAGCCGTAATAAAAGTGCCGTCAGTGCGGAAACATCCCCAACCGGGAACAGCAGTCCGGCATGTCCATGCTCAAGAACCTCGGGAATGCCCCCAACGCGCGTAGCCACAATGGCGCAGCCCAGCTCTCTGGCCTCGGAAAGGACTAAAGCGCAAGGCTCTTTGTGAGAGGCGAGAACAAATATATCCGCATCCTGCATATAGGCTTGAGGTTGCCGCTGGAATCCCTCAAAATGGATGAACGCCGCCCGGCCGCTCTGCGCGGCGGCGCCCTCAAAGGCCGCACGATCCGGCCCTTCGCCGACGAGGTATAAGTGTGCTTGCACATGACTGGGGAGACTTGCGAAGGCGCCGATCAAATCGCGAATACCTTTGCGCTCATACATTCCAGCCACTGTAACAATCGCCGGGTGATTGAGCGTTTTAGGTTGTGCAAGAGAAACCCGTGGACTATTGATTGTTCCATTCCTTATGACGTGCAACCTCAATGCTGGAATCCCTCTGTTTCGCATCGAAACAGAAACCGCCTCACTCACTGCAATCACGGCGTCACCAACACCCATCAATCTTGCGCTTCTCTGAAACTCATTATGCACATGTGTAACCAACTTATAACCGAATCCAGGTCGAGAAATTTTACCGATAATAGCGCCCGTCATCATATGCGCATGCACTATGTCTGGACGCGTTGCGCGAATGATCTGCCTAAAGTCAACCCATAATTGGGGCAGACCAAATAACGATTTCCTCAATTTTATCTGATGATGTTGAACACCATGAGAATTGAGCAGACTTTCGTACTCGCCACCATTGGATGCATAAAATACTTGATGACCACCATCACTCTGAGTACATGCCAAATCTACCGCGACATTGACGATGCCATTCCCAATTTCCATCACATGATTGGTAATATGTAGAATGCGCATGGGCCAACCCTTTTCCTATCGTCTCATATAACTCATTCTTCACCAGCAGTTTTTATTTTATACGAAAAACGTCGCGACACTGACACCAGGGATTGCCGAACTACGGCGCTGCTCTGGTATGAAGCGAAAAAACTGCAAAGCACAAGGAGCGATGCCCACAACAGCGAAAAAATCATGTTGTTCTGCGTTTGGGTGACGATCACACAGGCTAACGATACTAACAACGCCGAAGGTAGGAGACTCAACAATAAGAAGCGGAGCCCTATGCCGGCGATCAGGCATAAAAGAAGCGTGTCCGCAAAAACCTGGCCCGTCCATGCCAAGGCCGCCCCCGGCAACCCGTACAACGTTAGGCAAAACCACAAGAGCGCGGCATAGGGGATTAACTCTATTGCATGCAATTTGGCCACAAGGTCCGGTCGACCTTGGCCTTCAAGCATAATCAATGGCATAAAGGACAATCCGTTGCCCCATACGCCCACTAATATAATCGCCCCTACGGGGGCGGCTTGCAATGCGAATGGAATACCCACCCAAAGCTCCAAGAACGGCCGCATGAGAAAAATCCCCACAATGATAACCGGGGTCATGATGACATTGATGACTTCCAACGCGTTGATCGTGAGCGTTTTCGCATCATCCTTACCCGTCATGGACAGACGAGGGAAAATCGCGCTCGACAGGGCTGCCGGCAAAATGGCGGCACGTATCGCCAGATTATAGGGCACGTTATAATATGTGACCGCCGCGGCACCGGATACGGCGGCAATGATAAAGCGGTCTGCGGCGGTGAGTAACGGGCTGATAAGGTTCGTGACGGTCACCCACGCCCCATAACGCATGAGCTCCCGGACAAGGGCTTTGTCAAAACGCGGACGGTGGCGCAGTGGAAGAGCCACTTTAACGGCCGCCAAGAAGGGCAATGCCGTTATCATTCGAGCGACAACGGCCACACCAATCAACATCAAGAGATTAGGCCCATAGATATACGCAGCGACCAGCGGAGCCACTTGGAATATGACCGTGCCGGTAGACTGTATGATATTCATGGTACCGAAGCGCTGCCGGGCGCCCAGAGCGCCCGAAAAAACACCCGTCATGGTGGCCACGGGAATGGCTGCCGCTATGAAAGGCAGCGCAGCAAGCACCTCGATCCGCAGGTCATTCGGCATGGTAAACACATAGGTCATCAGTGGCCTGGCGACCCCATACAGCACCAAGCCGCCCACAACACCTAAGGCGCCATTCAGTGTCAAGGCCGTCCAGAATACCCCTTCGCGCTCCTCGACAGACGCCTCATTGAGTCGCGCGATATGATTGGTGGTCGCAAGCGAAAGGCCAAGATCAAAGAAACCAAAATAGCCCAACAATAACCAGACAATGGCCAGCACACCGTAGCGGGCGTCACCGATGAGGTGAAGATAAAGCGGGACGGTAACCAGCGATACGAGTACAGGGGTGCCCGCCCCCAGGAGGTTATAGGCGGTGTGCCGCTTGATACTCATGAGATGTCGCCCCGCCTAGCCATGCACATCTATCGCACCGCTTCTGCTTGGGGAATTGATAGATCGTTCATATAACTCCAGATAGGCCTTGGTCGTTTCAGACCATGTGTACTCCAGCGCCGCGGCACGCGCACGCGCACGGATGTCATCCCGTTGCTTCTTATCGTAAGCGGCAAGATTTCTGAGAATCAGCGCGATACCCTTCCCGTCTTCGGGATCATCCAGCACCCATCCCCCCCCGTCGGGCACCTGAAACGCCGCCCCCACCGATTGGGCCGTAATCACCGGCACGCCACTGGAAAGCGCTTCGGCCACAACCAGCGTGCAGGGATCATAGCGCGAGGGAAACACCAACACGTCCGCCGTTCGCATCAACTCTGCGGTATCCCGGCGAAAGCCCAGAAAGTGCACCCGCCGGGAGAGCCCAAGTGCGTCAGCGAGAGCAGGGTATGTACTGCCTTCGGTGCGACCCAGTACCAACAGATGCCAGTCGGGAGCCTCCTGAAGTGCCGCCAGCACGGTTTCCAAATTCTTCCGCCTCGATCGCAAATCCCCCGAAAATATCGCCAGAGGTATCTCGGCAGCGATATTTAGTTCACTCCGAAGGCCGCATCCCGGGTGATATTCGTCGGTATCCACTCCATTAGGAATCATCACAATCTTATGGCTTGGCACACCTATCGAACGCAACTCATCAACGACCAATGGAGAAACCGACACCACGGTGTCTGCTTGTCTGAAAGCCCTTTTTTCCAGCATGGCGTTTAATAAGGAAAATGATTTTTGGTACATGCTCTTGAAACCGCCTGTCAACGCGCTACCACTATACGGACTATGCAACCATGCCCCATGCACAAAGTGCGCGGAATTTATGTTTGCGGGATACCACGTGATAAATCCATTGGCATGAATAAGGTCAAATTGATCACCATGATGCCGCAGCCATCGAGCGGAGCGCCAAGCGAAAATCTGATTACGCAACAATTGACTGATCCATGGATCTACGGGAATTTTTACCCACTCTACACCAGCATCCTGGGCAACTTCTTCGGCACATTCGCTGGCCAACACCGTAACCTGATAACCGCAGGCACGAGCTGCACGGACAATTTCGTAGTTGACACGTCCTTGGCCATCACCCCGTTTAATCTTATGGGTAACCAGACAGATACTTTTCATGATGACACACCCCAAAGATATACAAACATTTGAAGATATCCGGTGCGGCCAGCATTCCAGATCATGATGTTATGGTGTGGCGATCATGCAGGCCGTGATAACGAATGCCCGCAACCGCCATCCCGACAAATGCCCAAAAAAACATTCCCGCAGTGCCAATCAAATTGTTGAAGAGCGGGATGGTAGAGAGTGTGGCCAGCGCGATCGCGCTCGATACAGCCATGAAAGGGTCCAACTTGGTCCATTTACTTAACGAGACGTACAATGATATCCATACCGTTCCTAAAAAAAATAAACTACCGCCGAGCCAGCCCAACACATAGGGAATTTCCATAATACCGCTATCAAAATTTACCACATGGCCACTTGATGACAAACGGGCGGCAACGCCAACATTACCGATTCCTTGGCCGATGGGCGTATCGAAAGCCTCACCAAGAAAGTGTTCATAGAATGATACACGTGTCTGATAACTGGCATTTTGTTGAACATGCTGAATAGACTCGAAACGATTGTTCAGGTCTTTGGCAATCGGCCCAAAGGTCAATACTGGAAGCGCCAACATTGTGACCAGCAGCGCGCCGAAGAAGTAACGTATCAGATTCTTGGGCTTAAACCGATATATCAGGTAAAGGATACCCACTGCCCAGCCACCCCATGCCGTACGCACCAGGCTCAATAAAAAAGCGCTATAGCCGAACACCGCGGCGGGAACACGCCAGAATCCCCCACCGGCGGCCAGCATAAGCAACGTGCCCATCAGTTCCATCGCAAATGGACCGGGAGAATTCATCGTACTGAAAATACGAACATGAAAGGGCAATGGCAAACCTATACTCAGCATCTTGGAGGAAATCATCCAGTACCTGTCCCAAGGCGGAGGATCCATGAACTGAAACAATCCGTAGAGTCCCATAACCAGGGTCCCCCACACAAAAGTACGATAGATAGTCCGCTTGAATCCTTCATATTCACGCCAGTGAATAGCGGTGTGCAAACCAAATAATATGGGGAGTATCCAGTTTAAAAGACCAAACGTCGCCGGCATGATCCCCGCATTGATAATGCCCACCAAGTAGCCATAAATAACACCAAACAGGGCCAATACCATCGGGAATAATGCTTTGTAACGTAATTGTGGGAGGTAGGTAATCACCGTAAAGAATGCCAAACCAGTAACCAGATAAGGACTAAGCATAATCAGAGAGATGGGTTGGAAACCGATTTGATAGTCCACTAGCCGTCTGATTTCTGGGGTAATAAACCATAACCACCAAGTGTGGCTCAAATATAATGCGGGGTGCGAACGATAAAGCGCCATGCCGAGCGCAAATGCCGCTGCCGGGAATAAATAGTTAGTGACGGAACTCAAATGTACTAAATAGAACGCGAAGGGGAATACCCAAAATAGAATGATCGGGATCCATATTTTGTCAAAACCGTGTCTGACGGTTCTGACCACCCCCCTGCCCGCTATGGTCGATACCATGTCAGCACCCTCCGATAGCGCCCATACGCACCCTCAGGCCCTCCATCGCATACGGCGGACGAATACACGCATTTTGTCTTTCAAAATCTGCAGGGCGGTCTTGTTGGTGGTATAGCTGTAGCCCAGTCCCTGATCCATCGAGGTGCCGTTGATCACCAATCCCCGGGGGCGGGCCATATGGGCCACACCGATGACATGTTCTTGAAAAGCCCGGCGTGGGGTTTGTCCCACCCGAATCACCGACAATACACGATCCACCATGCGGGAAATCACCAAACCATCCGACACCATGGGGAACGGTGGCGTATCCAAAATAATATAATCATACTCGCGACGTGCCCGGTCTATGAGCTCTGCGAATCTGGGCTGCCCCACCAGCTCTACCGGGCTGGGTGGAACCTCGCCCGCCGCAATCAGTTGCAACGGAAGATCGGGCTGACCTGTCAGTGATTGCACACACGCCCTCCATTCATCTTGCCCGGCCAGATATCCGGCCAAGCCGGGGCTTTGCACGGTGCGGAAGACTTCATGCAAATGCGGGTTACGCAAATCCGCATCGATCAACAGAACACTTTTGCCGTCTTTCGCCAAGGCCATCGCCAGTTGTGTGGCCACCGTGCTTTTACCATCCCCCTGAACAGCGGAGGTCAACATCAAAACTCGACCATGCTCCCCACCCGCGATATCCATATAGAGCTTTCCGCGCAGTAGCCGCATGGCCTCGCCATATCCGGAGCGTGAATCCGGGATCGTCATGCCCGCGGATTTCAGACCGTTGGAGGGCGCGCTAAACTTTGCATACTCCGGAAGCGTGCCGAACAGGGGCAGAGAGGCATATCGCCGGCGAATCTCTTCGTCCGAATGGAATCCCTTGTGCGCCAGGAATCTCCAGAACACCACACCCAACCCGCTCAACAACCCCAGAAAGGCGCCCACGAGGACGTTGCGTTTCCCCACCGGCGACACGGGGAGATCATGCACCAGAGCGGTATCCAGGATCCGGTTTTTGGTGATCGTGCTGGCCTTGCTGATGGCCGCCTCTTCCTGCTTTTCCATCAAGAACATATAGAGTTTTCCCAGGACCTCGCTGGATCGCGTCAAAGAAAGGACCTGCAAGGCTTCCTGGGGGTAATGGCCCATCTGCTCTTTGTATTGACCGATGAGATCACTGAGCGAACGCATCCGCTGATTGGTCTCGCTCTCCTGATTACTGAGCACATTCCGGATCGCCGACTTGATAGAATCGATCTCCGTCATGATCTGCCTCATTTCGGGCGCTGCCGGGGTATAGAGGTTTCGTAGTGCCGCCTCCTTACCTTGGGCGGTAATCAGCTTTTCACTCAATCCATTCAAAACCGGATCACTGACACTACTGACCAGATAAGGATTGACGCGGTCACCGGGCGTATTCAGCTCGCGGCGCAGCCGTTGCAGGCTGTAGAGCTTCAGTTTGAGCGCGCTGAGCTGGCTCTCATACGTCGCCATCTGACTGATCATGACTTGTGCATTGGAGGCCACCGACAATACACCGCTCTTGCTCTGGTAACCGGCCAAACGATTGTCGGCCGTCTCCAGCGCCGTGCGGATCTTCTCCAATTGCACGTTCAAGTAGTCATACGTGGAAGAGGCCTGACCAGTGGCCCAGGCGTGCGTTTGCTCGAGATAGGTCAACATCAGCGTATTGAGAAAATGTTGGGATGTATAGGGATTCGCATCCTGGAACGCCAGGTTGACAAGAAAGCTGGTCGTCGTCCCTCCGGTATTCTCTCCGGCTTCCGCCACCGAAACACGACTCCGGATCATTTTGTAGATGGCCAGAGGCGGCTGAATGGTCAGGTGGTACGTGCTGCCTGCCTTTGGCACAAAACCAGCCACGTTGGGCTGTAAAACCAGACGCAATGTCGGGGCGACGGCCGGTTCGCCCAGAACACCGGTGAGCAGCACCTGCTTGCCGCGCTGAATACGATAGTGGCCAGAGGCGGTGAATATCAAGTCCAAGCGCGCACCATACAGATTCGGCCCTATCGCCTTGACCAGACTCGCGTGCAGACCATCGCCGGGCGGTGCATAGATGCCAAAGGAGTGACCACTGGCCAGCCAATACCAGAAATGGACGGAGTTGTTCTCACTCGGACTCAGGATCGATACGTTTAGCCCAGACCTGGCAATCGCGCGTTCAATGATGTCGCGACTCTGCATGATCTGAATTTGTGTCTCCATATTTGGCGCCTGAGTCAAGCCCGCCAGCAGGGATAAACCGCTTCCACCACTGGGCACACCCTGGTCCTTCTCCGCATTACCCAGATAAATGGAACCGGTGGATACGAATACCGGCACGCTGAAAAGCGTAATCAGCACCGCGAGGACCGCACCCGCTCCCGCCAAGCCCACCGGCCACCGCCAGTGGGTTTTCAACGATCGAAGCAGGGCGGCTACATCAATTTTTTCCCCTTCATCTCCATCTTCCAAGGCCCCGCCAGTGGGAGATTGCCTAAAGAGATCGTCGCTTTGATGCTGGGACAATGTTTCTGGATTATCAGTCACGGGATCATCCTATTGCGACAGATACTTGATGGATACGAATGGGTTCAGCACACCCGCTATGGCCTGCAGCGAAGGCAGAATCAACTGAATGGCCTGGTTCCAACTGCTGATGGCCGTCTGCGGAACATACACAATGTCGCCCGATTTCAGGTAGAAGGGTGCAGCCTTCCCTTCGAGAATGGCCCGCGCGTTGACAATGATCAACTCACCACTGGCGCCTTCGGAACGGATGATGCGGACGTCGCTCAAACGGGCGTTGGTGAGTGACGTGGTATCCATGCCCGCCGCCGACAGCGCTTGCAGCAACCCTAAACGCCCATCGACAAAAGGTATCGCCCCAGGTTTCGCGACCGCGCCAAAAACGTAAGCCCGCATGGTGGAGATGCTGGGTACCACCACCGTGTCACCGCTCGCCAGGGAAATGTTTTGCCCCAGATTCCCATTCATGATGAGTTGATGAAAATTCACTGGCAATTTTTTGCCCTGCTGAACGACATACGCCCCGCGCAGATCCGCATCAGGCAGGTTCACACTCCCTCCAAGGGCCATGGCATCCAACAGAGTCAGGCGACGATCAGAGAACTTCAGGCCCGGCGCCGTGAACGCCCCCAGCAGGTAGTAGCGAATACTGTGGGCGACTTGAAGTTGCACGGTAACATCCGGATCGACCACGTAGCGGGCATACAACTTTGTCAGGCGGGTCTGTAATTGGGAAGTCGTCAATCCGTCGACGTGCACCAAACCGAGCAGGGGCAATTGAAGATTACCATTGTTGCTGACCAAAGCGCCGGGCAGGCCGACCGAACTATCACCAAACGGCACGGACAGCGTGGGATGGAGATATACGGAAACGGATACCACGTCTCCGGCGCCAAGGCGGTAGGTTATAGACGGATGTAACAGGTGGTTCACCAGTTGCGGAGCCAGTGTCTCGGATTTGTTCGCGACGACCGGACTCGGTAACTTTTGCACAGCAACATTAGGTCCGACCGGAGCGATTCCCGCGCATCCCGCAAGAGCGGCCGCCAAGACGCCCAGCACTAACAGGTTGCGCAGCGATTTAACTGTGACCGACCGGCAGGAAGCCGAGCCACACCGAACCGGCCTTGAAGTGTGCATTCGCATTAACGACCTCTCATACTGAACAGGGGACACGCCCACGGCGGCCTAGGTTGCCTGATGGCATATAGTCGAAAAGCGCCGATCTGTCACACCACTCGCCTTCCTCCAAACCGTCCTGTATCCAAGCAATTATCGCGCCATACCGCGCCAGCACATGGTGATATATCATTAAATATAACGAATGGCCTCTCCATGTCAGCGCGACCGGCCGGCCTATCTCCCCGCTCAACAGAAGATATGATTACAACTTCCTATTTTATTTGGTTTTCATTTTTATGGACGCAAGGTGCCGATCATACTGATCACCTTGGATGCGGTGCTACCCCACCTCGGATAGAGCGTTGTTTCGGAGGGCTATGGAGTATGATCCACGCCAAAATGTTGCATGAGATTTACAAACTGCATCATCTTTGCCGCATCCAGACACATCCCGAACCTGCCAATCGATCGTTCGTACCACAGTAATGTAGATATCTTGTGTGCCCACCCATATCCCTGCCACCCCATCAGAGATCATTCCCGAAACGAAAATCTTCGCCGAGCACCGGCCTACAGAACCAGTAACTTTGCCATCACGGAGTGAAAAACCTCCCGGTTGCCCTCGATGGCCCATATCCGAGGATATGGCAGGCGGGTGTCCTCTCCCCACCACGTGTTTCTCCCGCATCGTAACACTCTTAACACACATCTGCCCGACGACCTATTCATAACTTTTATCAATAACACTAGAGAGTTGGGGGGTAAGCAAGGTGGAAATGACCCTATTTTGTATCATGTTCGTTACATCTCAATAGGCCACAGAATCCCTGAAATAATCCATATCTATATGTTTTTACTTAACTATTAGAGTGGCATATAAAATGCTTATGACGTCTTGTGAGCAGGAGTAGTCGCGGGTAGGTCAAGTTAAGAAAACAGCACAAGGAAACCGCTCATACCCCACTCCACCCGTTTCTCACCTATGCACCCGCGCAGCACTTGTAAGGACTACGGCAATGCTCACGCTCAATAGTACCTCGATAAAACCGCAACAGGTCGATGAACTCCTTGAAACCAAAAACACATTAGTGCCCGACGAAAAAACGCGGACTCCCATTTTTTTCTATCGCGTACGCGCCACATCTTCTGCGAGCTATCCGGATATCTACACAGTCTGTGATCCCCATCCCGGATGGGGACCGACGCCGCCACTTCACGATGAGTTGGAAACGACCACCTCACGGTCCAAGAAACAGCGGATGAAATCATAGCCATGGAGCCGGATCTCTCGCCTGCGATCAGAACGGTTCAGCTAGGATCCTCTTGGTTTCCAGAGCGTCCCGGAGGATTGGAGAGATACTATTACGATCTTTTTAACAGATTGCCCGCCTTGGGTTTTCATAGCCGTGGGCTGGTCATCGGCAGTAAAGCCATCACGCGTGACACCAACGATAATATCGTAGCATTTTCAGAGGCACGGAGTTCACTGCCACAGCGCTGGTACAGGGCACGCAGTGCCTTGAAGAAGATAATCAATGAATTTCGTCCAGATATCATTTGCGTGCACTTTGCATTATATGGATTTCCCGCAACGGATCTGTTGTCGCACCAGCCTCTGGTAGTGCATTTTCAGGGTCCATGGGCCGGTGAGGCGGCCATGGAACAGGGCAAGAATCGCTCCCTCATTAAATATTTCATAGAAAACTCGGTGTATCGTCGCGCCACTCGACTGATCGTGCTCTCCAACGCCTTCAAAGAAATACTGATCAATGAATACGGAGTTTCACCAGAAAAAATCGCGGTCATACCAGGCGCGATTGATACCCAGCGTTTCGATCAGACCATGGCCCGCACTGAGGCAAGAAATATTCTGGGGTGGCCTAGAGATAGGCCAATCATTCTTGTGGTCCGAAGACTCTCCCGGCGCATGGGTATAGAAAACTTGCTCACCGCGCTCGTCACGGTCAAAGCACGTTTCCCGGACGTGCTGCTCATGGTTGCCGGTGTAGGCGGCATGGCTCACGAACTGGCGAGAATGACTGAATCGCTCGGGCTCACCAATCACGTTAAATTTCTTGGCTTTCTCGCAGATCAAGATCTCCCTGCCGCTTATCGCGCAGCAGATTTCACCGTAGTACCCACCACAGCCTTGGAAGGATTTGGACTGATCACCGTCGAATCCATGGCCTCCGGCACACCGGTACTGGTTACCCCCGTAGGGGGACTGCCAGAAATAGTGAGCCCTTTCGCGCCGCAATGGGTAACCGATGATTCCACCGCCAGCGCAATGGCACGGTCCATGAGCGAGATCCTGTCGGGGACCATAGCGACACCATCAACTGCTGAATGCCGTACACATTCCCGACGCTATGACTGGATTAATGTAGCCCCAAAGATTGCTCAGTTGTACAAGGAGGCCATGTCATGAAAATATTATTTGTTGACCAGACGGCGAAACTCGGTGGTGGCGAATTGGCATTGCTTGAAATCGTTAAACATTACCGCAGCGAGAGCAAAGTTATCTTATTTGAAGATGGGCCATTGGTTAGTGAATTACAACAACGTGATGTGTCTGTAGGCATTATAAAATCTGCACAATCTATAAGTTGCATAAGACGTAGCTCGCGGATTCCGTTAACGAGTGTGGCAGCCATGGTTAAAATGGCCAGGGACTTGGCCGTAGAGGCCAAGAACTTCGATTACATCTTTGCGAACTCACAAAAAGCCGGGCTTCTGTCGGTGCTGGCAAGCCACTTATCCAAAAAACCCGTCATTTGGTACCTTCATGACATCCTGACCTCAGAACATTTTGGTCGAGCCCAGCTCTTTGCCGCAAAATATACAGCGCGCAGATCGAACCAGATTCTGGTCAACTCCGAGGCAACACGGGACTCGCTCATCGCGCTTACTTCACGGGAAAAGGACGTACATCTCGTCTACAACGCCTTCGATACGGCAACATATGGCCGATCCAGCGAGGCAGAGAATGCCAATACGCGACGGCAATTGGGTTTTGACAAACGTCCGCTGGTCGGCTTGTTTGGACGGCTCGCCCCCTGGAAGGGACAAGACGTTTTTTTACGCGCCCTGACGCAAATGCCCATGGTGCAAGGGATGATCGTCGGAAGCCCTCTCTTCGGAGAGGATACCTATGCCGAAAGTCTTCGTCGCGATGTTCACGACCTCGGATTGAGCGAGCGCGTCAAGTTTCTGGATTTTCAGAAAGATATCCCCAGCCTCATGGGCGCTTGCGATGTCGTGGCACATACCTCCATCGCCCCTGAGCCCTTCGGTCGGGTAGTAGTCGAAGGGATGCTTGCGGGCAAACCGGTGGTTGCCAGCCAAACCGGCGGCCCCAATGAAATCATCGAACATGGTGTGACTGGGGTGTTGTACGCACCAGGAGATGTACAGGCGCTCAGTCATTCCGTCATGAGCGTCATCGACAATCCGGAAGCCGCGGCAACCATGGGCCGTTGCGGTCGGGAGTCCGCCCTACGGCGTTTTTCTCTCGAAGGCATGTACACGAGGCTGGATGAAGTCATTCAGGTTCCCTTGCAAACGGTGGGGCATCCCATTCTGAGCACCTCACCATAAAGAGGGTGAACATTTGACCGGGGCGTGCGTTTTCTTCAGCACTCCACTCACCGCACCCGGAGGGTCATATTGCTTTCGGAACACTGGCAGGGCTATCCTACTGCTCCCGATCTTTGGCATGAAGCCAAAATGTCTGGAGCAGGTTATAACGGAATGCGCCGTTCGCCAATCCGTACCACTTCAGATAAGACAAAACGGGGAAATATGGTGGTTACCATTAAATCGACGGCAAGAATCAATACGACGCTACAATGGTCTCACTGGGTTCCTTATGCTCTGGCCCTAGGAGATATCGTTGCGTTCCTTTTGGCTTTTTACTTTGCGAGGCTGTCGCACGCGATATATTACGGATTGGATCCCATCTGGGTGCTCTTTCACTGGTGGGGAACTTTAGCGCAAATCAATCTCCTGCTGTTTCTGCTACTCACTGTATCCGTTATTACCAGTTTTTCTCTCAAGGGTCACTACGCCCAGCGCAAAGCATTCTGGGATGAGGCAGGCGATGTCTTGGCGGTGCTCACCCTTTTCATCGCATTGAATGCCGCGATCGCGTTCATCGGAAAATGGCCTCTTTCCCGACTTTGGCTGTTTTCAACCTGGGCGCTCGTCTTATTGCTTTTACCCATCTTCAGACATTCCATACGTTGGGGTCTGGTCCGCCTAGGTGCCTGGGCACGGCCCGTGGTAGTGATCGGCAGCGGCCCCAATGCCGTGGAAGCTATGCGGGCCATCGCCAGCGAGCCCCTGTTGGGCTACTCCGTCAAGAAAATGCTCGTGCCCCGCGGTTGCACCCCCTCTCCGGGCAAGGTGCCTCCTGAGGTGGGAGTCGAATCTTTGGGGAACAATCCCTTGGGACAACTCGCCGATTTAGGCAACCCGCATGTCGTTCTCGCACTGGATATGGATCAGTGGGAAGCGCAGGAGCAGCTCGTTCGCGCACTGGGGTTGAGCTACCCGCGATTGACCATCGCGCCGCCATTACGGGGGCTCCCGTTGTTTGGCCTGGAAATAATGCACTTTTTCAGTCAAGAAGTGTTCATGTTGAGGGTGCGGGACAATTTAGCACGACCAGGACCCCGCTTTTTAAAACGAATCTTCGATTTGATTGCCGCATCACTTCTGGTCATTGCGCTCTCGCCACTCCTGCTGTTTCTGGCCTGGCGGATTCATGCCGAGGATAAAGGTCCTGTTTTTTTTCTCCAAGAACGCATCGGCAGGGATGGGAAACCCTTCATGTGTTTGAAGTTCAGAAGCATGGTTCTCGATGCCGAGGTTCGCCTGACTGAATATTTACAGTCTCATCCTGAAATCGCCTCAGAATATGAGCGAAATTACAAGTTGCGCAACGATCCCAGGGTGACGCGAATCGGGCGTTTGCTGCGCCGCGCCAGTCTCGATGAACTTCCCCAACTTTTCAATGTGCTGAAAGGTCAGATGAGCCTGGTCGGACCACGGCCGCTGTTAAATCGTGAGTTACACCGCTACGGTGACAGCATCCATCTATATACCCAAGTAAAGCCGGGGATTACGGGTTTGTGGCAGGTGAGCGGACGCTCTGAGACGACCTTTGCGGATCGCGCGGACCTGGATGCCTGGTATGTGAAAAACTGGTCCCTTTGGTATGATATCGTGATTCTGTTACGCACGGTGAAGGTCGTTTTTGCACGCAACGGGGCCTACTGATGTAGATTCTTTTAGGTTCTTTAATGACGCGCGCAAGCATCTCCATGAGCAGCGATCGCCAACTCATGGGGAATGCCGTACAATCCGTCCAAGCGGTTGCTCCAGCAACTGGAGAACCTGAAACCGCACCCACACCTGGACCAAATGCGCATCCACTATCATAGCCACCCGACCATGGAGGGGCCACAGGGTTTCTAATGATACTCTGGATCAAGTGTCGAAGGAGACAGATATGACTTCCGGACATCATCACGTGCACGGACATGTGCCCCATAGCCATGGACATACCCATGGCTCGGCGGGCCATGGCCGCGCCTTCGCCATCGGCGTAGCGCTCAACCTGAGTTTCGTCGTGGTCGAAGCGGTATTCGGAGTGATCGGGCATTCTCTGGCCCTGCTGGCGGATGCCGGACATAATCTCAGCGATGTGCTGGGGCTGGTCATGGCCTGGGGGGCGAGTACTTTGGCGCGCCGCCCCCCCTCAGGCCGATTCACCTATGGACTGCGTAGTTCGTCTATTTTGGCGGCTTTGACCAACGCCGTCTTTCTGCTGGTGGTGACCGGCGGAATCGCGTGGGAAGCCATCGAACGTTTGCTGCACCCTGCCCCGGTTGCGAGTCGTATAATCATCGGTGTGGCCGCCTTCGGTGTACTGATCAATACGGGTACAGCGCTACTTTTCATCGCCGGACGCAAGGTTGACCTGAACATTCGGGCGGCATTTCTACACATGGCCAGTGATGCGGTCATCTCGCTTGGGGTCGTGGTCGCCGGGATCGTCATATTCTTTATGCATTGGTTTTGGCTAGATTCCGCGGTCAGCCTACTCATCAGCATGGTGATCGTGATAGCCACTTGGGGGCTCCTCAGAGACTCCACCCGCTTGGCATTGCATGGTGTACCCGAAGGTATCGACACGGACGCGGTGCGCGCCTATCTTTCTGCTCTGCCTGACGTGGTGGCCGTCCATGACCTGCACATCTGGGCCATGAGCACCACGGAAACGGCGTTGACCGCCCACTTGGTCATGCCAAACGGCTATCCGGGTGACCGGCTTCTGAACCAGATCGGCAACGAATTAAGCACTCGCTTTCAAATCGAGCATCCCACCCTACAGGTGGAAATGGGCGATCCGGGACATCCCTGTGCCCTGGCCTCTGAACATGTGGTGTAATAGCGGCCCAACAAAAGTGACCCGCCGAACCTGGCGGCGACACGTTGTGCAGGAAGATGTCCAGGAAGATGTCCTTGCGCACCGGAATAAAACACCTTACTATCCCAGTTGGACAAATGGTCCAGATTCAACGCAATAGGAAGTTCTTCACATGGCAACTGGTACTGTAAAGTGGTTCAATGATAGCAAAGGTTTTGGCTTTATCACCCCGGAAGATGGCAAGGAGGATGTGTTTGTGCATCATTCTGCCATACAAGGCAACGGCTTTAAAACCCTGACGGAAGGTGCGCGTGTCACATTCAATAGCGTGCGCGGACCAAAGGGTATGCAGGCTGAGGACGTACGCGAGGCATAATCCTTTATTTGGATGATCGCCACAGGGCGCCGCTCTCGGACGGCGCTTTTTTCGTTTTGCGCATCGATCTGCCATCCCTATGGCAACTCACACAGGTTGGTGGTACCCATTCCGTAGGTTTTGGACTGTCACGATCCGTTAACCGTGGCGAAATGAAGCGGAGGTTCCCACTTGGTGCCCACGGATTTTGCGAAGCAACAACCCGGGATCACCTTGGTTCTGGGGTCAGGTGGCGCGCGCGGTCTGGCGCATGTCGGGGTACTTCGCGCCCTTGAGGAACTGAAAATACCCATCCGCGCGATCGTCGGCTGCTCGATCGGCGCCGAGATCGGTGCTTTCTATTGTGCCGGCATGCCGACAGCCACACTGGAGGCGGAGGCGTGTGCGACCCGCTGGTGGGGGACACTACGCCTGTTCTTCCCGGATTTTGGTGGCGGCGGCCTCAGTCGAGGTGTCGCCATCACCCAATACCTGTACGACCGCCTCGGCGATCGCCAGATTGAGGATTTTCCCCTGCCTTTCGCGTGCGTGGCAACAGATATGGTCACCGGACAGGAAGTCATCCTCTCTTCCGGGCCGGCATTGCCCGCCGTTCGCGCCAGCATCGCACTACCCGTGATGCTGGCGCCGCAACGCCATGGCGGTCGAATCTTGGCGGATGGAGGGTTGATTGATCCGGTACCGATTGCTGTCGCCCGAGCGCTCTTCCCGGGACCTTTAGTCGCGGTGCTGGTACACCGCACCCAACGCGAAGGAGCGTGGCCCCCTCCAGCGCCGCGCACCGGCGGCGATGAACCAACCGAAGACATCGCGGATACCGTCCTCCCCGATCTGAACATTCTACAGACGCTACGCCGGTCGGTGGAAATCATGCAGAGCCATCTGGTGAACCTGCAGATGCGCTTCGCCAGCGCTGATCTGATCTTGGCACCCAAATTGGAAAACATCCAGACCCTGGGGTTTCACAAAGGAGAAGCGGCAGTGATGGCGGGTTATCAAGCAACGCACGAAGCGGCAGCGGATCTTGGCGCCTTACTCCAGCAGAGCCCATAACTTACGATCCGCGCAACGCGTCAGAGCCTAGTGATCTGCCAAATCCGTGTGCATGGGTAAATAGGGGTCCCCATCCAGAGGCGTAACCCCAAAACACCCTCTTCCTTGGGTTTTGGCCAGGTATAAGGCACGATCCGCCCTGGCCAGGGCAAGAACGAATGGATTGTCGTCCTTGACGAGCGGGGTCACGCCCAGACTTACGGAAAGCGATATCGTATCTTGGTGAACCAGGGAAATTTTGGTGTCCTTGATTTCCCGGACGATCCTACTACATATCTCATGGCCTTCTTGCAGCGGACACCTCCTGAGTATGATAGAGAACTCGTCCCCGCCCAACCTCCCATAAATATCCGACTCTCTGAGTAATCCTTTGACAATAAAAGAAATGTCTTTGAGTATGCGATCTCCGCTTAAGTGGCCGTGCGTATCGTTTATTTCTTTGAAACAATCTATATCCAATATAACAACCAGGCAATCTTCCTGATAACGCTGCAAAGATCGTACGAGGTGGTTGGCTTTCTCCAGGAACGAGCGTCTGTTCAATAGACCCGTAAGATCATCCGTGGAGGCCAGTCTTTTTAATTCCTTCTTGATATTCACTTCTTCGGTGACATCCCGGAAAACACCTTCCATACCAAGAAACTCTCCATTAGGCCCCATGATCGCCCTGCTACTAATGGATACATCCAGCACATGACCCCGCTTGTGCCTGAGTTGCCCTGGGAAGTCTTTCACCTCCCCAAACTTTTTGACGGCATCTATAATCGCTTGCCGATCCTCTGGTCGAGGATAGAAATACGAAGCCGGTTTACCAATGACCTCATTCACACTATACCCGAGTAGGCGTTTCGCCCCTGGACCGACAAGCACGACTTGTTGCTGATCGTTGGTGCGGTAGAAGACATCATGCATATTTTCAAAGAGCCGCTGGAAGCTTTCTTCCGACTCTCTCAATTCATTATCCATGGCATAGATATCTGTTACATCCACGCCGGTGGCCACTATCACACGCTCGCCTTTTATGCACACCATCGCACTGGAGGATATGACCATTTTCAGCCGATTCGCGAGTGTGTTGATTCGGATCTTGGTAGGCACGCTCCGCGGTTTATTTTTATCCAGACTACACATTCGTGAAAGGGCTCGCTCCTGATCCAGAGGATGGATAAACTCCATGATTTCCTTCCCCAGCAGCGGTTCGGCACTCTCTCCATCAAAAAGCGCAACTGCCGCGGGATTGATGAAAGCGATCTTGTTGTGTCGAAGCATGACGTGTGGAACAGGATATTCCCGCAGTATCTCCACGCAGCCCCCATCCATAAGCAGTTCATCAAATGGTAATGGTCCGCCGGGTCCCGACATAAAAGCTCCTTCGAGAGGACTGCGACAATGGAAGCGCACGCATATAGAACCGGCTTTATTATTGGTGGGATATATAACGCGAGTGCTTATGGTAAATGGTATCACTTTCATGACTGGGTGTCATTATCACCACGGGCATCCCGGCGGGCGCCATGAAGAAACGCTCAGACCAATGACCCATACGCAAAGGCCGAAAGCCACGCCATCCGACCCTGTTATCAGCTTCTGGGGGCGGATACTCCTGCAACCAAAAAAAGCGCGAATACGTACGCGCCACCCCCGCAAAATAGCTCCGCAGACAGTGGCATGTGAAGCATAAAAGCATTAAAGTACATTGGAGTAGATCCGGTCGTCCGGTTATTTGCAGTGGCGATCCGATGGCGGTGCCCCTCACCCTTAGAGAACCGATCATGACCCGCACACCCACCCCGAATCCGCGGAAACAGATACGCAAATGGGTATCGTCTGAACCGGTGACCTGGTTGGCACCACTCGCCACTTGGTTTGCTCTGATGGTGCTGGCGTTGCTCTTGGGAGCCTGGTATGCGCAAAGCCTGTCACCCACGCCGAAGCAGGCGACCTGGATGGACTGGTCCATGGTGATGGCCGTTGTACTGATATCCACCGTCCTGTGCTTGGCCATCTGGAGGCTGCTTCGCATCAACCGGAAAGAACTGCGTCATATCAATCGGCTCTCTCAATTCAACGCCCTTCTGGCGCAGATCAACCAAACGATCGCGCAGACCCCAGACGAAACGCGCCTCTTACAACGCTCCTGCGATCTGGCCGTCGAACTCGCGCACCTCAAACTTGCCTGGATTGGAAAACCCGACTCGGAAGGCACCATCCGGTTTCTGGCCTCCGCTGGCGAGCAAAAATATTTGGATGGGATATTCATTTCCATTCGTGAGGATCTCCCAGAGGGGCGTGGTCCCACCGGGCAGTGTTGGCGAGTCAAGCTCCCGGTTTTCGGGTCTTCCAAAGAAGATGTGGATCGCCTCGCCCCGTGGAGCGGGCCGTCCAAGCGATTCGGTTTGCGATCTTGCGCCGCGCTGCCCATATACCGTAACACCCAGCCATGGGCCGTGTTGGCCGTGTACCACGAGGAAAATGGCGTCTTCGAGACAGACCTCCAGGAGATTCTGGAGGAACTCGCCAGGGATGTGGGTTATGGGTTGGACTATATAGACCTCTTGAGCCGGGAGCGCGCCGCCGTGGCCATGAACGAGTCACTGCTAAACAATACCACCGCAGGCATGGCCCTCGTCTCCTACCCGGATCGGGTCATTGTGAAAGCGAACCAGCGCTTGGCCGACTTATGGGGTTACTCTCGCGCGTCGGATTTCGTCGGCCAGTCTACACAGACGCTGCTCGGTGACAACCATGTAATTCGCAAAAAGATCGGGGCGCTCTACCAGACCGTTCTGACCCAAGGGCAGGCAGAAGCCCGTGACGTTCCTTACCAGCGCGCCGACGGCACCACCATCTATATGGATTTGACCGCCGGGCGAATCGATCGGGATATGGCGAACCGTATCATCATGACCTGGACGGTCGTCGACGTCACGGAAAGGCATCAGCTAGCAAAAAACTGGATTCGTCAGGCCCTTGCCGACCCACTCACCGAATTAGCCAACCGGCGCGCCTTGGATGACGAGATGGAGCACGCGATCGCCCGGGCCCAGCGCCATCACAGCACCCTCGTTGTGTGCATGCTGGATCTGGATGGATTCAAAGAGATCAATGATATATATGGTCATGAAACTGGCGACCAAGTGCTAAAAGCCACTGCGAGACGCCTAGAAAGAATCATGCGTAAAAGTGACTTTATCGCCCGCATCGGCGGCGACGAATTTGTGTTGTTGATTGAAGGTGAAACCTCCCCTCCTGAATTGGAGGTGATCTTTGGAGCAATCGAAAGCGTGATTAGCGAGCCCATCATTTTAAGCAACCATGCGACCGTAACGCTCGGGGTCAGTATGGGCGTGTGCCTGTATCCCTCGGCGGAGGTGGCGGGGTCGGACACCTTGCTGAGGTATGCAGATCGGGCGCTTTATGAGAGTAAAGCCCACAAATCCGATCGCCTCAGATATTGGGTACAACATGGAGAAGCGGTTCCACGCCGCAGCAATACCCACCAACTGCTTCTGGAGCAAGGGGGAGTGGAGATCTTCTATCAACCCATTTTGGATACCCGGCACAAGAAAATCGTCGCCATCGAGGCCTTGGCCCGCCTGCGGAGCAGCGATGGTCATATTATTTATCCCAAGGAATTCTTGCCCCAGATCACCGCGGATGACACCACGGATCTGAGCCGATTGGTTCTGACTCAGGCACTGACGGATCTTAAGGTGTTGGATGACAAGGGGTGGTTTCTCGACGTCTCCTTTAATCTGTCTCCACAATCCTTCGCGACACATTGCGTAAGCTGGTTGAGCGACGTGATCGAGCGCAGCGGGATCGATCCATCGCGTATTACGGCGGAGATCCTGGAAAGTGATGACTTTTTGGAGCGGGATTCCGCACTCGTCGCGCTTCATGCCATCAGGAAAATTGGCATTCGACTCGCTCTGGACGATGTAGGTAGCGCTTATTCATCACTGCTCCGACTCAAGGAGTTGCCCGTTGACAAAATCAAACTCGATCAAGGGTTCGTGCGCACACTGGAAAAATACCCGCAGGATCTGCACTTCGTCCGGGCCATACAGGATCTCGCCACGGAACTAAAAGTGGATCTCGTTGTTGAGGGAGTGGAAACAAAAGACGTCCTGGACGCCATGTTGACCATGGGGGTCCAATACTTGCAGGGTCACGTGATATCCCAGCCACTGCCACTAGGGGCACTGGAGGATTTCCTCGCCCATTTCGAATTGTCTCCCGTGGAACTCCCCACCACCTTGTTCGGTTTCTACGCCAGCACCATGGTATCTCATGGAGCCCGCAAGAAAATGATCATGATCAATCCAGCCGAACTCAATCTTGAAACCCTGCCAGATGGCCGGCGCTGCCGGGAGCATGAGATCATGCGCCGCTTCGGTTATGGGGATGAGAGCGACTTGGTACGTTCGCACAACCTCTATCACCAAACCCTTGGTGCAGTGATCGACCTGGATATGCGTTCACGGAGCGACTCCGATTGGGAAGCCATGGAGGAAGCGTTTTCGTCTTTCACACAGAGCATCCTGGTGGAATGGGGATCCGAGCCACATAACCACAAGCCCAAGATTGCCTAGCGTCGGTCCCACCACCGCTTTGAAGACATATACGACCGTATATATTATAATGGCCCTATCAGCCGTGATTATTGCGTAAAAAATGCCCGTTACGGGTGCGCCGTCAGGGAAACCGACTCTCCCGCGGAGAATAGCCCCATAAGGATGCAGATCATGCCAGACCCACTTTCAGTTGAGGAGCGTGCGGAATTGCTGTTTTCCGCCTGGGACAGCGTTGCTGAGTCGAACATTCCCGACCTGTTGTTCGCCTTACGCAGCAATGGCACGTCGGTCAGTCTATTCAAGGATCAGATCCAGCAGATGTTCACCGCTCAGGTAGCGCACCTCACCGCCCAGTCCATTCAACTTGCACTGCAAAATGTCCGTCCTGGAGATCAATCGTTTCAAACCGGCGGCAAGGTTCTGTGCATCGGCTACGGCAAGGATTACTCCATGGGCTTCATGACCGATGCCACCGCTGCCGATGGCAACACGACCCACATCAGCTATCCCAAGGCCGTTCATCTCCGCAAGGGCCGTATGCATGAACGGTTCGCCCTGAAGGTACCCATCTCGGCCCAATGGAACAAGGACGCCCAGGAGGTGGTATTCGGTGATGTGATGGATATCAGCCTCGGCGGTTTCCTCGGCGGCATGAATGTGGCCACATTCAACGACGGTACCCGAACCTTCCGCCGTGGAGAAATTGGTCAAGTCATCCTCACCAAACCCGATGGTCAACAGTGGCTGGGATCAGCGGAACTACGGCACTCAAATTTGATTACGTCAGACAATCGTCCCCTGGACGACATCATCGGCCCGATCAAAGGCTTTTCACTGTTGGGATTTGCATTCATTTTTGATGGTTCAGAAAAAGCCCTCTCTCTCGAACAATTTCTTGACGGCACCCTGGAATCCACCTGACCGTGTCGCGGCGACTTCCCCTCTCCCTCGGCTGCCTGTGGTTGCTGGCGGCCTGCGCGGAGGCACCGCATGCGGTCGTACCGCACCAGCCTGCCATCCAAGTCAGCAAACATGGCCGCTACTCTGTAACCTATCCGGTTCCGTTGAGCCAAGTCGCCACGACCACCCAAAAAGCGCTCCGACAGCTAGGAACGCGCTACCAGGTCGTGACGCTGAGAACCCCCTCTGAAATGGTCATTCGTGGCCTCACCACACAGCATGAGGTAATTCAGGTTACGATGATCGCTCTCCACCCAAGGGCTACGTCCGTCAGCTTCCACTCGGGCTATTGGGGCAATCACTCCTTATCTCTGCGTTTTTTAGGGATACTGGACCGGATGATGCCGATGAGGGGCGGGCCTCACCAACCCCAATCCCGCAGTCACGACCGAAGGAGTCACCATGTCCTTGTCCAACACCAGTAATACCGCTTCTCCGCAGGCCATTCGATTGGCCCAACTTGCCACCCGATATTTTATCGAGGGAGACCATACCGCAGAGTCTCGACTCGGCGCGAGCGTGGATGCTCTGCTGGTAGAGGAGGATGAAGAAACCTTCAAGGCCGTGTCCCAGATGCTGATCGAAAAAGACTACGGGGTCGAAGAAGAGCTTTGGGACTACGCCAGAGAGCGGGCTGAGATGTTTCTCACCGAAGAAGGGTTGGTGACCACGCTCTTTGTCATACCTGTCTTAAATCCGAAGAAGATGAGTGGATTCTCCGCGAGCAAGGCCAGCGCCTCCTTCGTGAAACACGGTATCGTCTGCCAGAGCGCCAAAGTGACTTTCTTCCCGACTCCCGTAGACGGCGAACAGCTCCTGAACATGACCCCAGTGGAGCTATTTCGATTGCACATGGCGCTCAGCAACAACCGTCGCGAAGTGACTGAAATATTGGGCAGTCAGCGGCATGCTCACGGAGTCCATCCCTACGTCTGCCTCATCGGCGTCGTCACCTATCCGGCCCAGCTGCCCGGACCCTGTCTGGCCTGGGAGTTGGATGCCGGGCACTATCTGCGTCGAGTCAAGCAATGGGCTGAGCATGTGGACCAAGAGGCCCTGGGACAGCGGATACGGTGTAACGCTTTGGGTATTCCGGGGCGGTGCGCCTTTGCCGTCAGGGAAGGTATCCAGGAATATCAGAGCATTGTCCTGGCAAACTTCGTGGACCGCGCGGTCCACGAAGGGAATGGTAAGGTTCTGGCTCGATTAAAAGACCACCCCACAATGGATGGTTTGACCCTGGAACTTTATGACACAACGCAGGAATATGGGGCCTTGTTCCTCGACTGGGGACAACTGCGAGAGACTCGCGCGGAGATGATCGAACAGGTGATAGACCAGTTAAAACAGTCCGGGGTATCGGGAATTCTGTTTGACGATTGCGCACCTTCGGAGCACTGATCTTAGATACCCGATCCCACAATGCATCGTGATCCCCTCGCCGCGCTACTCACCCGTGTTCGCCACTGCCAACTTTGCGCCGGGCATCTGCCGTTTGGCCCGCGCCCGGTGTTGCAGATGGATTCGCGCGCCCGTATTTTGATCGCTGCGCAAGCACCGGGCAGGAGGGTGCACGAAACAGGTCTTCCCTTCAACGATGCCAGCGGCGATAGGCTTCGTGCCTGGCTGGGTATCTCCCGCGAGGTATTCTACGATGCCCGACGGGTGGCGATCGTGCCCATGGGATTCTGCTATCCGGGCACCGGAGCATCCGGAGACTTGCCGCCGCGGCCGGAATGCGCTCGTGCCTGGCATGGGGAGTTACTGCCGCATTTACAGCATCTGCAACTCACTCTGATCATCGGCCAGTATGCCCGGGCTTATCATCTTCCCGCCAAGACCGGAACACTGGCGGAGGTGGTGCATGCATGGCGCGAAAACTGGCCCCACCGGGTGCCGCTGCCGCATCCCAGCCCGCGTAATAATCTGTGGCTGAAGCGCAATCCGTGGTTCGAGGAAGAACTCATTCCGGTGCTTCAGGCGCGCGTGGCCGAGGTGCTTGGACACGACCGTCGACATGAGCCGCCCTAGCCTCTTTCGATGCCGTTCAGTCGACATGGACACGGATCGAGCAGGAAATCCCCTTGCATCCCATTCGCTCCCCGGAAGATTATGACCGTACATTCGAGTCATCAGCAAAGAACCGGCGATAAAACTGGCAGAGCGGTTTCATGTCAGTCCGGTGTTTTTTTGATGTTCACCAAAACAAACTGGGAAGGTTAATCTTTAATAACCATGCTGTTCGCAGACAGAAAGGGTCAGCGGCAGGTCCAGTCAGTCCTGGAAGTAGACGTTGGAGTCGGTTAAAATGGCCTATCTGATCCTGGGCAAGCTGGATCTCAGACTACCCACTTGAAATGACGAGGAACCGAAAAATTTTATCTGTGCCAATGCTGCGAATGGCCGTATCAGCACTTATCGCCTTCAGCCTCAACCGATTTTCCGAAGTCGTCATTATTTATTGGCTCGATCTGGCTTCGGTGCACACTATCCACGTGTGGCCGCCCTATCTCAATTTTGTGATGGCCTGGAATACAGGCATCGATTTCGGCTTCCTGAGAAACTACGGTGGCCGCTGGTTGTTTGTCGCGTTTCCCATCGCTGTCTCGCTGGGGCTGATAGCATGGGTGCGTAACAAGCGCGGCTGGATACTGCCGCTGGCGACCGGCGCCGTCGTCGGCGGCGCGCTTGGCAACGCTTTCGATCGCGTAGTCTACGGTGCGGTGGCGGATTACCTCAATATGAGCTGCTGCGGAATCAACAACCCGTATTCGTTCAATGTTGCCGACATCTTGATCACCTGTGGCACAGTCTTCATCGTAATCGGCCATAAAACTAAATTACCCCTTCCGTCAGCATCATCAAGTTAATTCGGACTGTTTTTGAGAGGCCATCAGTTATTTTGCAATCTATCAGATGACCTACATTTCTGGCTAATATTACTCCTCCAGATACTGGGGCGGGAACGTCCGCTACCACTCTGTTACTGCCGTTCGCTCTACTAGAATTTGATCGTTCAATCACACCCCCGATCTTGATTAACGAAACTATGCCGGTACTCATCACCTTGAGTGCTAAACTGTTTTCAACGAAATCAAGGAAGCTGATCATGGGCAATCTCGACACGCCAGCGACAGTAAGGGGGCGTCTTGTAAAGGCGGCATTGGATTGTTTTCTTGCTGACGATTACCACCGAGTCACAACCCGGCTGATCGCTGAGAAGGCTGGTGCCAATATCTCAATGATCCGCTACTACTTTGGTAACAAGGAGGGGCTCTACGAGGAAATGATCCGCGAGACCCTGAAACCA
>JAKACQ010000111.1:0-4556 GCA_021821285.1 Pseudomonadota bacterium
AGCGGCGACCAGTCCGCCCATGTCCTGCATGCCCGTCAGGACCGTATTCAGCGGCCCCGTAATGGGAGAAAACACACCGCCGGACGTGGACGCGAACGCCATGCCGGGGGCCAGGACCATCAGGCCCGCCGCGCTGACCTTGCGAACTCCAGAGAACATTGCCTTCAACCGCTTTTTCATGAGAACACCCTTTCGTGGACGGACACTCATTTGTCCTTGCGCGGGTATAGATCGGCGGGTTTTGGTATACCCTGCATTACACCGGAAGTTCGCGCAGTCGCCCGCTATTGCCAGGCTGGCCATCCAAGGTCTGCCGGGACTCCAGAAGCGCACGAGCGCAGACGACAATAAGTTGCACGCACCTCCATGAATACACCCCTTGCACAAAGCGAGGGAAATGGAGGGTTGCCCGTTAGTCTCCCGACAGTGACTTGCGGAGATCTATGTGTATAATACACACCATGACGAGCTCAGAACTGATCAAATGCCTGGAGTCGGCGGGATGGTTGCATCGAAGCACAAAAGGTTCGCATCACGTCTATGTGCATCCCGATCACCCAGGGCATCTTTCGATACCGCATCCGCGTAAAGACCTGGGCACAGGATTGCTCCACAAACTTTTGAAGCAGGCCGGACTTAAGGAGGGCAACTGCAAATGAGATACCCAATCGCTATTGAATCTGGGGATGAGACCCATGCCTTTGGGGTAGTGGTTCCTGACTTGCCAGGCTGTTTCTCTGCCGGGGACACCCTAGACGAAGCCATCCAAATGGCCAAGGAAGCCATCGAACTGTGGCTGGAGGTGCAGATTGATGAGGGCGGAGATATTCCAGAACCTAAATCCATCACGGAGCATCAGGCCAATCCGGAGTTTGCTCACTGGATATGGGCGCTGGTGGATGTGGACCCAGCGATCCTCTCCGACAAGGCGGAGCGAGTCAATATTACCTTGCCTGCACGAGTGCTGCGACGTGTGGATGAGGCGGCCAAAAGCCGTCACGAGAGCCGTTCTGGTTTTCTGGCTCGCGCGGCCCTAGCGACGTTGCGCCGCGAGGCCTCTTAACTACCTCTGATTGGCGAGAAAAACGTCACTTCGTTTGAGGAATCACGAGATCAGCACGCCGTCTTTCACATCAAGAATGGCCGAAATCCTGCGGCCGGCAGGATGATTCGGGTCACGGGCAATCTGTAGAACGATGTCCACCGCCTCATGAATCAGCGTCTGCTGTGCGGGAACACCCGCTTCCTGGCAGAGTTGGTCGAGACGCAATAAGGCCGCTTCGGGGTTGTTGGCGTGCAGGGTGGCGATGCCGCCCGGGTGTCCCGTGTTCCAGGCTTTGAGCAGCGCCAAGGCCGCCTTGTCGCGGACCTCGCCCACCAGTATACGGTCGGGCCGATAGCGCAGCGTGAGCTTTAAGAGACGCGTCATGTCGATGCCCGCATCATCGTCGGTCAGGAACTGGACCACGTTGGGAGCGGTGCATTGGAGCTCCCGGGTATCTTCGATAATCACGATGCGGGTGCCGATATCGGATAGTTTGGAGATCCGGTCGATGAGGGCGTTGGACAGGGTGGTTTTGCCAGATCCCGTGCCACCGCTCACCAGGATATTCTTGCGGGAAAGCACGGCATCGGAGAGGGTGTCCAGCTGCGCCGCCGTGATGATGCCCGCCTCAACGTACTGATCGAGTGTGTACACCGAACGGGCTGGCAGACGGATACTGAAAGACGCGCCCTCCACCATGGGCGGAATCGCGCCAGCAAAGCGGCTGCGCAGGAACTCGATGGGCATGGCCCCCTCGACGATGGGCCGGTCACGGCTCACCGTGGTATGCAGGTAGTCGGCCATGAGCCCTAACAAGGACTGGACACGGCTCGCATCGATCTCGTCCAGGGGGGATATTCCCGACCCCAGACGCTCGACGAAGACCCGTCCGTCGGGGTTGGCCATGATCTCGACGACGCCAGTGTCATCGAAGAGGGCGGCGATCTCCGGCCCCAGAATGCGCCGCATCTGCTCGATCCGGCGGGCATGGGCCTGCTGCTCCTGCTGATCGTGCGCGTTGATGTTCACTGATTTTCCTCCGCCGTTTCGATCCGATGCTGAATCAGCTCTCCGATTTTTTTGAGGGCCTGCGGCCGGTCGCCTTCAAAGGCCATGCCGACCTGTGTGATAAATCGCTCGTACCGGGCCAGCGCGGAAGCCTGGGTTGCCTCCTTCTCCGTGCCCGGTTCTGGCAGGTGAACCAGCATGAGTTTGACGAAGGTGTCGAGCATCGCAGCCAGAGTGTCGAGCTCGGCCTGTACAGCTTCCAGATCGCTTCTGGACGCCAGTATGGTTGCCGCAATCCGACGCTCAAAACCGGCCAGTTCGCTGCCATCTTCCGCCTCTGCGTCGAGCCCGCGCATGGCATACTCGGCGGTCAGTGCCGCCAAAGACATGCGCCGGGATGCTGCTTCGACCCTCACCTTGTCTGCGTAGCTGCCTGTGAGTTTGATTTTTACCGTGATGGGCAGTGCCATGAATCTATCCCTATCGCTATTATTCCATTGGGGTATAGATCGGGCGCGGAGACGATAGCTGCCCCAAGGAGCAGCAGATTCGATGGGACGGATACTGGGCTATGCGCAAAGGGATCTGACGCGAACGAAAGCCCGTCAGTCAGTCAGTCAAAGGAAAGCAGTTTTCTTTGCTTTTCGAGGATTCGGATATCCCGCAAAAAAACAGACACTGGGTAGGCCATGAGATCGGCTCGTTTCTGACTCCATCCGCCAAAGGCGGCAAGTACCCCGTGAAATACGACTGGCACGAAATAGAGCGAGAAACCCAAAATGACCGTTTCCAAAAAGCGCGGCACAGTTTTCGCCACATAGAAGGAAGAAAGCACTAGAAAGGCGTAAGCAAAAAAAATCGACTTCCCCGCTTCAAAGACGGTATAGTCCGGGCGGACCGGAAAGGCCCAGATGCTCGGCACAGCGGATGCATCCGAGTACTGTTTTCGTAATTCACAGGCTACTGCCACCGCCTGGTCAAGAGACTTAAAAATCCTGCGGACAGCGCCGAGTCGCCGCTGATTCACTGTTTTCTGCCATTTTCCGAAAAACATCACCAAAATAGGCGGGAAAAGACCCGCGATCATCACCAGTTCAAGCCACTTGACCGGCAAGAAGTGGCCTGTTGGGAAATAGAGCGCGAACAAACTATTAACCAAGATAATGAGCGCCGCCAAACAGCCGGACATCCCGAATCCGACCATCAAGCAGTTGACCCATGGTAAATCGATCCCCGAGCCATAGACTTCAGACAGATAGCGCAAAGCACGATCCTCGACGCGGCCATGATGCCGTTCCTCGCCACGCCCCATCCAGTAACGCGCGGCACGGAAAAAATCCATCGTCCCCCGCTTTCCCAATAACCAACCCCAGAAACAGAAATATACCAACACACCGAGCGCCTGGATATACAACATGACTCGACCTCCTCCATACCCCGACAGGCTGCCAGGTATAGATCAATGGCGGGTTATGCGACGTGTAAGCCTATTCGATCTCCGATCCTCGTTGACGATTTCCCTGCTCCCGTGCGTGTTTTTTCTGACGTGCCCGTTCTTTTTCTTTTTGCTTGCGCTGATCCAGGAGCCGTCTGTGCCATTCCGCCGCAAAGCCGGTAGTCGGGTCCATCATTTCCTTGGGCGGATTCCGTCGTTCATGCGCCAGTTGGTCATCCAGTGCCGCTTCGGGAATCTCCGTCCGTTTCCAGCCCTGGTCGGGAATCTCGATACCGTAGTCCTTGACGGTAACGCCACGGTCGAGGCCAGTGAGGGCGACGAGATGACGAAGCCCCAGATCCTGCCGTCCACGGGCTTTCTCTATCGCTCCCGTCTGGTAGACGATGTGCGCCCGGTTATCGACGCCCTCGATGAGTACGAAGCTGCGGTCATACTGCTCATCCAGCCCCGTACCCAGCACACGTCCCACCAGGCGGTCGCCTGGCCGAATCCTGGTGACCTGTGGCGGACAGCGCGGCTCCGTCATCAAGGCCCGCGCCTCGGCCAGCATCTTCGTCCGGGTCTGCAATACCTGGAGTTCCTTGAGGGCCTTGTCCCAACCGGGCTCCAGTCGCCAGAGATTCGCCCCGATCTTGTCGGCCACCCCAATTTCCACGAGCTTTTCCAGGCGGGCGAGCCGGAGTCGGCGGTTTTCGCGCTCTTTGTCATTCAATAAGTTGGGGGGCGACTCATCGACCAGTGAATAGCCTTGCAGGCGGCCGCCTTGCGGCGCGGGTGTCGCCTTGTCGAGAATCCCCCGATCCAGGGCGGTGAAACGCCGCTGATCCAGTTCCCGCTCCCGCGCCGCCTGGATTTCCCGTTCGCTGCGGTAACCCAGGCTTTCCGTGAGAATCTCCTGGGCTGCGGCACGCATGCCCCGACGAATCAGATCCGGCTCCAGTTCCAGCTTGCCCTTGCCACGAATCAGCAGGTGAACATGGGGGTGGCTGGTGTTGTGGTGGTCGATGGCCGCCCACTCATAGTCTCGCCCGATCTGCCGCTGGATGC
>JAKACQ010000009.1:0-78319 GCA_021821285.1 Pseudomonadota bacterium
ACGTTATGGGCTTTGGCGAAGGCCGGTCCGAGATGCAGGTCCATGACCGCACCCATGGAGCCTGCGTAAGCGACATGCAGGTCTTTGGCCATGGCCTGGGGCGATAAACCCAGCAGGCTGGCGGCGGCGATCAGTGCAAGGGAACTTTGAGTGTGACGGTGTTTCACGGGCTCTACTCCTGTGGTTTGCGAAATATTCAATGGAATATACCGGCAAATATTTTTTGCTGTCAACAGGTTTTTTTAAGCTGGTTATGCCCCGATGTGCCATGAATTTGGCATCTTTTTTGCTGCGTCTTCCACGCGGCCCTATTACCCACTTATTTGTTCATTTTATGACAAAAATGTGTGCTTATTGACATATTAAGGAGAGGCTTTTTGAAACTGCGGATACGGCGGGCGCATGTCGAAGCGATGGCGCGGGAGTTCCCCCATCTGGTGAGCTTGCGGGAACAACTGCGGTTCGGGGAAATTGCTGAATGCTCTTTTCAGCAATTGACGTATTCTGAACTGGGTTTTCTCGCCGCGCTGTATCAGGCAGCGGGACCGGAGTGGCATGCGCAGTCCGCCATATTGCTTGCCCTGCAAAAACTCAGGCAGGGTAATGATCCGTGTTTTGGCCCGGAGGATGACCTCGAACGGTTATTGCCAGCGCTGGCCGGTCTGCTGATTGAAGACGCCATCCGGGGCTGGCTGTTCAGTATCAATGTGGATGGTAAAGCCCTGGCTTACGTCATCACCAGACTGGATTATGTGGCACCGGGGAATGACGAAACCGGTAAGATCGTCATGGAACTGAAAGCGAACGCCAAAGGCGTCATTGCAAGCCCGATCATTCGTATTTCCGTGAATGATATGGCCAATCGTTCCGTAAGGGAAATTCTCGCTGCAAAGGGATTTTTGAAAGAAAGTCCGGAACTGATTGACGCCTACGATGCAGAAACCTCCCGTTATTTCGAATGGCGGGGACATTATGGCGCACAATATTCGGCGCTCGGGGTCGGCTTTTATGCCGAAGATCCCAGCGCGACACACCGGGATACCGACTGGTCACGAAAAGACGTGATCATTTTGTCGGCGGGCGAGGGCAGGGCGCGTCTGGTCAATGATGAGGGTATTCTGACCGCCAGGGTCACGACACTGGATGTGACCGGGGATATTCTCGGCCCCTATTTGCGCAAAGCGGCAAAAAGCAATCGCTATAGCGCCGAAGAGGAGATGGGGCAATTCCAGACCGTTATCGAGCATGGTTTGTTCACGAAAATCCCCGTGCACCCCTATTTATTCATGTTTCATCTGGAGCTTCATCATTATCTCTGGGTACATGTCAGCGATATGGAGCCTTATGCTTACCAGCCCGCATTGAAGCAGAAGCTGATTTTACCGGCTGAACAGACGGATCTGATTGACATCTTGACCGCCGAAATGGATGTCCTGATGGACGATATCATCACCGGTAAATCCGGCGGGACCACCGTGCTCTGCGCCGGACCCGCCGGGGTGGGAAAAACGCTCACTGCCGAGGTGTATTCGGAAATTATTCAGCGACCGCTGTATCGGGTGCATTCAGGACAACTAGGACTGAATGTGGCCAATATGGAGACCGCGCTGAAGGAAATACTGACCCGCGCCCAACGCTGGGGCGCGGTTATGCTGATTGATGAAGCGGATGTCTATATCAAGCGCCGAGACGATAACATGACGATGAACGCGGTGGTGGGCGTTTTTCTGCGGGTGCTGGAGTATTTCAATGGCCTGTTATTCTTGACCACGAACCGGGTGGACGACATCGACGAAGCCATTGTCTCCCGTTGCATCGCCTTGATTAAATACAATCCCCCGGACAGCAATGGACGCCGGCAAATCTGGCAGGTGATGTGCAACCAGTTTTGTCTCGATATCTCCATGTCGGCCATGGACGAATTGGTGGATATTTTTCCGGCGGCCACCGGCAGGGATATTAAAGGACTGGCCAAACTGGTGGCTAAATTCTGTAAACAGAAACAGGTACCGCCGACCGTGGAGGTCTTTAAACGCTGTTCGGTATTTCGCGGACTGGAACCAGCCGCCGCGTGACCTCTGTGATATAAATTTTTTAATGCGATAGAGAGAAATGAATATGCGTATAGTCATTACCCTGGCAGGTCGGGATGTGGGATTGGTGAGTGAAAAGGATATGGCCCTCGCCATACAGGCGGCCGAGGAGGTCTTCGCACAGCATGAGGCTGACCCCATGGCTTGCGAGATGGCCAATCAGAAGCAGTACAGTGATGCGGAAATTACCCGGGAGGAGGCATTATTGTGCGCCATCTGGGAAGAAGCCAATTATGCCGCCTGGCACAAAGCCACCATTGGCTGGATGAGTCGGGATATCGATCTTTACATGATGGTGCGGAGTGCGGCGGCGGATGACAGGGATGCCCTATCAGCATAATCAATCTATTTTTGGTTTTCTGGATTAAAAAGGAGTTTCACCATGTTTGGTAAAGCCTGTGATTTTAACGAGCTGCGACAAGGAAAATATGAAGTGGCAGTGGTCAACCGGATACTGCTCATGATTGTGTGGCCCACACGGAGTGAACCCCGGGCTTTTCATGGGATGTGTCCCCACGCCAATGAACCACTGGCCGATGCCCGTTTCGATGGGGAGACCCTGACTTGCGCCCATCATGATTGGGCGTTCAGCAGTGAAACCGGCGCGTGCATCAAGGGCCAGCCCTGCACCCTCAGGGAGTTTCCGCTGAAGATTGAAAACAACGAAGTATTAGTGGATACCGGTGATTTTGCACCTAATGGACCGCGCTAAAGCCATGGGTAAATAGGGCTGGATACGCACTAAAACCCGTCTCTCTTGCTTCCCCAGGGATGGGAGCCGGGAACCACTTCCGCTTTGATTCCGGCTTTTTCAACATCGGTGAGGGTTTTATAGAGGGTCGCTTCATGGGCCAATATGCTGCCCTGCATTACGGCGACATAGCGTGCCGGCAGATCGACATCGCAAACGTAACCGCCTCCCGGGTCCTCGACGCTGCGTAAATTGCCATCCCAATCCATGAAAAAACCACCCATGATTAAATCCTCGCTGCCGTTGTTTCAAAAAGTCGGTGGGGGTGAAACGATGCCTGCCGAGTCAGCGCAATTTGCGCTCGGCGGGCGAAAAATGGCTCAAGTGCCCCTCTTTCGCCGCTTGCGCGCGACCACGCGCCATCAGTCCGGCGCTACGGCCAGGTGCGGCCACCCGCGAAAGCTGCTTTTCCAGATGTTGGCTGCCACAGTGCGGGCAGTTCGGGATGTTTGAGCCCATGACCAGCAATTCAAAATCGGTGTCGCAGTCGCAACAATGGTAATCGAAGATAGGCATCTGTGCTCCTTTGTCAGGTGATGGACAAAAATGGCGTTGGTATTGGGCCACGCAATAATGATGCCTGTTCAGATGGCGGTTTTTGCACGCCGTGGCGTTACACGCAACAAATTCAGGCATTCCAGATTGGCGGCCATATCCAGCGCGGTGAAGTCATCGAGCGAAAGGAGGCTCCGGTCCGCGCCGAATGCCAGCAAACGCGCCACTACCGCCGCTTTGCCCGCGGATGCGGCGTACATCAGGCAGGTGGCGCCGTTGTCATTCTGGTGGTTGAGGTGGGCGCCAACCGCCACCAGCAGGTCCAGTGTGTCCAGATTTTCACTGACACAAGCGAACCAGAGGGCCTGATTGCCATCGTTGTTGCGCTGGTGCGGGTCGGCACCGGCGGCGAGCAGTTCAGCCACCCATTCGGGGTGACCTCCACCGGCGGCGCGCATCAAGGGCGTCACCCCGTCGCGGGTGCGCGCGTGAATGTCTGCGGCGGGAAACCCCTGCGCCGCCAGCCAGCATTGCAGCGCCTCGGTGAGTTGCGGATTTACGGGCGTATGCACCTTGCGCCAGGCTTCGTAACCGCCATCCAGGCTATATACCTCCGCAAAGCCAAAATCGGCAAAGAGTTGGGCACGCATCTGGCTGGCGTTGCCATGGTAGCAATAGATCAGCACGGGACGATGTTTGGCCGTGTTCAGCACATAATCACCGGCATTGTCATCGCCCAGGGGAGAGGCTCCGGCAATATGTCCGGCCCGGAAATCGCTGGGATGGCGGCAATCCAGTAACACGGTGTCCGGCCTTTGCAGGAGTTCGCGGGCCTTGTGCACATCGATACGCTGGAAGGAGCGGGTATTCATGCGTTTTCTCCGGTGTGGGTGTTCAGTTCCCGGTGGGCGTAGGGCGGGAGGGTGCTGATCCGCGTATCCGTCAGGGCACGACCCACGGTGAAGTGGTAGAGGGATTGCAGGCGGTTATCCTGGATCCCCAATATTTCATGCACGGCATCATCAAAAAAACAGCCGATGCCGGTGCCGTTCAGACCCAGGGATTCGGCTTCCAGATACAGTATCTGGCCCAGCAGCCCGGCTTCCTGGTAAAGCAGACGGTAGCGCCAGGCACCGCTCTTCAAGGGATCGGCATACTCCGCCAGAAAGGCCACGGCAAAGCAGCCATCGGCGGCAATGGCCTGATGACAGGACAGGGTCCGGGCGATAGCGCGCATGTCCCCGCTATAGAGTCGCCGCAGGGGCAGATGGGTGGGCGCGGCAGCCACCGCTTCCCAGGAGAAGTCGGGATTGAGGGCCATGCGTAGCACGGGTCCGCCCTCTGCGGTGCGGGGCAGGGCATAGAGGCCACTGCTCAGACCTTCGACGCGATGCACAAAAAGGATCGGATGGATGCGCGGGGTGAAGGGCCAGAGATCCCAGGGCAGGGTGGAACGGGGCAGCAACGCATCCAGGAGCGTAAAGAAATCGTCGGCCGCCATGATCGTCTTCGGGTCGAAGCGCTGGGCGCTGCGCCGGCGGCGGATCAGGGTGCTGGCGGCGATCCGTCCTGATTTTTTGCGCGCTGGCCACGGATCCGGCGGAAGCGGGTCGGGAGTGAGCACCGGCATCCTGCTGGCCCTCGTCGTTTCGGCGATGACCGGCCACTGGTACAGGGGGTGGGGATCCAGGCAGTTGGCCTGGCCTCGCCATTGCCCCGGCAGCGCGGCGGGACTAGCGATGGCGGAGGGTACCGTATCAGCGGAAAGAATTTCCAGCAGCAGCTCCGCGTCCTCGCCTTCGGCGTGCGCGAAATCACCGGGACGATCCAGACCGAGGAAGCCGCGCAGTCGGGCGTCGTCCACATCCCCGCGCCAACGGAGGTGCCAGCCCAAGGTGCCCGCGGCGTAGCGCAGGGCCCCTAGCGCATGGCCAATATCCAGTTGGCAATAACGCAGCGCCCGCTCGCCATATTTCCACGCTTCACGCCACGGGATGGAACTCAGCCCAATATATAATCCGGGTCCGCGCGGTCGGGTATCGGGAGACCAGCGTTGTTCGAGCAGGTGATCCCTGCTCAGGTAGTGATACAGTCCGTCTTCCAGGCCCTGCACCTCGCAGGCGAGCACATAGGCCTCGGTGGGATGCAGGTTGCCGCTGGATGGATTGCAGCGCAGTGCCCAGCGATCAGGGCCGTATTCCTTCCAGGCCGCCAGCCCGAGGGATAACTCCAAAAGCTGCGCGACCGTCTGGAGCGTGAAGGGTTGGGGCGTGGCGGCGGGTAACCCGGCGAAGGTGACGGCCGTTGCGTCCGCCAACAACGGTAAGATGCGCTGCGGGCTTCCGGTGAACGCGCGGAAGGGGTCGGGTTGCGCATCCCAGTCCAGCGTTTCCGGCCCGGCGGCATAGCGATTCAGGTGATGCTTGGACCGTTCATGGTAGGCCATCACCACTTGTCCCGCTACTTCGCGCTGATCGTCTGTCGCCATGATACACGCCGCTCCGTGAGTCAACCCTGATCGTGACATGGTATGCCGGTGCGGCAATCGCCTGTCAACGCGCTTTCGGCGCGCTGACCGCCACCTTTTCCAGAGCAACGTGACTGACACCCATCGCCTGATGAAAAACTTTGAAGACCTTTTCGGAGACCGCGTCAGATACCACAAAATCCTGATACGCCTGACTGAGCAGCTTCACGTAAAGCGTCTTGAGCGCCTGGTCATCCAAGTCTTCCGTATTCTTCTCTCTTTTCAGATAGTCATGAAAACGTTTGAGGATATGGAGGCGGTTGATATGGACGACCGTTTCCTCATAGTCGATATTCAAAAACTTCAGGAAATCCTCGGCGGAGGACAAACCCGCCAGGGTTTTACGCAAATGACTCATGGCATCATCCTTTGCATTCGTCGGATAGGAAGGGCGTTAGAACTGCGGGACTGTCGTGTGGAGCGCATAGGGTGGGATCGGAATCCGGGCATCTATCGCAGTCTTTCTCCGCCAGCCGCACAGCGCGCCCGCTGGACTGAACCTCTCGTTCCAGCTGGGAAATCCGTTCCATCAGACACTGGATGGCCTTACCCACCGGATCGGGCATGAGGTGATGATCCAGGTCGATGCCGTGGGCGGTGATGCGGCGGCGTTCCGCGGGCAGTACGACGCGGCCGGGGATGCCCACGACCGTCATGCCCGGCGCCACATCGTGGATCACCACCGCGTTGGCACCCACCTGGCTGTCATGTCCGATGGTGACGGGTCCGAGAATCTTCGCGCCGGCGCCCACCATGACCCGATCCTGCAATGTGGGATGACGCTTGCCCGGGTTCCAGCTCGTGCCCCCCAGCGTCACCCCGTGGTACAGGGTGCAATCATCACCAATCTCCGCCGTCTCGCCAATCACCACGCCCATGCCGTGATCGACAAAGAAGCGGCGCCCGATCCGCGCTCCCGGGTGGATATCGATGCCGGTCGAGAAACGCGCCGCGGCGCTCAACACGCGGGCGGGGTATCTCCAGCCCCTCTGCCACCAGCAATGGGCCACGCGGTGCGCCAGCAGTGCGTGTACTCCGGGATAGGTGGTGAGGACTTCCAGGGTGTTCCGGGCGGCCGGATCGCGTTCGAAAACACAGTGAATATCGTCGCGCAGATTGCGCCACAGACTGGACTTGCGGGATGGTTCCGTGTCGAGCAGGGTGGCAGCCACGGGCGTGTCCTCCATTCAGGAATGCGCGTGCAGGGACTCCACGCTCTCCAGAAGAAAGCGATGCAGGTCCTCTACGGGCGGTGGGGCCTTGTGCTGAAGCACATAGAGGCGAATCTGTTTGAGGATGCTTTGCGCTTGTAATTCCGTGATGGCACTGCCGAGTTCGGCATAGGCGCGCATGATGGCCCGGGTGCCGGAATGCTTGCCCAGCACCATATGATGTTGGCGCCCCAGTTCCTCCGGGTCGAAGCTCTGATAATTGCGGGGGTTTTTGATCAGCCCATCGACGTGGATACCCGACTCGTGGCTGAAAATGGCATCGCCGACGATGCTTTTTCCAGCCGGTACCGGCCGCGCTGAAGCCAGCGCCACCAGTTGCGAAATCGCCTTGAACTGACGCACTTCAATGCCGGTCTCGAAACCGTGCAAATGATGCAGGCACATGACTACTTCCTCCAGCGCGGCATTGCCGGCGCGCTCCCCGAGACCGTTCACCGTGGTGTTCACATGGGTGGCGCCAAAACGCAGGGCGGCGATGGAGTTGGCCGTGGCCAGACCCAGGTCGTTGTGGGCATGTATTTCGATTTCCAGGTCCGTGGCCGTCCTTAAGCGCCGCATGATATGGGCGGTATTGAAGGGTTCCAGAAGACCCAGGGTGTCGGCGTAACGAAAGCGGCGCGCGCCCGCGCGTTGAGCGATCTCCATGACCCGCAACACAAAGTCCAGAGGGGCCCGGGAGGCGTCTTCGCCGCCCACCGCCACGTCCATGCCGCTGTCCAGCACCTGTTTCACCCGGCGATCCACCTCCTGCAAGACCCATTGACGGTTTTTGCCCAGCTTGCCGCGAATCTGGATGTCTGAAACCGGTACGGAGGCATTGACCATATCCACGCCACAACGCTTCGCCGCGGCGAGATCCTTGTCGTGCATCCGGCACCAGACCACCAGGCGGGCGGGGAGGCCCATCTGGGCAATACCCCGGATGGTGTCCTCCTCTTCGCTCCCCATGGCGGGAATGCCGATCTCCAACTCCGGGATCCCGGCATGGGCCAGGCTCTCGGCGATAGCCAATTTTTCCTCGGGGCGGAAGGCCACCCCTGCGGTCTGTTCCCCATCACGCAGGGTGGTGTCGTGGATTACCGAGAAGTTTTTGGAGGCCGGGCTGATTTCATGCATACACGGGTGCAAAAGCGTTGTCAGTGAGAATGGGGCCGTTGGCACCCCAATAGGGGGACAGGCGCCGCAATTGCTCGATGATGGGCGGTGTCTGCGCAATCACCCAGTCCACTTCCGCTTCCGTGGTCTCCCGGGACAGGGAGAAACGGATGGTGCCGTGCGCCGCCGTGTAGGGGATATCCATGGCGCGCAGCACATGGGACGGCTCCAGAGACCCGGAGGTGCAGGCGGAACCCGAGGAGGCGGCGATACCGACCCGGCTCAGGAGCATCAGGATGGCTTCGCCCTCGATGTATTCGAACGAGATGCTGGCCGTATTGGGCAGGCGGTGATCCGGATCACCGTTGACGAACGCGTAAGGCACCTGTGCCAGTATCCCGGCTTCCAGGCGATCCCTTAAAGCGCGCACCATGGTGTTTTCATAGGCCATGTGCTCCACGGCCAGGTCCGCCGCCAGACCCAGGGCGATGATACCTGTGGTGTTTTCGGTTCCGGCCCGGCGTCCGCGTTCCTGGTGGCCGCCGCGCAGCAACGGCCGGTAGCGGGTGCCCCGGCGCACGTAGAGCGCACCGACGCCTTTCGGCGCGTGCAGCTTGTGGCCGGAGAGGGAGAGCATGTCGATGGCCGACTCCCGCAGGTTCAGGGCTATTTTGCCCACCGCCTGCACGGCGTCCGTGTGGAAGAGGATGCCGTGCGCTTTGGCCATCCGGGCCATGGTTTCGATGGGGAAGATCGTTCCCGTCTCGTTGTTGGCATACATCATGGAGACGACCGCCACCCGCTCGCTGAGCGCCGCGGCATACGCCTCCATGGAGATGCGCCCCAGCCGGTCCACGGGGATATAGTGGACCTTGTAGCCTTCATGCCGTTCCAGATGGTCGCAGAGGGAGAGGATGGCGGGATGCTCCACCACGCTGGTGATGATTTCCCGGCGACCGGGCTGTATGGCCAGGGCCGAAAGGATGGCGGTGTTGTCGGACTCCGTACCGCAGGAGGTAAAAATGATTTCCGAGTCGTGCTCCACCCCCAGCAGGGCTTGCACGGAGGCGCGCGCATCCTCCAGGCGTGCGCCGACATCGCCGCCGAAACTGTGCATGGAGGAGGGGTTGCCGTAATACGTGCTGAAGTAAGGGAGAATGGTCTCCAGTATCCGCGGGTCCACCCGCGTGGTGGCGTTGTTGTCCATATAGGCGCTGTGCATGGCTACACTCCCACGGCTTGCGGCATGCCGGCCGGAACCACGCGCACCGGGCGGCCGAGCGTCAGCATCAGACGCTCCTGGATGCCGGAAATGGTGATTCCGGAGGACTGGCAGTTCATGCACGAGCCGCTCATGGCCACCATGACCGTATCGCCATCCACGTCGACCAGTTCGATGTCGCCGCCATCCATCTGGAATTGCGGGCGCATTTCATCGATCACGGCGGATATTTTCTGTATTTTCTGGACCATGGTCATGGGGGACGGGGCGGCTTTGGCGGCGGGTTTCGCCGCCACCACCGGTATCGGCGCGCTGCCGTTTACGGCCGCGAGGATATCTTCGATCTGTTCATGGCAACTCTGGCAGCCACCGCCCGCCTTGGTATAGAAAGTGATCTCCTCGACCGTCGACAGATGGTTTTCTCTGGCCACCTTCTCGATGAGCGCCGAGTCGATGGCGAAGCATTTACAGACCAGCGCGCCTTCCTCGTGATCGTCTGCCCATGCTTCGCCGCGATAGTTGGCGATGGCGGCGTGCAGGGCCTCGGCACCCATGACGGAACAGTGCATCTTCTCCGGAGGCAGTCCGCCCAAAAACTCGGCGATGTCCTGATTGGTGATTTGCATCGCTTCATCCAGCGTCTTGCCCTTGATCAGCTCAGTCAACGCCGATGACGAGGCGATGGCGGAACCGCAGCCGAAAGTCTGGAAGCGGGCGTCCAGAATGACATCCGTATCCGGGTCCACCTTGAGCATCAGGCGCAGGGCGTCCCCGCAGCTGATGGAACCGACTTCGCCGACCGCGTTGGCCTCTTCCAGGACGCCGGTATTCTTGGGGTTGAAAAAGTAATCTTTGACTTTATCCGTATAGTCCCACATGGCATTAGCTCCGATGTCCGCAGGAGGAGGCCGAGGAGTTTGCGGCCTCGTCTCCCGTGGTGAATGACGATCCGCAACCGCAGGTTCCGGTGGCATTGGGGTTTTCAAAACGGAAACCGCTGCCGCTGAGTTCGTCCACATAGTCGATGACGACTCCATGGAGCAGGGGCGCGCTGGCGTTGTCCACGTAAACGGGCACGTCCTCTATCGCCACCACAGTGTCTTCGGCGCCGGCCTCGGCTTCCAGGCCCATTCCATATTGATAACCAGAACAGCCGCCTCCGGTCACCGCGACCCGCAATCCGCTCGCTTCAGGATTTTCGGCAAGCAGGTTTCTGACGATGCCAATGGCCTTTTCCGTTAATACCAACATGACATTCTCCTTAACGCGATGGGGTTCCTGTACGTTTCTTGCAAGACTCGGGCCAGTTTGGGGGGTTTCTATCAACTTATTGTTATTATGACGATTAACAGCGAGTATTGGGGTGTCGTCAGGCGTTTTGTTGGTTTCTTTACAATCGTTCCGGACGGTTTTGCAAGAAAACGAACATACGGGGCGGCACCGAAATCTCAAAAACCCGGAGACCACTGGGTATCCGGGTTTTCGCTACATCAGTGGCAACGAGGCTTATACGGGCCGGTTTTCACCGGGATCGCGTACCGGACCCATGCCCGCGAGGCAGTCCGCATAGCCGATCTCAGGAAATAGATCGTTATATCGCAAGGCGCTCTCGGCGATACGGTTGATCTTACCCGCGGTGTCGAGCTTTTTGAGGTCGTTGCGTTCCAAGCCGAACAAATCCAACAGTTCATTGTAGACCGTCGCTTCGTCCAGCGGCAGGATATAAAATGGAATACCTTTATATTCCAGGTGGTAACGCTTGCTCAAATCGATATTATTGCAGTAGATAAAATATTTACCCGAAGGTTCGAGCGTGTCTCCCAGGGCGGCTACCAGCGCGTCCAGGTAACCAAAAGACAGCAGATAGCAGGATAAAAAAGAAATCTTTTGGGCGCCGGGTTCTGCCGAACTGATGACTTGTTGCGCGAGGAGCTCCGGTGGACGCGCTTCATCGGCTACCGCGGTAGCGAATTTAATGGCCAGCTCACCGCGAAAACCGAAGCGTCCCTGCGCATTCAGTTCGCCCTTGAATACCTGGTTCAGCAACCTTTTCTGACTGTCGAGCCCTGCAAATGCGCTTTGTTCGATGCTGATGGACATAAATGACTCCATATGGGTAGAGGTAAAATAGTGCATCCTGATCGGGTTGCGGATACTTATAGGTTTTAGCCCTGGGCGGCCAGCAGATTCCAACCATGGGCATCTTCCGGGCCGAAGCATTGGGCATAATCATGACAAACGCTGCAACTGGGTGCCTGGCAGAGCCGGATTTCGACCTGGTCACACAACTGCTTATAAAAGAACTTTTTCCATTTCATGTTGCCGGTGTTTTTGAAATACAGTCCCGGAAAATGGCGTTTAATAATGTCACTGAGGTCTTCACGATGCGTCAGGCCCAGGTCCTGCCACAAGTGATCATCGCCCAGGCAGCCCGCAGCGAGAATGGCCGCTATCCACTCCGTGGCCTGATTGACGCTGGCACGGTGATCCACTAAGAGCTTGATCAGATCGCTGGTTTCCTCAGCGCGCGCGGACGCTTTGTGTTCTTTTCCCGGACATTGACACAGAAAAGTACCGCCTGCAGCGCTATGGAGATAGACCTTCGTGCATTGTGCGGTCGAGCGCGATGCCTCTATCCGCGGGAAATAACGAGAAAACAGATGGCTCAATTGCCTGGTCTCCAGGCCAAGCGCCATGGCGATGCTGCCCTGGCGTTCCATGGCGCGATGGCTGATACACAGCGCAAAAAAACGGGCATCGGAGAACGCTTCATCCGGGCTGCGACCGGACATCAGAAAATCGTATATGGCCGTCTGCATGGTTGCACGCTCTGTTGACGCACTATGCCGGGACGCTGACCGCCAGGGACATGGATGCGTGGGTATAACAGTCCTTGGGGCAGACCCTGGAACAGGCCTCGCAGCCGATGCATTTCTCCGGATGCGCAATGGTCATGAATTTACGTTCCGCCTCGTCATCGTCCGCCGCCACCAACTCCCCTTCTTCAGTGATACCCACGAGGTTCAGCACATCCCGGCCGCAGGCGCGGAAACAGCGCCCGCAACCGATGCACTTTTCTGCATTGATCTGTTCGACAAACTGAGGTGTCCAGCCGAGCCCGCCCTTGGTGATGCCGGTGATATCGTGCATGCCGTCATCCTCCGGGGAAGGACGCGAGCCGTGCCCTGGCCGCCGTCAGATCGCGATAGGCCGCGTAGGTGCGATTCGCCAGCTCCAGAATGTTCTCCCAGCCGACGGGTAAATCTTCGGCCAGATCGTGAAGATCCATTTTGGCCTGGGTGGCCTGGGCATTGAGCCGTTTGATGTCTGTTTTCAATGCGTCCTTTTCGTCCACGATCAACTCCCAGTGATTGGTCTTTTCCTCTACTACGGGTAACATCTCCATGCATGTCGTCATAACGTCGTACTCCCATGTGCTTCGAACCTTGAGCATCAGAGCGCCGGTTCTCGGGTTAATAGCGGGCCACCTCCGGAAACTTTTCAATCATTTCCAGGGCGCCCGCCACCAGTTTGTCACCTTCTTCGGCCAGTTTTTCCATGCTGGGGAAGCCAAAACGATGCACATCGCGCAACTGTTTGTTGACCACGATCAGGCGTCCGGCAATCAGCACCATGCGGCCAAAGCCTTCATGGCTCATTTTCATCATGGGCGACACCATGATCCCGGAAGCGCGCTCCGTAGCCAGCCCCACGGCATTATAAAAAAGTTCCACCCGCCACAATGTTTCGGGATCGGGATCACCGATGATCGGTATGGCCCGGCGCTGCTCCTTGTCCAGCACATAGGGCGACAGCAGCGCCAGGTCTGACTTTTTTTCCCAGGCGCCATAGCTGTCCTGGGCCCGCCACTGCTTGACCAACTCGCGAAAAAACAGGGACTCTTCCGGCAAAACCACTGCGGCCGCAGTATGCTCAGGCATGACTTAATTCCTCCTCGTCATCAAAATTGAACGCTTTTTCTGCACCCTTGTTCATGACCTTACGCAGCCAGGGGGGTGGAGTTCCCTGTAATACGACCTGCAGCTTGTCGAGTATTTCGTGGATAGGTTCCGGCTCGTTCACCTTGATGGGATGAATTTTCATGGCCACCACCCGTGCCGCGCCGGAGCCGCCTATAGCGGCCACATACAAAATGGCGCAATCTTTGATGGCTTCCAGTTTGGGAGCCAGCTTGTCCTCGTTGCCATCTTCGGCAAGTTCACCGTCAAATTGCACGGCCTCCAAAAAATGATGACCCTCCGCGCTGAGTTCATAGATGGCGATATTTTTCGCCCAACCAAAATGGGCGTCGACCCTCTGCATGTCCTGCGTTGAAAATGCGACTTTCATGGTGCCTCCCGGGCGTTGACCAGATAGAAAATGGCTACTGCGTTCCGCATCCTTAACCAAGCGCAAACGGCGCATGTGCATCATGATCCTCCAGGGGCAGTGGCCAACTATCCGGGCGATTCTCCGCTTCTTGCGCCATGAGCAGGTTGCCGATCTCGAAGGTCAGATCGCGGGCGCCGCGATAGCCGAGAGACAGGCGATGGGCGGCACCGAGCTGGTCAAAAATAGGCAGTCCCATGCGCAGGAAAGCGATACCCAGGCGCGCCGCCGCTTGCCGGCCATGGGAGTGGGTGATGAGCAGGTCACAGCCCGCACTCCGCGCCTCCAGGTCTTCCAGATCACCGATGAGCACTTCTGCACAAGGCATTTGTTCGAGGAGCGGCGAGTGGGTGGTGGTCACCGCGGCGGTGATGATCGCCCCCATGTCGTTGAACCACGATCCGATATTCCAGAGCAGGTCGGGTTCGGCGCCGATGGCGATTTTTTTGCCGCCGAAGAAAAAATGGCTGTCGAGCATGGCGTCGATCAACTGACTGCGTTGGCGACGATATTTGCCGGGAACCGGTTGTCCGCTCAACTGGCTCAGGCAATCCAACAGCTGATCCGTCGCTTCGATGCCGGTAATGCGATCGAAGAGCACATAAGGCTGGCCGGTCTTGGTCATCAGGGCCTCAGCCGCAGGCCGCATTTGTTCGCCCAGGGCGATAGTCAGTTCCGCTTCGCCCATGCGCCGGATGGCCTCCACTGGAGTGCCGCCCAGGGTGTTGGGCGTGAAGTCGTCCGGAATATGACCGTCCATGGAGCCGGAAATATCGGGCAGGATGGTCGCCTCCAGTCCGAAGGCTTCACTGATCTCCCGGAGTTCTTCGATGTCCGCGGCGGTGAGATGGGACCCCATGAGGAAATTGACGGAACCCTCCCGGCGCGCGCTGCTGGGTTCGGCCAGCCCCTTCACCATGCCCTCCACGGCCTTGGCCCAGCCGTCCTGAAAAGCATCCTTAAAGTCCGGGGTAGAGACGTAAACCAGGGCTAACTGATCCAGTTCGGGATGGCTGGCGCGAAAGTTTTTGAGATAACCCTCCACATCATCGCCTTTGGTCTCGGTGACGCCGGTGGAACAGATGCCGATGATGGCCGGTTTGGTGCGCTGCTGAATATTGAGTATGGCGCTACCGATATTATCCAGTCCGCCCATGACCGTCGCCACCTCACTCATGGCGGTGGTCTGCATGGGAATGCCCTCATTGAAATGCCGTTGAAAAAGCACCAGACCAAAGGCGGTGCAGCCTTGGGAGCCGTGCAGCATGGGCATGCAATCGGCGATACCCATGAAGGCCAGGGCGCCCCCGATGGGCTGACTCATTTTGAGGGGATTGACCGTGCAGGCCTTGCGATTCTGAACGACGGCACTCATGCCCGTGCTTCCCGGATATCCCAGGGCGCGGCTTTGCGCAGTAGCGTCCACATGGGATTGTAGAGGGCCAAGTCGATCTGTTTCACCAGATTGACCATTCCTTCGTAACCGTTATAGGCGTGATGGCGCTCCTGGTTGATGTCCACCCAGGGCATTTTGTTTTTGAGGGCGGCAAATTGGGAGCGTCCACCCGACAGCAACACATCCGCACGCGCCTCCTGAAACATTTTGTACATTTCCCGCGGCGTCAGATCATCAATCATGTGCGCGTCCTGCCCCATGAGCTCCTTGATTTTTTCTTTGTCTTCCTTGGTGGATTTCTTGACGCTGGTCCCCACCACTTCCATCCCGCCTTCCTGCAATGCGGATACCACCGACCAGGATTTAACGCCCCCCGTAAAGAGCAGCACCCGTTTGCCGCGCAGGCGATGGGTATATTCGGCGATACGCTGCCAGGCCCTGGCCTCTTCCCGGGCGATCAGCGCCTCAGTGCGTTCCCGGAGTTCTTCGGGAGCACCCTGCTGGATCAATAGACGTGTAATTTCCCGGAGCGATTCCGTGGTATCGGATATTCCATAAAAGGACCCTTCAAAGAACGGAATCTGATAACGCTCTTCCATTTTGCGCGCGATATTGATCATGGATTTGGAGCAGACCATCATATTGGCCCGGGCGCGATGGGATTGCGCCACGTCGTGATATCTGGCGTCACCGCTGATACAGCAGGTGACCCGGATTCCCAGATGATCGAGGAGCGGCTTGACCTGCCAGAGTTCACCGGAAAGGTTGTATTCACCAATGATGTTGATGTCATAGGGGGTGCTATATTCCGGTTCCTCCGTGCCGATGACATAATCGAGCAGGGCCTCTCCCGCCAGCTTGTTGCCGAGATTCTTGGCGCCGACAAAACCCGGAGAATTGACGGGAATGATGGGTTTTGCAAATTTTTGGCTGGCCGCTTTGCAAACGGCTTCGATATCATCCCCGATCATCGCCGGTACGCAGGTCTGATAGACAAACACCGCTGGTGGATCGTATTTATCGATGATCTCTTTGATGGACTTGAAGAGGTGTTTTTCACCACCATAGACGACATCCAGTTCGTTGATGTCGGTGGTAAAGCCGGTGCGATATAGTTGCGAACCCGAAGATTTTGAACCGCGGTTATCCCAGGAGTTGCCCTCACAGGCGATGGGACCGTGGACCAGATGGGCGACGTCGGTGATGGGTTGCAGGGCGATTTTCGCACCATCGAAAGCGCAACCGCCGGCCGCGCCGCCCGGTTGTAGCGCCTTGGTGCAGCCCTTCTTGCGCTCTTTGTCGGACTTGCTTTGGTTTTTGCCGCATCCCGGCTCATTAAAAACGTCCTGGATTTTGTTCTGCAACATAAAGCACCCCCTGGTAAGTCAGAATGCGACAAAGGATGAATCACCGGTTCCCACTTTTTTGCCATACCAGAACCTCTTCATCACACCCGATGCACTGGCACGCCAGACGCCACGGCGGCGGCAGATTTTTGGTTCGGCGTCTTTAAACGGTGCGGCACGAATCCGCTTCCCCCTGAATGGCGGCGCCTTGGCGCCGCCGGATGGCCGGCCTGGCCGGAGGGATTATCGAATGATGTCGAAACTGTAATCGCTTTGGGCCGGAACATTACTGTTGTTGTCGATCTCATCAAAAATCTTGTCCAATATGCGCACCAGCATATTGAGGCCGCCCTGATAGCCCCAGATGGGATAACGGTGATGATGATGGCGATCGAAAATCGGGAAGCCATAACGGATGAGGGGTGTGCCCGTATCGCGCTCCAGATATTTTCCATAGGTGTTACCGAAGAGGAAATCCACCGGCTCGGTGAACAGCAGGCTGCGCATATGCCAAAGATCCTTGCCGGCATAGACGTGACAATCCTTGCCGAAGGGGGAACTATCGAACAACGCCTGCACCTTCTCCGCCCAATGCTTGCTGCCATTGGTCGCCAGCACATGCGTGGGTTCGCCGCCCAGCTCCATCAGGAAGGCCGCCAGACCCAGACACTGATCCGGATCTCCGTAGAGGGCGAATTTTTTGCCGTGGATGTGCGCCGTGGAATCGGCGATGGCATCCACCAAGCGCCCGCGTTCCTTTTTCAGCGCGTCGGGGATCGCTTTGCCGCTGACGCGGGACAACTCCATGAGGAACTTATCGGTAGCTGCGACGCCGATGGGACAGTTCAGGGCGACCACTTCCTGACCATGTTCCGCGATGAAGGGCAGGGTTTTTTCGGTGCAATATTCCTGCATGGAAAAGGTGGCCTTGGCATTCAGGGCGGCGGTCGTGTCTTCCAGGGTGGTACCGCCGTCATACATGCGGAACTCCCCATCGCTGGGGGTATCGAAGACATCGCTGGTATCGGCGAGGATCGTATAGTCCAAACCCATGAGATCGAAGATACGCTTCACTTCCCGGGTGTTGCCGACGGTATAGCCGTCAAATCCACCGATGAAGTTGATTTTCTCGTTGGGTTCACGCACGAGCGCCGGTACGGTACCCGCCTTGCCATCCCAGAAGTGGGAAAGCACGCCCTTCAAGGCGTTGTCATAGCCGGTGATATGGCTGCCGACGAAGGCCGGGGTATGGGCGAAGGGAACATCGTATTCCGCCGGCACACTGCCTTTTTCCTTGGAGGTTTTGATGAAGGCATTGAGATCGTCACCGATCACCTCCGCCATACAGGTGGTGGAAACGGCGATCATCTTGGGTTTGTACATGGCGTAGGTATTGGCGAGGCCGTCAATCATGTTGTTGAGACCGCCAAACACCGCCGCATCCTCAGTCATGGAAGAGGACACGCAGGAGGTGGGTTCCTTGAAGTGCCGGCTCAGATGACTGCGATAGTAAGCGACGCAGCCTTGCGAACCGTGGACAAAGGGCATGGTGCTTTCAAAGCCGACCGCGGCGAATACCGCACCCAGGGGCTGGCAGGCCTTGGCCGGATTCACCGTCAACGCCTCACGGGCGAAATTCTTTTCCCGATAGTCCCAGGTCTTTGTCCACTCCCGGACCTGCACGAGCTTGTCGGCGGGTTCGGGATTCTCAAATTGTTCCTTCTTGTTCTTGAGCATCTCCTGATATTCCGGTTCACGGAACAGATTGAAATGGTCAAGCACCTTTTCAGCATTCTGACTCATGGCGATATTCCTCGTTCGATCGTTGGGGCGGCCCGTTATCCGCCGTTAAGCGGGCGGCGAACGCCGCCCCCCACAGTGCTTATTCCCAGGGCGTTTTGGTCAAGCTCCACACCGGGTTATTGATGGCCATATCCATGTCCCGGGCGAAGATGGCGAAGCCATCGTAGCCGTGATAAGGACCGGAATAGTCCCAGGAGTGCATCTGCCGGAAAGGCACGCCCATTTTCTGGAAGACATACTTTTCCTTGATGCCGGAACCCACGAGATCGGGCTGGATGGCTTCCACCATCTTTTCAAACTCGTAGCCGGTGACATCGTCATAAATCAACGTGCCGTCTTTCACGTAATGGGTGGTCCGTTGATAGTCGTCGTTGTGGCCGAATTCATAGCCGGTTCCGACCACATTCATGCCGAGATCTTCATAGGCGCCGATGACATGGCGAGGCCGCAAGCCGCCGACGAAAAGCATGACCGTTCTGCCTTCCAGGCGTGGCCGGTATTTGGCGATCACTTCCTCGGTGAGACGGTTGTACTTCTCGATGACCCGTTCCGCGCCTTCCTTGATGTGATCATCAAAATAGCTGGCGATCGTCCGTAAGGATTCGGCGATTTTGGAAGGTCCGAAGAAGTTGTATTCCACCCACGGCACGCCGTGCTTTTCTTCCATATAGCGGGAGATATAGTTCATGGAGCGATAGCAGTGCAGGACATTCAATTTGGCCATGGGGGTGTTTTCCAACTCGGCCAGAGAACCGTCACCGGACCACTGGGCGATCACCCGCAAACCCATCTCTTCCAGCAGAATCCGTGAACTCCAGGCATCACCGCCGATGTTGTAGTCACCAATGATGGCGACGTCATACGGCGTCTTTTCAAATGGCTTGGGTTCCGCGCCTTGCTTCTCGAAGACATAGTCACGGATACTGTCGTTGGCGATATGGTGGCCGAGCGATTGGGATACCCCCCGGAAGCCCTCACAACGCACCGGAACAATGGTCTTCCCACCGAATTCCTTCGACTTCTTCTTGGATACCGCTTCGATGTCGTCTCCGATCAGGCCGATGGGGCATTCCGATTGCACGGTAATACCGTGGTTCAGCGGGAAGAGATCCTCGATTTCATCCATGATCTTTTCGAGTTTCTTATCACCACCGAAAACGATGTCTTTTTCCTGGAAATCGGAGGTGAACTGCATCGTGACAAAGGTATCCACACCCGTGGTGCCGATATAATAGTTGCGGCGTGACGCCCAGGAATACTGACCGCAACCAACGGGTCCGTGGGAAATATGAATCATGTCCTTGATCGGGCCCCAGACCACGCCCTTGGAACCCGCATAGGCGCAACCGCGAATGGTCATGACGCCGGGCACCGACTTGATATTGGATTTGACGCCGCAATCCGGTTTTCCCTCCTCATACACACCCAGGTGTTTGGCGCGTCTCTTGGCGGTTTTCTCCGGATAGACCTTGAGGACTTCATCGATCAGGGCACGATTGCGCGTCTTGGTCTCGGCGACAATCCGCTCCCGGGTTTCTTCAGCGGTAATGCTCATCACATCTCTCCTTTAGCGAGAAAAAGAGAGGGCAGCCACCGGGCGGCGGATACCCTCTGTCCATCAGACCGCAGCAGCCAGTTCGGCGGCTGATTTGCCGATCAGAGTTTCGTCCACCGCTTTCATGATGCCGAACTCCATGAGCATATCTTCCAGCTCGTCCATGGTGATCGGGGTCGGAATCGTGCCATTACCGCCGTTGGCATGGATTTTCTGCGCCAATTGACGATATTCCTCGGCCTGTTTGGATTCCGGCGCGTATTCCAGTACCGTCATCCGCCGCAATTCGGCATGCTGCACGATGTTGTCACGGGGCACGAAGTGGATCAGCTTGGTACCCAGCTTGCCAGCCAGGGCTTCCGCCAATTCCAGTTCCTTGTCCGTTTGACGCTCGTTACACACCAGCCCGCCCAGACGCACGCCGCCCGAATTGGCGTACTTGAGAATGCCCTTGGAGATGTTGTTGGCGGCATACATGGCCATCATTTCGCCAGACATGACGATGTAGATTTCCTGCGCCTTGTTTTCACGAATAGGCATCGCGAATCCGCCACACACCACGTCCCCCAACACGTCATAGGAGACATAATCGACACCGTCATAAGCACCGTTTTCCTCCAGGAAATTGATGGAGGTGATGACGCCACGCCCGGCACAACCCACGCCCGGCTCCGGTCCACCGGATTCCACGCAGCGGATATCGCGGTATCCGACCTTCATCACGTCCTCGATTTCCAGATCCTCCACACTGCCGGCTTCCGCCGCGAGGCTGAGTACAGTGTCCTGCGCCTTGGAGTGGAGGATCAGGCGGGTGGAATCCGCCTTGGGATCGCAACCGACGATGAGAATCTTCTGGCCCATCTCCGTCAGAGCCGCCAGGGTATTCTGGGAGGTGGTGGATTTACCGATGCCTCCCTTACCATAAAAGGCGATTTGCCTTAGTTTGTCGCTCATTGCCATGCCTCCTGTTTCAAAAGTGGCGAACTTGCCAGGTGAAAGCCCAAAAAATGGGAAAGAGTCGCTTTCCGTTCTCGCTGTTGCAAGCGTCGTGCCAGATCGTGCCGGTTATATATAACAACTTGATTATAAATAAATTAAACGAGGTTGCGGCGGATTTCACCGACTGTTTGAAAAGCGACAAAACACATTTTGTCTGTCAGGAAACCCACAGGTCTGAAAGTCGGCCGATGGATTGCCGGTCCGGCGAATCTCGCGCCGTTCCGCGAAGGTCGGGTCAGCTAATGCCCTGCCAGATAATGAAAGTTTTTTTCTCGCTGATTTCGAAAGCGCGTGTTCCGTATTTGAAAATAAGATCGAAGATGAATGGCATAGAATCTGCATATCCCTATATCTCATCCAGAAAACGTGTGTCCGCGACTCGGGAGGTGTGTATGCAAATCGGTGTGGATTCTGCCCTTGCAGTAAAAAACTCGCGCATCTTTGTGCTGGATACGGATGAAATTGGCCGTATGGCGCTGCAATTCATGCTGCATGATGAGTATGAGACCCATGAGCTCGCCAATCTGGATGCGGCGGTCGCCAAAGCCAGAGATTGGCCGCCGGATCTGATCATTCTTGGCGAGGCGCCGCTGCGCGATGGCGCGTTGACCGTGGAGCGCGTTTCTCAACAGTTTCCCCGGGCACGCCTGTTGCTCGTGGTGGGCGAAGCCGGGTCCGCCCTGACCCAAGCGACGGTCAGCAAGGGTTTCGCCTTGTTGTATACGCCATTGCGACTCGAGAATGTCAGGGCCACGGTGGCCACGGTGTTACAGTAACCTTTGGCGTTGGGGACGCTTTTTGATCGCGGCAGTCTCGGCAGCAATTTGACCGGTATTCCGTCGGGTTTGCTGAACAGTGCCGAATTTCAAGCGTTTCCGATACCCGTGCATATCACCGGGGTGCGGGACAGTCACCAGACACTTTTTCAACGCTTGGACCGGGCACGGGATCAGCGGGAGGCGGGACGGATCTTTCAAGACTACATGGCAGCGGTGTTTGATCGCGCGTCCGGTGCCACATCGCAACGGCGCTTCAAGAGCAGTTATCTGCGATTGCTGCGGGGGTGGGGGTATGACAGCAATTCACCGGAGGGCGCTGTTCTGAAAAGCTGGGTGGAGAGCCGGTTCGGAATCGCGCCGACTTTTCATGGGCAGGTGATCAGTCGATTGGGCGACCCCGCCTGGGTGCGGTATATGACGGACAAGATGGCGGGACGTTTCGACAATAATGGCATACGTCTGCAGCTTGACCTGTTGTTTGAGTTCGCCCAGTGGTCGGCGCGACGTTTTCTGGCGCCGGGACAACGGCATTTGCGACTGTACCGCGGAACGAATGGCTTTGCCGAACACCCCATTCTCTGGAAAACCGGGACGCGGCACGGGGTAATCCGGCTGAACAATCTGGTTTCTTTCAGTAGCGATCGGCAGGTGGCCAGCGTGTTTGGCGATGCGATCCTGGAGATCCAGGTGCCGCTGGTAAAATTGCTTTTTTTCAAGGGATTGGTGCCATGCCCCGCGCTGCATGCCGAAAGTGAGTACTTGGTGGTTGGCGGTGAGTACGCGGCGCATATGGATTATTACTGAGGATGAGAAATGGGCTACGACTGGCGGGAAAGAGCGATGGGCGTCTACCCGGGATCGGCGGTTGGCCGGGATATCCCGATCCAGGTGGGTGACCTTCTGACGCGCTGGACTTCCGCATTTCCCGGAGGGTATGCTGTAAGCGTTGGTGCCAGCCCAGAAAGTTGTCGACGTCCGGTGCCCTGTCCAACGGCCGGGGCAACCCAGGATCGGTTGAAGATTCCACCCACCTCATCCCAAACCAACGCCTTCTGAGCGCTGTAGAGAAGAGGATGCCATCATGAAAGATCGCATTACCCCCAACCATTTTCAGGAACTGACGACCATCTACGAGGTAAGCAAGGTGCTCAGTTCCTCCATGGACCTCGAGCACACGCTGAACGATGTGCTCAAGACGCTGGAAAGCCATCTGTATATCTCTCCGTCCATGATTCTCTTGCGGATGGATGAGGATCTGGTGGGGGTGATTGCCGCAACCGGCCTGTCCGTCGCGGAAATAGAACGGGGGCGTTATCGTTTGGGCGAAGGGATGGTGGGCAAGATCATGCGGGCCGGTATGCCGGTGGTCATCCCTGATGTTTCCCAGGAACCGGCCTTCCTGCATCGCGCTTACGAGCCGGAGATCCACCAGCGTCTGCACGCCTTTGTGGGCGTGCCCATCAAAGTCGGTTATGAATGTATCGGCGTGCTGGCCATCTATCGCAGCGAGCGGCACAAGGGCGTGAGTTTCCGGTCCGACGTCCGTCTGCTACAGATGATCGCCAATCTGGTGGGACAGACCGTCAATCTGCATCAGGGGATCAGCGCGGAAAGAAACCGCCTTTTGCAGGAAAAACATCGCTTGCAGAAAGAACTCCAGAAGCGCTATAGCATCAAGAACGTTATCGGGCACAGCCGAGCCATGCAGACCGTGTTTGCCGATGTGCATCAGGCGGCACCGGGCAAGGCGACCGTGCTGCTGCGCGGTGAGTCGGGCACCGGCAAGGAAGTGATCGCCCGCGCCATTCATTATCTCAGCCCCCGTCGCGACAAGGCCTTTGTTTCCCTCAACTGCGCGGCGCTCCCTGAAAGCATTCTGGAATCAGAGCTTTTCGGGCATGAGCGCGGCGCTTTTACCGGCGCCACCCAGGAGCGTAAGGGGCGTTTTGAATTGGCGGATGGCGGCACGCTGTTTCTCGATGAGATCGGCGACATCTCTCCGGCTTTTCAGGCCAAGCTTCTGCGGGTGCTGCAGGAGCGTGAATTCGAGCGGGTGGGTGGCACGCAGACCCGGCGGATCAATGTGCGCATCATCACGGCCACCAACCGCAATCTTGAAGAGGCGGTGAGCAAGGGCGAATTCCGCGCCGACCTCTACTACCGGATCAATGTCGTCAGTATCTTTCTGCCTCCATTGCGGGAACGGCGTGAGGATATTCCCGCCCTGATCGAACACTTCCTCGCCCGTTACAACGTCGAGAATCAGCGCAAACTGACCCTCAGTCCGGAAGCGTTGCAAACCATGGTGTCCTGCTACTGGCCGGGCAACGTGCGGGAGCTGGAAAACTGCGTCGAACGCACCGCCACCATGATACGCGGAGATACCATTCGCAATCTCGATGTGCCCTGTCAGCGCAATCAGTGTCTCTCGATGGCCTTGCGACCGCTGGAGGGGGGACATCCCATTGTCACCATGCGGGTGTCGAACGGTGGTGGTGTACCGCCCCCCCTCATGCCGGAGGCTGCGGAGCCAGCGGCGGCCAACGACATGGAGAGCGCCGCTCCCTTGTCGGAAAGGAACCGCCTGATCCAGGCCATGGATCGTTGTGGCTGGGTACAAGCCAAAGCCGCTCGTTTGCTGGGGACCACTACCCGCAAACTCGGCTATGCCCTCCATAAACATGGCATAGAAGTCAAAAAGCTCTGATCCAGGGGTGCCGACCGTCTTCACCCCTTCCTTTGTCTGGTTTTCGACAATTTCCGCGGCTGTGTCGGATGCGCGCGTAGCGTTACCGACAAATCATCCCATATCTCATTCCAATCCATTGAAAAATAAAGACTGCCTATGCTGGCATTGCTTTTGCTAAAGATCCTGCAAGCGTCAGCTTCTTAGGAGCAAGCCGATACATCCATGAGGCGCGCGGTTTTCCATCGTTTATCGAAGATCCGTATGGAGGATTACGCCCATGGCATCCCAAATAGTTTCTCTCTCCAGCGTCGCCACGCCCAATAACGGGGTGGATCTGGATGAGATCATGCAGCAAAAGGCAGAGCATCAAGGTTGTGGTACGAGTGGTGGTTCCGGCAAGGCCAGTTGTGGCACCGGAGCGGGGCAGGGTGATCTGGCCCCGGAGATCTGGGAAAAGGTCAAAAATCATCCCTGCTACAGTGAGGAAGCGCATCATCACTACGCCCGCATGCACGTCGCGGTGGCCCCCGCTTGCAATATCCAATGCAACTATTGCAATCGCAAATACGACTGTGCCAACGAAAGCCGTCCGGGAGTGGTCAGCGAAAAACTGACCCCGGAGCAAGCGGCCAAAAAGGTACTGGCCGTCGCCTCCACCATTCCGCAAATGACCGTGCTGGGCATCGCCGGTCCAGGAGACCCCCTGGCCAATCCCGAGAAAACCTTCAAGACTTTTGAACTGATCTCGAAAACGGCGCCGGACATCAAACTCTGCCTGTCCACCAACGGTCTGATGCTCCCGGATCATGTGGATACCATTGCCGGATATAACGTGGATCACGTCACCATCACCATCAATATGGTGGATGCCGACGTCGGTGCGCAAATCTATCCCTGGATTTATTACAAAAACAAACGTTACAAGGGGCGTGAGGCGGCACAGATACTGACGGACCGGCAAATGCAGGGACTGGAGATGCTGACCGAACGCGGCATTCTTTGCAAGGTCAATTCGGTCATGATTCCGGGCATCAACGATCACCATCTGGTGGAGGTCAACCGGGCGGTCAAGAGCCGCGGTGCCTTCCTTCACAACATCATGCCCCTGATTTCCGCGCCCGAACACGGCACGGTGTTCGGGTTGAACGGTCAGCGCGGTCCGACCGCCCAGGAGCTCAAGAGCCTACAGGACAGTTGCGAAGGCGAGATGAACATGATGCGCCACTGCCGGCAATGCCGCGCGGACGCAGTGGGTCTGCTGGGTGAGGATCGTTCGGCGGAATTCACCACCGAGGCGGTGATGGCGATGGAGGTGGATTACGACATCGATTCGCGCAAAGCCTATCAGACGCTGGTCGAGCAGGAGCGTCAGGCCACGGCGGACGCCAAGCGGATGGAGCTGGAAACCCTGGCGGGTGAACAGTCCGATGTCAAAATCCTGATCGCCGTGGCCACCAAGGGCAGCGGACGAATCAATGAACACTTCGGCCATGCCACCGAGTTCCAGATTTATGAGGCGAGCGCATCCGGGGCGAAGTTTGTCGGGCACCGTCGCGTGGACCTCTATTGCCAGGGCGGGTATGGCGAAGAGGAAGCGCTGGAAACCACCATCATCCGCGCGATCAACGATTGTACGGCGGTTTTCGTGGCCAAGATCGGCGGTTGTCCGAAAGCCTCTCTGGAGTCCGCCGGAATCGATGCGGTGGACCGTTACGCGTTTGAGTATATCGAACAGTCCGTCATTGCCTACTACCGGGACTATCTCGACAAGATCCGCAGCGGGTCCGTCGTGCATGGTCAGCGCGGAGACGCGCAGATCCGGCAAGGGGCATACGTCGCGGCCTGAGCATATTCGGGGGGAGAACGCCTCCTCCCATTTTTGTGAAAAGGAGAAGCATCGTGGCTTTTAAGATCGTGAGTTCTCAATGTACCAGTTGTTCGGCCTGCGAGCCGGAATGCCCGAACATGGCTATTTCTGAAAAAAACGGCACCTTCGTGATCGATCCGGCCAAATGTACGGAATGCATCAACTATTTCGATGAACCCCAGTGCGTGGCGGTATGCCCGGTGGATGACACCTGCATTATCGACAACAACTATCCGCGCTACAGTGCTTAGGAGTTTGCCATGGAACTCACCTTTACGCCTAAAGCGGAGCGCTTTATTCAACGGATGATCACCTTCGGTGGCGGGAGCCCGGCCAGCGCTTTCCGTCTTGCGGTAAAGCCGGGTGGATGTTCCGGCCTTTCCTATGAGTTCCGCATCGTGGAGTCCCCGGAACCTGGCGATGTGGCCATCATCAGTCGTGGCATTCCGGTGTTTCTGGAACAGGAAAGTGTGCCTTTTCTGAACGGGGTCGTCGTCGATTGCGAGGATAGCCTGATGCATACCGGGCTGGTGTTTACCAATCCCAACGCGGCGGCCAGTTGCGGTTGCGGAACCTCATTTACACCCAAGGAATAAGGCCCGACTCCAAGTTGAACATTGAGGGGAGGCAAGCATGGAAACCTGGATTGTGCATCACCCGACGGCGACCATTCATCGGTGTGCGGCGAATGCGTCTGCACTGCCTGCGCATCTGGACGCTATCAATTTCCGTGGCGCGGAATTGTTCACGCGCGTGCAAGGCCGGGAACAACGGCATTTGGCACGGACCTACAGCAACTACACTTGCTGTGCGGAATGCGAGGCGGCGTTGTGTGACGGCGCGAAGCATCGAGGTGCCGCATGAGTAATATCTGGGAGGATGAATGGCTCAACCGCCGTTATTACGAAGGTATCCTGCCCGAAGCAGCGGAACGCCATCTGCATCTCGCGGCGCGCTCCTATGCGGACGATGCGTGTGCCGAGGATCACCTGATGGATGCCATCGCCATCGCGCCGGAACACATGGTCGTTTACCTGGGTTTGTACAAATTTTATTTCTATAAAGGCCGGCTGAGCGAGGCGCTGGCAACGGCCCGTATTTGCCTGCAGCGCAGTGCCACCGAATTAGGTATCGATCCCGACTGGCGCAAGGTGAGGGAACGGCAGGCGGACTTTGGCAGTTTTGATGCACCGCGGGCACGTTTTTATATGTTCGTGCTGAAAGCCTATGGCTATCTGCATTTGCGCCTGGGACATCTGGCTACGGGCAGTAAGATCATGGATAAACTCATCGAACTGGACCCGACGGACAAAATTCAGGCTAGGGTGCTGCTGGAAGTCCTGCAAAAAAAAGAGGGTGACGATGAGGATGAATGATCCCGACGAGGCCATTGACTGGCAAGGCTGCGCCGTTTCTTGTGATGCCTGTCCGGAGCGCGAAATACCGGAGTTGAGGTGTGCGCCGTTGCATGCCTGTCCGCATGATCGTTATGCCAAAAGAGTGGATCGTTTTTTTCGCTGGAATCCGCAGATCGCCAAGGATTATCTGCAACACGATTATTTCGAGGTGCGTGCCTGCGCCGCGCGTTATGCGGACATCTTTCACCTGCCCGCTTTGATGCATGACCCGGATGAAACCGTGCGTTGGGCGGTCGCGCAAAGGCTTCCGCAACGTTATCTGCTGCGGATGATCCACGATCCGCACCGGGAAGTGCGTATCCGGGTGGCCGCGCGGCTGGATGACCGCAATCTGTCGGCCATGATGCACGATGCGGATTACTACGTGCGTCTGGAGGTGGCGCGCCGTCTGCCCACAGGCCTGTTGCCGCTCATGATGCATGATGCCGATGTGGAGGTCCGGCGGGTCGTGGCCAAACGCATCGGCGTGGATGCTCTGGTCAAAATGCTGCGGGACGCTGATCCCGGGGTCCGTCTGGATGCCATTGAACGGGTACCCGTGTCGATCCTTTCCACACTGGTGGACGATGCGGATTGGCGCATCCGCTACGAGGTGGCCGCGCGCGGGAACCGGGAAACGGTAATCCGCCTGTTGGCGGATGCGGATGATGAGGTGCGTCGTTGCGCCGCGGAACGCTTGGGGAAAGGCGATACGTCCAGACAACGATGGCCAGGGGAGGGTGGGACATGGCCGGAATGAGCAGAGACAGTGCAACGGTGGAGTTGAGCGCGGAACCCGAGTTCAATTATGGAGATAAAGTCCGTTCCCGCAAGCATGTGAAAAATGACGGGACATTCACCGGCGCCGAAATTGGCGAGGTGATTGTTACCAAAGGCGATGTCGGTTTTATCATCAGTATCGGGACCTATTTGCAACAATTTTATATTTATGGCGTGGATTTTTATGAACGTGGTCATCTGGTCGGTATGAAGGGCCGTGAACTGGAGCTGATCGAATACAATCCGAGTCAGGAGGAGAAAATCTCATGATGGATCTGCGTCCTCCCCGATTTGATTGGGGCCTCAGGGTATTGGCTGGCGACGATATTTTTAATGACGGGACTTATCCGGGGGAGGCCGAAGGGGCCTTGCTGGTGGCCAAGGACAGTCCGGGAGAAATCGTGCGGGTAGGACATCATGAGGAGAGCAACACGCCCCTCTACCTCGTGGAGTTTGCCAACGGCATGGTGGTGGGTTGTCTGGAAGAGGAAATATTACCCCTCGGAGAAGCGAAGCCATGAGCATAACCCGCAGCATTTATCTCGATAATAATGCGACAACGGCCTTGGCACCGGCGGCACTGGACGCCATGCTGCCCTATTTATCCACAGAATATGCCAATCCTTCCAGCGCCTCCGAAGCGGGTGCAAGCGTCAAGAAAGCTTTGGGTGAGGCGCGGGTCGCGGTGGCCCAATTGTTGGGCGCCTCACCCGCGGAGCTGATTTTTACCAGCGGCGCGACGGAGAGCAATCATACGGCGATCCTGGGCGCGCTCTCCCTGACTAAAGGCAAACGCCACCTGATTACCAGCCAGGTGGAGCATCCTTCGGTATTGCTCATGTGCCAGCATCTGGAACGCCTCGGGATAGAGGTGAGTTACCTGCCGGTGGATGAAGAGGGACGGCTGGATCTGGAAGACCTGCGTGCCGCCTTGCGTCCGGATACCGCCCTGGTTTCCCTCATGTGGGCAAACAATGAAACGGGTGTACTGTTTCCTGTTGTTGAAGCGGCTGCCATTGCGCATGGCGCGGGGGCATTTTTTCATACGGATGCGACCCAGGCGCTCGGCAAGCTGCCGGTGAATGCAGCCGCTTCCGGTGTGGATTTTTTATCCTGTTCGGCACATAAGATTCATGGCCCCAAGGGGGCGGGGGCATTGTTCGTCCGCAAAGGCATTGCCTTGCCACCGTTGTTTCATGGCCATCAGGAACGGGGACGGCGGGGCGGTACTGAGAATGTTCCCGCCATCACTGGTTTTGCGGCCGCTGCTCGTCTGCTCACCAATATCGAACATGAGGCGCGTTACGTGCGGGGATTGCGCGATCATTTTGAACAAGGTCTGTTGGCCTTCATGCCCTGTGCGCGCATCCACGGACAGGAAGCCGAACGTTTACCCAATACCAGTAATGTCGGATTTATCGCTCTCGACGGTGAAGAACTGCTCTATCGCCTGGAACAGGAGGGCATTACGGCGGCGGCCGGTGCGGCCTGTGCCGCGGGCGGGCAGGAGCCTTCCCATGTGCTTACGGCCATGGGCTTTTCTAAAACGGCGGTGCTGTCCTCACTGCGTTTCTCCTTTGGACGCTTGAACCGCTCGGAAGATGTGGAGCGGCTGCTCCGCGTATTACCGGGCATCCTGCTGGGCATGATGGACATGCCGCCGATGACGGCCGGCGCCCCGATTTCTTGTGCACACTAAAAGGAATACCCCATGAAGGTGATGATTCGTAAAAATGCCGCGGGTGCGCTGACGGCGTATGTGCCCAAGAAGGACCTTGAAGAACCCATTACCGAGTGTCAGAAGCCGGAGCTGTGGGGCGGAGTGGTGACGCTGGCCAACGGCTGGCGCCTGGAATTACCGGAGATGCCCGGTGATACCCGCCTGCCGATCACCGTGGAAGCGCGGCGCCTGGAGGGCTGAGAGGATGGAACTCACTGACGAAGATCTCGCGGCGCTTTTTGATCTGGGCCGGAATGCCTGCCGGTCTGGTGAAGGCATCCTGCCCGTTTTGCGTACCCGCTTCCCCGGACTAGCCATTACCCAATGTCCCGCCGCTGATGTCAGCGACGCGCCTTTCCGTGCCGGTGAATATTTTGACCTGCATCTGCTCGATACCCGCGACCACTGCTGGAGGATCACGTCCGATTCTCTGGCGGCGACGGGCCTGCTGCTCGCCATGCACCGGGGTGCGCCATGACGACCCTCGATATTCCCCTCTCGGACCCGGATATCAGTCCCAGCGAGCTGGAAGCGGTGGAGACGGTGCTGCGTTCCACGCGCATCAGCGCGGGGGAGCAAGTGGACGCCTTCGAGGCGGCCTTCGCCGCCTATCACGGGCGGCGCTACGCCGTCGCCGTCGCCAGCCCGACTCTGGCCCTGATGCTCTGTTTGCGTGCCTACGAACTCAGGGCGGGCGATGAAGTCATCCTCTCGCCCTACAGTTGGTGGCAGATCGGGCATGCCCTGGCGTGGTACGGGGTTCAGCCGGTGTTCGCGGACATCGACTACTACTCCGGCACGATCTCCCCCAAAGGAACGGAGACCCTGATCACGGAGAAAACCCGGGCGATTCTCGCCGGCAATACCAAGGGGCATCCCGCCTTCTGGCAGGCGCTGCGCACGACGGCCAACGAAAACGGATTGATTCTGCTGGAGGATTCCACCGAGGCGATCGGTTCCCGCTATCAGGGTAACCTGGTGGGCAGCTTCGGGGACAGCGCCATTTTCGCCTTTGCCCAGCCCTCCGCCCTGGTCTGCGGCGAAGGCGCCATGATCGTCACGGACGATACCGAAACCGTCAGCCGTCTGCGTCAGTATCGGGCGCGCGGCATTGATGCGCGGGGCTCGGTGGTGGCGCCCACCCGTCCACCCCTGCAGGCGGAAATGAGCGATATCCAGGCCGCCATAGGGCGGGTTCAGCTCGCCCGTCTGGACGGTATCTTGCAACGCCGGCAGCAGGTGGAAGCGCTTTATTTCGAGTATATGAAGTCCTTTGAAGGGATCAAGGATCCCTACCACGGGCCGGATGCCACCGCGGTGCACTGGTTCGTGTACGAAGTGCATCTCGGTACCCGGTTCAGTCGCAGCAGTCGGGATGCCATCGTCACCGATCTCCGTGTCCAGGGTATCGAGGCGGCCTCTTATTGCCTGCCCATGCATACCCAATCCTATTACCGCGAGCGGGGCGGCGGCCATTGCCCGACCGCCGTGCGGGTGTCGGACCGTACCCTGATCTTGCCCTTTCATCCGCGTCTGGAAGAGGAGGAAATCGCTTTTATCATCGATACCCTGAAAGATGCCTCCATTAACGTGGGTGCTGGGGCCGCTATTTATTAGCACGTTGTTTTTATATTCATTTCAACAGAGGAGAAAGTGTCGTATGCCCATTATCACCATCAAACCCAGCGGTAAAATCGTCGAGATGCCCGTGGGGGCCAGTCTCGCCGCCGCGGTGATCGCTGCCGGTGAGCCCATGGTCCTGAAGTGCGAAGGCAAAGGCGAATGCGAAAGCTGTCATATTTTCGTCCAGGAAGGGCGGAAGAGTTTGTCCAAGATCCAGCGTCTGGAGAATGAGCGCCTGGATGCCATTGTGGGCGTCGGCAGCAAATCCCGTCTGGCCTGTCAGGCCTTGATCGGTGAAGAAGATGTCGCCATCGAACTTTTGGGATTTTCTTCAGGTTTATGAGGAGGATGTGATGGAATCGTCGCGCGTTATCATCCATGCCCGTTTTGCCAATGATGGCAGTGTGCGGGAAATCGGTGAATGTCCCAGCGGTATCAGCCCCCAGGACTGGTTCAACGCGCTGAGCCGACATTCCGCCAACGGCTATGAGGCGCTCTCCGGAGGAAGAGGCATCTTTCGCCTCGCGCCCGCGGCCATCGAGCAGGCGAAGGCGGCAGTGCTTTCCCCCGCCACATAAGGAAGAAAGATCATGGATAAAGATATTTCGGAAATCTTCAGCGGTCTTGCGGAAGGGCGCATCATTCCGTATCTCGGCCCCGGCCTGCTGCCGGAGGCGGGCGCCTCACTGCCCAGCGCGTTGCCGGCCTTGGCGGAAGTGCTCAGCAGCCAGGTGACGGTGCCGCACAAGGTCCGCCGGAATCTCACCGGAGCGGCGCAATATATCGAGAACTTCAAGCACCGCAAGACCCTCGTGGGCATGATGGACAAGACCTTCGCCGGGGACCCGCCGCTCCATCCTTTGCAGCGCGAACTGGCCGCCCGGAAACCTCCGCTGATCGTCCATCTCTGGTACGACAACGGCATGGCCAAGGCGTTGGCGGAGCAGGGTACACACTGGGGACGTATCCAGGGACTCAGTCAGACCGAGCATTTCGGCCACTGGACGGGATATATGGATGCCGGGGGCCAGGCGGTCGAGGCCGCGGCGGCCGCCCAGTGGGACACGATACTGTATGAGCCCTGGGGCGCACAAAGTCCGGCCAACAATTACCTCGTTTCCGATACGGATTTTGTGGAAGTGCTGACGGAAATCGACATTCAGACGCCCATCCCGGAGATCGTCCAGCAAATCCGCACGGGGCGCCATTTTCTTTTTGTCGGCTGCCGTTTCGACGATCAGTTGCAGCGCAATTTTGCCCGCCAGATCATGAAGCGTTCATCGGAGCGTCATTGGGCGTTGATAGAGGCACCGCTGACCCGGAACGAAGCGCGTTTTGTTCGCGAGCAGGGGATTCGAGTGCTCCAGATGCCCTCCGGGGTATTGCTCGGCGGGGGCGCCGCCGTGGCCAAAGCGGGATAAACGGGGTTTTCCCTATCCGTCGCTATGCGGGATGAATTTCTACGCCAATATCCGCCGGTTCGGCGTGATACACGGCGCTGGTCACGAGGGCATCCATGCCGCTTGCCGCGTAGGCCCGCACATTGGCGAGGGTGATCCCGCCCGCCGCAAACAATGTGATTTGAGGAGCAATGGCGCGTAGTTGCGCAGCCATTTCCGTCAATGATGCGGGAGCCACCTTATCAAATTGAAGACCAGAAATACCGGCTTGGGCCAAAGTCAGCGCGTCGGTCAGGGTGTGCTCCGTATTTTGTATTTCCACCACGATCTTTTTGGCGGGCACCAGCGCCTGATACTGCGCCAACCGTTGCAGGAAAGGCTGCAACCCCCCTAAAAATGCGAGATGCTGGTCGAATACCAGAATGCTTTCCGAGAGCCCCAAACGATGGGGCAGCACCCCCCCGGCGAGCGCGGCCATCACCGCGAAGCGGCGGATCCCGGGTGTGCTCTTGCGGGTGGCGACAACGGCCACCCGCGGGTTTATGCATTGTGCCGCCTGCACCAGTTGTCGCGCATGGGTCGCGATACCACAGGCGTATTCCAGCACGTTTTGCGCCACTTTCCAGGCGGAATGGGCGGCCTGCGCCGGACCTTGCGCCGCGAGCAGAATCGTACCCGCCACGGCCGATGCACCGGACGGCTTGCTTTCGGTGACGACGAGGCCGCAGGATGTCAATATCTGCCCGGCGAGTTCAGTGCCGGCGATGGTGATTGCCTGGCGGCATTCAAAGCGAATGACCGATGTTCGATCACCAATGCCGAGCATCCGGGTGGTGAGGTCCAGGAAAGGTTGATCTTCCTGAATGAGCGTGGCGATTTCTTGTGGAGAGAAAAACATGATCATTCCTTACGGGAAGAGTCCGATAAGGGATAGCAGTATACTTTGATCGATGGGTACGGACTAGCCAGCGCCATGCTCCGGCGCGTCCGGCCAAGCGTCGTACGCCTTCCTGCCGCGAAAGATTGGGTGGATCCATCAGGATGTGTCCACGATGCCGGCCATGCTTCCCGTCGGAATAGACACGGCACTTTCTTCGTGTTTTTATCAGCGCATATATGTGTCTTGGGGCTTCATAACGCCGACCCGTCATCGAAACGATTTTTATTTCGTATCCTGGCCACTGGCGGGCTCCCCGGAGCGTCCTTGGCTGACACGCGGTCAAGCGCTTCCAGGAGCAACCCTTTCAGCCATGGCGGGCTTGCAGTGGCCCATAAGAGGTGAATCGTGCTATCCGCTGAATATCCCACACCTTCCATCGACCTTCTCGCCAGTTACCACGAGTGCCTGGTGGCAGAGGTCGAAGGATTCATGGTGGCTTTTTACCAGAGGCAGGAGGCTATTCCCGAACGTGCCCAGGTGTTGGGCCGGCTTTCCCAGGAGCAGTACCAGCATTTACGCGCGGCGCAGGCGCGCCATTTGCGTCTGCTTCTGAATCCGGGGCGGGAGACCTCCTGGCGCGAGGACGCCCATCGGGCCGGCCGGATCCACTATCGCCACGGTGTGCTGCCGTCCTGGGTGGCCGATAGCTACACGCTGTATTGGCGGCACTTGCTGGAGCAGGTGGAACGGCCCGAAATTGCCGCGAGGGATCGGCATCCCTTGCGCGCTTTGCTGGTGGGGCGTCTGTTGCAAGATCTGGCCTGGCAGCTCGAAGGCTATGCCGAGGGCTCCAGTGGCGTCCGGGATCTGCTCTTGAACCTGGACCATATATTGGTCGGCGCGGACTCCGAAGCGGTGATGGTTCCACGGATCATGGACTTTCTCACTCGGGAGGGCGGCATAGACGGCGCCTGGCTCGGGTATCCGGACAGCGATGGAAAAATAATCGTTACGGCGACGGCCGGGGCCGGTATGGCCGAATATCTGGCGACCATCACGATCCGTGTGGACGATACGCCCCAGGGCCAGGGCCCTGCCGGACGCGCTTGGCGAACGGAGCGGGTGCAAGTCACCTCGGACTGGATCGGTGATCCTTCCATGCGGCCTTGGCAGGAGCAGGCCCGGCCTTTTGGCTGGAATTCCAACGCCGCCATCCCCTTGATGGACTCTGGCGGACGGAGACGGAGCATTCTCGCGCTGTTGAGCCGGGAGCGGGGTTTTTTCGGTCACCCCGATCAGCAGGCGATTCTCGCGCATCTGACCGCGGTCTTGGGACTCGCCTTGGAACGGCTGCATCTGATCGCGGAAGAGACCAGCCACAGGGAGGCCCTGGAACGGCTCAACGCCCTGTATCAGGCCCTCATGGCGGAGGGAGACATCCTTTTGCGCGCGCGGAGCGAGCGAGATCTCCTCAGGGAAACCTGTCGGCGTCTTGCCGTCAGTCATCTCTTCAGCGCCGCTTGGGTAGGCCATCCGAACGGGGAAGGAGTCATGGAACACCTCGTGACGGCCGGGCGGGGGGCGCAAACCATCGGCTCCATCCCGCTGACTGTGGCGGATACGCCGGAGGGGCAGAGTCTTGCCGCTCGAGCCTGGCGCAGCGGACGCCTGCATTATAGCAATGATTATCTTGCGGATCCCTCTCTGGTCCTGTTTCATGATCAATTTCGGCGGTGCCGTTGGCGCGCTTCCGCGGCCATTCCAATCCTGCGACAGGGGCGGATCTGGGGGGTCCTCGTCGTCATCGCTGGTCGCGCCGGGATTTTTGATGAAGCGATCCTCGGGCTTTTGGCGCGAATCACCCGGCTCATCAGCCATGGCCTCCACGAAATCGATCTCCGGGCGCGTCTCGACGCCGAGCATGGCCGACAGGCCTGGCTTGCCTACCACGACCTTTTGACCGGGCTGCCCAATCGTGCCGCCCTGTCCCTGCGCATGGCGGAAGCCATGGCCCGTACGCTCCGTCATGAGCGGATACTGGCCGTAGGCATGTTGGATCTCGATGATTTCAAACCCATCAATGATCTATACGGCCATGCCGCCGGCGACGCTCTGCTGACCACACTCGCCGATCGTCTCCAGAAGGCCTTGCGGCAGACCGACTTCGCGGCCCGTCTCGGTGGTGACGAACTGGTCCTTGTTTTCGAAGACCTGAGAAGCATGGATGAGTTGGAGTCGGTCCTCGCCCGAGTCCAGGGGGCCATCGAGACACCCTTTATTCTCTCTGGCGGGGACAGCGTGACCGTGCGCGGGAGTCTGGGGCTGACCTTCTATCCTTTCGACGACAGTGATTCCGATTTGCTGCTGCGCCATGCGGACCAGGCCCTCTATGCCATCAAGGCGGCGAAGAGGGATCGGCAACGCTTCTGGACTTATTATCACGCCGATACGGACGTGGGTGAAACCGCTCTTCGGCAAGACATAAGCACCCTATTGACCGCGGGAGGCCTGCGCATTCACTACCAACCCATCGTCGATCTCGAAAGTGGCCGGGTGCTGGGCGTGGAGGCGTTGGCACGCTTGACGGGGCATTCCGGCGAAATCCTCGCCCCCGCCCGTTTTCTGTCTTTCCTTTCCGTGGAGGAGCGCCGGACCCTCACCCAGGCGGTCCTCACTCAAGCCCTTCAGGATGTGGCCACTTGGGAGAAAGCGGGGTTTCCGCTCACGGTATCCATCAATGCGGAGCCGGAACTTCTCACGCATGATGCCTGTTTGCACTGCCTGACGGAAACCCTCGGACCGAGCGGGATCGATCCCATTCGCGTCACTCTGGAGATACTGGAGTATGGAGACTTTTTATCCATCGCTAACGCCCAGCAAAAGCTCCGGGAAATTAAGGCGACCGGCGTGCGTCTCGCCCTCGACGATGTGGGTAGCGCCTATTCCTCCCTGCTGCGGCTCAAGGAGCTGCCGATTGACATGATCAAGCTCGACCAAAGTTTCGTCCGGGAACTGGCGCAGCGGCCGGACAATCTGCATTTTGTGCACAGCCTTTTGGGCCTTGCCCAGGGTTTGGCGGTGGATTTTTTGGCCGAGGGCGCGGAGACGCCGGAAATTCTGGATGCCTTGACGGCCCTCGGCGTATCCCAGGCGCAAGGGTACGCCATCGCGCGCCCCATGCCTGCCACGGCGATGTTGCCCTGGCTCCGGGCGTACACCCCGAAGCCTTATCATGGGCCGCAATCGCTGCTCGGCCTCTACGCCTGCCATTTACGCTTCAGCGACGCCCTGAAGACGCTTTTGATGCAGGTCCCGATGTTTCCCAAGTCTATGCTTTCAGAGCTTGCCGCCACTAGTCCTGTAGCCAGCCATGTCGCCGGTTTGGGTTTTGGATCGACCCCCATAGCCCAAGCCTATCTTCGCTATCAGGAGGCGGTGACCGCCCTTCCTCTCGATATGACCGCGAAGAAACCCGATCTGACCAGGATCAACCAGGCGTCGATGCGGTTTCTGGCGTGTATCGGGGAGAGCCTTCAGGGAGGATGCTCCAACGTCGATCGACTCAGCCCGGGATAGACTCCGCCAGCCACCAGGCCCCACCGCCCCAGGTGGTGACCCAAAGCACGGCACCGACGGCGCTCCAGATGGCATAGGCACGGAAACCCATCTCGGCGCTGCCGGCGATATACCCCTGCAGTTGCCGCAAGGGAACGATAAAGCGACCGATGGCCACGACTGGCGCGCCAAAGCGCTGGAAGAAATTGTGGACCCGACTGATCTTCTCCGGCGTGATCCACACGTATTTCCCGAAACGGATGAGGCCCGCGTGGCCGTAACGCACGCCCAGTCCGTATGCCAGATAACCACCAAGGATGGCGGCCAGCATGGCCAGGGGTAGCACGATGGCGATAGAAAACACCCCCTTGGCGGCGAGAAATCCGGCGGTCACTACCACGGATTCTCCCGGTGCGAAGACAACGCCCAGATTCTCGGCAAAGAGGATACCGACCAGCCCCCATAAACCATAGGTCTGGAGTAGGGGGGTGGCGAGATGGATGAGATGGGCCAGAGTGGCGAGAAACCAGGTCATGTGAACCGTCGTCGATCTGCAAGGGGGTATGAATTGTAGCGCCTGGCTCCTGATGAACCAAGTGGATCGTCGCTCGTCGGAAACCGGCGCCTTCGCTAGCCTGCTTGGATCGCAGGGACATGGGCATCACATCCATATGCCGTGGAAGACTGTTGATATCCCATTGACTGCACCTGCGGCATAAAAAGGACCTGTCGTTTTCCAAGGGCAGGTCAATTGGGGGCACGAAATGAGGGCTATGCTTCAAGTTTCAACTGCCATCGCACATGCAGGATGGAGCATCACAGCGGACCTTGTGGACCGAGGACGGGGGTGGCCGGGGCTTATAATTTCAATATTCATATTCTAATATATTTTTAGTATAACTTGCCGCACTTTGCAAACATTTTTTCTGACGCGGTTTTGTTGCGCGTCCGTTTCCGGTTTCGCCAATGGGTCTGTTGACCATGAGCGCTGAATGTCCTACATTTCACCCCGTTCATGCGGGTGGATCCTTCAACGTTTTTCCAAGAGCATTGAAAAGGGCATCCCATGTTCGAGGGGGTCGTGACCGGCAAGGGGCGACCCGTGGCGCGCAGACCTCTTCGAGTATTCTGTTAAAATGGCCGGCGACGATACATTTTACCGCACACCATCCTGAATGAGGTCACGGAATAATTGCGCTGAAGCGCGTAGCGGGCGGTTCTGTCCGCTGTGCGATCTCTTTGATGGGGCCCTGGGTAGTCTCTGATCGAAAAGCCGTCAAAGTGCCACATTTGATGCTGGTCCGAGCATATTCTTCAAGGGGATATCCATGCTGCGCTGGCTTACGCAAACTTCATCCGGTTTCGTTCTCGCCCTTGTGGTCGGGATCGTTCTGCTGGCGGTGCTGTATCTGTTGCCGGTGATTCTGGCTTATAGTCTGGGATCCGCGCATACGAAGGGTATTTTGATCCTGAACCTCGCACTGGGGTGGACCGTATTGGGATGGTTGATAGCCCTCATTTGGGCAATTATCAGCGGAAACGGCGGAAGCTTTGATGAGTTGACGGAGAATGATTTGTCAAGCGGCCAACAGCACAACGAAAGAAAGGAACCCACGTTATGAATGGACGGGTATCTGCAGAGGCGCATACGTCTGGCCAGCGGGAGAGGTTGGCCATATTCACCGTTGGCCCGGCGGCTTCGGGAAAAAGCAGTTGGGCCAAATCCGTCGCCTCTCGCTATGCCGGATTGCGTATCGCCATCATCGAACGGGACGCCATTCGGGTGGCCTTGCATGTCGCAGAGACGGGTATGCCTTTTTCGTGGTCCAGCTGGAATCACGCCCTCGAAGGCCAGGTCCAGTGGCTCTGGGAACAGGCCGTGCGGAAAGCCTTGCAGGAGCATGACGCGATCATTCTGGCCGATACGCATCTGGACTTGACACATCTGAACAAAGAGGTTGCATGGCTGCGGTGCATGGGTGTTGTGGACATGGCGATCCAGTATTTCCCGGCATTGCCATTGGTGGAACTTATCCGCCGCGATCAGAGCAGGCCGCACGCCGTAGGCGCGGCGGTACTCCGGGAGCACATCCAAAAATTACAGGCTGAAGAGCGGTATTGGGCCGCATTGGCTGGCGCCGCTGCGGCCACGACGGAGGATCCGCTTGCCGATTGCGCGGGGGGTAACGCGATCACTCCGTCCGAAGCCGGCACCCCGCCCGGTGAGCAGCCTGCCGAAGCCCTCCCGAAGAAGAGGTAGGGACGGACGAAACCCGCAACAGCGTCAGCTGGCGGTCATTCACACCGCCAACGCTGATAGAGTTCACGGTTCCTGAGCCGCTGCAGCGTGTGGCGTGGAGTTTTGGCGGATTTTAACCATGCAAGCTGAATGGTGCCCAGGGCCGGACTCGAACCGGCACGGCATGAGCCGAGGGATTTTAAGTCCCTTGCGTCTACCGATTTCGCCACCTGGGCAAATTTGAACAGAGATATTTTTCAATGAGATATCTGTACTGTTTTTGGCTCCCCATTACCGCCAATGACGGCTGGCTGGGGAATAAAACCGGGACAACCGTTTGGTGATGGCGGTCGCTATGCCTGGTTTCCCGTTGCCAGGGGAACTATAGCATGACTCTGCTGAACTACAACCAGCCGGGCGTCCAGTCGGTTGTCTCCGGACGAACGCGCATATGGCCGGCAACCGAGCGGGGGTCGTGATGGCGGCCCCAGAAAGAAATGAGCGCTGATTCGCCACCCGGCGGGTGGTGTGCATCGGGACGGAGCGTCTGACGAGGGATCATATCTCCGGTCAAACATCCGCCATCATTTACAAAAGACCAGGGCGTTTTGGCCGATGATCGGAATAGTTTGCGTATTTTGCTCATATTGCGAAGGCGTTGTTTGTATTGGCCGTCAACCACCATCTTGAAGAAAAGAATAATTATCGCTACTCTGGTACGAATAGGATTTATTGTGTTCGTGGTTTAAAATTCAGCAAGCGATGCGCTATCTAATTGGCGGGACTGACGGCTGGTACCTGCAAAAAATAACCGGATTCATCGGTATATTGTGATTGTGGATTAGCACAAATCCTAATCATGATCCGGACCACGACGATCTTTGTGAGTGACAACCACCCAGACATAATGAACAGGAGAGCATATGAGATGGTCAGAAGTTTCCCCAGCACCCTCCCACAAGCAGTATGGGAGGCACGTAATGTGGCTTGTTATTCTGAGTATTGCCACATGGATGGGGTCAAGCACAGGCGCTGTGGCCAAAACTTCAAAACCTTGGTCAGGCAGTGCCGCATTTGGGTTTTCTAGTACCACCGGAACATTCCCATCCTTAAATCTTCACAGTGATGATTGGATACGCTGGCGAAAGTACCACTGGGAGAATCGGGCACACATGAGCTACAACTATACTGCCGCATCGGCGACCATTTATGCCAATCGTCTCGTGCTGGGAAACCAGACCCGGTATTACTTCAAGCCAAAGGTTCACTATGTTTTCGGTGATATCCGTTATGACAGAAACCAATTTAATGGATATTTTTATCATCTGATAGAAATCATAGGCGAAGGGAATATCATGCATCTCAACAGGACCATGTCCATAGACTATCAAGGAGGCATCGGCGCTCAGGAAGATCACCCCATAGGCCGGAAATCCCAGGTCAACCCGGCCGCCCGGCTGGCGGTGAGTTATGAATGGCATCTCACCCGTCACGCGACGTTCAAGGAAGCTATAACCACGCTATTATCAACGGCCAACAACAATACTTATGAATCGGTTACCAGTATTCAATCTCGCCTGTATGGGAATTTTAATCTGCAATTCTCCTATACCGCCACATATAATGAGTTCACCGCGATCAGTTATTATAAAAAATTCAACACCATCACCGCGGCGGATTTGCTGTATCACTTCTAGTCGCTCCGGACGCCACCGGCGGTGAGCGGTGCATGCTGTCCGTCAGTAGCCCGGATGGTGCTGTGTCCAGTGCACGGGTGGCAATTGGCTGAGGAGATCCGGATTCCTCCAGCCCGTTTGTCGATGCTCGATGAGCACATCGGTGGTGATGCCGCCGCGTACGTACCAGCGTCCCAGCAGGCGCAGGTAACGCGGTGCAATCAGGCGAATCACCTCATCGGCGATACGATTCGTCATGGCTTCGTGGAAGGCGCCCTCATCGCGAAAACTCCAGAGGTACAGTTTGAGGGATTTCAGCTCCACGCAATGTTGGTCCGCGATGAAATCCAGCATAAAATGCGCAAAATCCGGTTGCCCGGTCAAGGGGCAGAGACAGGTGAACTCCGGCAGATCCATATGAATGATGTAGTCGCGCTCGGGGTGTGGATTGGGGAAACTTTGCAAGCTTTTGCCGGGTTGACTGGACATCTGGAACTCCTCATGATCTATCGTCCGCCTTTCGCCACACTATAGCAAAAACTCCCGCCCATGCGCCTCTCGGCCATTGTTCTCCAAGGCTTCAAATCTTTCCGTGAAAATACCCACATCCGACTTGACGCGAATCCGGTGGTGATCGTCGGACCCAACGGTTGCGGCAAGTCCAATATGGTGGATGCCATTCGCTGGGTGCTGGGCGAGTCTTCGGCTCGACAATTGCGCGGAGGGACTTTGAACGATGTGATTTCCAACGGGGGCGGGCGCCGTCCCGCCGCGTCGGTGGCGACCGTGGAACTGCGCTTTGACAATGGCGATGGAGCGGCGTCCAGCGCCTTTGCCGGCGTGGCCGAAATCAGTATCAAACGCAGCCTGGATCGGAAGGGGGACGGTCATTACCGGATCAATGGCGCGCGCTGCCGGCGCCGGGATGTGGGGGATCTCTTTCTCGGCACCGGGCTGGGTGGTAACGCTTATGCGATCGTTGAACAAGGCACCATCGGGCGCATCATCGAGGCTCGCCCCGATGACCTGCGCGCCATTCTCGAAGAGGCGGGTGGTATCAGCCGCTACAAGGAGCGCCGCCGGGAGACGGCGCAACGCATCGCCGAGACCCGGGAGCATCTGCAGCGTCTGCACGATATTCATGGTGAAATGGAGGATCGGTGGCAGCACCTGCAGCGGCAGGCCCAGGCGGCCCGGACACTGCGCGCCCTGCGACTGGAAGAGCGTCAGTGGCAGTGGTGGAGTCTGGTGCTCCGGCTGGAATCCCTCGCGGCGGAACATCAGCGGGCCTCGATGCGGTGCGCGGACCTGCGGGAAAAAATTCAGCAGGAGGAAAATCGTCTGAGCACGGCGATGCGACTCCTCGACCAACTACGTGAAGAGGGGCAGCGCGGCCAGGAGACCATCACGGCGATGCAGGGCGAACTCTATGCCATCCAGGCGCGGCAGAGCGATGTCGAGCATCGGTATCGGGAACAACAGCAGGCGGTCCAGCGATGTCTGAGCCAACTGGCGCAACAACGCGCCCAGCGACAGACCATACAAGCCGAACGGACGCGACACGACGACCACGAGACGCAGCGGCAACAGCGTGCTCAAGCGCTGGCCGAACGCCGCCGGGTGCTGATGGATGAGGAGGAACATATCCGTCGCGCACGGCAATCGGCCGAACGGGATTGGGAGCGACAGGATCAGGCGCGGCAGCGACAGGAGCGCAGCTTGGCAGATATGCGCCGCCAGCGGGACGTGATGGCGGCCCAAATCCGGGAAATGGAGCCGCGTTTGCGGGATATCGAACGCCGTTTGCAACTGCAGTCCGCGGAAATCCCATCGGAACGCATTGCACTGGAAACGTTGGAGACACGCTGCCGGGAAGGGGAAACCGCCTTGCGGAAAGCGGCGGCGGAACATCAGACGCAACGCGCGGCCCTGGAAGCGGTCCAGCGATATGTCATCCAGTCACGGGAATCTCGTGACGCGGCGCAGGCGCGGCAGGTGGAGCGTGCGGCGCGCCAGAGCGCCTTGGAAAGCCTGTTGCAACGACTGCAACGACCCGCGAAAAAAGATGTTCCGGGGGATATTCGGCTGATGGACCAAATTCAGGTGCGGCCAGGCTGGGAACGTGCCGTGGAGGAAGTGTTACGCGGCCGGCTGCATGCTGCGGTGGTGGACGAGGAGGCCGTGGTCGCGCGAGGCACGGTATTGTGGAGATGCGCCGCAGCGCTTCCGTCCTTGGCGGAAGATGCGCTGGTGCATGCGGTGGAGAGGCCGGAAGCCTTCGATGTGGCGCTGAGCGACTGGCTCTGGGGACTGCGTATGGCACCGGACTTAACCGCCGCCCTCAACCAGCGCGCGCAGCTTCGGGCGGGAGAAGCCTGGATCACCCCGCAGGGTGTGGTGGTGCACCGCTCGGGTATGGTATTCCCTGAGCACGAGGACGGTGCCAGTCTTCTGCAGTGCCGTCGCGAATTGCAGGAAAATAGCGAAGCCCTGGCGCTGGCACAGACACAGGCGGCATCGGCCCAGGCCGTGTTGACGGAGGCGGAACGGCGATACCGGTCCTTGGAGGAGCGCACCAGGGCGGCAGAGGTCCGCTGGCAGGCATTGTATCGACAGGATGCGCTGGAACGGGAAGCCCTGGCGCGTTTGCGCAGCCGGGTAGAAGCGGAAGATCAGCGGCGTGCGGAAAGCGTAAAGGAATCCCAAAGACTCGCGAGCGAACGCCACGCAGTGGACACCCGTTTGCATGGACTTCGGCAGGATCTGCTTGCCAGAGAGACCGAATGGCAGGCACTGGACCAAGCGGTGCTCGATGCGCGGCGCCTGGGCGATGCGCTCCGGCGCCGGATGGATGATCTGCGCGCCGGCTATGGACGTTTACGGGAAGAGCGTCAGTCGTTGGATCTTCAACAGCAGCGACTGCAGGCGGAATCGGAGGCCGCCGCCGCCCGCGCGGCGGATTTGCGGCAGCAATGGGAACAGCTTACGGCTCTTCTCGCGCAAGGGGATGAAGAACGGCTTCGGCTACAGGCGGCCCTGCCAGAGATCGTTGCCGCCCGTGATGCCATCGCCGCCGCGCGGGCGCAGCAGAGCGCCGCGCTGGTCGCACTGCAGACCGCGGCGCAAGCGGGGGAGGAACAGGTCCGCCAGCAAGAGCGCCAGCGTCACCATCTGGAGACGCAGCACCGTGCTCTGCAACAATCGAAGGCCGCCGCCGAACAACAATTGGCTGGTCTGCAGGCGCGTCTGGAGGAGCTACGGCAGCAGAGTGCGGTAATCATCCAGGATTTGGGTGGCGACCCTGGGCCTTGTCCGGACGCCACCCGCTGTGAGGAAGCCCTGGCCCGCATCGGTGCGCATATAGTCCGCCTGGGTAATGTGAATCTCGCCGCCGAGGAGGAGTTGCAGGCGTTGGACGCACGGCGCAACCATTTGCTCGTTCAATTGGCGGATGTGGAGTCGGCTCTGCGGAGCCTGGAAGAAGCCATGGCGGCGATGGATCAGGAAACCTCCACCCGCTTTCGCGATACCCTCGACCAGGTGAATCACGCCTTGCAGGAACTCTTTGCCATACTTTTCGACGGAGGTCAGGCGCAATTGCGTCAGGTGGGTGAGGATGGACTGGATGCCGGACTTGTGCTGCGCGCGCAGCCGCCGGGCAAGCGGAACGCCACATTGCAACAGCTTTCCGGAGGCGAGAAGGCACTCACCGCCATTGCCCTGGTGTTCGCCTTGTTCCGTCTGAATCCGGCGCCCTTTTGCGTGCTCGACGAAGTGGACGCGCCCTTGGATGATGCCAATGCGGGGCGTTTCTGCCACCTGGTGCGGGAAATGGCGGTGCAAACCCAGTTTTTGCTGGTGACCCATCGCAGCTTGACCATGCAGGTCGCCGAACAGTGGATTGGGGTGACGATGACCGAACCGGGCATCTCCCGCATAGTACCCGTGCAGGTGGCGGAAACGCTGACGCAGGCGAATCTCCGGGAGCCGGCCGCGCCGTGATCAGGATCCGCTCAGGTATGGCCTTCCGCCGGAGCGCAGCGCAGGGAAAGAATGGGCCAGTCGCGCTGTTCGGCCAGGGCGCGCAGACGTGGATCGGGATCGACGGCCACCGGTCGCGCGACGGCCTCTAAAAGAGGCAGGTCATTGTGGGAGTCGCTGTAGAACGTGCTGTCCTGCAGACTGGGTCCCCATTCCAGCCCCTGCGTCTCCAGCCAGGCGCGCAAACGCCGCACCTTGCCGGTCTGGAAACACGGAATGCCTACCGTGCGCCCCGTGAAGTCACCAGAAGCCGTTTCCTCGGGCTCCGTCGCCAGCAAGTGGGGGATGCCGAACACTTCGGCGATGGGAGCGGTGACGAACCGATTGGTGGCCGTGATGATGACCAGCGTGTCACCCCGCTGTCGATGCGTTTCGACCAAGGCGCGGGAATGGCCGGAAATCATCGGGAGTATGCGTTCTTGCAGATATTCGGCATGCCAGGCATCCAGTTGCGCACGGGAATGTGCCGCCAGGGGGGCTAGCTGAAAGTCCAGGAAAGCCTGGATGTCCAGGGTGCCCGCCTGATATTCCGTATAAAACCGGTCGTTGAGGTGGTTAAAGTGTGCGGCATCGACGATGCCCCGGCGACCCAGAAACTCCATCCAGGCGTGGTCAGAATCGCCGGAAAGCAGGGTGTTGTCCAGATCGAAAAGAGCGAGGGTCATGGGTTCTCCGTTCAGGATGGTGGGCGAGCGGGGTGCGGTGCGGATTATACCAGAAAGTCCATTTACGATATGCTGGCGCACCTGGAACCGCCGGAGGAGGTCGTCACGGGTCGGGTCGCCATGTTACCGGATTCGCAAAAGGAGCAGACGGTGGAGCAGGTCACGAATGCTGACTTCGAGCGTATGCAGCAGTTGCATGCCGAGTTACTGGCCGCCAACAAGGCGTACTACCAGAAGGACGCTCCCACCCTCAGTGATGCCGAATATGATGCCCTGCTGCGGGAGCTACAGGCTTTGGAGGAGGCCCACCCGCAGTGGCGAAGGGCGGATTCACCGACACGGCGGGTGGGCGCGGCCCCTTTGGGGATGTTTGCGGAAGTGCATTATGCCGTGCCCATGACCTCGCTGGACAACGTGTTCGACGCCGCCGGTTTCGGCGACTGGTTCGCACGTTTGCGGAAGGGACTCGGTCGGCAGGAGATTTCTCTCAGTGCCGAACCAAAGTTCGACGGCCTTTCGGTCAATCTCCGATACGTGGAGGGCACGCTGGTGCAGGCCGGCACACGTGGCGATGGTCAGAATGGCGAGGAGGTCACGGCCAATGTCCGCACCATTCGCAATGTTCCACTGCAACTGCTCGGCGGTGACTGGCCCGACCTGCTGGAGATACGCGGTGAAGTGGTGATTCCCGTGGCGGCCTTTCGGCGTCTCAACGAAGAGCGTTCACGCGCGGGAGAAAGTCCCTTCGCCAACCCGCGCAACGCGGCGGCGGGAAGTCTGCGGCAACTGGATTCCCAGGTAACCGCGAAACGACCCTTGGCCTTCTTTCCCTGGGGATGGGGAGAGAGCAGTCTGCCATTGGGTACTGCGCATAGCGCCATTATGCGACGCTTCTCCGCCTGGGGCTTCGAGGTGACCCCTTACTTGAAGGATATGCACAATTTTGCTGAATGCGAAAGATATTTCAGTGAAATGCAAGAACTACGCGAAGGTATGCCCTTCGAGATGGATGGCCTCGTGTTCAAGGTCGACGCCCTGGCCGCCCGGGAAATCTTGGGATTTACGGCTCGCGCGCCGCGCTGGGCCATTGCCTACAAGTTTCCCGCCCATGAGGAACGTACCGTGGTCGAGGACATTCTCGCATCGGTAGGGCGCACCGGCGTGATTACCCCCGTGGCCCTGTTGCGACCCGTGCAAGTCGGAGGCGTCACCGTCAGCCGCGCCAGCTTACATAATCAGGATGAGGTGGATCGCAAGGATGTCCGCATCGGCGATACCGTGCTGGTGCGTCGCGCGGGTGATGTGATCCCGGAAGTCGTCCTGGTCATCCCGGAAGCGCGTCCCTCCGCAACGCAACCCTGGCGGATGCCGCTGCGTTGTCCGGTATGTGACTCGGAAGTGCTGCGCCTGGCCAATGAGGCGGCGCATCGCTGCATGGGAGGTCTCTATTGTCCGGCCCAGCGCATGGGGGCCATCAAGCATTTCGCCTCGCGCAAGGCCCTGGATATTCGGGGCCTGGGCGAGAAGCTGGTGCGGCAGTTGGTCGAGCATGACCTGGTGCATTCCGTCGCCGATCTTTATCATCTGGATGAGGCCGCGCTCTGTGGGCTGGAGCGGATGGCCAGCCGTTCCGCGCAAAAGCTCCTCGCAGAAATAGAGCACTCCCGCCACACCACCTTGCCGCGCTTCCTGTACGCCTTGGGTATTCGTCAGGTGGGAGAAAGCACGGCCAAATCCTTGGCCGTTCATTTCGGGGATCTGGCCCCCCTGTTGGCGGTGACGGTGGATGCGCTGCAAGATGTCCCGGATGTCGGTCCCATAGTCGCCGAAGCCATCGTCCACTTTTTCGCTCAACCGCATAATCGGGAGGTCATTGCGGCGTTACGTTCCGCCGGTGTACAGTGGCAGCCGGTTGCCCCCCCCCAAAGCGGTCGCTTTCAGGGCATGACCCTGGTGCTCACGGGTTCCCTGGAAAGCATGACCCGGGAAGAGGCCAAGGCCGCCATAGAAGGAGCGGGCGGCAAAGTCAGCGGTTCCGTTTCCGCCAAAACCCGTTATCTGGTCGTTGGGAAAGACGCGGGCAGCAAGGTGGAAAAAGCCAAAAAACTGGGCCTGGAATCGCTCACCGAAGCGCAGTTCCTGGCCATGCTTTCAGAGAAAGGATCATGATGCCGCAGTCCAGAACCTTCCGCTTGAACGTGGTCGATATCCATGGCGAAGTTTATACCGGTTTGGCGCATTTTGCGGCGGTCCCCGCGGAACTGGGGGAGATCGGGATTCTGCCGGGGCACGCGCCCCTGCTCACGGGCTTGCGTGCCGGTGAACTACGGATCACCCAGGCCGATGGCCAGACCCAGATCCTTTTTCTGGAGGGCGGGTTGCTGGAGATTCAGCCGGATATCGTGACCATACTCGCAGACGCCAGCCTCCGCATCATGGATATCGATATCCATGCCAGCAAGGAGCGCATCAAAACCGCGCAAACCACGCTGGCAAAAGCGGCCGTTCCCGCCATGGATTTCGCCCGCGCCGAGTTGGAATTGCAGAGGGAGTTGGCGAAGGTGAACGCCTATCAGCGGTATCAGAAGGATGCACAACGCGGGGGCGACGCCAGCACCTATGATTGGACGCGCCCACCCGCGCAAAACGTGCCCAAGGTGAACGTGCACGAGTTAGAGGATTGACGGACCGGATGGATGAACCCGCAAGACCCGGAGCGCTTCAGGGTTCGGCGGGCTTCTTCGCGGGTTCTCGGCCGCAGTGGGCACAGACCCCGTTGACCACGAACTCCATTTCAATCACGGAATAGTCGGCGGGCAACTGGGGCGCGGATACGCGGCTTTCGGGCAGGCAAAACACCTGTCCACAGGAGATGCAGTGAAAATGCGGGTGCTGTGCCGTGCTTTCCTCGTGCCGCGCACTGAATCGCCACACCCGGTCATCCGCAGTGATGCGGTGGGCGAGCCCCGCCTGCACCAGCCATTCGAGGTTGCGATAGAGACTGACCCGGTCGATCGCGCCGGTCGCGGACGTCTCCAGACGTTGCCGCACTTCCAGGTGGCTCAGGGGTTGTTCCGCTTCCAGCAGGGTTTTGAAAACCGCTACCCGCAAGCGGGTGACCCGTTGTCCCAGAGCGCGGATGCGCTGCGTTGCTTCAGCGTCTGGAATCGCCGGTGCGAGCGGCCGTAAGTGAGATGGATGCGCCATGCGGTCATGCTAGAGCAGAAGTCGGGCGGGGCGCAAGTGACGCCGGCGCGCCGCTTCCCTGGACAGCGCCCTGTCTGCCGCGCTAGATTTTATCCAGTCCCACTCAGGAGTCCCTCATGTCCTCAGAAACCCTTGCCGTTGGTCAACCCGCACCCCAGTTTCGTGTCGCTGCGTATGGGAGCCCTTCCGTCGTCAGTCTCGATGCGCTGCGCGGAAAAATCGTGGTCCTGTATTTCTACCCCAAAGATGATACACCCGGTTGCACGACCGAGGGGCGGGAGTTCACGGCGCTTTACCCGGAATTTCAGGCAGCCGGCGCGGAGATTCTCGGAGTTTCCCGGGACACCGTGGCCAGCCACGAAAAATTCGCCTGCAAGTTTGATTTCCCCTTCCCGCTGTTGGCCGATACCGACGAAACACTCTGCAAGGCCTTCGATGTGCTCCAGGAGAAGAACATGTACGGCAAGGTCGGCATCGGCGTGGAGCGCAGCACCTTCATAGTGGATCGGGAAGGAAAAATTGCCTACATCGAACGCAAGGTGAAGGCGGCCGGGCATGCCGCCGCCATGCTGCGAATCGTCAAGCAACTGCCATGAGCCGGCCGGTCTTGGCAGACCCGAGCAGGGCACGCGCGCGTCTCTACATCTTGGACACCAATGTGCTGATGCACGATCCATCGGCCCTGTTTCGCTTTCAGGAACACGACATTCTGTTGCCGATGGTCGTGCTGGAGGAACTGGATCAACACAAAAAGGGCTTGACTGAACAGGCGCGCAACGTGCGTCAGGTGAGCCGCCATCTGGATGAGATGTTGACGGATACCGCCGACCTGGACCAGGGGTTGGTGCTGCCCTACGCGCAGGGACGGCTTTACTTTCAGACCGCGGCCCATCAGCAGATCTTGCCGGCGGAGCTGGCGAGCGGCAGGGCGGATAATGAAATCCTGGCCGTCACCCTGGCCTTGCAGAATCGCCATGCGGATAGGGACGTGATTCTCGTCAGCAAGGACATCAATCTGCGGATCAAGGGGCGCACTCTCGGCATTCGGGTGGAGGATTACCAGAATGATCGAGCCCTGGAAGATGTGGACCTGCTCTACACTGGCGCGGAATCCCTCAGCGGGGATTTCTGGGCGCATCACAGCCGCGATCTGGACGCGTGGCAGGAGGGCGGTCGGAGCTACTACAAAATCAGTGGTCCGGCCATTCAGCGCTGGCACCCCAACCAGTTTATCGCGCTCAATGCCCAGGCAGGGGATAGCGAAGATTTCGCGGCGATTGTCCGCGAGGTGCATCCCGAACATGCCATCATCGAGCGCATTACCGATTACCGGGGCGATCGCCATGCGGTATGGGGTATCGTGGCGCGCAACCTCGAGCAGAATTTCGCCTTGAATCTGTTGATGGACCCGGATATCGATTTTGTCACGCTGCTCGGCCACGCGGGCACGGGTAAGACATTGCTGACATTGGCGGCGGCACTCCATCAGATTTTCGAGCAGAAGCGCTACTCGGAAGTGATCATCACCCGGGCGACGGTCCCGGTGGGTGACGAGATCGGCTTTCTGCCGGGAACGGAAGAAGAAAAAATGCTGCCTTGGATGGGGGCGCTGGAAGACAACCTGGAAATTCTGGCGCGCGGGAGTGACGAGGGCGGCGGTTGGGGGCGTAGCGCGACACAGGATCTGATCAACAAACGGATTCGCGTGAAGTCCATGAGCTTCATGCGTGGACGCACCTTTCTGGAGAAGTTCGTCATCATCGACGAAGCTCAGAATCTGACCTCCAAGGAAATGAAAACGCTGATCACCCGGGCCGGGCCGGGCACCAAGATCGTCTGTCTGGGGAACATCGCCCAGATCGACACGCCGTATTTGACGGAAACCACTTCGGGCCTGACCTACGTGGTCGATCGGTTCAAGGATTGGGCGCACAGCGGGCACATCACCTTGCGGCGCGGTGAACGTTCGCGGCTGGCGGACTTCGCCAACGAGGCTCTATGAGGTCTTGTCTCGTGACGGGATGACCCCTTAGACTGCGCGCAGGATATCGGGGAGTGAAGCGCATGAGCTGGTCGATCGCGGATAGCCGCCATCTGTACAATCTGCCGCACTGGGGCGAGGGATACTTCGATATCGGCGTGGACGGGCAGGTGGTGGTTCGCCCCGATGCCGGGTCGCCGGGTGCGGTCATCGGACTGGCCGATGTGGCGGCGGGATTGGGCGCGCATTCGCTGAGACTGCCCTGCCTGCTGCGGTTTCCGCAAATCCTCGGAGATCGTGTGGCGCGGCTGCGTAACGCCTTTGGTCAAGCCATGCACACCTTGGACTATCGTGGCCGCTATACGCCGGTGTATCCCATCAAGGTCAATCAGCAGCGGCGCGTCGTCGAGGAGATCCTGCGTGCCGGGGCGGGCAGCGTTGGCCTGGAGGCGGGTAGCAAGCCGGAACTGCTGACGGTCCTCGCCCTGATGCCGTTGGGGGGTACCATCATCTGTAACGGTTACAAAGACAGCGAGTACGTGCGCCTGGCCCTGATGGGTGAAAAGCTGGGCCTGGAGATTTATCTGGTGGTGGAGAAGCCTTCCGAGTTGCCGCTGATTCTCGCGGAGGCACGCAAGCTCGGGGTCAAGGCACGCCTCGGTGTGCGGGCGCGACTGGCCTCCGCGGGCGCGGGCAAATGGCAGAACACCGGCGGGGAGAAATCCAAATTCGGTCTTTCCACGGCCGACATACTGGATCTCATCCAGCATTTACGCACGGAAGAGGCCCTGGACAGTCTGCAACTGCTGCATTTTCATCTGGGCTCGCAGATTCCCAATATCCAGATCATCAAGAGCGGCATGCGCGAATGCGCGCGCCTGTATGCCGAATTGCGGCGCCTGGGCGCGGCCCTGGAGGTGGTGGATGTGGGCGGCGGGTTGGGTGTGGATTATGAAGGCACGCACTCCCGCGCGTACTGTTCCACCAACTACCACGTGTCCGACTACGCCCACGCGATCGTCGCGGCACTGGCGGAAGTCTCTCATCAGGAAGGTCTGCCGGAACCGCGCATCATCTCTGAATCAGGACGGGCGCTGACGGCCCATCACGCCCTTTTGCTGGCCAATGTCATCGATGTGGAACTGGCCGCGGGTGAGCCCGCGGCACCGGTCCGAGCCGCTGTCCCGCCGGAGGGGGAATGGAGTCGTCTGCTGACCCGGTTGGATCAAGGCAACGCCGCCGCGGCGCTGGAGGTATATCAGGAGGCGCTCTACCTGCTGGCGGAGACGCACCAGCAGTTCAACCTCGGCCTCATACCTATCGAAGGACGGGCGGAGGCCGAAAAGGTGTATGCACAGTTGCTTTGGCGCGTGCGCGGTTTCCTCGATCCCCACAACCGTGCGCACCGCGAGATTCTCGACGAACTCAACGAAAAGCTGGTAGACAAATATTTTGTCAACTTCTCTTTGTTCCAATCGCTGCCCGACGTCTGGGCGATCGACCAGATTTTTCCGGTGTTGCCCATCCAGCGACTGGGTGAAGAACCGATCCGGCGGGCGCGCATCGAAGACATCACCTGCGACTCGGATGGCCGCATTGACGCCTATGTGACGGCGGAGGGCCTAATGCCCGCACTGCCGGTACATACGCTACAAACGGGTGCGCCTTATCTGCTCGGTATTTTTCTGGTGGGGGCCTATCAGGAGATTCTCGGCGACATGCACAACCTGTTTGGCGACACCGACTCGGTCAACGTGCTGTGCGACGCCGCGGGGGGGGTGCGTCTGGAGCAACCTTTACCGGGCGACACGGTGGAATCCGTCCTCCAGTCCGTGCAGTTTTCCGCGACAGACTTGTTGGGACGCTACCAACAGAAGTTGGAGGGTTGCACCCACCTCGATCCTGCGGAACGTGACGTGTTTCTGCGGCAGTTCGCGGCTGGACTGCAGGGTTACACGTATCTGGAGTAGTCTATGTTCCTCCGATTTCTCCAATCGTGATGACCATCTCGGCAATCTCCACCAGTTTTTTACCCTTATCCATGGCCAGGCGGCGCAGGCGGCGGTAGGCTTCGGCTTCGTCGATCTGCAGGTCGCGCATGAGCAGGCCTTTGGCTTTTTCTATCTGTTTACGTTCGGAAAGGGCGTTCTGCGTCTCTTTGAGTTCCTTGCGCAGCTGACGGAACTCCACGAAACGCAAAGCGGCAACCTTGATAATCGGCGCAATGTCGCGTGCCGAGATACCGTGGGCGACATAGGCGGCGACCCCGGCGCGGATGGCGCGGCGCATGGTGTCTTCATCCTCGGGGGCGCCGAGCATGACGACGGGCAACTCCAGGGTTTCGCTGAGAAAGACGATATGCTCAAGGACATCACGTTCAGGGGTGCCCGCCTCGGCGATGATGACCTCGGGTTGCAGCGCCTCCAGGCGTTGCCAGGATAGGCCGGTCCAGGACAGGATATCGACCACCTGATGTCCCTCCTTCACCAGCGCGGCGCGCAGGATGCGGGCGCGTTCCAGGTCATTGTCGATCAGGACGATGCGATGCATGAACTCATCGCAGGGCTTGCACGGCGGCGCTGATCATGACTTCCGAGTCGCCCAGCGGACCGTCGACGGCGATTTCGCAACCGGGAAGTTCGGTCCGGAGGCGCGCCACCACGGCGGGTAGGTCCTCCTGCAAATGTCGACCACTGCTCCAGAATAACGGTGAAATGCGATAGTGGCGCAGCCCTTCGGCATAGGCTTCGTGCATGGCCGTATCCAGACTCGGGGTCCACATTTCCAGATAGCAGAGCACGATCCGCCGTCGCGGCTGAGCGACCTGCAGACGTGCGGCGATTACCTCGAAAGGCCGTCGCCACTGTGGATTGCGTGAGCCGTGAGCGAGCAGGAACTGCACTTCAGGCACGGGGGCCTCCCTTAAGATCGTTGCAATGATTGGCGCGCCACCCCTTCCGTTCTCGGCAACCACGCGCAGAGATCGGCAAGTTCGACCACAGCGCCGATGATCAGAATGGCCGGGCTACCCAACCCCGCATGGAAGATGGCTGCGTCGAGCTTTGCCAAGCTGGCCTGTACTTGTTTTTGTTCCAGCGTCGCCCACTGTACGGCCAGGCAGGGAGTTTCCGCCGCGAGGCCGCCGGCCATGAGTCCCGCGCAAATCTGCTGGACCCGTTCAATACCCATATAGATCACCAGGGTATCCGCCGCCCGGGCGTAGCGCGACCAATCGGGGGCCTTCCCGCCACGTGCTTCATGGCCGGTGAGAAAAAGCACTGACTGACTGCGATGGCGATGGGTGAGCGGTATGCCGGCATAGGTCGCCGCCGCCATGCCGCTGGTGATGCCGGGGATGATTTCATAGTCGATATTGGCGGCGCGCAAAGCCAGACATTCCTCACCACCACGACCGAAGAGAAAGGGGTCGCCGCCTTTCAGACGCACTACCCGCAGACCCTGTTGCGCGGCACGGATAAGCTGTTCGTGGATGAGCAGTTGCGGGGTCGAGATCCGGCCGCCACGCTTGCCGACTTCAATTTTACGGCAGACGTCCGAAGCCAAGTCGAGGATCCGTGGATTGGCGAGGGCATCGTAGAACAGGATCTCCGCCTCGGCAATGCAGCGCGCCGCCTTGAGGGTGAGCAGTTCGGGATCACCGGGACCGGCGCCAACGATGGCGACCTTGTGGGCAGGGGGAGGCGTTTGCATAAAGAGTTCTCCGTTCATGCCGTGTTGTGGGAAAGGGTCTGGAATAAGAGCGCGCGGGCGCTCTCCAGGTCGGCACAACGACCGCCGAGGGACAACAGACACGCCGCTTGGTCCGCCAGCGGTGCGGGCAGGGGAGTATGGCCGGCGAGCACTTGCGCCATGAAGCGACAGGTGGCGCTTGCGCTGTGATCCTCGGGCAAGGCCGGAATTCGCGACAGCGGAGCGACCTCTTTGGGGATCTGAAGAAAGCGATTTCCCGCTGCGCAGGCATAGAGATCGGGGCGGCGTTTGGGATTGGCGAAGGGCTCCCCCTCGGTAGCGCGAAGACACAGCGCGCTGCGCGCGGTTACGGTGAAGAAAGCCTGCAGGCGTTCCAGATAAGGGGGGTGTGTGACCCCCGCGCAGTGCACCGCGGGTATCAGGAAGGGGTTGATGAGTTTGACGACGGTATGCACGCTGGATCGCAGGCCGAGCTGCTGACGGATCCGGAGCATCCTATCGATACCCGGATGCAGTTGCCCTATGGGTAGGTAACAAAGGCCCCATCGCCGCAGGTGCGCGCTGGCCTGGTCGCCATCACTGGCGATGGGCAGACCGAAGGCGGCAAAAATCTGGGCGCTGTGGACCCGGCCCGACGGGTCGTGATCCCTGAGTGCCACCACGTTTTCCGCCCTGGTGTCCGCAGGGCCATGCACCAGTACCGGCAGGCCGCAGCGGGCCAGGATCAAGGCCAGCAAGGGCAGCAGATTGGCGCCGCGACGTACCCCGTTGTAACTTGGAAAGACGACGGGCCGATAGGGGCTATCGAGGGTAAGCGTCTTCAGTCCCGCTTCGCTGGCGCTGACGAAACCGCGCAACTCGTCCACCGATTCGCCCTTGATGCGATAGGCGGCCCAGAGCGCCCCGGCTGTGATCTCGGGGATTTCGTCCGCCAGCCAGTGGGCAAAAAGGGACTGGGCCTCTTCCAGGGACAGGTCTTCGGCATGTTCTCGTCCCCGGGCGACGCGCGCGACGGCTTGGGTCAGATTGGGCAGCGGCGAACTCATGAAGTCTCCTGGCGTACACTGCGGATCAGGTCGAGAATCTCCGGTTTGCAGGAACCGCATTCGCTCCCCGCGCCGCACACCTGCGCAATCTGATCGAGGGTGACTGCGCCGGAGGCGATACTCTGCCGTAAGGTGCGTTCATTCACGCCGGTACAGGCGCAGACCCCCCGCGATCGCGCCCATGCGTCCCTATCGGCAGGCACCTTAGGGGCGAAAAGGGCATGGCGGTAGGACTGCACGTCGGCGGCACTCAACAGCATCTCGCGCAACCAGTCGCGCGTGGCATCCTCTCCGAAGAGACGGGCGGCGTAGAGCTGGTTGCCCCGGATGCAGAGACGCTTGCGCACCTCCCGGCGGCCATCATCATAGTCGAGAATGTCGATGCCATCCATACCCAACGCCCGATCCCAGGCGGGGATGTCGCTGGCCGCCGGAGCCTGTTCGTGGGCAAGACGCAGGACAAAACCCTCGCGTTCCCCCTGATGGATGCGGCTGAGGCTCGCGTAAGGAAATTGCCGGGCGATGCGCTGGGCGGCGTAAAAATGACTGTCTTCGTCGTGCAGGCGCAGGATCGTGCCCTGCCAGGGGAAGTTCATCGGTTCCACCCGCACGGCGGTATGTTTGAACTCCGGTTCACCGGAAAGGGGGTCGATGGCGGCGAGGGTCAGTTGATTACAGAGGGCGGCGGGCGCATAGCGGCGGCCAAAATGCATGGGGGCGAAAACCAGACCGCTCTGCAGATCGGCGTTGAGGCGCACGCGCAGGATGCTGCTGCCGCGCCGGCTGCGGATTTTGGCGAGCGCATCGGCACGCAGGCCGAAGCGCCGGGCATCGTCGGGATGTATCTCGAGGAAGGCCTCCTCGTCGCTGGTGAAGAGGGCTGCCACCTTGCCGGTGCGGCTCATGCTGTGCCACTGGTCGCGCAGACGGCCCGTGGTCAGGCGCAGGGGATAACGGGCGTCGATTTCTTCGGCGACGCCGAGATATTCCGGACTGCGGAAACGGGCACGTCCACTGGGGGTCGGGAAAACACCATCGGCGTAGAGGCGCACCTGCCCGGTCTGCGCGCCTTGCGGATAGGGCCACTGCTGCGGTCCTCGCGCATCCAGCACGGCGAAATCGAGACCGGTGATGTCCAGATCGCGCCCCCGGGTACATTCCCGGTATTCCAGGAAAATGCTGGCGGAGTCGGTGAAATTGAACATACGCCGCGCGCGCGCGGTCCAGGAAGCATCTTTCGTGCTCGGCAGAGGATGATCGAGGGTATCCAGCGCGGCGCCCAGAGCGAAGGCAAAGTCGCGAAAGATGACCCAATCCGCCAGGGCCTCACCCGGCGCGGGTACCGCCGCCTGCAGATGGGTGATGCGACGTTCGGAGTTGGTGACTACGGCCTCGCGTTCGCCCCAACTGGCGGCGGGGAGCAGGATATCCGCATAGGCGGCGGTTTCGGTATGCAAATAGCTGTCCTGTAAAATCACCAGACGGCATCGTTCGAGGGCGCGCTGCACTTGCGTTTGATCCGGCATGGACAGCACGGGGTTGGTGCAGGCGATCCAGACCGTTTCGATCTCCCCGCGTTCTATCGCCTGGAAAAGAGGCACCGCCGTATAACCCGGTTGCGGATGCAGGCGTTCCACACCCCAGAGGGCGGCGATTTCCGCCCGGTGCTCCGGATTGACCACTTCGCGGTGGCCGGGGAGGAGGGCGGGCATACCACCGGTCTCGCGTCCACCCATGGCATTGGGTTGTCCAGTCAGGCTGAAGGGACCCGCGCCCGCCCGGCCAATCTGTCCGGTGGCCAGGTGCAGGTTGATGAGGGCGACATTCTTGTCGGTGCCGTGACTGGACTGATTGAGTCCCTGACACCAGAGGGAGAGCGCGGCGGGAGCCTGCCCGAAAGTCAGCGCCGCGGCGCGAAGGTCGGCGACGGGAATGGCGCAGATCTCCGCCACCCATTGCGGGGTATAGTTTTGCACCTGCGCCTTGAGTTCCTCCCAGCCTTCGGTGTGCGCCTCGATGAACGCGCGGTTGACGAGTCCCTCCCAGATCAAAATATGCAGCATGCCATGAAAGAGCGCGACATCGGTACCCGGCTGGATGGGCAGGAAGACATCGGCAATGGCCGCCGTCGGCGTGCGCCGGGGGTCGGCGACGATGATCCGGAGTTCTGGACGGCGCAGTTTGGCGGCTTCGATCCGGCGAAAGAGTATGGGGTGGGCGTAAGCGACATTGGCCCCGACGATGAACAGACAATCGGCGGTATCCAGATCCTCGTAGCTGCACGGCACCGAATCCATACCGAGGCTGGACTTGTAGCCGGTAACGGCGGACGCCATGCACAGCCGCGAGTTGGTATCGATGTGGTTGGTGCCGATGAAGCCCTTGGCGAGTTTATTGGCCACATAATAATCTTCCGTCGGCAATTGCCCGGAGACATAAAGGGCCACGGCCTGCGGGCCTTGCGTGTGGATGATCTCCGCCCATTGCCGCGCTATCCGCGACAGTGCCTGCGGCCAGGCCAGAGGCGACCAGTCCTCACTGTCACGCCGGTGTTGCAGGGGCGCACGGGCGCGATCCTCGCCCGCGCTGCTCAGATGCAGGGTATTGCCCTTGCTGCACAGTTGACCGAAATTGGCGGGATGGTCGGGGTCGCCGCGCACGCCGGTGATGCGCTGGCCGTCGTGCTCGATAATGACCCCGCAGCCGGTCCCACAGTAAGGGCAGGCCGATTTGCTCTCCAACCGGCGCAGCGGTTGCGTGGTTTGTGGCCGCAGAAGGGTCATGGAGCCTCCTCTTCCAGGCCGAGCCAGACCTGCTGATCTTCGATCCGCACCGGGAAGGTTTTGACGCAACCGTGGTCGGGGGCCATGGCCTCGCCTTTCTCCAGATCGATCTGCCAGTTGTGCAGTGGACAGAACACGGTGTGACCGGAGACGAAGCCTTCCGACAGCGGCCCGCCGCGATGGGGACAACGATTCCGGACGGCAAAGATCTCATCATTTTCATTGCGCAAAAGGGCGATCTGCCCCTGTGGCGTCTCCACATAACGACCGCCGAGGGCGGGAATCTCTTCAATGTTGCCCAGTGCCAACCATTCCATCAGGGTCACCTCAAGCGGGGATGCGGCGCAACGGCGCGGCGTGAATATCCAGGCGACCGGAAATCGCCTCCGTCCAGGGATCTTTTTCCTGCGACAGGGCGAAGTCCATACGCGCGGCGAGTTGCCGACGGGATTCCAGATCTTTCACGACGACCGCCTTGATATGGTCCAGGCCCACCCGTTCCACCCAGGGAGCGGTGCGCTCCAGATATTGGGCATCTTCCCGATACATCTGTAAGAAAGCTTTGGCCACTTCCAACACTTCCTCGTGGGTTTTTACCTTGCAGAGGAGATCAGCGGCGCGTACCTTCATGCCGCCATTACCGCCCACGTACAATTCCCAGCCGGAATCCACCCCGATGACGCCAAAATCCTTGATGGTGCTCTCGGCGCAATTGCGCGGGCATCCGGAGGCGGCGAGTTTAACCTTGTGGGGGGCCCACATACGTTCCAGACCCCGTTCCAGTTCAATGGCCAGGCGGGTACTGTCCTGCACGCCGAAGCGACAAAACTCGGTGCCGACACAAGATTTGACGGTCCGCAGGGCCTTGCCGTAAGCGTGTCCCGAGGGCATGTCCAGTTCCGCCCAGATCCGCGGTAGATCCTCTTTTTTCACGCCCAGCAGGTCCAGACGCTGACCACCGGTGAATTTCACCATCGGGACGTGGTGGCGTTCGGCCACTTCGGCGATGCGTTTCAATTCCGCCGGACTGGTCACTCCACCATAAATGCGGGGAACGACCGAATAGGTGCCATCGCGTTGGATATTGGCGTGGGCGCGCTCGTTGATGAAGCGGGACTGGGCATCGTCGACGCCTTCCGCCGGCCAGGCCGTGCGTATGTAGTAGTTGACCGCCGGCCGGCAGGTGGCGCAACCGCCCGGGTGGCGCCAGTCCAGATAGGCAAAGGCCTGGCGCACGGAGAGCAGTTTTTCCTCGAGGATGGCGTCGCGGACTTCCTGGTGACTGAGGTCGGTACAGCCGCAGAGTGCCTTCTTCTTCGGGGTGCTGTCATAAAAACCACCGAGGGTGCTGGCCAGCAACTGCTCCACCAATCCGGTGCAGGAACCGCAGGATGCGCTGGCCTTGGTGCATTTACGGACTTCTTCCAGGGTGAACAGGCCCTGCTCGCGGATGGCCTTGACAATGCTGCCCTTGGACACGCCATTGCAGCCGCAGATTTCCGCGCCGTCGGGTAACCGCGCGGCCTGACTCTCGCCGGCATGGCCGGAATCGCCCAGATGGGTTTCGCCGAAGACGAGGGTGTCGCGGAAGGCCGAGACATCGGTACCATCGCGCATGAGCTGAAAGAGCCAGGGGCCGATGCCGGTGTCGCCATAGAGCAGGCCACCGACCACCTTGTTTTCCCGCAGGATGACCTTTTTATAGACCCCCTGCCCACCATCGAGCAAGGTGACCTCTTCGCAGTGGTCTCCGCCCATGAAATCTCCGGCGGAAAACAGCTCGATCCCGGTGACCTTGAGTTTGGTGCTGGTGACCGAGCCCTGATAGCGCATGCGTCCATACTCGGCCAGGTGGTTGGCCGCGACTTTCGCCTGTTCAAAGAGGGGCGCGACCAGCCCATAGGTCTGCCCGCGATGCTGCACACATTCGCCGACGGCGTAAATGCGTGGATCATAGGTTTGCAGGGTGTCATTGACCAAGATGCCGGTTTCGCACTGTAAACTCGCCGCTTGCGCCAGTTCGATGCGGGGTTTGATGCCGATGGTCATCACCAGCACATCCGCCGGGATTTCACCGCCGTCGGTGAATCGTAAACCACGGACGCGGGTATCGCCGAGCACCGCGGCACTCTCCTTGCCCAGCAAGAAGCGCACGCCGCGCGCCTCCATGGCGCGTTGCAGCAAAGCCCCGCCGCGTGCGTCCAATTGCTTGTCCAGCGGCCAGGCGCGGCGATGCACCACCGTCACCCCCATGCCTCGCGCCCGTAAACCGTGCGCCACTTCCAATCCCAGCAGACCTCCGCCGATGACCACGGCTTCGCCGCCCAGGCCGCTGTTACGGATGAGCGCGGCCACATCCGCCATATCCCGGTAGCTGACCACGCCCGGCAAGTCATTTCCGGGAATGGGGGCGATGGCCGCCGCCGCTCCGGTCGCCAGCAGCAAACGGTCATAGGGCGCGACCCGTCCATCTTCTGTCACCACCCGCCGCTTCACCCGGTCGATCATGGTCACCCGGCTGCCGGTGTGCAGGGTGATGCCGTGTTCGGCATACCAATCCAAGGGATTGAGGATGGTTTCTTCCAGCGCCATTTCCCCGGCGAGCACCGGGGTGAGGAGAATGCGATTGTAATTGGGATGGGGTTCGTCACCAAAAATGGTGATCTCGTAGAGATCCGGCGCCATTTTCAAAAGCTCCTCGACGGCGCGGATTCCAGCCATGCCGTTACCGACCACCACCAGACGCGCCTTGCGCGGTTGTACAGATACCGGGTTCATATTTTTGATGCTCCCAAAAAGAAAAAAGGCGCAGTCAGCCCAATTGCTGACGACGCCTTTGCCGTTTTGCATCTGGCGATCGTTATGGACCGCCACGGTGCAGGCAAGCAATAGCCATGCCTGATTGTCTGAACCATAGAAACAATGAGTTATAGTGTATCATCGCGGCGGTCATGATCCATCCTGGTGCATCTGGACGTCGAATCGCACTAAAATGGTGCATTCCACCACCGCCCATCTAGAATTTCGCGGTCACAAACACCCAGGCGCCCTGGGTGTCCACCCCATATTGGACCCGCCGGTAATGCGCATACTGAACCCCCGCGCTCCAATGTCTGGAAAAATTGTGGATCGCGGACAGATCCCATTCATGGCCATAGCGCATGCCCCCGCGGGCGGCATGGAAGTCATAATAGAGGAGCGCCAGATGGGTGCTCATCACTGTGCCGCCGAGCGTGAAGTAGAGACTGCGCAAGCCCTCCGGTGGCGTGATGAGGAAAACCTCCGCCCACCCGTTAAAGGCATGCCTGGTGGCGAGAGGCGTCTGAAAGCCATAACTGCCTTGATCATTGGCCCCCATCACCATGTAATCGGCATGCAGCCAGATATCCGGCAGGGCCACACCGGCACCAAGGTGGTAGTACGGTGCATTCACCAGCGCACTCCCGCCATCGTAGGGTAGTTGTTTGGCGTAGCTGAGATCGTAAGGCAGATGCAAGGGACCGCCCAGCGGGAGGGTTCCCTGCACCCGTGCGCCCACCGTGCCGCTATTGCAGACCTGCGGACCGCCCGGCAGGAAACAGGTCACCGCCCCCGGGATCGTGCTCTGCGCTTGGTTGCCATACCAGTATCCAAAAGCCTCCGCGTGGAGCAGAGGGGATGGAAGCCAACTGACCTCGCTCAGAAAAATCCGTGAAGGCATCGTTTCGTTCAGAATATTTTTGACCCGCCAGATATATGCGCCGTAGAGCGTCAGCGCGGGTACGGGTCGATCGTGCATGGAAACGGCATCGAAGGTTTGTGGTGTCTGCCGGAAATCGACATTACCGACAAAACGGTCGTCATCCAGGTTGATCGCCTGCCGGCCCGCACGCAGGCGCAGTCCGGGCACTCCCGCATACTGGAGATAAGCCTGGTTGACGTTGGTTTCCTGTGGATCGGGGATCACCGAGTAAGCCGTTTTGCCATTGGTCAGGCTGTTGTAGCCATTGACTATGCCGGCAACGTTGATGAATTGCAGGTCGGCGCTGACGCCGGCTATGGGTTTGCTCGACAGACCAAGCAGGGTACGCAGGGTGAAGGCATGGGCGGCTGTTTTGCCCGCCTGTGACATGATCTCGTAGCGCGGACGCATGTCGAGGCTGATGCGGCCTCCGCTGATGGCATGCGTCAGGGTGTTGGCGTGGGCGGTGGCCGCCAGCAGGGTGAAGAGCGCGACAGCGAAATAATGACGGCGAAATAGAGCAGAATGCGACATGGGTTTCTCCAGGGTGTTGCGTGGACTCGGCGGTATTTGCGGTGGGCTCGGGCAAAAGTGGCCCCAACACGCGTATCGCGCGCTGAAAAAATCTCTTTCGAGGGGGTTACGGCAGACGGTCGCGTTTCATTCGCTCATGGCGCTGACACCCTGCAAAGGGGGATTGCCGGAGGCATCCACGGTGGCGACCACATGATGCCGAGACCACGGCAGCCAGTGGCGACGCATGGCGAGCACCAGACCCAGCGCCATCGTCGTCAGAAAGGCGAACCCGGCGAAGCCGAGGTGATAAGTCCCGGTTTCTTCCTTGGCAATGCCGAGAATCACCGGCAGATAAAAACCGCCGATGCCGCCCGCCGCGCCGATGATTCCGGTCATGATTCCCGTTTTCAGCGGCCAGCGCAGGGGCACCAGTTGAAAAGTCGCCCCGTTGCCGAGGCCGAAACAGGCGTAGAGGAAGAGGAGCAGAGCGACGGCGATGGCCAGCGGCGGTGTCCACAGGGCGAAAGCCGCGTCCGTCAGCGCGATACCACCAAGAAACCAGCGCAAAGCGATGACCCCGGAAATCCGATCGGCAATGATTCCCCCCAAGGGGCGCAACATCGCGCCAGTAAAGGCGAAAAGTGCCATTCCGATGCCCGCGTCGATTTTCGGCAGATGATACAGGCTCACCAGCAACAGGGTGACATAAGCCGACATCCCCACAAATCCGCCGAAGGTGATGCTGTAGATCAGAATGATGATCCAGGTATCGCGCTCTTTCAACGCCAAACGATATCGCTGCGGCAACACCGCGCCCACCAGCAGCACCCCGAAGACCGGCAGCGTCAACAGGGCGGTCTTGCCTTGCAGCCCGAGCCAGCCCAGGGGAGTGGCCACCGCCAGAAAGATCAATCCGGCCAGGGTCACGGCAAATCCCGCCAATGCCTGTCCGGCAGGCCCGTTTTTCGGTGCGCTATCCTTGCCCCAGAAGAACATGGTTACGCCTGCCAGTGCGAGCAAAGGCAAGGCGGCGGCGGTGGCGTGTGCCCAGCCAAACCGGGCTGCCAAGGGTGGAAACAGAAAACCATCGAGCACCGCGCCGATATTGCCCGCCGCCGCAATACCCAGCACGGTTCCTTGCACTCTGGCGGGATAGTTGCTCCCCGCCATCGGCAACGCCACGGCAAAACTCGCGCCACCGACCCCGAGGAAGATGCCGAGCACAATCAACAAGGAGAAGGAGGGCACGGCGGGATAGAAGAGCAGAAACACCGGAGGGATCGCCGAAAGCGCGATACCGCCGAGCGCCAGCCAGCGGCCATCCATCGTCTGATAGAGATTGCCCATGCAAATGCGCAGTACCGCCGCCCCCAGTACCGGCACCGCCACCAGAAAACCCTGCTCCGCGGGCGACAAGCCCAGCGTCTTGATCATGTAAGGCGCGAGTGGCCCATAAAGCAACCAGACCGTGAATCCGGTATCGAAATAGAGAAAGCTGGCAACCAAGGCTCGCCAATTGCCGGTGCGCAGCAGCGTGAAAAGTTCTTTCATGGGACCTCCCTGGAGGGCATGGCTATGGGTCAGAAAAAAGGCGCTCCTGGCCGGTGGGCCAGGAACGCCTTCGCTCCAAAACGCTGTCCGTCGGTGAACAGTGCTTATGCACGGCATAGCAGTTATCGTGCCATCATCAACAATGCTACCGGCATGTGACGACGGGCTCCGTTTTATCGCCGCGCAGCGCAAGAATACACGCAGGCGCCATCTCTGAAAGAAAAAACCGGCATCGCAGCCGGCGAACACATCGCCCAATTTTGGTGCAATGTCACCAAAATGGTGCCCAATCATGCAGCAATCCGCCTCAGACCGGGATCTCGCTCCCGTCAAAAATGCGATCCGCACCCATGCGGATGGGATTCCCCTGATCGTCCATCAGCGACCACGGCTGGGCATGGGTGCCCCACGCCACGGAATCCTGCCGTGGCGCGGCGATTTGCAGCGCCCGCGCCGCTTGCCGGTATTCGGCGCTGCGATAGATCCGCGGAATGAGGGATGCGGCATCGGCGTCCTTCGGCCACTGACCCGCCGCTTGCATCTGGCGGACCAGCCAGTACGCATGGGAATGCCACGGAAAATTGGCGGAGTAGCGCGTGAATACATGAAAGTCCTCGCATTGCGGCAAACCCGGGACCGCGCCGGTCAGAGCCAGAGCCACCACTTTGGCGGGCACGTCTATGGCTGCCGCCACCCAGGGTACCGCTTCCAAACGATGTTGCGGATCGTCCAGCCAGCGGCTCGCCGACAGTACGGCACGAATCAGGGCCTGATGGATCTCGGGCCGCGTCAGCGCCCAATCCTCCCGTACCGCGAGCACCTTCTCCATCATGTTGTTCCACAATGCATAGCCGCTGACGATAGGCATCCCGACACCCTCGACCGCCGCCAGGCTCCCCCAGGGTTCTCCAACGCAATAACCGTCGATCTCGCCCGTCCGCAGAGCTTCCACCATATAGCGCGGTGGTACCACGCTGATCTGCACCTCCGTCGCCGGATCGATGCCTGCGGCCCGCAGCCAGTGGCGCAGCTGATAGTGATGATTGGACACCGGCGATACCACCGCAAAACGCGGTTTGCGGGCAGGCTCGGCCTGAATGATTCGGCGCAGGGCGGTGGCCGCCATCAGCGGCTGGTCGCCACCCGTCAGGCCCGCATCCGTCAATTGCCGGTGCAGCGCCATGCTCACCGTGATGGCATTGCCATTCAATGACAGTGTCAACGCCGTCATCACCGGTATCCGCGGTGAAGCGATCCCCAGTGTCGCGGCCAATGGCAGCGGAGCCAGCGCATGTGCCGCCACCAGATCGCCAAAGAGCAGATGGTCGCGCAGGCTCGCCCAGGAGGGCTCCCGCTGCAGGATCACCTGCAACCCCTGCCGGGCAAAGAAGCCGCCTTCGCGCGCGACGATCAATGGCGCGCTGTCTACCAACGCCACATAACCTATGCCGAGCAAGTGTTCATGCGCCATGGTAACGATCCTCCAAAAAGGAAAGGGCCGACAAAAAATCCTCGCCCCCATAGTGAGGGCGAGGACGTCGCTGTCCAGAATGCCCGGAATATCAAGCAAGACATGTGCCATACCTGCTCCGACGGTTTCGCGCCAAGCGTCCTGGCCGCCGGGTTTACGGAGGGGCATAGCAGAGCGCGCAACGACGCAGGCTTCCCTATGGCCCTTACTCCATGGGGAGGGAATGCGCTATCGTAAGCGGTTATAGAAGATGTGTAAGTCCTTACCTGGAGCAAAATCATTGAGAGCCGAACCCGAAAGCGCACCCTACGCCCGCCTCGGCGGCGAGGATGCCGTACGCAAACTGGTCAACCGTTTTTATGATTTGATGGAGAGCGAAGCGCAGTGGCAAACTCCGTTGCGGGCTATCCATCCGCAGGATCTTTCCGAATCCAAAGAGAAGCTTTTTCTTTTCCTGTCCGGATGGCTGGGCGGACCGGATTTGTATGTGCAACGCTTTGGCCATCCCCGTTTGCGGGCACGACACGGCGCTTTCCCGGTGGACGATCGGGCGCGGGATCAGTGGATGGCCTGTATGCTTCAGGCGATGCGCGAGGTGGAAATGGAGCCTGAACTCTATATCCACCTGCGGGATGCCTTCCAGCGCACGGCCGATTTTATGCGGAACCGCTAGCCCTGGCGTGTCGCGTCAAGACGAGGGCCTCATGAAGATCGGGTGCGCGGCGTTATGCCTTCTGCGCCGCCAGACTGTCAGAGGAGGCCGCGGGCACGGCATCCGGGGCTTGTAACCCGTGTCCCATCAGCCAGCCGAGGAGAATGCCGATCAGGGCGATGGCCGACAGGGACGGATAACCGATGAAGTGTACCAACGGCCCGCTGAGAAAAGTACCGATCACCGTAGCCACCGCACCGCTGGCATTGAAAAGACCCATCGCCGCGCCCTGGCTGAAAGGCGTCAAACGGGCCGTCAGCGTAGTCCCGGAGATACTCTGCAATGGCCAGGAGAGAATAATCAGGACGAAGCCCGCCACAGCCAGCAAGGTCTTGGATATGGGCAGGAAAAACACCAGAAGCAGGAGCCCGAATCCCAGGAAGCGGAGCACCAGGGACCAGCGGTATACCTTCCCGGCGCCAAAACGCCCGGACAACTGTCCGCCCACGGAATAGAGCACCAGGGCGATGGCGGCGGTCAGGGCGTAGACACTGGAGGTCAGTGCCGGAGCCACGTTGTAGGCTTTTTGCATGGCTACGGGGAAATAGGCGAAAAACGCCGCGACGCCAAAGGCCACAGCGAACCAGGACAGAAGAAAGCGGCCGAAACGGGTATGCAGGACATCCGCCCATCGGCGCGCACCGCGCAGGGAAAGATGATGCGAAAAGCGCAGCAGCCCACCCCCCAGCAGTTCCGGACGGCCGAAATGGGCAAGGAAGCGCCAGTCCAGTTCACGCCGCATCTGATCACCCACCCCTGTCCTCCAACTGTGCCGCTTGGCCGCGACGGGCAGGCCTTTGGCGCCCAGCCAGATGGCGGGAATCAGCGCCAGGGCCGAACAGATCAGGCCGAGTTTGAAATTGCCGACGAAAATACCCGCCAGCAGGAGCCCTCCGACCTGTCCGCCCCCGTTGAAGGTCTGTAGCCAACCCAGCCGGGGTTCCCATTCGTTTTGCGGATCAAATTCGACGACGAACAGACTGGCCATGGTGGCCACGGCCGAAGTCCCCGCACCAGCGAGCAGGGAGAGTCCACTCCAGGTGAAGATGCCCGGCAGGAAAGGCATGGCGGCCAGTGCCGACAGCAACACCAGAAAACCTCCGAAAAAAATGGGGCGATGCAGATGTTTTTTGTCGGCCAGAGTCCCCCACAGGGGGGAGGTCAGCAGGCCGAGATTGAATCCGCCCATGACGTAGGCGACCCAACTGAGATGGTGAGTCAGGGCGACGATCATCAGGGGCAAGAGGATGGGGAGCAGCCCCGAAGAGACGGCACCCAACAGGGTGTAAGCGAAAAACCAGATGGATACCCAGTGACTGGGTTTCTTCAGGATGGCACGCCAGCGATCCAGGTGCTCTCGCGCCAGTTGCGCACGGGCGGCGACAGCCGCGTTGTCCATGGATGTACTAGGGTTGTGGGTATCAGTCATGATTCCTCCTGGTATCATTCTCCGGACGGTCATTCCACCATTTCACACCACGCATAAAGGTATTCAGATAAGACTTTTTCCTATTGGTTCCCGGATGGAATAGAGATCCCGGTATTCCGGATCAGCGATGGCGATCCGCAGAGCCCCGTTCGCGCATGGGTTTACTCGTCCGCGTTGGCTACGTTATGGTGAGCGTCGGGGCGCGTTGAAGCGGTACGCCTGCCCCTGGGTATGGGTGATGAGGTAAAAATCCAGCTACGATATGACGAGTGAGATGAATCCGCGGACGCGAGAAAAGACCATACCATGAAAACGGAGACCACCCCCGGAGTGATTTTTGGCGAGTGCCTGGTGGACGAATTCGGCACGGCGCAGCGCCTCGGCGGCGCGCCCTTCAATGTGGCGCAGCACCTCCACGCCTTGGGGGTGGCGTCCGTCTTGGTGAGCCGGGTGGGACGGGACGCCTCGGGACAGCGTATCTTGCAGCGGATGCGAGACTGGGGAATGCCCACGCGCGACGTGCTGGAGGATGATACGCTTCCCACGGGCCGGGTGCGGGTGATCGCGGACGCCCGGCAGGGGCACCGCTTCGAGATTCTGCCGCATCAGGCGTATGATGCCATCTCTCTCCCTGCCAAGATCACCGACCGCATCCCTTGGCTCTACCACGGCAGCCTCGCGGTGCGGGAGGATGGGCCATCACGGGCCACATGGCGGCAACTTCGCGCGCGCGCCGGTTGGCGTTTCGTGGACATCAACTTGCGAGATCCGTGGTGGAACCCGGAAATACTCGCGGAAGTCATGCAGGATTCGTCTGTGCTCAAGTGCAACGTCGAGGAGTTGGGGCAGATCATGCGCACTTACGATCTGCCTCGGGCTTCCACCCTGTGTGAGGCGATGGAGACGGTAGCCCGTCGTTTTCACGGCCGCGCCGTCTTGGTGACCCAGGGCGCGGCGGGCGCCGCGTATGGGGATGAGACTCATTTTTACGAAGCGAAGGCGGTGCCGACGACCGTTCGGGATACGGTGGGCGCGGGCGATGCCTTCGCCGCGGGCTGGATCTGGGGAAGTTTCTGCGGAGACACCGTGGAGCGGTGTTTGCAAAGAGCCGCGGAATTGGCGGCGGCCGTTTGCACATTATCCGGCGCCCTGCCGGAGCAGCCCGGCTTTTATCAGGGCATCGTAGCGCGTTGGACCAAGGAGGATTGATTTGCCCGATCACGAGGGTCTCTACATTCTGATGCTGAGCATTCACGGCCGTATCTGCGGTATACCGGAACTCGGCGTCGATGCGGATACCGGCGGCCAAGTTGGCTACGTCCTTGACGAAATGCGGGCATTGGCTCGAGACCCGCGCGTCGCCCGAATCGATCTGCTGACGCGCCGTTTCAGTGATCCCGCCACGCATCCCATTTATGGGGAAGCGCGGGAATCTTTGGAGCCCGGCGCTCAGATCATCCGTTTGCCCGCCGGCCCATCCCAAAAATACCTGCAAAAGGAGCGGCTCTGGGATTATCTGGACACGTTCGTGGACGGTGCGTTGCAGTTCATCCGCAGTGAAAACCGCATTCCCGACATCATCCACAGCCACTATGCCGACGCCGCTTACGTGGGGGTACGACTCTCCCGCTTGTTGGGCATTCCGCTCATCCATACCGGTCATTCTCTCGGGCGGGATAAGCGGGAAAGGCTGATCGCCGCGGGCCGAAAGGCAGAGAGCATCGACCGGCAGTTTCGTTTTTCGCGGCGCATCGCCGCCGAAGAAGCCGTGCTGAGCGAAGCGTCCGCGATCCTGGCCAGCACCCGCCAGGAAGTGGACAAACAATATGCGCTCTACGAGAACGCCGCGCAGGCGCATTTCGTGGTTCTACCGCCAGGCGTGGATTTGCGCCGGTTTTCCCGACCGGGACGGCAGCGTTCTTCACCGCTGCTGCCCAGTTTGCGCCGGTTTTTGGAAGCGCCGCGCAAGCCCGCCATTCTGGCCATCGCCCGCCCCGACGAGCGGAAGAATTTTCAACGCCTCGTCGAAGCCTATGCGACGGCCCCCGATTTACGGAAGCAAGCCAACCTGATTCTGGTCATGGGCCAGCGCGACCGTTTCGAGCAGATCCCCCACGGGGCGCGGGGGGTGATCGAGAGCGTGCTGCGGACCGTTGACGATTACGATCTTTATGGTCAGGTCGCCCTGCCCAAACATCATGAACCGGAAGAGATTCCCGAATATTACCGTTATGCGGCCATCTATAAGGGAGTTTTCGTCAATCCGGCGCTCACCGAGCCTTTCGGTCTGACCCTGCTGGAAGCGGCGGCATCGGGATTACCGGTTGTCGCCACCCAGCACGGCGGTCCGCAGGACATCATCCGCTATTGCCGCAACGGCATCCTGGTGGACCCGCTGAATATCGGGGAAATGCAGGACGCCCTCCGGCAAATGCTCTTCGATCGCCGCCGCTGGCAGCGCGCCAGCCGCGCCGGGCTGATGGGCGTGCGTCGAGTGTATAGCTGGGAGGCCCATGCACGCCGTTATCTGGCGGAAGTGGAGCGTATTCTCCGGCGCCAGCGCAAACAATTGCGGCGGGAATCCGCCGCCCGCCAGGGTGTGCGCCGCGCCTTGCCGACAGCGGACCATCTGCTGATATCCGATATCGACAACACCTTGATCGGTGATCCGGCGGGACTCGCCGCGTTGATAGAATGGCTAGGGGAACATCCCCGGGTGGCCTTTGGCGTCGCCACCGGCCGGAATCTGAAACAGACCATGGAGGTGCTGGCCGCGCACCAGGTACCCCGTCCGGACATCTGCATCACCGACGTCGGCACGCGCATCGTCTATGGCAACACGCTGCGCGAAGATCAGGACTGGGCGGCCCATCTGCACTATCGCTGGTGGCGCGAAGGGGTGTTGCAAACGCTGGCCGGAATACCTGGCCTACGCTTACAGGAAAAACCGGCCCAGAGTACCTTCAAGGTCAGCTACTATGTGGATCCCAAACGCCCGCCGACGGCGAAGGATCTGCAACAGCGCCTGCACCAGCAACGGATCGCCGCCCATGTGGTGCTCTCTCATACGCGCTATCTGGACGTATTGCCCATTCGTGCTTCCAAGGGACATGCCATCCGTTTCCTGGCCTTTCGCTGGGGGTTGCCCTTGCACGCGGTGCTCACCGCCGGGGATTCCGGCAACGATGCCGACATGATGGGCGGCGAAATTTGCGGGGTCGTCGTCGGCAATCACAGTCCGGAATTGCACGGACTGAGAGACAGGCATCATATTTATTTCGCGAGCGCCTGCCACGCTTGGGGCATTCTCGAAGGGATTCAACATTACCACTTCTCAGGAGACCTTCATGTCTGACGAATTGCGTCGCTATATCAGCCAGAATTCCCACAGTGTGTCCGGATTGTTGCGACATCTGTTCAATTTGCAACGTCCTTTTCTGCTCTACACCGACTTGCAAAAGGCTTTTGGTCACTTTGCCGAGGATTATGGCAACGATGCGGATCTTGTGGTGCTGCAGGAATTCTTCTCCAGACTACAAGAGGCGGTGCTCGCCGAGCCATGGATTTATTTGGCCTGGCGTCCCGGTCCCGGCCGCTGGAACTATTTGCGGCTCCACCGGGAGCAACTCCATCTGGAAACCCTGACACCGGGGGACTATCTCGCCTTCAAGGAAAAGCAGGTACTCCCCGCAAATGATCAGGAACCGGTACTCACCGTGGATTTTGAAGATTTCCGCGCGGCCCCCTACCGCCTGCGTGATGAGGCCACCATTGGGCAGGGGCTCGTGTATATGAATCGCCGCCTGGCCGGACAACTTTTCCGGGACATCAAAGCCGGCCGCCAGAGTATTCTCGATTTTTTGGCCGTGCACAAACTCAATGGGCAGTCGCTGATGGTGCGGGACCATCCACCGGATTTCGAGACCTTGCGCCAAACCGTGCAGTACCTGTCGACCTTGCCCAAGACCAAACCCTGGTCGGAGTTTGCCACGGAAATGAGCCGCCGCGGTTTTGCCCCCGGCTGGGGCGATATCGCCGGACGCGTGCGCGAGACCATGCGTTTGCTGATGGACCTGCTCGACGCGCCTTCGGCAGAAAGTCTGGAAGCCTTCATCGATCGCATCCCCATGATCTCACGGATACTGATCGTGTCCATTCATGGATGGTTTGCGCAGGACAAGGTGCTCGGACGTCCGGATACGGGTGGCCAGGTCGTCTACATTCTCGACCAGGCGCGTGCCCTGGAACAGGAAATGCGGCAGCGGCTGGCGCATCAGGGTGTGGATATCGTGCCGCACATTCTCATTGCCACCCGGCTGATCCCCGAGGCCGATGGCACCACCTGCGATCAGCGTCTGGAATCCGTGCATGGCGCGGATAATGTGCGGATTCTCCGCGTGCCCTTCCGCTATCCCAGTGGCGAAATACTGCCGCATTGGGTCTCCCGTTTTAATATCTGGCCGTGGCTGGAACGTTACGCCGAAGATCTCGAACGGGAAACCCTGGCGGAATTCGGCCGGCGCCCTGATCTGATTATCGGCAACTATTCCGATGGCAATCTGGTGGCTTCCATGCTCAGCGAACGGCTGAACGTCACCCAGTGCAACATCGCCCACGCGCTGGAGAAGAGCAAATATCTTTACAGCGACCTCTACTGGCGCGATCACGACGCCAGCCACCATTTTGCCTGTCAATTCACGGCGGATCTCATCGCCATGAACTCCGCCGATATCATCGTCACCAGCACCTATCAGGAAATTGCCGGCAACGACCACGAGGTGGGCCAGTACGAAGGGCATCAGAATTACAGTCTCCCTGGACTCTATCGGGTGGAAAACGGCATCGATGTCTTCGATACCAAATTCAACATCATCTCTCCCGGTGCCGATGCCCGTTATTATTTTCCCTATTCCGTCAGTGAAGAACGGTTGCGTTTTCTGCACCCCGACATCGACGCGCTGCTCTTTGGCGAGGAGCCTGCGGCGGATCGGCGCGGCGCGTTGGAGGACAGGAGCAAGCCCATCATCTTCAGCATGGCGCGTATGGATCACATCAAGAATCTCAGTGGACTGGCCGAATTGTTCGGCGCCTCGAAGCGCCTGCGTGAACTGGCCAACCTCGTGATCATCGGCGGCCACGTCAATCCCCAAGACTCGCAGGACGAGGAAGAGCGGGGGCAGATTCACCGGATGCACGGTATCATGGATCAGTATCAACTCGACGGACAGATGCGCTGGATCGGCAGCTTACTCGACAAAAATGTGGCGGGGGAACTCTACCGGGTGGTGGGCGATACGCACGGTTGTTTTGTCCAGCCCGCCCTCTTTGAAGCCTTCGGACTCACGGTGATCGAGGCCATGAGCTCCGGCCTTCCGGTTTTCGCCACCCGATTCGGCGGACCTTTGGAGATCATCGAGGACGGCGTTTCCGGATTCCACATCGACCCCAACAACCAGCAGGAAACCGCGACGCGGCTGGTGGATTTCCTGGGGGCGGCCGCTGCCGATATCGGCGTCTGGGAGACGATTTCCGATGGCGCGTTAGCCCGGGTCAGCGCCCACTACACCTGGGGCCACTATGCCACGCGGATGATGACATTGGCCCGGATTTTCGGCTTTTGGCGCTTCATGCTCAAAACCGACCACCACGCCGCCCGCCGTTATCTGCAGATGTTCCAGCACTTGCAGTGGCGGCCTCTGGCGCATGCGGTGCCGCTGGGAGAGTCATAAGGGCAACCAGGCCGCTGCGACGGACGCGTGTCCAGATGTCAATTTGCATGGTGTCTCTCCTCCATATCGAGGTCCGAAAATGACGAGACACCCACGGCCGCCTGGCTTATAAAGAGCCTATGAATACATCGGATCTGAATCGGGAAGCGTGCTATCGCGCCGTCCTGGCAAAGGACGCGCGGTTTGACGGCAAGTTTTACACGGCGGTGTTATCCACGGGCATCTATTGCCGTCCGACATGTCCCGCACGACCCCCCAAGCTGGAAAATTGTCTCTTTGTACCCAGTGCTGCGATAGCCCGGCAGTTGGGTTTCCGATCCTGTTTGCGTTGCCACCCGGAGTTGGCGGGAGGTGAGCCTTTCGCAGAGGCGAGCGCCCTGATGGTTTCCCGAGCCTTGCAGCGGATGAGTGGCGATGGCGGTTTGAGTGGCGTCAGTTTGGAGGAGGTGGCTATGCAGTCAGGTGTCAGCGGACGGCATTTGCGGCGATTGTTTGCGCGCGCGCTTGGAGGTACGCCGACGGCCCTGGCGCGGACGCAGCGCATTCTGCTGGCCAAAAAGCTGATCGCAGAAACCGGGCTCTCCATGACCGATGTCGCCCTTGCCGCAGGCTTCGGCAGCGTCCGCCGTTTCAATGCGGTCATGCAGCGCCATTGCGGGTGCGCACCCAGCGCACTGCGTCATGCTTCCGCTTCGAAGAGCGACATGACGGCGGGTATCACCTTGAAACTGCCCTATACCCCGCCTTATGACTGGACGGCACTGCTGGATTTCGTCACGGGTAGGGCCATTCCAGGGGTGGAGGCCGTGCAGTCCGGACAGTATTGGCGCGCCTTTCAGCTGGAGGGGGTTCAGGGCCTTGTCGAAGTCCATCCTGATCCGGCGGCGGACCAGCTTCTGGCAACGCTGCACGCAACGAAAATTCCACCGATAGGCACCATCGTGGCGCGATTGCGCCGCCTGTTTGACCTGGATACGGAGATCATCAGGATCGACCGGCATCTTTCCACTGACCCGCTTATGGCTTCACGCGTCAAAGCGCGGCCGGGATTGCGCGTCCCAGGCGCATGGGATTTGTTCGAACTCACCGTGCGCGCGATATTGGGTCAGCAAATCAGCGTGGCCGCGGCGACCACGCTATCGGGTCGGCTTGTTGCCGCCCTTGGGGAACCGCTCACAGAGGATATGGCGCGACTTTCAGCCGGCACGGGAATCTCCAGGGTATTCCCGACGCCCGCCGCCGTCATGGCCGCCGACCTCAGCGTTATCGGCCTGACCCGGGCCAGAGAAAAAGCGTTGCGGGCTCTGGCTGTGGCCGCGCAAGGGGGGCGCCTGGCTTTTTCGGCGCATCCCCTCGACCGCATCATCAAAAACCTCTGTGAACTGCCGGGTATCGGCCCGTGGACGGCGCACTACATCGCCATGCGCGGTTACCGTGATCCGGACGCCTTCCCCCATTCAGACCTGGGACTGTTGCGCGCGCTGGAAACGGAGAACGGGCGCCCCAGCCCCGCAGAAATGCTGATGATCGCCGAAGCATGGCGGCCCTGGCGGGCCTACGCGGCCATGCGTTTGTGGGCGCAACCCTAGAAATCGCCGCCCTCATGCCGTAACAGCCAGCGTTTGCGTTCCATGCCGCCCGCGTACCCGGTCAAGGTGCCATCGGCGCCGATGACACGATGACAGGGAATCACGATGCCGATGGGATTGGCGCCGTTGGCACGCCCCACGGCACGCACCGCCGATGCCCGGCCCATGCCCCTCGCCTGTTCCCGGTAGCTGCGGGTTTCTCCGGCGGGAATGCTGCGCAACCAGGCCCAGGCGGCCCGCTGAAACTCGGTGCCCGCGGTTTCTACGGGAATGGCGGAGACGGCGTTGAGATCACCCGCCCAGTAGGCTTCCAGAGCATTGTGAACGGGCTGTGGAGCAGTCCCCGATGTCAGCGTTACCTCGTCGGAGCCGTAGAGCAGGCGGAGTCGATCCAGCATGCGGGCCTCGCTGTCCGCCCAGTCCAGTGCACGCAAGGTGTTTTGCGTGTCGGTGACCAGCAGCATGACACCCAACGGGGTGGTGACACGATCCAACGGCCATCGAAGCGGTGCGTTCAGCATGAAAATCTCCCCAATATGGACTCTGAAATGATGTTATACCCGGACACGCACAAGTGCTCGCCACTTTTGGACGGTAAAGTCACTCCCTCAGTCGCTATGTCGTATGAAACGCCATAAATCGCCAGGCAATGAAGGCACCCAGCAGCAGCGCGGCGGCACTGCCCAGAATGGCGGCCACAACGCCACCGATGGAGATGGATGTCCCCACCCCGACCAATCCTCCTAGCAGCGCCACGCCCAAAGCGCCGCCAGCCTGGCGGCTGGTGTTATTGAAGGCGGAGGCGGCTCCCGATCTTTCCGGAGGCAAGGCATTGATGGCGGCAGCCACCAAAGCGGGGGTTGCCGCCGCCAGACCCAGGCCGATGATCAGCAACGCGAAGTACATCAGCGCATCGTCTGTCACCTGGGGAATCAAAGAGAGCAACAGCATCCCCGTTCCCGTGGCGCCCAACCCGAGCGCGGCGGGGTAACGGCTGCCAAAATGCCCGGTGATGCGGCCACCAAAGGGCAAGCTCAAGGCGAATGGCGCAAACATCACGGCCAGGCGCAAACCCGCCTGTCCGGGCGACAATTGCTGGATATGCAGCAGGTATAAACTGAACGCGAACAGCGTCGCGAATACGCCGAAATTCATGAGACCAGAAGCCGCGTTGGCCGCGGTGAATCCCGGCTGCCGGAAAAACCGGAAGTCCAGCAGAGGATGGATATGACGCCGTTCCACCAGCCACAGGGCCATACCGCTCATTCCCGCCCAGGCGAATGCGGCAATGACCAGGATATTCCCCCAACCGATAGGCTGACCCTCAATGACGGCGAAGATAAGACTGGCCAGTGCGGAAACAGCAAAAACCTGTCCCCGGATATCCAGCTTCCGTCCCTGTGGATGGGAGGACTCCGTGACAAATCCGAGGCTCAGCCAAAGACCCAGAATCCCTACCGGCACGTTGATCCAGAATACGGAGCGCCAACCAAAGGCGCCGACCAGAAATCCCCCCAGAGTCGGTCCCGCGACCACCGCAAGACCCGACACTCCCGCCCACCAGCCGATGGCCCGCGCGCGTAGCCTGGCGTCGGGAAAAGCGTTTCGCAAAATAGCCAGAGAGTTGGGTAACGCGGCAGCGGCGCCAATCCCCTGCAGGCTTCTCGCGCCAATTAAAAACGCATAGGAAGGCGCCGACGCACAAGCGATGGAACCCAGCACGAAGAGCACCATTCCGCCGGTATACATTCGGCGGCGGCCAAAAAGGTCGCCCAGATCGCCGGTCGTCAGCATCAGGCTGGAGAACAAAATGGCATACGCATCGACCACCCATTGCAGGGCCGTGACGCCCGCGTGCAGATGGTCCTGAATGCTTTTGAGCGCGACGTTCACCACGGTGAGATCGAGTTGGATCATGAACAGCCCGAAGCAGACGGCGATCAGCGTAATGATTGCGTGGTCGTGGCGGCCAGTCATGTGGGCAGTCGTCCTCTACGTTGATTTTAGGCGCGGAGTAGATGTATATTTGTACAGTATCAGAGCCGCATCTGTTCTTCAACCGCAGTGCTTCAAGGTAGCGCCATCAGGTGGCGATCGGTGGCAAAAATAGTCCCACGCCTCGACATACTTCGACAAACATTCCAAGGAAATCGCTCTCAGCCGGTCTCGGGCTGAACAGTCACCACTCTCCTTGATGACCAGACCAATGATCTTGATGTATGATGTTGTACGTATGATGACTTACAAGGTGAACGATCTATGCGCACCACACTGGCGATTGATGATGACGTACTGGCGGCGGCGAAAGGGCTGGCGGATCGACAGCATAAGCCTGTAGGTGCCGTTGTTTCAGCACTTTTGCGGCAAGCCCTGCAGCCACAAAACACCTCTGATGGCCATTCACGTAATGGGATTCCCTTGCTGCCGGTGCGCCCGGATGCACTCCCGGCGACTCTGGAAATAGTGAATCAGTTGCGCGACGAATTGCCATAATGACCTTCTTGCTCGATGTGAACCTGCTGATTGCGCTCATCGACCCCATGCATGTTCAGCATGATATGGCCCATGAATGGTTTGCAGCCCATGGGCAATCCGCATGGGCTACCTGTCCCTTAACAGAAAATGGTGTACTGCGCATCGTGGGCCATCCGCGCTATCC
>JAKACQ010000112.1:0-4341 GCA_021821285.1 Pseudomonadota bacterium
ACGTGGACGTGACTGTCCTTCGGCAAAGTATGAGCACCCTGTTTGCCGCGGGAGGCTTGCGCGTTCATTACCAACCCATCATTGATCTCGAAAGTGGCCAAGTAGTGGGCGTGGAGGCGTTGGCGCGCCTGATGGACGGCGTTGGTGAAATCCTTGCCCCCGCCCATTTCCTGACTTTCCTTTCTATAGACGAGCGTCGCGCACTTACCCAGGCTGTTCTCGCCCAAGCGCTGCAGGATGTGGCCGCCTGGGAAAAAGAGGGGTTTCCTCTCGCGGTGTCCGTCAATGCGGAACCGGAACTCCTCACCCATGACGCCTGTTTGCATTGTCTGGCGGAAACCGTCGGGCCGAGCGGGATCGATCCTGCCCGTATCACGCTGGAGATACTGGAATACGGGGACTTTTTATCTATCACCGGTGCCCGGCAAAAGCTATTGGAAATCAAGGCTACCGGCGTGCGTCTCGCCCTTGACGACGTTGGCAGTGCTTACTCCTCTTTGCTGCGGCTCAAGGAACTACCGATCGACATGGTCAAGCTCGACCAGAGCTTCGTGCGGGAATTGGCGCAACGGCCGGACAATCTGCATTTCGTGCATAGCGTCTTGGGTCTCGCTCAGGGCTTGGGAGTGGATTTCGTGGCGGAGGGCGCGGAGACGCCGGAAATTCTGGATGCCCTGAGTGCCCTCGGCGTACCACAGGCGCAGGGATACGCCATCGCGCGGCCCATGCCCGCTACGGAAATGCTGTCCTGGCTCCAGGCGTACACCCCGACGCCCTATCATGGACCGCAATCGCCGCTCGGACTCTACGCCTGTCATTTGCGTTTCAGCGATACCGTGAATCTGCTTCTGATGCAGGTCCCCGGAGTTTCCGAATCCATACTTTCAGAGATTGCCGCCATCAGCCCGGTAACCAGCCATGTCTCCCGCCTGGGTTTGGGCACGACCCCCATAGCCCAAGCCTATCTTCGCTACCAGGAGGCGATGGCTGCCATTCCTATCGATGGGGTCTCGAAAAAACCCAACCTGACTATGATCAATAGGGCCTCGGCGTTGTTTCTGGAGTGCATCCGGGGGTCCCTTGGGCATGACCAGGGCTATGGCAAGACAGCACGAACACCCTGATACTGATCTGTACGAGCAGGACCTTACTCGTCTGATGACGAGTGATCTAGGATCAAGAAGCCGGCTGGTTAATCTCCTGACTGATGATATGCAGCATCTGGGCGTGAATCCGTAAATTACCGGCGACGATATTGCCATTCTGGAGATAACCCTGATCGCCCTTGAAGTCGGTGGCGACGCCGCCCGCCTCCTGCACTAACAGGGCACCGGCCGCGATGTCCCAGGGCTTGAGGTTGAATTCCCAGAAGCCGTCATAACGTCCGGCCGCAACATAGGCGAGGTCCAGCGCCGCCGAGCCGGGTCGGCGAATGCCCGCTGTCTTCAGCATGAAGGCCCTGAAAGTGGCGAGATAGGTGTCCAGGTAGGAAAAGTCGCGGAAGGGGAAACCGGTGCCGAGCAGGGTCCCGTCCAAATCTTTACGCTGGGCAACGCGCAGGCGGCGGTCGTTGAGGTGGGCGCCGCCGCCGCGGCTGGCGGTAAAGAGTTCGTCATGCACCGGGTTATAAACGACGGCGTGCTCCAGGCGATCGAAATGACGGACGCCAATGGAGACGCAGAGCTGCGGCATGCCGTGGATGAAGTTGGTGGTGCCGTCCAGGGGATCGATGATCCACTCGAAGTCTTTATCGGAGATGCGGCTGCCTTCTTCGGCGAGAATTCCATGATCGGGATAGGCGCGGCGCACGATTTCGACGATGGCGGCCTCGGCGCGCTGATCGACATCCGTGACAAAGTCATTGTGCGCCTTGGCGGTGACGCTGATTTCATTGACCCGGTCGAAGCTGCGGTTGATGATATCGCCAGCTTTGCGGGCCGCACGAATGGCGGTAACGAGAATAGGATGCTGCATGGGAACCTTGTGCGAGGATGAGTCGGAATTGGACCAGTATAAAGGAGAATGGCCGTGGCCGCACGGACGAGGGCTACGGACATGATCAGGAGGTCTTTGCAGGGTTTACGTGTTGTTCTCGTCGAACCCAGTCATCCCGGCAATATCGGTGCGGCGGCGCGGGCCATGAAAGTGATGGGGCTACGTCAACTGGTGCTCGTCAAACCGCGCTTTTTCCCCGACCCGGAGGCTACGGCCCTCGCTTCCGGAGCGGAAGATATTCTGGCGTCTGCGCAAGTCTGCGCTGATCTGGATACGGCTTTGCAGGGTTGCCACAAGGTTTATGGCACCAGCGCCCGCGATCGCCGTATCCATTGGCCAGTCAGCACCGCGCGGGAGGCGGCGGGGGAAATTTTGGCTGATCTGGGCAACGGGGACTGTGCCTTGCTCTTCGGTCGGGAGCGGACGGGTCTGACTAATGCCGAGCTGGATCGTTGTCAAGTGCTGGTGCATATCCCGACGGCGGAAGAATATCACTCCCTGAATCTGGGGCAGGCGGTGCAGGTCCTGGCTTATGAGCTCCATCTGGCGGCGCTGGTCTTGCGCCCCCCGCAGACCGCCCCGGTGGTGCGTGAAAAGCCCGCCCCCGCAGAGGAGATGGAGGGATTTTACGGCCACTTGCAGCAGGTGCTGCGCTGTACGGGTTTTTTCCAACCCGTGCGCGAAACTCGCCTGATGCGCCGCCTGCGCCGCCTTTTTGATCGCGCCGCGCCCAGTCAGAATGAAGTGAACATTCTGCGTGGCATGCTCACGGAAATGACACGCTGGGCTACTAAAGTGGACAAAAAGGATCAGGATAGTCTTTAATGCGGGGCGGGGCGGGGCAGTGGTCAAGGCAGCAATAAGGGAGGGAGACTATGGGCGGACGCTGGCGGAGTGACCTCGACGCGGTCTTTGCGCGCGATCCTGCGGCGCGTACCCGCCTGGAGGTTCTGCTCACCTATCCCGGTGTTCACGCCCTGTTCCTGCATCGGATTGCCCATGCCCTCTGGCGTCACCACTGGCGGTTGTCGGCGCGCAGTCTGGCGGCCCTTTCCCGTTTCTGGACGGGCATCGAGATCCACCCAGGCGCGCAGATCGGCGAACGCTTCTTCATTGATCATGGTATGGGCGTAGTGATTGGCGAGACGGCGGAGATTGGTGACAATTGTACGCTCTATCATGGTGTCACTTTGGGTGGCACCTCCTGGCAACCGGGCAAGCGCCATCCGACTTTGGGTCATGGCGTCATTGTCGGCGCTGGTGCCAAGGTGCTGGGACCCATCACCATCGGCAATAATGCACGGATTGGCTCCAACGCCGTGGTGGTCAAATCGGTGCCGGAGGGGGCCACAGTGGTGGGTATCCCTGGGCGGGTCGTCAATAAGGGTGAGCATACGGACAACTTCGAGGCCTATGGCTTGACCGGGCAGATGCCGGATCCCGTGGCGCGCGCGGTGGAGTGCATGCTGGAACACATGCATCGCCAGGATGCGGAGATCGCACAACTGCGGGATGGTTTGCAGCGCCTGCAGCCGCTAGAGACCATGATGCCCGTGGAGGAGATCGTCTGTGTGCTGGATGATGATGCACCAGAAAGCGATGGAACTCGTCCGGGTAATACTTGACTAATTTAGTATAGATAGTAGGATGTGGCACAGAGGAGCACCGGACATGAAACTGACGACGAAAGGACGCTACGCGGTGACCGCCATGCTGGATCTGGCGCTCAATCAGCGCGGTGGCGTGGTAACGGTAGCCGACATTTCGCAGCGTCAGCAGATTTCTGTAGCTTATTTAGAGCAGCTCTTTGGACGATTGCGGCGTTATGGACTGGTGGAAAGCGTACGCGGACCGGGCGGCGGTTACCGGCTGGCCATGCCGGACTCAGAAATTCCTTTGACGCAGATCGTTCAGGCCGTCAATGAGTCCATCACCACGACCCACTGTGGTGGTGATCCGCAGCAGTGTTGTAAGGGCGACGGGCAGCAGTGTCTGACTCATGACCTGTGGGAAGAGTTAGGAGATCGTATCGTTGAGTTTCTCGGAGGAATAACCCTCGGGGAACTGGTGGCGAAGCAGTTGCACAAGGAGTCGATGCTAAACGCACCGATCCGAATGACCGACCGAACATCTATGCGTACAACGCATAAAACCGCTTAAGACCGTGAGGTGCAGGAAATGAATCAATCCAAGATCATTGAACTGAACAGCAAGCAGCCGTTGCTGATCAATCCGGATCGTCCCATTTATCTGGATTATCAGGCGACGACGCCGGTGGATCCGCTGGTTCTGGAACAGATGCTGCCTTTTCTGACCCATGATTTCGGTAATGCGGCCAGCCGTTCC
>JAKACQ010000113.1:0-4327 GCA_021821285.1 Pseudomonadota bacterium
GCTGGCGGGTGCGGGCCGCTTACTGGGTGCTGCCTGAACAAGTCAAACTGACCGCAGGCTACTCACAATTCACCACCTATTTCTCCGGTAACAGCAACTGGACCCACTTTAACGTGAGCTATTTCCCCCAGGGCATGTTCAGGGGGCTGTGTTTGCGGGATCAGGTGGAGGTGGGGAATGGCGGGGCGCCGGGACTTTTCCCCGGTTCGGGCCAGCATTCCTTTGTCTATAACCGGGTAATGATGACTTATCAGTTTTAGCGCCAGGGCACAGATGGCACGTGGCGGAGCGCAAGCGTTGCGGTATCATCGCCGTGGAGAATACCGAAAAAACGTCTTCGCCAAGCCGGTGGCGGTGCCAGACAAACTTTGTCGCAAATCTGACCAGACCCTACTAAAAAGCCATCCTGCGGCAACGCGTCCGGCCACACCCACCTCCGCAAGCATTTCACAAATGGCATCTACTCAATTGTTTATATGAGTGATATAGCGTTACCGCCGATGCCGCCATCCCACGCTCCGCATCCCGGTATAAATATTGCTGGATACGCAAAAGATGCAACCAGGAGGACCGGAACCGTGCGAGATGCAATCATTGTTGGTGGTGGCCTATGCGGGCTTGCATTGGCCCAAAGCCTGCAGGAGCGGGGGCGGGATTTCACACTCTATGAAGCGCGTGAGCGCATGGGCGGGCGTATATTTTCCGAACGCTGCCGGCGCAATAATCTGGCGGTGGATCTGGGGCCCACCTGGTTCTGGCCGGATACCCAGCCGCGCGTCACCCAAATGATCTCTGCCCTTGGACTCGACACGTTTGCCCAGCACGACCACGGTGACATCCTGCGCCTGAACACAGCCGATGAAAAACCGGCGGTCATGGCGTTGACGGAGGTACATGGGGGTGCCCGGCGCGTGGTAGGCGGGATGGGGCGTCTCGTGACCGCCATGACCGCGCAACTCCCTGTGGACCGGTTGCACCTGGGCCATACGCTGCTCTCCGTGGAAGAAGATGACGATCACGTCATACTCAGCTTCCGCCACAACGCAGGGGTCGTGCAGGTCCATGCGCGGCATGCGGTTCTGGCCCTCCCTCCCCGTCTGCTGGAAGAACACGTCCGTTTCGACCCTCCCCTGAACGCGTCCCTGCGCGAGGCCATGCGCGCGACCCACACCTGGATGGCCGATCAGGCCAAAGTAGTCGTGGCTTACGATCAGGCGTTCTGGCGGGAGTCGGGCCAGTCCGGGAACGCCTTCGTCACCCACGAACAGGTGGTACTCCCCGAAATTTTCGACGCCTGTGATGCGACCGGCGAGCAGGCCGCGCTCGGCGCCTTTTTTTCCCTTCCACCGGCATTTCGCGTCACCATCCCGCCCGCCACCATGGCCTTGCTGATCTCCAGCCAACTGGTACAGGTCTTTGATCTGCCGGCGGAAGACGGCGAACAACATGTCCATGACTGGGCTCAGGAAGCCTACACCTGTAGCACCCTGGACCGCACGCCTCCCAGTACGCATCCCGAATACGGCAACCCGAACCTGCGCCTGCCGCTGTGGGAAAACAAGCTGTTTTTCGGCGGTTCCGAAACGGCGGGCTATGGCGGCGGCTATCTGGAAGGCGCCCTGGAATCCGCCGCCCGCATTCAGCGGGCACTCGTGCCTGACCCCATATCGCGCGGCCCGGAAGCACTGAACGGCCCTGCCGGCAACACCGCCTGCATCACCCTATTCGGTACCTGGGTGACCGCGCAACAGCCGGACTTGCTGGCGACCTATCGCCGCCACCTGAATCAATATCTGGCCCGCCAGCACAAGGAACAGTTGACCCAGCGCGCCCTGCTCGACACCCTGGAGCAATTCTACAGCGAGGCATTGCGTCAACTGAGCGAATTGCCCTTTGACACCCGCGGCACGGGTGTCCATAAGGGACGTTCTGCGCTCACGCCGGAAGTGCATGCACCTTTCGCAACTGTGCATCAGACACTGATCCGTGAGGTCCTCGCCTTCAACCACAGTTCCTGTGCGCTCTCCAATTTTCCCGAAGAGCACGTACCCGGCAAGGAATACCTGTCCACCATCGCCCGCGATCTCGCCGCCGCCTGGCGCGAGTTTGCCCTCAGCAGCAACGCGATACTCCTCGCCAAAGCCGGATACGGTACCGATCGGCAGCGGGCCGGTTGAGTAGTCTCCCGTGACAAAGTCTGCATTTTGTCACAAAACCTACATGGGCCGTTCGCCGTATTTTTTGGGGCGAATTTTTCCAACAGACTGTTTACGTTGAATTTAGCAAGAGATCACTATCTGGAATAAAGATTGCTTAGGTCATGGTGACAGCCCTTCAGATCACCGGTGGATCGGAACAGGAGTACATCATGCATATTGTCGTCTGCATCAAACAGGTTCCCGATAGCGCCCAGATCCGGGTGCATCCGGTCACCAACACCATCATGCGGCAGGGTGTACCCGCCATCATCAACCCCTTTGATGTGTTTGCCATTGAAGAGGCCCTGCGCCTGAAGGACCGCTTCGGCGGGCGAATCACCGTGCTGACCATGGGACCGCCCCAGGCGGAGGACGCCCTACGCAAGGCCATCGCCTATGGCGCCGACGATGTGATACTCCTGACCGACCGCGCCTTCGCCGGCGCCGATACCCTGGCGACCTCCTTCGCCCTGGCACAGACCATCCGCAAAATTGCTGAGGAACATCCCGTCGATCTGGTATTCACGGGCAAGCAGACCATTGACGGCGATACCGCGCAGGTCGGACCGGGCATTGCCAAGCGCCTGGGCCTGCAACTCCTCACCTACGTATCGGCTATCGACTCCCTGGACCTTGAGGAGCGCAGCATCACCGTACAGCGTCGCTCGGAAGGCGGTGTGCAAGTCATCAGAACCCGCCTGCCTGCCCTGATCACCATGCTGGAGGGTAGCAATCAGATCCGTTTCGCGAGCATGGATGATATGTTCCGCTCGGCCCGTCTTAGCGTGCCGCAATGGAATAAAGAGCGCGCCGGTATTGAAGATGTCGGCAAAATTGGCCTTAAAGGTTCGCCCACGGTAGTCAGCAAGATATTCACCCCCAGGCCACGGGCCGTGAGGGCACAGATGATCGGCGCCGATCTGGACGCCAGCGGCACCGCCAACGCCATCCTGGATATTCTCAGCAGCCAGCACCCGCGCCTGGCGCAGGAACTCGGCCTGATCACCGCATAATTACACAGGAGCATCCGCATGAGCGAGAACACTGCCGCACCCGCCAAACCCAAGGGCAAGAAGCGCCTGGAACTGGACCCCCGCCTGGCGGCCTACAAGGGAATCTGGGTGTTTGTCGAAATGGAAAGGGGGCAGGTACACCAGGTGTCCTGGGAATTGCTCGGCGAAGGGCGCAAGCTGGCCGATATTCTCCACGTAGAACTGGGTGCCGTCATCCTCGGCGGCAGCAGCGATGCACTCGGTGTCGCGGCCCGCAGCGCTTTCACCTATGGCGCCGATGTGGCCTATATCGTGGCCGATCCCATTCTCGCGGACTATCGCAACGAGCCCTACACCAAGGCCATGACCGACCTCGTCAACCGCTATCAGCCGGAGATTCTGCTGCTGGGCGCCACCACCCTGGGCCGCGATCTCGCCGGTAGTGTGGCCACCACGCTGCTCACGGGTTTGACCGCAGACTGCACGGAACTCGCCATCGATCCGGACAATCGCGGACTCCTCGCCACCCGTCCGACCTTTGGCGGCAGCCTGCTCTGCACCATCCAGACCCTGAATTACCGTCCGCAGATGGCGACCATCCGCCCCCGAGTCATGGCCATGCCCGACGCCGTGCCGGAGCGCAGCGGTCGGATTGTTGCCGAAAACCTGCAGATGCAGGAGGACGACATTATCGCCAAGGTCCTGGCGTTCATCCCCGACGACGCCCAGGAGCAGGCTCAACTCGCCTATGCCGACATTATCGTGGCGGGCGGCCGGGGTCTGGGCAAAGCCGAAAACTTTCGCCTGATCTGGGATCTGGCCGCCGTGCTCGGTGCCGAAGTAGGCGGATCGCGTCCGGTGACCCATGCGGGCTGGCTGCCCGCCGACCGTCAGGTCGGGCAATCGGGCAAAACCGTGCGTCCCAAGCTCTATATTGCCGCGGGTATCTCCGGGGCGATTCAGCACCGCGTCGGCATGGAAGCCTCCGACGTCATCATCGCCATCAACACCGATCCTCATGCGCCCATCTTCGACTTTGCCACTTATGGTATTGTCGGCGACGCCGTGCAGATCCTTCCCCCCCTCACCGACGCCTTGCGCAGCCGTCTGGCTGTGAACCGCCGGGCCGGTTAATCA
>JAKACQ010000114.1:0-4277 GCA_021821285.1 Pseudomonadota bacterium
TATCAGAAAGGAATGGTGCAGTGGGTGACCAGTGGCGGTGATCCGCGCAAGGTGAAAGCGGTCGCCAGCCTTTTCCTGTCGCGGGTGGATACGCTGGTCGATCAAAAGCTGGAGGCTATTGGCACGCCAGAGGCTTTGGCGTTGCGTGGTAAGGCGGCTGTGGCGATGGCGAAATCTGCGTACGCCATTTATCAGAGGGCTTTCCATGGTAAGGACTTTGTGGCGCTGCGCACGGCGGGTGCAAGACCCCAGTATCTGCTCTGGGCGAGTACCAGTACCAAAAACGCTGCTTATTCCGATTTGCTCTACGTCGAGCCGCTGATGGGGCCGCAGACGATCAATACTTTGCCCGATGAAACGTTGATCAGACTCCGTGACCACGGCAGCCTGGTGGCACGGATCGAAGATAATATGGCAGAGGCACAGCAGATCATGGCGCGACTGGCCAGCCTGGGTATCGATATGGACGGAGCTGTGGCGGAGCAGTTGCAGGCCGAAGGTATGGCCGCTTTTGCCAAGAGTTTTGAGGAAATGCTGGCGGAGGTGGCGCGCGCAATGGGGTGAGCGGCGCGCCGTGATGGTTCGGCGTACGTCTCAGAAGCCGACGGTGTTGAAACCGGCGTCTACGTAGGTGATCTCGCCGGTGATGCCAGAAGCGAGGTCGGAGCAGAGGAAGGCGGCGGTGTTGCCGACTTCCTCTTGTGTCACGTTGCGGTGCAGGGGCGCATGTTCCGCATAGTGATCTAGGATTTTGCGGAACTCGCCGATACCGCTGGCCGCGAGGGTGCGGATAGGGCCGGCGGAAATGGCGTTGACGCGGATGCCGTCCGGCCCCATCGCGTAGGCGAGATAACGGACGTTGGCTTCAAGGCTGGCCTTGGCGAGTCCCATCACATTGTAGTTGGCCATGGCGCGCTCGGCGCCAAGGTAGCTGAGGGCCAGCAAGGCGCCCTGCCGCCCCTGCATGAGCGGGTGCATGGCCTTGGCCATGGCGGTGAAGCTGTAAGAGGATACCTCGTGGGCAATGCGGAAGCCCTCGCGGGTGGTGGCGTCCAGATAGTTGCCGCTGAGCTCGTCTTTGGGCGCAAAAGCGGCGCCATGAATGCCGATATCGACGCCACCCCAGAGCGACTGGATCTTGCGCATGGTGCCAGCCAGTTGCTCTTCGTTCATCAGGTCCAGTTCCAGGGGCTCTGGGGCACCGATCTGGCTTGCCAGCTCTTCCACTCGGCTTTGGGTGCGCTCGCCCTGATAGGTGAGCAGCACGTTCGCGCCCTGACGATGCATAGCCTGAGCGATGCCCCAGCAGATGGAGCGGTCATTAGCCACGCCGACAACCAGTGCCTTTTTACCTTCCATAAAACCCATTGCAAAAACCCCTTACGCCAGAATCAGCGCGTATAAATGGTGAGACGTGAGCCCGGCTGAATATCGCTGGCCGAGGCCAGACGATTCCACTGAATCAGCGATTTGGGCTGGACATGGAATTGCTGGGCAATCTGCCAGAGCGTGTCTCCCTGACGCACCACATAAGTTGTCGTCCGTGCCTGTGTAGCGGCGCGCTCCTGCCGGTGGCTGATGGCGGCGACCACTGTTTGTGCTGGGATATTCAGCACTTGTCCGGGATGGAGGACGGTCTGCTCGGTGAGGTGATTGGCGTGGGCCAGTACGGCGACGCCGACCCCGGCGCGTTGTGCGATTTGCCACAGACTTTCACCAGGCCGGACAGTAAGGCGCTGGCGACCGCGCGCGGCCGTATAGACCGGTGCAGCAGCACCGCCATGTACCGTGAGCGTCTCACCGACCTGCAGGTCGCGCGCGGAACGGATATGGTTCCAGCGCATGAGGTCGTGGACGCTGACGCCTACGTGTTGAGCCAGTTGTGAGAGGGTATTGCCGGAATGGACGGTGATCTGACGATTATGTTGCGCATATACCGCATTACGCAATCCACCGGAGCCATAAATTACGAGGTGCTGACCGGCTTGCAGGTCGCGCGCGGAGTGGATGTGATTCCAGCGTTTGAGATCGGTAATGCTGACCCCGGCCCGTTGTGCCAGATGCCAGAGCGTCTCACCGGGGCGGAGGGTGATATGGCTGAGTTGTGGCACCGTTGCGGGCACAGCGCCTGCAGGTCGCGTAGCCGCTTCCTGGGGCGTCGTCAATAGCGCAGTTTTTAGCGTTCTAGCCTTGTCCTTGGGAACCACGAGCTGGTAATCAGCCGGTGCGACGCCATAACTCAGCCCGGCATTGAGGTGCTGTAATTCGCTGACCGGCATATTCATCAGCGTTGCTGCTACATTCAGAGCCACGGATTTTGGGGTGGTCACCACCGCAATATGTGCCGCATTGGGAATGGAGGGCAGGGAAATATGGTAGGCATTGGCGTTTTTGATGATTTGCGCCAGGGCGAGCAACTCGGCAACGTAGTTTTCCGTTTGCTCCGGGAGATTGAGATCCCAGAAATCCGTGGGCTTGCCTGCCGCGACATTTTGCTGGATGGCCGCGGAAACCGTGCCCTGTCCGGCATTGTAGGAGGCGATGGCGAGGAGCCAGTTGCCACCGAAATAGTTATAGAGGTAAGACAGATAATCGAGGGCCGCATTCGTGGAGGCGGTGAGGCTCAGGCGGGGGTCACCGTAGCGGGTGTTTTGCAGGCCGAAACTGCGCGCGGTACCCGGTACAAATTGCCAAAGGCCCGCTGCGGCCGCCGGAGAATAGGCCTTGGGATTGTAGCCGCTTTCGATGGCCGGTAGCAGCGCCAACTCCATGGGCAGGCCGCGCTGCGCAACTGCTGACACTACGTAATAAAGGAAGGGACGGGAGTTATCGAGAATTTGTTCCAGTTTGCCCTGATGTTGCAGGAACCAGGTGCGCCATTTGTCGACTTCCACCCGGGAGACATCGCTAAGTCGTAGGCCGTCGTCAATATGCGCCCAGACATTACTAGGCTTCGTCTGGTTGCCAAAGGCACCTGACGCTTCAAATTGCTGCAGGGTAGCCGATAGGCCGGAAGCATTGCTGCGTTGCCCGTTGGCTGATCCGCCGTCTTGTAGCTCCGCAGCCTGTCCGGTGGCGTTCAAAGCTTCGGCTGCACCACTCTGAAGATCGCTTTGTTGCAGGCCTATGGCTTGGCTATCCGCCCAGGCCATAGGAATGCTCCCTAGCGCCACCAGTGTGGCGATAGCGATGATTCGCTTTTTCATGCTGCTCCTTCTTGGCGGATTCGATCCACAATGGGCACCCCGCAGATATAACCCTATTCATAAAAGGATATCATTATAAACATGGGGTTGGCATGATGCTTGCTGCCCGTTACATGGATAGTAAGCAAAAGGAATGCCCCGAGTCAAACGATGTTTGTCGGTCTCTATAAGGATACCAGCAGGTCAAAGAGGCTGTTATTATCCGGTTTTCGACAGTCTCAGGTTGCGCACCATGTCCGTTCGTACCCGTTTCGCCCCCAGTCCCACCGGTTATCTGCATATTGGCGGTGTGCGCACCGCGCTTTACTCCTGGCTGCACGCGCGTCAGCAGGGGGGGTACTTCGTTCTGCGTATCGAGGATACGGATGTGGAGCGCTCGACGCCGGAAGCGACAGCCGCCATTCTGGAGGGGATGGCTTGGCTGGGGCTGGACTGGGACGAGGGTCCGTTCTATCAGATGCAGCGCATGGACCGTTACCGGGAAGTGCTGGCGCAGATGCTGGCGGCGGGGACGGCCTATCATTGCTATTGCAGTCGTGAGGAAGTGGATGCCATGCGCGAAAATCAGCGCGGGCGCGGCGAGAAGCCGCGCTATGACGGACGTTGCCGGCAGCGCACGGCAGCGCGTGATGGGGTCACACCGGTGATCCGCTTCCGCAGCCCGGATGGCGGTGAGACCGTGGTGGAAGACCTGATTCACGGTACGGTGCGCTTTCAGAACAGTGAACTGGACGATCTGATTATCGCGCGCTCCGACGGGACGCCGACCTACAACTTTTGCGTGGTGGTGGATGACTGGGATATGGGGATCACCCATGTGATCCGCGGCGACGATCATCTCAATAATACGCCGCGGCAGATGCAGATTCTGCAGGCGCTCGGCGCCCAGGTGCCCGCTTATGCCCATGTGCCGATGATTCTCGGGCCGGACAAGCAAAAGCTGTCCAAGCGCCACGGGGCGGTGAGCGTGCTGGAATACCGCGAGCAAGGTTTTTTGCCCGACGCGCTGCTCAATTTTCTGGTGCGGCTGGGCTGGTCCCATGGCGATCAGGAAATCTTCACCCGCGAGGA
>JAKACQ010000115.1:0-4272 GCA_021821285.1 Pseudomonadota bacterium
ATGATCGCATCGGGAAGCCATTGGTCCAGAGGAACAACGGCCGCCGGATTACCGGAAAAAACCTGGTGACTAAAGGCATCGACCTGGTACTGCATCAGCTTCATGGCATTCACCTTCTGAGGAATCGTATCATTTGTACCTCGTCCGCATAATCTGCGTCCATTTGAACGGCCTCTGGCTCCAGTGCGAAATCCACAAAGCCCAGCGATCGATACAGAGCTCGCGCCCGCTGGTTTCGCTCCAGAGCGGTCAGATGAATGCACCGTAAATCATCGATGCCCTGTGTCCGGGAGAGTGCCTCTTGTAACAGCGACTTGCCGACGCCACGGCCAGCCACCTCCGGCACAACGAACATGCGAAAAAGTAGCGCCTTATGCCGCAACTTCACACGGCGATCCCGCTCCAGACTGATGATCCCGACCAGTGCATTCTTCTCGAAAGCGCCCAAGGTAAAGCTGTCTTTCCGCTCCTCGCGTGGGGATACCCGCAGGGACATCTGAAAGTCTGACCCCAAATGAAGCTGTTCACAGTGATGTTCTACCGCAAAGCTTTCTAACCACGAGAGCAGCGCGGCACCGTGGCCCCGGGAGCGATGCGAATGACACGACTCCATCAATACCCTACCGTATAGGCTTGCTATCAGGTGTGTACCGGTAATCATACTATCGCAACCCCCGGATGCTGGGTTAGTGGATCATCTGGGGGACCGCAACGATTTGACGAAGTGATAGCCGACGATCTGATAACCGTTGCGCTGATAGAACTTGTGCGCCGGATGGTTGGTGACGTAGGCATCCAACACCATGATTTCGCAGTCCTCCCAGTGCGCGTAGCGCTCTACCCAATCCATAAGCTGCTGACCGATACCGGCACCCCGATACGTCGGGTCGACGATCACGTTGTCGACGTCCAGATAGCGTCCACACCAGAAACGCGTTCCCAGCCAGATGCCCGCCACACCGATACAGCAATCATCCACAAAAGCGGCCGCGCATTGATATCCTTGCGCGGTCATATCCTGAAGTCTTTGCGCGAGCACATCCGGCGGCACGCCAGGATTGAGCTCCTGTACCAGCGGTAAGATCATGGCCAGTTCATCCTTCGCCAACAGTCGAATCAGAATCTCGGGTAGCAACTGTCCACGCTCCGCAATCATCCCTCGTCTTGCCCTTGATTTACCGCACTGGAGAACTTGCTTTTTATCCACTGTCCAGCAATCCGCTCACGTTCGGCGTGCAATGTTTCGGTACGGCGCCGGACGACCTCCACGGTATCCTTGGGGGCATCCTCCGACCTGCCGGCCTGGAAAGGCGGCTCCGGCGCATATTCCAGGGCAAGCTGAATTTCTTCCGCTGCGGCTTGGCCGCGCAGGGCTGCGACCAGCACGAGACCAAAGTCTATCCCGGCGGTAACGCCGCCGCCGGTGATCAGGTTGCCGTCCCGAACCACACGCTCTCTGAGGGGTATGGCGCCAAATTCGGCGAGGAGATCATGATATCGCCAATGTGTCGTCGCGCGCCGCCCGGCGAGTAATCCTGCAACGCCAAGCAGCAGGGCGCCGGTACAGACAGAAGTGACAAACTGCGCTGCCGACGCTTGGCGCTGCACCCATGCCTGTACTTCTTTATCGAGCAGCAAAGGGTTGATGCCGACGCCACCGGGAATGCAAAGCACATCCACCAGCGGCCCATCGCCCAGTGTCGTCGTCGGATAAAAGCGCATCCCCGCCGAACAGGCCAACGGTTCCCGGGTTTTCCAGAAAAGATGGATATCGCCATCCGACAGAGCGGAAAAAATCTCATAAGGGCCCGCCAGATCCAGCAGTTGAATGCCCGGGAACACCAGAAAACCCACGGTAATCGTCATCAGGGATGGTCCTTTTTGCCGTCTTTCAGACTGGTCAGAACGTATTCGGCCATGGCCTCGGAGTCAGGCCGATTTTGCTGCTCCAGGTGCGCGACGACACTATCACGGTTGCCAGTCGGCTGGTTCTGACTGACTTTCCACTTGCCGACCCAGCGGGAGATGGGAATTTCTATCCCCACCACCTGCCCGATGAGCCGCTCCGTGAAGTCCTGAGGCGCATCCTCCAGTTGCCAGGGCAGGGTAAAGCCACTCTCCTGCTGCGCGGTCAGGGCGACCATCTGTTCACGCACCCAAACGGGATCGTCCTTGATCTGCAAAGGGCCGTAAGCATGGACGACGGCATAGTTCCAGGTCGGCACCACCTTGCCGGTCTCCGCCTTGGTCGCGTACCACGAGGGGCTGATGTAGTGTTGCGGCCCCTGAAAGATGACCAGCACCTCGCCGTCCGGGGGCGCCTCCCGCCACAGTGGATTGGCGCGCGCCACATGCCCCTGCAGCACCGGTTGCGGTCCTCCTCCGGGTGCGAGGTACAAGGGAATATGATTGGCCTCCAGACCATTAGCACCCATACTGACCAGGGTCGCGAGGGGATAACGCTGAATCAGTGCCCGCAGAACTTCCGGGCGGGTTTCTGCAAACGGCTCAGGACAGTACATGGTCGGTCTCCGCGCTATTCAATGTTCGGCGCCGTAGGCTCGCTTACGCACAAATCAGCGGCGGGTGGGCAGGCGTCAATGGGATGGCTCCGAATGCATCGACCCATCCCCGGCTTTACCTTCCGCCCGATCCTTAAGAGCCGCATTCATCGCCACAAAACCCGCTTTTGTCGCTGCTTCCATGCTGGATATGAAGATACCCACCAAAATGTCTGAGAATTGCTCTCCCTGGGTGAACCGCGTGTACCCATTGCTGAGCCCGGTGAGCTGAAAGTAGTGTTCGCCGTCAAAGAGACCTGGGAATCCCAGGTGGCCGAGCCAGCGCAGTTCTTGTTGATCTGTTGCCCTCAGCACCCTGGGACGGAAAGTCATGGTCCTGTATTCCTGAGGTTGAATGGTCGCACGCAACTTCTCTCCCGGCTTCGCCACTCCGGAAAGCGAGCGAATGAAGGGATTCCATTGCGGATAGGCGGGGAAATCCATGAGGATGGACCACACACGCTTCGGTGATGCAGTGATCTCTATGTCGGTTTCGATCTGATACATTCATCATTCCTGTTGTTGTTCCGCTGTCCGAACGACTGCTTTGGACAATGCGACCAGCGCTCCCCGGATGGAGGCCGCGACAGATGGCGTGGAAACCATACCGTCTTCATCAAGGTTGGCGCCGAGAAGTGGAATGGTCATTGAGGCTTCCTCCACGATCATGGCAGACATCGTTTTCAAAATCTCGCGCAACGCCACATCCGCATGTTGTGCGCGTGGCGACGCATTGAATATGCCCACCGGTTTATAGGTAAACGGCTCGAAACTGACGAGCCAGTCCAGCGCGTTTTTGATGGTTCCTGTGACACCGTGTGCATACTCCGGGCTAGCGATAAGTAGGGCATCGGCGTTGGCCACTTGAGCGTGGAAGTTCGTGACAGATTCAATAGATCGGTCCTCTATATCTGGATTGAATAATGGAAGATCACCCAGTCCATGGTACACGGTCACCGTTAATTTCACAGGAGCAAGTCTGGCTGCCGCTCGCAGCAGTGCTGAATTGATTGAATTGGCGCGCAGGCTACCAGATAGAGCAAGGATTTTCATGTCACAGAATCACCTTTGGTGTGTCCATCGCATGTTTTGTTAATCGTAGCATTCAATGCACTGTCGATTTTGAAAAAAGATGGAGCACTATTACGCCAGAAACGATGAGCGCTATACCAATGAAAGAAGCAATATTTAGCGGCTGACGGTAAATGACCCAACCAACAAGTACGATTAAGGCTACCCCTACTCCAGACCAGATAGCATAGGCAACACCAAGGTCAATAGAACGAAGCGCAAGAGAAAGCAAATAGAATGCCAGCATATACCCCACAATAACAAGAAGTATCGGGCTCCAACGAGTAAAGCCATCTGTTGCCTTGAGTGCAGAAGTTGCAATGACTTCGGAAACGATCGCTATTGCCAAATATAACCATTGCATATTAACCATTAACCTCTTAATACAGGCGTTACTGCATATTATAAACAAAATCCGCGCCATTCTCCTCGGCGCGTTAAAGCAGGTTCATCCCGCCATCCACCACAATCACTTCTCCCGTCACATAGGTCGATTCGGTCAGCATCATGGCGACATCCGCGACATCGCCAGGCCGCGCACTCCGGCGCATGGGGGCTTCACGTATCCACTGCTCACGAATGGCTGCCCAATCTTCGGTCAGCGGCGTATCCACCAGCCCCGGTGCGATAGCGTTCACCC
>JAKACQ010000116.1:0-4269 GCA_021821285.1 Pseudomonadota bacterium
CGCCGTTATAAATCGGCGCTGCTATCCCCGCCCCCAGCGACCAGAGGGTCGAAATGGGGTTGAAGAACATCCCCCCCGTCATGGCCGCCTTACCGATTTCCGCCGTGATATTAAACTGCGGATAGAGATCGGCGGTGGCCACATCCGCCTGCGCCGCTGCCACCTTCAACTCCGCCATTGCCGCCTGAATATCCGGACGCTGCTCGGCCAAAGCCGAAGGCAGGGTGGTGGGCAGGCTGGCCGGCAATTGCAGGCTGGCGAGTGTCGGCATAGACAGGTCGGCATCGGGAGACTGGCCCAGCAAGGCCGCCAGGCCATGGCGCGCCGCCGCCACATCCGCCTGCAAGGGGGCAATGCGCGCCTGCGCCGCTGCGGTAATGGCCTCCTGTTGATCCACACTTTGCAGGTTCTGATAACCCAGTTGATATTCCTGCTGCAGCAGGTGCAGCAGATGGGCATCGGCATCGGCAATCTGTTGGGCGGCATTGAGCTGCGCCTGCGCCGCCGCACCGCTGATCACCGCACGGCTCACCGCCGCCGCCAAAAAAACTTCACTCTGATGCAGACTGGCGCGGCTGACCGCCGCCTGGGCCTTGGCGGCATGGACCAGATCGGCCTGCCGACCAAACACATCGGGGTTGTAGTGGACGTCGATAGTGCCTAGCAGCAGGCTGTAGAGATTACCGGGAATGCGATAGCTCGCCCCGCCGTTCGCGCCAGTCCGTTGTGCCCGCCCGCGACTGACTCCGGCACCTGCACCCACGCTGGGCAGCAGTCCGCCCTGGGCCACCGCGATCAAGGACTGCTCGCGCGCCAGGGCCGCCCGCGCCGCCTGTACATCCGGGTTGGCCTGCATGGCCTGGCGGATATAATCATTCAACAGCGTCGAACGAAAGAGCGACCACCAGGCCTGTGCCTCTCGCGTGGTCCACTGGACCCGCTGTTGAGCACCGTGCAGATTTATGGGATGGGCGTTATATGTCTTGGGCGCCGGCACGTCAGGTGCGCTGAGATGCGGGCCGACAGCGCAGCCCGCCGCGGCGACAACCCCGAGCAGGACACCCAGCCGGGCCATACCCGGAGCTGAACGCCCCGCTTTCTGCCGCCCCTGGTCGTGCAGATACCTGGCGTTTTTCATGCAAAAACCTCACTCAGTCGATATACGGGAATAAGCGGCGCTATCCGCAAGCACCGAAAGGGCAACTCCCTGCGCAGCCGCCGCAACAGGGAAAATGGTAGCGGGAATGCCTGTAACAATCTTTGCTGCAGGCCGGTTAAAACGTAACAGACTGTCACTTTGGCGGCGGTCGGGAGGCTTTGTTACATTTGGCCTTGGCCCGCCCGAGAACAACGGGTTAGAGTGTGCGCATGGACACACAGAAACAGATTTTGGTAGTCGATGATGACCTGCGCCTGCGCAGCCTGGTGGAGTCGCACCTGCAGGGTTTTGGCTTTGCGGTGCGTGGCATCAATGACGGCCGGCAGATCGAAAGTCTGCTTGCCGAAACACCTGTTGATCTGATCGTTCTCGATCTGGGGCTGCCCCATGAAGACGGCCTGCAAATCTGCCGACGGCTGCGCCAGCATCATGATGTCCCCATCCTCATGCTCACCGCGCGCGGCGATGAAATAGACCGCATCCTGGGCCTGGAGATGGGCGCCGACGACTATCTCGCCAAGCCCTTTCACCCCCGCGAACTGGTGGCCCGCATCCAGGCGATTCTGCGCCGCACCCGCGCTGCCGCCCCCCGCCTCGAAGCGGTAACGGCCCCGTTCCAATGCGGCCCGTTTACCGTGGACATGGGCCGGCAAGAGATTCAACTTGGCGGGCAAACCTTGTCTCTCACCAGTGCTGAGTTCCAGACCCTGGCGACGCTCATTCAGCATGAAGGCCAGCCCCTGACCCGCGAAAAGCTCATGTGGCTGACCCGCGGCCGCCAGCTCGAAAACGACGACCGCAGCATTGACATGCAGATTTCCCGCCTGCGCCGCCTGCTCGACAGCACCCCCGGCCGACCCCGGCATATCCGCACGGTCTGGGGTCATGGCTACCTGTTTGTCGCGGAGCCCTGAGCATGCGCAGCTTCTGGCCGCGCAGCACCCTGTGGCGGACCGTGCTCCTGCTGGCGGTTCTGCTGTTGGGGGCCCAGGGCGCCGTCTATGTCCTGTTCCATCAGTACGTGCTGAACCCCGCCGCCGCACGCTTCGCGGAATTTCTCTGGCAGACCGACCACGCCCTGATTATCGCTGGTGCCAATCACACCCCCACGGGCACACTGCGATGGCGGCCGTCCCGTGATCTGCCGGGCACGCCCGCCAGCAACTATTTTTTGCGCCAAAGTGCCCATTATCTTGCCAAAATCGCTCCCGGCGCGGCATTGCGGGTCGGTGACACCGATGCCACCTGGATGTGGATTCGCGGAGACCGCCACCAACCCTGGCTGGGCATACACGTCTCCCCCATGCACTTCGGCGGGCAAGGCTTCATGTTTATGCGTCTCGGCGTCATCGCCCTCTGTACCCTGCTCGGCGCCTGGCTCATAGTCCGTCAGATCAACCGCCCCCTGGCCCGGCTGGCGGCGGAAGCCCCGTGCATCGGCCGGGGCGATATGCCGGAGTCCCTCAAACCCATCGGCGGCCCCCTGGAGGTGCGCCATCTGGAACAAGCCATCACCAGCATGGCTAGCGACCTGCACCGTCTACACGAAGAACGTACCCTACTGCTTACCGGTATTTCCCATGAACTGCGCACCCCCCTGTCGCGCCTGTTGCTGACCCTGCATCTCCAGGATCACGATCTGTTGGCCGAGAAAGCGTCCATGCTGGTGGACGTCAGCGAAATGGATGAGACCATCGACAAGTTTCTGACCCTGGTGCGCAGCGGAGACCAGGAAAGGGTCATCCAGGTGGAGGTGCGCGACTGGGTGGCCGAAATGGCCGAGACGGCCCAGGAACGCTACGGCCTGGGGGTACGGGTAGAGCATCCTGCCAGGGCTGTCGTCCTGCCGCCCCTGAGCTGCCGCCCTTTGGCGCTGGAAAGAGTGTTCCGCAATCTTTTTGACAACGCCCGGCGTTACGGTGGCGGACGCCTGGATATGCAGATCATCCGCCATCCGGCCAGCACCGAAATCTGTCTGCGCGACCATGGCCCCGGCGTGCCGGAACGGGATATCGGGCCGATGAACAGCGGCACCTTACCGCGCCAGTCGGGGCATGGTTCCGGCATCGGCCTGCGGATTTGCCAGCGGATCATGGCCCTGCATGGCGGCACCCTGCGCTTCGCCAACGCCGAAACGGGTGGCTTGATCGCGCACTTGTCATTTCCTGACAAAGAGGCCTAATAGCAGAGGGTGTTTGACGGTACTTTCGGACAAGGAGGTACTTGACAAAGCGCAAGCAAACAGGAATCATTCTCGTTTAAGTAAAATATAAAGCGGATGCTCCCCATGTCGTCAACACGCGCCTTCAGCAAAACTAACCCACCCACCCATCGTTCCCGCTGGGAAATTTTCCTGGCGGTGCTGGGACCGGGTCTGGTGGTGATGCTCGCCGATACCGATGTCGGCAGTATCATCACCGCGGCGCAGAGTGGTGCGCAGTGGGGCTTCAGACTGCTGCTCCTGCAATTCATCCTCATGCCTATCCTCTATATTGTGCAGGAACTGACGGTGCGTTTGGGCATCTTTACCGGTAAAGGCCACGGCGAACTGATCAGCGAAACTTTCGGGAAAGGCTGGGCTTATCTCTCCGTCGCCGGTCTCAGTATCGCCACTACCGGCGCCCTGTTGACGGAGTTTTCCGGGGTGGCCGGCGTCAGCAATCTCTATGGCTTGCCGCGCTCTGTCGGAGTTGCCCTGGCGGCGGCCACCCTGTTGACCATCGTCTGGACCGGTTCATACCGGCATGTGGAACGTGTCGCCCTGATCATGGGCCTTTTTGAACTGGTCTTTTTTGGTATCGCCTGGGCTAGTCATCCCAGCATCCATGAAATCCTGCATGGCCTGCTGCACGCGCCCATCACCAACGACGACTATATGATGCTCGTCGCCGCGAATATCGGCGCGGTGATCATGCCGTGGATGGTGTTCTATCAGCAGTCGGCAGTGGCTGATAAGGGGCTGCACCCCGAGCATTATCGCCACGCGCGCTGGGATACCGCCTTTGGCGCGATTCTCACCCAGTTGATCATGGCGGCCGTACTGATCGCGACGGCCGCCACCATTGGCCGCCTGAACCCCAACGCTCCCCTCAATACGGTGCATCAGCTTT
>JAKACQ010000010.1:0-74768 GCA_021821285.1 Pseudomonadota bacterium
CTTAATACCTCGATTTCCATATACACCTCGTTCGTGATCACCGGCGCCTCAAATACGCCGATCTTCTCAACCCGGTGTATCAACTTTCAATCGCTGCCCTGTATCAATTTACATCCGCTGCTGACATGGCTGGTCGTTACGCAGTAATGAGCCGTCCATCAAGGCGGTGGGGTTGCACCCTAGGCCCATTCCCTGCCAGCATCGAACAGGACGCAGTGGCCATGCGAAAGCTGGATAGCGACGAAAAACAGACCCTGTGTTTAACACCGGGTCTTATAGAACACTGGCTGGTCCTGTCACTGTGACAGGAGCCGTCCACAAGGCGGTGGGGTTTGTGGGGAAGGCGGGGCGCTTGCATCACGTACATATCTGTACGATAATAAGTGCATCGTAATGAAACGGACGTGCGCGATGATCGGGTCGGAGTTTGAAAAGCGGGTGAAGCGGTTAGGTCAGAAAACCGGACAACCGGTACGATTCGATAAACACGGCAAAGGCAGCCATGGACGCCTTTACTACGGCACCCGGTTCACCACGCTCAAAGACCGCAAGAAAGAGATCGGCATAGGTCTGCTGAAAGCAATGTGTCTGCAACTGGGCATTAGCCCTGATGATCTGTAAAGGAGTTTGATATGCGATATGTTTACCCTGTAACGCTGGTAAAGGACGAGGATGGTGGTGAGTTCATCGCCACCTCTCGTGATGTTCCGGAAGCAATCACCAGCGGCGCCACTGAAAGCGAGGCGCTGTTGGCCATGAGCGATGCGCTGGGTGCAGCACTGGCGGGTTACATCCTGGAAGGCCGAAAGATCCCCGCTCCATCTACTCCCGTACAAGGCGAATACCTGGTGCCGGTTGCGGCGCTGGTGGCCGCCAAACTCGCACTGCGGTCAGCCCTGCGGGATGAAGGCATCAGCAACACGGAGCTTGCGCGTCGCCTGAACGTCTCCGAAGGTGCGGTTCGCCGCCTGGTGGATATGGATCACGCATCCCGAATTGACGGAGTCATCGCGGCGCTGGCGGTCCTTGGCGCGGGAATCATTATCGAGGATCAGCGGCAAACGATGGTTGCGGCTTAAAATCGACAAAATTTATCCTCACCCTCGGCGGATTGCCCAAATCACCACCAAGTTGGCCCTCATCACCTTGGCAGATTGCCCTTAACCAGACGGCAGCCCTCAACCAACAGCGCTATTATCTGATATAGGCCGGTTCAGTTGTGAAGCCACTTTGATACGGCCTGCTGCGTTACGCCTAAAGCATCAGCTATGGCCTGCTGTGTCATGCCCTGTGCCCGCATTACTTGCGCCGTGGCCCTCTCCTGCTCTCTGAACTGTCTGCGGGCCTGCCCACTGGCAACGCCGCCGCTGACGGCTATCTGAGATTGATTCGTAGCTTTCTTGCCCCGCATCGCCTGCATCTCTGGGGTATGTGTGCCTTGGATAAGCCTTCGCAAACCATCTGGTGTGATGTTGCCCCAGGTCCACTTACTAATACTCTTGGCTGTGGCCCTTACCTCTGAAAATGGCAACGGCTCATGGAATTGCCGGTTAATGCTCTCTAAACGCTCCAAGACAACCTTTGCCCAGCGATCTAACCCATTGGGCGCCCAATGCTCTCTAATTGCCTGGTAGGCCCAAACACGGCCATCATTAAACATGGCGACATTCCTGCCCAAGCCGTGGTCTGCTACGCGGTATGTCTTGGCATTGGCCGCGGTCAAATTCAGACACTCGGCAAGCTCGCCAAGAGTAAAGCCTTGGTTGTGGATCTCCCAAGTCTGCCATCGGCCATGCAGAGGGTTTTTCGTGAGGAGGCCCGCATAGCCTGGGTCGGCGCCTAGGGCACGGCATATGGCATGCTCCACCGCAGCCGCATAACGCAACGGCCCCACTCTGGCCGCACTCGTCTTACAGACCCCAGATCTCAGCATGTAGACCAGATGCCCGCGCCCGTTGACCGGGTTAATCGTCGCAAGGTTCGGGGCGGGCAATTGGGCATCATCCCACACCGGAGACAATCGATTAGGATCCACGACCCGGCGATCCACGTCGAAAACCAGCGCCCAGACCATGCCTGGGCCGTTTTGTTGGATGTAAGCCTTGCCCAAGGCCAACGCCTTGGACCGGATTTGGAGTCCAGAATTTAGATCATTCGTGCAGTATGGCCTGAGGGGGATATGCCGTACGAATCGATCAAGGGCGGCGGCCATGTTCCACCCCCGCAACGATTAGCCGGGTTCGGCCTACGTCGGGGGGTGGGTGATGGTGGTTGTTGGCCATCTCTCTGACTATCTGGATGAGGCCAGGAGTACCTTTTTGCCTGTTGCCATTGGTGATTTGTCGTATGCGACGGGACGTCCGACCCGTCGCCTTGGCAATCTCCAGGGTGCTCCTGCCTTGCAGGAGGAGCATCAAGACATCCTTATATTTGCCCCGATAATTATCCAGGCAATACTCTACTTTTTGACATATTTTTGTATTTATTGCCGCTCTGAACTGCTTGGCCTCCCACACTTCTTCTTCCTGGGTGGAGTGGTCCAGCAATTGCGGATTGACAATCCTCATACCTTTGCGTTTCCTGCGTTTTTCTGGGGGCTTGGCATGCGTGCAGCCGCAAGTTCGTCCCGACCTTGTCGACACCGCGGACATGAATTTTTCCGGACGATCATCCGATAAATAAATGCTATGATTAATTCCTGAATTAAATCCCTCAATGTCATTAACTAAGAGATAATTCACTCCCAAATCCGGATCACATATCATGATCCACCTCCAGCACTGCGTTGGGCAATTCTGGGGCGGCCGCGACCTCTGGGCGCTCTGGGCGGCGGGTTGGGGATAATTTGTTGGGATATCTGGAGGATCTGATCAGAGGTGAATCTCGGACCAATCCTCGTGGAGATTGGGGGGGGAATCAACCCAAGCGAGACTTTGTTGCGAAGCGTTTGAACAGAACAATCAAGGAATTGTGCTGCGGAAGCATAGCGGTAGAATTGGTGTTGGTGAGAAGGAGGTCGCTCGGGCTCGGGGTCTGAGGAGGGGCCATCTCCGTCGGCCTGCGGGCGTTTACCAGCGGCGCCGTGCGACTGGTGCTGCTTCTTTCGACGGCGGGTGGTGGTCTTCTGCTGCGTCTGCGGCGCCTTCGCCGCCGCCAGTGCTGCGCGCGCCTCAAGATAATCCATTCTGCGCAGAAATTCGTCGATGCTTTCCTCACAAAAATGTTTGTTTTCCCTTGATATTTTGTCTTCTTCCGCGCGCTTGGCGCGAATTTCGGCGGGGGTTGTACATGGAGTAGTTATCCACCCTCTGGCGGTGTATCTCATGATTCGTCTCCGGCTCTATCGTCGTCTAGCCCGTCCTCTCCATCCTTTAGACGGGAGCCGGTACACAACCGGCTCCATAGAGACGAAAAGCAACGGTGAGGTCTACCCTCACCTCCAATAATACCCAGATCCACCATCTCAGAAAAGCATTTTTCTCAATATTTTCAAATGCATATACTTGACAAAATGAGAAAAACAGGTATAATAGCTAAAATAAAGGGATAAGCGGAAACTTTCGTAGAATCCAGCGCTGCAATTACGCTGCACTTCCTCCGCGAAACACCTTCTGGCGCTGCAATTACGCTGCACTGAGAAACGGGATAGATAGGTATAACCCGGTATATCGCGGGATAGTGATTATGGTAACTAACTGATAATACTTTAATATGAAAAACGCTTATATTTCAAAAAGGCAGGAAAAATGGGTACAGCGGCCTGCAAAGCCGCGTACCTCGGTTCGATTCCGGGCCTAGCCTCCAAATAGAAACAGTCGATAACCGGTCCGGATGGACGCATGGACAGAGTGTCGGCAACAGCAACCCGGCGGCCGTTGCTCGACCTTCTACAGTGTATCAATAGGAAAAAGGGACCATCGCCGGGATCTTCCATTACCCTTCCTCCCCGCGGGGGAAAGGGTGTATGGCATCCTGGGCGACACGAGGGGTGTAGAGCACATGGGACTCCGTGCGTGTGGCCTTGTTGGCTTTTGCTTCGTACAAGGCAAGATCGGCATGGCGTAACAGGTCTCTGGGTTTGCCATCATCCAAGGGATAGAGTGTAATGCCGAGACTGGCGCCGACGTGCGCCTCCACGCCATCCAGCAGGTAGGGTGCCTCTACGGCCTGGTGAATCCGTTCGATGATCATTTCGAGATCTGCCCAGCGTTCCAGGTCATCCAGCAGAAAGACGAACTCGTCGCCACCCAGGCGGATGACGGAATCCGTGGCGCGTAGTACGCCCTGCAGACGCCGGGCGAGGGTGACCAGTAACTGGTCACCGACGGGATGCCCGTAGGTGTCGTTCACCGCCTTGAAACCGTCGAGATCAAACATGATCATCGCCATCAGGGTCTGGTGACGGTTGGCGCGTTCAAGCGCATTTTCAATGCGCTCATCCAGAGCCATCCGGTTAGGCAAGCCCGTGAGCGGGTCGCGCTGCGACTGTTGCTGCAGGGCCATGACCAGGTTGCTCAGATGCGCGAATGCCGCGAAATGGTCAAGACCAACCCGCTGAAAGTACCCACGGTCCTTACTGCCCACCACACCTATGGCCCGCTGCCCATGGATGCCAAAAGGTATGATGGCGATCTCGGCAATTTCCGTCCGTAGTGGTGTCAGCCATTCCGGACAGGTGGGATCGCTGAGCGGAAAAACGACCGTCTGCCCGGAATGCAAAGCCTTCCAGCAGGGGTCATCCGGTGTGTCCACAATGATGGACTGCATCTCAACGCCGTGTTCGCACTGCAGATAAAGGGGTTCATCTTCGGTTGTCGCCAGCGCGTACCAAGACCAGCGCAAGGCGTCATTGTCTCGGATCAATTCACGACAAATGACGCAGAGAAACGCCTCCGTACCGGTCTCTCCTGGTACACCGGTCAGACTCCGCAGCATGGCGGCGAACAAAGCCGTGCGATCCTGATCCGTCTGTCGCACACCGTATTGGTAGCCTTCCATCTGCAACATCAGATCGTGCATGAGCAACTGGTGGAGGTACATCCGCAGGGCTTCCCGGTCTTGGTTGGGAACAGCCATATGGATCAGATGATCCCAATGTCGCTGGTAGATCAGATAAGCCCCGGCGATCCAGGATATCTCTATTCCGTGCATCTGATGGACACGTCCCAATGCACGGACTTTTTCATCCCAAGCGTGGTCGCAAGAGGCCGTCAGCATCTGCCGCGCGTGCTCGGCCTGAGCAGCGACCAGCTTTTGCATCCGTGCTTCGTTAAAACCGGAAAAAACCTGGGCTGTTGGTTCGTGGCTCATAAGATAATCATAAAATGCTTTTGCCAAAGATTCACTTTGTCCAATCAGTAATCTTCGGTATTGGGAAAGCAGCGCGTGTCCCTCCTGGGTCATGCTCAGGAAAAGACCTTGTGGCGCCTTCATGGCAGGTTTTTGGATATTTGCCGTATACCGGTAGTATTTTTCATATGGTCATGATTCCTGTAAAAGCACATTCGGATGCTTCATCGCCGTGCTGATCTGAGCGTCAAGCGCCAGCATGTTTCAACGATCCGTTCGTGGACGCGATATTCATGGTTCTTCGTGGAATGACTTGTCGAAGTGCGACCTGGATGACTCTGTTAGCTGTTTCATCTGATCATTCGGTTGTGGGCGAAAATACGAGACCACCCTGATCACATCCCTTGAAAATGAAGTGTTTCCCATCTTCAGGTGGTCTGTCGAGAACAGTATGGCATCGGATTCGGCGACCGAACATAAACGGTCCGCGGCGGCGTCTGTGATGATCTCGGAAAAGTCGCTGATGATGGATTGCTGATAATCAGCGATGCTATGACCTGCGCGCATGGGCAGCAGCATTCCCAGGTTGGTTGGTGTCATCGGCGGAAAGATTCATGAATGGTTTGGGGTGTCTCACATTAGTAACAACGGCGTGTTCATCAGTGCCATAGCGCGTGATGGATGTCAAGGCGCAGACCCAAAGCGCTTGCTTGGACGGCAGTTCACCAACGCGGCGGTAGCGGTGGGAGCGTGCCTTTCATTTAAACTTGGCAGACGCGGCGTTTATGTATTATAAATGTGACACTTTGCCCAGCGCGTTATGGATTTGGTCGCCACTGCTTATGCAAGATCGTCGTTCCCCATGTTTGTGCCGACCTAATCCTACCGGATCCGGTGATGGTTTTGGGTCATCGGCTTGATGGGTTGGGGCGTATCGGCCTGTGCACCTTGGCGAGCCATGGGATCGGTAGAGCGCTGGCTCCCGGATGAGCGTCGGATCCGCCCCGATTTTTGCCTGATTCCTCCCGGCGTATACAGCACGGGAGAACCTCTGGTTGCCCCCTTACGGATGAATAAGACCGTTTTGCGCCGTGGATTGGCGCTTGTCGCGCGCATGGTTGCGTTATCGCCGTCGCAGAGCGCGGTTTTCCTTCGAACCCGTGGATCTCTGGATGGGCACGAGAAGATAACCGCGCCGGCTTGGGTGTCATCGTGATTTCGCGGGACGACGGAGGGGGGAGATGGAAGAAATCATCATGACGCGGGGGGAGTGGATTGCCGGAAACCCGGTCATATACTATCAGCCCGTGGTGTCCACGTGCGATGGCGTCATAGGGGTCGAGGCACTGATTCGCATGGTACATCCGCAACGAGGGGTTCTCCCACCCGCTACATTCGCCAACGCGTTGGATCATCCTCGTCTCGCCCGGCGCATCGGTTGTTTGGTGCTGGATTCCGTGTTGGCTCAGGGCGCGCAATGGCATCGCGATGGACTCCCCTTGCGCGTGGCGATAAACGTCAGTGCCCGCCATCTGTTGGATCCCGCATTCCTGAACGACTTGCGCGGCGCGCTTGCGGCGCATCCCGGCATCGCGCCAGAAATGTGCGAGATCGAGGTGACGGAAAGCGCCCCCATGCTGGATTTTCCCAGAGCGCAAAGAACTCTGCGGGCCTGCAATGCCTTGGGCCTGCGCATTGCCCTGGACGATTTTGGTACGGGCAGTGCGTCGTTAAGTTACCTGCAAAAACTGCCCGCTCAAACCATTAAAGTGGATCGCAGTTTCGTGCGGGATATCCTGAACGATCCACGGGGTTTCGCCATCGTTGCGGGTGTCACGGCGATAGCTGCGATGCTGGGACTCAACGTGGTGGCCGAGGGGGTGGAGACTACCAGCCATTTTCAATTGCTGGAAACACTGGAATGTCGCGTCATGCAAGGATATCTCTTCGCCAAACCCATGCCTGCCGATGCCGTGCCAGCATGGGTCAGATCGTTTGATTTGTCAAAATATAAAAGTCATTTACTCCCCTCTACGCGCAGGATTTCGCAGGATGTAATGAACGACGGCTTTCTCGTCGCCCATGATTTACGTGTCGTCCAATGTACCAACGCTCTACAAGGTAATGGGGTTCTTCCTGATCGGATACTGGGTCCGGAGGATGAGCACCGCTGCCACTTGGGGTTCTGGTTGGCAAGGCAGAAAAACAAATACACCATCCCGACCGAGATCAGCCGTTTGCACCACAGGCTCCACGGGATTCTTCGGGAGGCGCACCCCCTATCGCCGGATAGTGGCCAGGTCGCATCCGTTGAAAAGGAACTGGTGGCCGTCAATGAGCGATTGATGGTGCGTTTGTGCCAGTGGATTCGCCTCAGAGAGTGACGCATCTTTTTCAGCGCCACGGCTATTTGAGACCACTCCAAAAAATGTTAGTCAAGTCGGGATGGAGTATGATTGGTTTATCATACACTATAAGTAATAGTGGTAACCAATTAATAACACTCGCGATGAAAGTTAAGCCCATAAACATGGCGATATATAAATTTTAAAAATTCGTATCTGTCCATTAAATACACGAGCGATAGCGATATTCGTTGAATCAAAAATGATCGCCTTGGTGCCATTCCAAATGGAAACCGATGCAGCGATCTCCGCGGGTTGACATCCCGATAAATATGTAGGATAAATATATCTTGATTAAATTTTGACGGATTATATATGTGTTTGGATGTGTGTGATTGGTTATGGATGATCCGAACGGTTTGTTGAAAATCACATTTAATTTATTGTAGTCAAGAGGGTGCGCGCATGCCTACGCCTACAGGATCTACCGGATCTCGCAGGAATAAACTCAAACGTGAGGGAGGTTTGATGGGCCTCGTTATGGCTTGTGTCGGCGCCTCTATTGGGTCAGGCTGGCTGTTTGGCCCGCTTTTTACTGCGCAAGTTGCCGGACCACTGGCGATTGGCTCCTGGGTTCTCGGCGCCGGAGCCATCCTGTTGCTCGCCCTGATTTTTGCCGAACTGGCACCAATCATTCCAAGAGCCGGCGCGGTGGTCCATCTGGCACATGTGGGCAACGGCCCGGTTGTCGGGCACCTGTGGAGCTGGATACTGTTCCTCTCATACGCATCTATCGCGCCTATCGAGGTGACGGCGGTACTCACCTATGCGAATAACTATATTCCGGGACTTTTGCAATCGCACAGCAACCTGTTGAGTGGCACGGGCATGATGGTGGCGATCATTATGCTGGCACTTTTTGTGATGACCAATTTCCTGGTGATACAGTGGGTGTTGCGGATCAATGGCGCGGCTACCTGGTGGAAAATTGGCATTCCGCTACTGACGGCTGCGCTGCTCGTCAGTCTGGCGTGGCATCCGCACAACTTCTCGGTGCGTGCCGCTCATGCCGCGAGTGATACGCACGGCATGTTCACCGCCGTGGCAAGCGGCGGAGTCATATTCAGCTTGCTGGGTTTCAGGCATGCTATTGATCTTGCAGGAGAAAGTAAAAATCCACGGCGTGATGTACCGATTGCTGTGATTGGTTCGGTGCTTATCGCCGCTACGGTGTATATTGCGGTGCAGGTGGCTTTCCTGGGGGCGGTCAATCCGCTGGATTTGGCGAAAGAGGGCTGGCGGCATCTGAATTTTGCGGGTGTGAATGGCCCCTTCGCCGCCCTGGCTGCCACGTTGGGTGTTGGTTGGCTGGCGACGCTGCTCTATGTGGACGCCTTCGTCTCTCCGGGCGCTAGCGGCCTTATCTATACCACGACCGCCTCCCGTGTTACCCTGGCGACGGCCGATACGGGCGCGGCTCCGCGATGGGTGAATAAAATCAATCGATTTGGGGTGCCTTGGGTGACGCTGATCATCCTGTTTGTGGTAGGAGCTATTTTCTTTTTGCCGTTTCCGTCTTGGCAAAAAATGGTGGGTTACGTGGCTTCCATGACTGTACTCTCCTACGCTATCGGACCTATCGCGCTTTTACAGATTCGCAAAGCTATGCCTGATTTGGATCGGCCATTTCGGCTTTGGGCGGCTCCGGTGGTCGCACCGATCGCTTTTGTTGTCTCCACCTGGATCGTGTATTGGTCTGGTTTGCAAACACTGAATTTCATTTTTATCACGCTCTTCGGTCTGCTTGCATTCTACGCCATCACCGGAATTTTCCGGAAAGGGCGTTGGGTGGAGATGGGCTGGCAGTACATGTGGTGGATATTCCCTTACTTCATCGGCCTGTGGGGGCTGAGCTGGATTGGCCCCAAGACTTTGGGTGGAAGAGGTGCGTTATCATTCTTCCCAAGTATGGGGATAGTGGCTTTATTGGCACTAGGTATTTTTTATCTGGCAATCAATGGCTCTGTTTCCGACGAAACCATGCGAGTTTATCTCAGGCAGTTCGGGAACAAGGCACCTACTGCACCGTGATGCATCCGCGTACCCTGACCGCGGGCTGTCAGCGGTGTCATGCCATGGAGCGCGTAAATGTCAGCCGATCGCTCGACGATTGGTTATAGATATCTTCATGCTGTCATGCCTGCCTGGATTAAACAGAAATCTGGTAAAACTTGGCCTCACGCAACGAAATATCCCATACTTGTCAGTAAATAATGATAGGTGCTTTTTGTCAATGTCGCGGTCGGTCTGGTGATTGCACTCCTCCTGCCATGGGATGCCGTGTCCCGGGACCATGGGCAACCCTGCAGGCGCAAGGGCAGGCGACCGATGAAACGCGATCACGGTACGCGTCATTCTGATCGCGCGAACCATTCTGTGGCAATAAAAGGTAGATTTTTTCACGAAATTGATCTAGATAAAAATAGTGGGTATTAAACGGGTGTTGTCGTTGCAATGCATGGACAACCAGGCGGCCGAGCCGCCATCATACTTTCGCAACTGTGAGGATCGATGATGAAAAAGAGTAATGCTATCCGCAAAACTTCGCTAATCACTGTAGCCGTCACCGTTATCGCTGTATTGGATCTGAGCGGTGTCGCTATGGCACAGACAGAGCACTCTGCCATTGTGCAGGCCAACAATGAGGTCGGTATCGCCATCACCGGTAATTTGACCAATTACCAGGAATCCATCACGCCGGGACCATCCGATACGGAATCCGGTTGGCAACCCGGATTCGCGGTGAAGGGCAGCTACATGGGCAACCCGTACGGTATCCATCATCTGTATGCCGCCGTTCACTACGCGAACAGTTTTGGCAACATCGGCTACCGTGGCGCCGTAGGCGGAACGCCCTACAATGGCACCGACAGCGCAACATTTAACCGCGTCATGGGGCGTGTGGGCATGGGCTTCAGTATCACCGTTCCAGGGCATCTGATGATGATCACTCCCTATGTTGCTGGCGGCTACCAGGGGTGGAATCGTAATTTGCAAGGGCCCTTCGGTTATAAGGAAAATTACAGCGCCGGCTTGGCGGGTGCCGGGGCGTTGTTCCAGTATGCGCTGACCCCGCGGTTCGTGGTTTCTGGTGATGCTGAAATACTTGCGGTCGTAGGTGGTGGAATGACGCCGCATCTCTTCAATGGGAGGCTGGGTTCAGCCAGTTTCGGGACCAGTGCCGAGGAAAAGGTGGCGGCCGGCATAGATTATAAGATGAGCGATGCGCTGCACGTGTACAGCGATGTGGGCTTCACGCACTTCAATTACACGGGCGGGTCACTGGCCCTCCCGGGTTGGCGTGAGCCGTTGTCCAGCACCAATCAGCTCGGTATGAGTTTGGGGTTGGCCTATCAGTTTTAGACCATACCGCCAAAGTCAGCATGCGTCCGTTTGGAAAGCAGATGATCCATTGATAGAGTTTGATGGATCAACCAGCACACAGGAAAAAATTCTTTCCGTGGCCCCCATGCTCGATTGGACAGATCGGCATTGTCGGTACTTTCTGCGCCTGATCTGCCCTTCTTGTGTGCTGTATACGGAAATGATCACCACGAGCGCGCTTCTGTTAGGACATGACCCTGAGCGCTTTCTGGAGTTCTCGAATGCGGAACATCCGCTGATTTTGCAACTGGGCGGTGACGATCCGGCGGCCATGCGTAGGGTGGCAGGGATGGCGCTGACTCACGGCTATGACGGGCTCAATCTCAATGTGGGGTGTCCCTCGCCGCGCGTGCAGAAGGGCCGTTTTGGGGCCTGTCTGATGGCGGCACCCGATTTGGTTGCGGATCTGGTGGCGGCCTTGGGAGAGAGGGGGCTGCCGGTCAGTGTGAAACACCGCCTCGGGCTGGATCGGGAAGAGGACTATGCAGCGTTGCGCACTTTCGTTGAAACGGTGGCGGCGGCAGGGTGCCAGCACTTTATTGTGCATGCCCGCAATGCGTGGTTGAAGGGTTTGAGTCCGGCAAAAAATCGCGAAGTGCCCCCGTTGCGCTGGGATTGGGTGCATCAACTGAAAAAAGATTTGCCACATCTGACTGTCGAGATCAACGGGGGTTTTCGTGACGTGGCGGCGGCGATGGCGCAGTTTGCGGCGGTCGATGGGGTGATGATCGGGCGCGCTGCCTATCATCATCCCATGTTGTTGGCCGAAATGGAGCGTGCCCTGGGTCGGCGTGAGGAACTACCCGATCCCAGAGTCATACTGCGCGAACTGATAGAATATGCGGAGCTATGGGGAGATGCGCTGCCCGCACCACGCGTGAGCCGCCATCTGCACGGCCTGCGCTTTGGCGAAAGTGGCGCGGGGGCGTGGCGCCGCTTCTTGGATACGGCGGAAACAACGGAAAGCGCCGCCTCGTTTCTGCGGCGTGGCTTGTTGCTGTTACGCCGGACCGACCAGAACATTGTGGCTCATGGCCAGTAGGCGCAAGGTGCGTTGATCGCGGATGCGGTAATACACTCGGCTGGCCACCCGGCGCACCAGCACCAAGCCGCTATCCTGAAGCAAGGCCAGATGCTGCGAAGCATTGCTATGACTGGTGTTGATGGCTTTTACCAAGTTTTGCATACTCATCTCCCCGCGCCCCAGGAGACAGATCATCTTGTAGCGCAGAGGGTGAGACATTGCCTTGATTACATCGGAAAGCTGTTGGATTTGGCGTTCGGGGATGATGGCATGTTGCATGGTAGGCTCCTTATGCTTGATCGGGATCTTTGCCCTCTTTCTAAGCATGAAATGTGCCATAATATGCAACATATTGAATAGTATTATATATTATTCGCCGGACCACGTAACGGGAATCCCCGTGTCTGGGTCGGACTGTAGACACCCGGCTACGCTTTTGCAGGGTTTGCCATAGGCATATTGCGTTTCGTGCTTTGTCGTTGTTCGCAATGAGCGACATCGGTACACATGGCGGAGGATGTGTCGTTTCCGCCCATGTTCACACTAGATTTTGTTACGCCAGTAATGATCTTCCTTGTCCATGATCCGGGTGGCCTCGTCCGGTCCCCAGGATCCGGCGGGATAGGTGAGGATATAATCGGTTTCCCGCCCCCAGGATTTGATGATGGGGTCAACGACGCGCCACGCCCATTCCACTTCGTCAAAGCGAATGAATAGGGCTTTGTCGCCTTCCATCACATCGAGCAGCAGGGCCTCATAGGCGTCCAACTCCTGTTCGCCGTCTTTGCGATAAGAGGCATTGAGTTGTACTGGGCGAACGCGCATCTCCAGGCCGGGCTCTTTGATCTGAATCTCGATTTTCAGGCTTTCGGGCTCCAGAGAGAGCAATATCCAGTTCGGTTCGATGCGTTCGATACTGGTTTCGCGAAAGAGTTGTTGCGGGGTGTGGCGAAAGCGGATCGCCACGCTGGACGCTTTGGCGGCGAGGCGTTTTCCGGTGCGAAGGTAAAAAGGTACGCCGCGCCAGCGCCAATTGTCGATGTAAAACTTGGCGGCAACAAAGGTTTCGGTAACCGAATTGGATTCCACACCCGCTTCATCCTGATAACCGGGAACATGTTTGTCGTGGAGGGTGCCAGGACCATATTGCGCGCGCATGGCATAGGCGGTCACCGCCGATTTGGGAATGGGCCGGATGGAGCGCAGGACTTTGACCTTTTCATCGCGCAGGCTGTCGGCTTCCAGGGAGGGCGGTGGTTCCATGGCGATGAGGGTGAGAATCTGCATGAGATGGTTTTGTAACATATCACGCAGCGCTCCGGCCTGATCATAATAACCAGCGCGACTTTCGATACCGATATCCTCGGCAACGGTGATTTGAACGTGATCGATGTAATTTCGGTTCCAGGTGGCCTCGATCGCCAGATTGGCGAAACGGAAAACCAGCAGGTTCTGGACAATCTCTTTGCCGAGGTAGTGGTCGATTCGGTAAATTTGGTCTTCCCGGAAGTGTCGATGCAACTGCTCATTCAGTTGCACGGCGCTTTCCAAGCCATCCCCGAAAGGTTTCTCGATCACAATCCGATAATCGCCGTCCTGATTGAATCCCGCCTCGGAGAGACGCTGCACTACCGGCATGAAGTCAGCCGGGCGGATGGCGAGATAAAAAATGGTGCCCGCCGGTTTGTCGGCTCCTTCTGGCGTCAGCAGGGCGCGGAGCTTGGTGTAAGATTCCGCGTCTTGAATTTCACCGCGGATATATTCAAAGTGCTTGCAGAAATCGGCAAAGTGCTCTGGCTGAAAGCTACGGGCATGGTTTTCCAGTTGTTCCCGCAGAAAATCTTGCCATGCCTGTTCATCCCATGGGCGACGGCCAAAGGCAAGAATACGCATTTCGTCGGGCATCATGCCCGCGCACTGCAGGTGATACAGGGCGGGGAGAAGTTTCTTGCTGGCGAGGTCCCCGGTAGCCCCGAAGATCACGAACTGGCAATTGCAGTGGTTCATTCAGACCTCCTTTTGCACGGCGTGGCCGCCAAACTGGTTGCGCATCATGGCGAGCAGTTTGGCGGCGTAGTCGTCGCGGCCTTGAGAGGCCCAGCGCATTTGCAGGGCGAGGGTGATGACGGGTGCGGGAATCTTTTGAGCGAGCGCGGCCTGAACGGTCCACAGACCTTCTCCGGAGTCGGCCACCACCGGCGCGATGCCGGCAAGGGCTTGATCTTTCGCGAGGGTGTCGGCGGTGAGATCCAGGAGCCAGGAACGGACGACACTGCCGTAACGCCACATCTCGGCGATCTTGGCGAGGTCGAGCCCGAACTCGGTTTTGCCCTGTAAAATGGCGAAACCCTCGGCGAGGGCCTGCATCATGCCGTATTCAATCCCGTTGTGTATCATCTTGACAAAGTGACCGCTGCCTACCGGCCCACAGTGCAGCCAGCCTTTGTCGACAGCCGGGGCCAATGCCTGTAGGAAGGGCGTTATGGCGTTTACCGCGTGCTTGTCGCCGCCGACCATCAGGGCATAACCTTCCTGTAGGCCCCAGACCCCGCCGGAGACGCCGGCATCGATGTAATGTATCTGCGCGGCTTCAACCCGTTCGGATTGGGCGATGGAGTTTTCGTAGAGGGCGTTGGCCCCGTTGACCAGGATGTCGCCCGCGTTGAGGAGCGGGAGGAGGGCATCGATGTGACTCTCGGTCGCCTCCCCGGCGGGGAGCATGAGCCATACCACCCGGGGTGTCGGCAAGGCTTGGGTGAGGGCTTCCAGACTTTCGGCAGCGCGCATGCCGGTTTCCCGGGCCAGCGCGATCGCTTTTTCCGCATGGCGATTATAGACAATGACCTCCGCACCTTTGAGATGCAGACGCCGCGCCATGTTGGCGCCCATGCGGCCTAGGCCCACCATCCCAATGTGTTTACTACCCATAGTTCACTCCTTTGCGTACACTCTGTGCCCGGAAATGTTAATATTTCAGTATAGACCGGCACGGTCCGTGGCGCCGTCCTAGTCGTAACCTGGGGGAAATTCGATGCAAATTGGCACACCGCTCTCCGCTTCCGCCACCCGTTTGCTGCTGCTCGGCGCGGGTGAATTGGGCAAAGAGGTTCTTATCGCCGCCCAGCGGCTGGGTGTCGAAACCATCGCCGTGGATCGCTATGCCGATGCCCCGGCCATGCAGGTCGCACATCGCGCCCATGTGTTGGATATGACCGATCCGGAGGCGATTCTGGCTATTGTTCACCGCGAGCGCCCTCATTTCGTGGTGCCGGAAATCGAGGCCATCGCCACCTCCGCGCTGGTGGAGATCGAAGCGGCGGGGCTCGCAACGGTGGTACCTTCGGCGCGTGCCGTGCAGTTGACCATGGACCGTGAGGGTATTCGCCGCTTGGCAGCGGAGGAACTGGGCCTGCCCACGTCCCCCTATCGTTTTGCCGGGACTTTGGCGGAATTGGAGGAAGCGGCCTCCGCGTTGGGTTTTCCTTGTGTGATCAAACCGGTCATGTCATCTAGCGGCAAGGGGCAGTCGGTAGTCCGGAGCACGGTCGAACTGACGCTGGCGTGGCAGGAGGCGCAAACGGCGGGTCGGGTCGGCGGACAGCGGGTCATTGTCGAGGGATTTGTGGACTTCGACTTTGAGATCACGCTGCTGACCGTGCGTTCGGCTTTTGGGACGACCTTTTGTGCGCCGATCGGGCATCGTCAGGAGGCGGGCGATTATGTGGAATCCTGGCAGCCGCAACCCTTGAGTGACGCCGCCTTGCGAGAGGCGGAGGCGATGGCACGGCGGATTACGGATGATCTGGATGGACGGGGTATCTTCGGGGTGGAGTTTTTTGTGCGCGGCGAAGAGATCCTCTTCAGTGAACTTTCGCCGCGCCCCCATGATACCGGTCTGGTGACTCTGATGAGTCAGGGTCAAAGCGAGTTCGATCTGCACCTGCGCGCCATTCTGGGCTTCCCCGTGCATCCTGGTTTCCGGCGAGCGGCGGCCTCCGCGGTCATCCGTGGAAAAAATCTGGGATGGGGGCCGGCGTATTCCGGGTTGGAGGAGGCTCTGGCGGTGCCGGAGAGCGATCTGCGACTCTTTGGTAAGCCGACAGCGGGCAAGTTGCGGCGTCTGGGAGTAGCCATCGCCTGCGCCGACGATGTGGAGGAAGCCCGGGACCGCGCCCGAAGAGTCGTCGCCGCGATTGCCATCCGCCCCGCTTCCTGAGCGCGCGCAATGCGATGTCAGCTATTCACAAAGGCACTGATGCGATCCAGTGCTATCCCCAGGTTTTTGTCGCTGGTGGCGAAGGACAGACGAATATGACCGGGGGTGCCGAAGGCCGAACCGGGTACGACGGCTACTCCGGCCTCCAGCAGAGCTTCGGTCAAGGCGAGGTCGTCGCGCAGTCCTTTGGCGGCGATGATCTCGTGGAAGCCGGGAAAACTGTAGAAGGTGCCGTCGGAGGGTAACGCCATTACGCCGGGTAGCGCTTTCAGGCGTGTGTTAACGTACTGATGACGTCGCGCGAAGGCATCCACCATGTCGTGAATGGCGCTGTCACCCCCCTCCAGCGCTGCTTGCGCCGCCACCTGAGCGATGGAAGTGGGATTGGAGGTGCTTTGGGACTGAACGGTATTCATCGCGGTGATGAGCGCCTTGGGACCGGCACAGTAGCCAATCCGCCAACCGGTCATGGCATAGGCCTTGGAAACGCCGTTCATGATGACGCAGCGTTCGATGAGATCCGGACAAGCGTTGGCGATGTTGACGAACTCCTCATCGTCAAAGCGGATTTTCTCATACATGTCATCGCTGGCGATGAGAATCTGCGGATGGCGGCGGAGCACCACGCCGAGTGCCTCCAACTCGGCGCGACGGTAGGAGACGCCGGAGGGGTTGGAGGGGCTGTTGATCACCAGCAGGCGGGTATTGGGCGTGATCGCCTCTTCCAGTTGTTCCGGGCTGATTTTGAACCGCTGCCGAGCGTTGGTATCGATGATGACGGGCCGTCCTTCAGCCAGCAGCACCATGTCTGGATAGGATACCCAATAGGGAGCGGGGATGATGACTTCGTCGCCGGCATCGAGAAGGGCCTGACAAAGATTGAAGAAACTCTGCTTGCCGCCAACAGAGACGAGAATCTCGTCGGGACGATATTGCAGGTGATTATCTTGGGCGAACTTGCCGATGATGGCGGCTTTCAATTCTGGCGTGCCCCCGACCGCGGTGTATTTGGTAAAGCCCCGGTGGATAGCGGCGATGGCGGCTTCCTTGATGTACTCCGGCGTGTCGAAATCGGGTTCACCAGCGCCTAAACTGACAATATCCTTGCCCTCACAGCGCAGCTGTTGGGCACGGGCAGTCACCGCGAGCGTAGGGGAGGGGCGCACCGCATTCACGCGGCGGGAAAGACGGATATCCACAATCATCAACTCCAGAGGTAGTCTCGGTGGGCGTGGAAACAGCCACAAGAGCGCAAATGATAAGCATCCTTCGACTAAAATCAACCACAATCAGTCATAAGTGGCCATTCTCCTGGCGCTGAGCTATTTATGAGCGTGATCATGGGGCGGATGATCGAGGCGCGCTCAGGGCGGCAGAGCGCATGAAGACTCCACCCGAACTATAGTTTACCCAAGTGGTCGAACCAGTGTGCTCAGGCGCGACGAAAGGTGCATTGTGGATTTTCAAGTTACTGGAGGGTATCGCCGGCGGCGATGAAGGGCGGGAGGTCCTGCATGAGTACGGATTTTGAGCAGAATACCGCCTGGATCAGGCGGGCACAAACAGATATGAAGGCTTTTCTGGAGGGGCTGGCGGCGCGTTTGGAGGGGGATATGCCGGGGTTGGTGGAAATAGATCGCAAAAAGGATGGTTTTTTTGCGAAAACCAGCCACGTTGAAGGCATCACCATCCATACCGAGAATAACGATTATTTTCTGAAGCAGGCGGGTGCCCATCTCAGTACCGTGCGGGCGAAGGTGGTGCGCGGGGTCGTTCTGAAACATGAAAACCTGCCGTTGTCCACCTGGCTGGAAAGTTTGGCCAAGGATTTAGCCGATCTCTCCGGTGAAATGCAAGGCGCCAGCCGTGCCTTGCATGATTTTCTGATGGGGTAAACATCCGAAGGAGGATTTATGTCCATTTGGGACCGGATCAAACACGGTATCGAGGAGGTCGCGCACGATGCTCAGCGTGCCGCAGAGAACATCAGTCAGAATGCCGGCAAAGGTATCCGCTCACAAACCCCCGAAGAAATGCAGCGTTACTCCGAATGGGAGCAGGCGTTGCGCCAACACCGCCTTCCTGCTTTCGTACAAGGCCGCATGTTTCAGACCAGTCAGGGGCAATTGCCCTGGATCAGTACGGCGACGACGTCCGAGTTGCTGTTGCAGCGCAGTCACGGGGTACGGCCCATCGGCATGGTGACGGGCAATTGCTGGTACCATTTTGGTTATTCCTGGACGCAGGGGCATTATGATGGCTGGCATACGGCGGTAGAGCGCATGCGTCTGGAGGCGCTGGCCCTGGGGGCGAACGCGATCGTCGATGTGCGGATGAAAGTGCGTCACGGCGCGCATGAAGATATGGATTATGGCGTTACCGGCACGGCCATCCGCATTCGCGATTTGCCGCCGTCAGCGGAACCGGTCGTAGCGACGGTGTCGGCACTGGAATTCGTGCGACTGCTGGAAGACGGGGTGGTGCCTGTGGGCATCGCGATCGGTGCCAATTTTGACTGGTATCGTCCGTGGATGGGTACCACGGCTGAGCAGGCCGCGCAGTTCTCTCCCTTTGCGGCGCGTTACTGGAATATGGAAATCACCGATCTGTCTACCTTTCAGGAAAATGTCCGTCGCCGCGCTTTGTACGATTTACGCGAAGACGGGCGGCGCATGGCGGCCGCGGTACTGGCGCATACCCACTATACCCAGATGTTTCGGGTGGCCGCGGATCAGGACAATCCGGAGCGCTTTCTGTGCCGCCACATCAGTATGGGCACGGCCATCAGTTATTTGCCACAAAACGCCCCCCGGCACGCGTTGGTTCCGATGATTTCGCTTCTGGACCATCCATTGAAAAGTACCGCCACGACACGCAAGGATCTGATATGACCGATACCGCTGAACAACTGGCTCCCCATGCCGTCGAACGTCTGAAGGGTTTGCGCTCGCAGGGCAGCCACGAAGGCATTTTCACCTCCGACCTCTCCGTCAACGAATTTGTCATGGTCCGCAAGGCCAATTTTGAGCCTTTGGGACTGGTGGTAGGCTCCTGCATTTATCATATGGGCATTCAGTATGGTAACTGGAATCAGAACATGGAGATGGATGTGCTGTCCCAGGCCATGTATCAGGCCCGCGAACTCGCCATGAGTCGCATGGAACAGGAGGCTATCTTGCTGCAGGCGGACGGTATCGTCGGCGTGCGCCTGGAAGTCAAACGTATGGAATGGGATCAGGAGATTCTCGAATTCATGGCGATTGGTACGGCGATCGCGCATCGCAGTGGCGCCTCTGGATTCAAGGGAGTAGGGGGTAAACCTTTTACCAGCGATCTCAGCGGGCAGGATTTCTGGATGTTGCTGCAGGCGGGTTACCGGCCGATGGAAATGGTAATGGGCTCCTGTGTGTATCATGTTGCCCATCAGGGCCTTTTGAAATCTCTGGGCAATGTGGGGCGCAATACCGAAATGGAGCAATTTACCCAGGCCATGTATGACGCGCGTGAACTGGCCATGGAGCGTATGCAGCATGAGGCCCAGGAGGCCCAGGCGGATGGCATTACCGGCGTGCAACTGCATGAAGGCAGTCACAACTGGAAGCCGCATATCATCGAGTTTTTTGCGGTGGGCACCGCAGTGAAAGCCATGGAAAACGCCGACGCGCTGGTTGATGCCTTGAGTCCGCAACTGGTGATTCCGGTTAATGATTGATGCAATGAGCATCGCGACGCTGTTGTAAGGAGTGATCTGATGTCGATACTTAAACATGCCGCAGAAATACTGGAAGGCAAGGTGAATCATTTTCTCGATAACGCGGAGGATCCCGGAGAAACTCTGGACCTGTCTTATGAGAAAATGATTGCGAATTTGCAGGACACCAAAAGACATCTTGCTGATGTGGTGACGGAGCGGGTGTCTCTGGAAAATCAGATGGCCCAGGCGCAGAAGGCCGCCGATAAAGCGGATGCCGGTGCGCGGATGGCGCTGGGTGCCAACCGGGAAGATCTGGCGCGCGCTGAACTGGCCCAGAAGCAGTCCGAATTGCAAAAAATCGCGTCTCTCCAGGAGGCGCATGACACGGTGGCGGCCCAGGCGCAGAAGCTGACGGATTATGAAAGCAAGCTGCAGGAGCATATCGAACAATTTCGAACCCAAAAGGAGGTCACCAAAAGTGAGATGGCCGCGGCGCGGGCGGAGGTGGAAGTCAGCGCGTCGCTTACGGGCGTGGGCCAGGGAATGGGCGACGCCGGTGAAGCCATGCGCCGCGCTCAGGAGCGCACTCAGCAGATGGAATCCAAGGCAGCGGCCATGGATGGGCTGATGGAGTCTGGGGCGCTGAATGATCCCCTGGATGGTCGCAGTCAGGTCGAGAAGGAGCTGGACAAGATGCGTGCGGCAGGCGGCGTGGAAGATGAACTTGCTCAACTCAAGGCGGAAATGGCGAAGGGCAAGGGCACACCGGGGAGCGGCGCCGCGGGTGGTTGAGGGTTCTGGTTGCTTTGCTGAGGATTTGCTGAGGATTGACCGCCCCCTTGTCTGTAGGTATATTACGCCTCCACGCGCTCGTAGCTCAGCTGGATAGAGCAACTGGCTACGAACCAGTAGGTCGGGAGTTCGACTCTCTCCGAGCGCACCAATAACAATAGGCACTTGGCGCGGTATGTCAGGTGCCTTTTTTGTTTTTCTGGCTGACCCAGGGCTAACCTCGTAAAAAACGGGTTAGCCGGGACTGTTTCCTCCCATCGTCACGGAGGTAATGAATACTTTTTTAAGACAGTAATTCGAAATGGTCTGCCTGATCTGCACGGACGATGGGGTCTTTTATGAGGGCTGGATGGAAATCACCGTCCTCGAAGAGACATTGACCCGTGAGACCTCCCGGAAAGTGTCCAATGATGACAAGATGGGCATTGTGGGGTAGTGAGATACCCTTCAACCGGCATTTCCACGTGTGCGAGCCGCCCCGGAGCCTGGCGGAGATTGATGCGGATTTGAAGGCGTGTACCGGGCGGATACTCCGGATGATGGGGGAGGAGGCGGCATAAACGATGGGGGCAACTTGCCGCAACCCAGCAAAATGGTAAGCTGGTTTCATGGATGGCGTTGGCTAGTACCCCACGAGCAAGGAGGCATCATGAAAACCACCCTGGACTTACCGGACAAACTCATTCGCGAGGCGAAATTGCGGGCCGTCCTGCAAGGGCGCACGCTGCGTGATTTGGTGGCCGAGTACCTGTGACAGGGGATGGGAATGGCGGTACGGAACCCACCGGCGTCCCCGCCGCCGGGTTCCGTGGTGGAGCTGGATGAAGAGTGGGTTACCGTTCATCCGTGGGCATGCCGGCGCGCCGGCGCTCCATATGAGCCTTGCTGAGTTGATTGCACTGGAACAAGCCGCTCAAGCTGAGGAGGATGTGCGTCGTGCCGGGTTTCCTGTTTGATACCAGCGTGTGGCTGGCGGTGGTATTCACACAATGAACAGCGTCTCTACTGTGAAAAGGCGTCCTTTAGGATATTGGTCACGCTTTCCGGCTCAACGGTCTGCAAGACCTGCCAGCGCCTTGGCATGGGCGTACCAACGCAGCGTACCGCTCAAAGCACCGTCCTCATCAAGATCCACCGCCAGCGCCGCCGCGGTTTTGATCGGCAGCACGGCACCAGTGAGTCGTTCGGCCCAGCTTCCCAGATGGGGCTGATGGCCCACCAGGATCAAGGCCTTGGGCTGGTGGGGGTCCAAGGTCTGCCAATCGCGGGCGAGGGCATCCAGATCACCCGCCGCTATGGCGTCGTGCTCCCGAATTTTTTTAACCTTAAAGGCGTTAGCGAGGATATCGGCGGTTTGGCGGGCACGTGGCAAAGGGCTGGTCCAGATCACGGCTTTCCCTGACACGCAAAGTCGCAACCCTTTCGCCATGCCCTTTACCATCGAACGTCCTGTAGTGGTCAGTTCCCGCTCAAGATCAGACGGCCGCGCCGCCGGGTCTTCCGCCTTGCCGTGCCGTACCAACACAAGTTGCATAACCTGTCCCTCCTCACGCTGGAGCAAATGCGCCTGCAAGTCATCGACCGGGCGATGATGCGGACGTAGGATGATACGGCCAACGATAGGTTTTTTCCATCTGATGAATGTTCCTGCGCCCAGGAAGCCGATACCGGAAATGGCACGGGCCACCATACGGATGGTCTGCGCCATCCGCGGTGCCAAATGGCTTTCCGCTGCCGCTGGATGTCGATAAGCGCGTCGGTGACGAAGGCCAATGAAAGCCTGCCGTCGTCAGGCCGAGATCAGGAATTTGCGGAGTCAGGACAGACTTGCCTCTGGTCAATGGCTACCACGTGCGAAGCCGATGGCCACCATGACCAGCATCACCACGATGTAGATGCGCAAACCCCAAAAGGCGACCTGGATCCATCCTCGAACCGGGGCGCGGGTGAGGGGTTGGGGCTCCAGATGGGTTTCCTCCTGAAAAAACTCCAGAAAATCTTGGGTTGGCGCCGAATGAAAATCTTCTTTGCGGTGCATGGGAACTCCTTAGGCAGAAGGGAATACCACGGTATAGCCATACAGTCCGTTGGCCAGAATGAGAAAACCGACGATGACGAATGCCAACCAATTCTGCCAGGGCCGATTGATATAGTTTCCCATGATGTCCCGGTCATTGAGCAGCATGAGCAGGAACAGCATGGCGGCGGGCATGAAAATGGAGGCAATCACCTGGACGGTAAGATTCAGGAAGCCCAAGGGGATATGAGGAATCAGGACCACCATGGCGGCCATGGCGGCGCTGAGTATGCCGGATAGATAAAAAGGCAGTGCGTGCTGTGGTTTAAGATTCAGACTGCGGGGCAGTTTGAGCGCCTCGCCCACCGCCCAGGAAGTGCTGGCGGTAATGGCGATGGCCGCTATCAGTCCGGCCTCGACGAGGCCCAGCGCGAACAGGGCGGTTCCGATGCTGCCCAGGCTGCTTTGCCGCAGGATGTGCAGGATGGCCTGTATATCAAAGTTGGCCGCGCCCGCGTGTCCGTAGACCAGCGTTCCCGTCAGCACGACAATGGCGATGGCAATGACCCCCATGGAGAGACTGCCGATGGCCGTGTCCGCCTGACCGCTGGGGATGTCATGGATGGTAAGCCCCTTGTCGACGACGGAGGATTGCTCAAAAAACAGCATCCAGGGGGCAATGGTGGTGCCGAGGTTGGCCAGGATGACATAAGTAAAGGCACCCAGGGCGGCCCCGGCAGGGATATGCCAGTTGCCAATGGCGGCAACGACCCGGCTCCAGTCCGGGTGCGCGGCGATGGCCAGTGGTACGAAAATAATGTTGCCGGCGGCGATCCATAGCGCCAAACGCTCCCAGGTGCTGTAATGCAAAAAAATCATGATGGAGGCGACGAAGATCCAGGCGACCGGCACCGAAAGGAAAGGGGATACGGAAAAGATGCTCATGCCCACGCGGATGCCGATGAACTCGGTCACCAGGGTCAGGATGTTGGCAACGATGAGATCAAGCAGGGAAAACACGCCCCAAAAGGCGCCATAGCGGCCCCAGATCATTTCGGCGTGGCCGCGATGGGTCACGGAACCCAGACGGACGGTCATTTCCTGTACAATGTAGGCCACGGGAATCATGAGCAACAAGAAAGGGATAAAAAAACCGATGCCATACATCGCGCCCGTCTGGGCATAGGTGATGACGCCGCCAGCATCGTTGTCGGCGATCATGACGAGAATCCCCGGCCCGATCAGGCTCAGGAACAAAAGCAGACGCCGCCACCAGGAGGGATGATGACGCAATTGATAGATTCGCCAGCGGTCCTGGATGCGCTGACGCTCATCCTCGGGCAACTGTTGCAGGAGATCGGCCTCGGTGGGTGGTGGTGCAGGGGTTTCCGGTATAGCCGACATAACGCCCCTCTCCCCATCAAAAAGTAAAGATGACGGAGAGTGTATCCCATCTTGCCCAAAGCGGCGCCTACCAGGCCAATCCATGCCATGGGAAATTCATCAATGGTCGGAAGAAGGGGGGATTCAGCTCTGGATGGTTGCCATGGCAGCTCAGGCCACCTGCTGTTGAATGCTTTCGGCGTAGACGGTATCCGGGGTCCTGTCATCCAGGCGGAATGCGGTCTTTGTCCGTTATACCAGGCGAGGTATTCTCTGAGTCCAGCCTTGAGCATCACACCTTGTCCGCAGGGCTCAGGTAGACGTGCTCGTACTTGATGGTCCGCCACAGCCGCTGTTTTTTATGTTCATGACCAATGCAAAGCGCGCATGAGGGCAAATTTTTTACGCTGATGGCCCTGCATGCGGGTCAGGATGTCATCCAGGGTGTGCACGGCCTGGCCAATATACGGTCCTTTGTTGAGCATCACGCACTCCGCCCGTTCACCCATGGCCGCATCGGTCAGTTCGGGACGTGAGATCATCCCCCTCTTGGCAAGGCTCTCCAAAACCTGGGTGGCCCAAACCACCGGCAGATGGGCGGCATCGGCAAGCCACAGGATTTCCTCCTGCACTTCAGTGAGCCGTTCTGGCCCCACCTCCATGGCGAGATCTCCGCGAGCCACCATGACGCCCAATGGTTGGCGACCGATGGCGGCGAGGAGGATTTCCGGTAGACGATGAAAGGCCTGGGCGGTTTCAATCTTGGCGACAATGCCGAGGTGCGTGGCCTGACGTTGACTGAGGGCGTCACGCAGTGCGCGCATGTGCGCGGCGCTTTCCACAAAAGAAAAGCCGATCATGTCTACCAACGGAACGATCACGTCCAAATCCGCGCGGTCCTTGTCGCTCAAAGGGGGAAGCTCCAGGGGCAGTCCCGGGAAATTCAAGCCCCGGTCGGGGAAGAGGCGGTCCCCACCGGGTTTGGCAACCATGATCTGGAGCAGAGCGCCATCGGGAGACTGGGAAACCACTTCCGCACCAAATTTACCGTCATCCATCCATACCTTCTGGCCCAGCGGTAGACGTTCCACCAGGGAGGGGATCGTACAGGAAATACGGGCGGGCTGACGGTGATCCGGCTCTGCGGCCGCGCCGGGCAAGGCATCCCGGGTCAGCAAGAGGTGATCCCCTACGGCGAGCAGGATGGCGGTAGGTGTTTCGGGAATACCGGCGATGTGTCCATGATGGCGGCGGTGCTGGTCACTTTGCCACGGGGTCCCGTTCATGAGATAGACGCTTTGCGGGCAACTCAGAGTCACCACCGCATCTGTCACGGATTCCACCTCCAGGCGGCGCTCTTTGCCTCGCGCATCCATGCAGCGCAATACTTCCCCGACTTCCGGGGGACGGTTGGTCTTGATCGGCAGGAGTTGGCAATCCACCGGAGGCAACGGGCCCTGTGCATCACCTTTCCACGCCGCCCGACAATGTGCTGGAAGAACCACTCGCCCCCGATGGTCCCGCATGGGCCGCAGGTGCAGGACGCCTTCCTCCGTGGCCAAAGGGCCGGTGCGAATCTTGTGGCCGGCCAGATCGGCGAGGATCTTGCATGGCCGCTCCGTCTCCTGCCGCGCAGCGCGCAGCGTGCGCACCATTGCCGCCCACTCCACCGGGTTATCATGGGCGCAATTGATCCGGGCGATGTCCATGCCCGAAATCAGCAGTTCTTTCATGAAGGTAAGATCAGTGGCCCGCTCGCCGGGCAAGGTCACCATGATACGGGTATTCCGCTTGCCGGGGGCTGGTCCCAGGAGTAACTCGGTATTGCTCCGGAGCGTGGACGTGTCCTCGTCATCGCGGGTCGTTGAGGCATCTGAAGCGCGCCCCCGGGCTTTCCCGGTGGCTGCCCGGAGCACCGCGATGATGCGCTCTATGCTGTCCAAGACATGACTTTCACACCGCCCCAGTGAAGACAGTCCTTCTCGGGCCAATGCCTCTTGGAGGGGTCGAATATCGACGCTGCGCAGGACCAGGTAATGGACCACGTTGCGCACTCCGGGATGCAATCGCAAACCGGGGTCCTGCTGGTCCAGGGCGGCGAGGCGCTTTTCGCTTTCGTCCAAGACGCGGTCGCGGAGGGCGAGTAAGGAATCCAGCAAGTCGTTCCATAGCGCGGCGCGTGTTGGCATAAACCCTCCGTAGCACAGAGCTATAAAGTATAAACGCGCTAGCCCAGCAATAGGCCGATACATGTTTGCAACGACCTAAACGACCTAACCGTATCTTACGATACCTGAAAGCGGGGCAGTTCTGTGCCAAGGTCCGGGATCGCGGTGAATCTGACTTCCTCCTCGGTGGTTACCGCGAGGGATGCCTTCATGTGCCGCAAAATGTTTTGAACGGACCGAAACTCTCGGGAGCGGGTTGGGCATGGTCTTCCCACCCCGGACGTTCCTCGAACGGCTGTGCAAGCACGTCGAGCAGCGTTTTGAACGGAGCGAAATCCTGCGCATTCGTAGCGGCGGCCAGGGCTTCCTCGACTTTGTGGTTGCGCGGAATATAGATCGGATTGACCCGATCCATGGCCTCGGCGCACAGTTCCGCGGGGAGGCTTTCGCGCGCTAGACGGGCTTTCCATTGGGGTAACCAGAGATCGAATCGCGTCGGATCGGCAAAGTGGGTCCGGACCTGGGCCTCATCACCGCGTAACGCCGCCGACAGGTGACGGAAGACCAGGGTGTAGTCGGCCCTCTGATCTTCCATGGCGGAGAGGAGGGTCTGCACCAGGGCAAGATCATCCTCTTCCGCCGTGCTCAACCCTATCTTGGCGCGCATGCCCTTCAGCCAGTGGTGTGCGTAGAGCTTGGGGAACGCGTTGACCTGTTCGGTCAACAGGCGAACAGCTTCCTCCGGATCGGGGCTGACCAGGTCGATCAGGGTTTCGGCGAAACGCGTGAGATTCCATTGCGCAATCTGTGGCTGACGGGCATAGGCGTAGCGGCCCTGGACGTCGATAGAGCTGAAAACGGTGTTGGGGTCGTAAGCATCCATGAAGGCGCAGGGACCATAGTCAATGGTTTCTCCGGCGATGCTCATGTTGTCGGTGTTCATGACGCCGTGAATGAACCCGACCAGCATCCAACGCGCGACCAATGCGGCCTGGGCGGCGGACACCGCGGCAAAGAGGTCGAGATAGGGATTGCCGGTATTTTCCAGAGCGGGGTAGTGGCGAGCGATGGTATAGTCGGCGAGCTGTTTGATCTTGGCGTTTTCGTTGCGCGCGGCGAAGTACTGAAAGGTGCCAATGCGAATATGGCTGGCGGCGATACGGGTGAGAATGGCGCCGGGGAGCGGCGTTTCACGGTGGATTATTTCTCCCGTCGCCACGGCGGCCAGTGCGCGGGTCGTGGGAACGCCCAGCGCGTGCATGGCTTCGCCAATCACGTATTCGCGCAGCACCGGCCCCAGCGCCGCCTTGCCATCGCCGCCCCGCGAAAAAGGGGTACGGCCGGAGCCTTTCAGTTGCATATCCCGACGCCGACCATGGCGGTCGATCACTTCGCCCAGCAACAGGGCGCGGCCATCCCCCAATTGGGGGGAGAATTGGCCGAATTGATGTCCGGCATAAACCTGGGCGAGGGGATGGGCTTCCTCGGGAATTTGGTTGCCGGAAAAAATCCTGGCGCCGAGATCGGTATCCAGAGCGGCGCTATCGAGACCCAATTCTTCTGCCAGTGCCTGATTGAACAGGAGCAATCGCGGCGCGGGTACGGTGGCGGGCCGCCAGGGAGCGTAAAAGCCCTCCAGGTCGTGCGCGTAGGTATTATCGAATGGTAACAATAGAGTAGCTTTACCCATAAGTGCATATCCTGGTGATTTCATGCATACCGCTACATAACATAGGTTAGCCGAACATACGGCCGGGGGTATAGTAGCACGCGGTTTTTTGGATAGGAGATGGTGATTGATCTATTTGGTGTCGAAGGTGGCGCGGACAAATGTGGTGTCAACGGAAAAGAATCATCAGGACGGGTAGTTTATAATGACGTGTTATTGTATTATTATTATACGGGAGCGTAGGGTCTCAGCGTCAGTGCATCAAACTTTGATATGTCTTCCAGCGCATATAATGTCATGGCGAATTTTCCAGTGTTAAGCACTCTGATACGGAGCGTATGAAAGGTTATGGATAATCAGTCACGCATGCGGCGCATTCTATGGAGCACACTCGGAGCCCGGTTTGATCGGGATGATTCTCTGGCATTACTGCTTCGCTGGGAAAGCGCCTACATGGGAAGTGCCCTGCGCACACCGACCACGACGACTATTGAATTCGTACGCAAGGAGATTGGTTCGACCCTCCCGGAGGGCGAACGCAAGGCTCTGATACAGGAAATTTTTTCGCTATTGACCGCCGGCGAGGCTTTGCTCGGTCCGGACCCGGTCATTCAACTGCAGCACTTTCGGGAAGGCCGCGCCAGCCAAGAGGCGGCGGCTTCCGTGTCTCGGCAGCCGGTGACACCGCCTCCGCCTCCCCCATCATCACCATCACCATCACCATCACCATCACCATCACCATCACCATCACCATCACCATCACCATCACCATCACCGGCCGCGAAACGCGGACGCTATGGCCTGGATGACGACACGTTTTCCCAGATATTTCTTGATCATGACTGAGCATATTTTTGGATGGAGAATCAGATGGCGCGCGAAAATACGTTGACTCGGGAATTTTTACGGCACTTCATCCCCGCCGTATTGATTAATGCTGTGCTGGTGCTCGGTATTCTCGCATTGGGGCAATACCTGCTGATTCACCAGGCGGAGGACCAGGAGCTTTCCGCCATACGCAATGAATTTCATCAACTGACAACGGTTTATGCGCAGCAGGTTCTCGGTGACGCCAGTGCCCTGGCAGGCAACCCAGGCGTGATGAGTGCCTTCGCCACCGCACCTTCCGCAAGTCAACGTGCCCAACTTGGCGCGGAGTCCGATAGCTTGTATCGCGCACTCAAGTCACAATACGGTCACGCCGTCGTCGTGTTCATCGCCAATCAGCATGTATTGTATCGCGCGAATAAACCAACGTTCTTCGGGGACCATATCATTCCTCGTCCAGATATCTCTCAGGTCATAAAAACGGGTCTGCCGACGGCCAATCTGGGACTGCTGAAGCTGGTTGGTTATTCTGTAAGCGGCGTTGCTCCCGTGCTTTCCAGTGATGGCAGTGCGATCGGAATCGCGCAGGTCAGTTTGCCCATTGCTTCGCTATATGGCCGCATATTGCATGATATTCCCGGAAGCCGTATTGCCGTCTTGATCCACCAGAACGGCACTCCCGATAATTCCCAGGGAAAAATGGTAGGAAACAATGTATTCAGCTACGTCAGCTCGCCAGACTTTCAGGAATATATTGACAAACATCCCCATGTATTGCAGGCGGACTACAGTGGCATCGCCAGGTTCAAGGATGGGGAGTTTTACCATCTCTTCGTGATCCCTCTGACGGGATATGACAAGAAGCCTCTGGGCCTCGCCGTGTTTGGCTACAACGTAACGAACACGCTACGTATCGCGGCGATCACGCTCGGTGCGTCCCTGATTTTGAGCGCCTTGGTATTCCTCTTGATCGGACTCGATCTGAAACACTTTGTCGAGCGGCGTATACTTGCCCCGGTAGTGGAGTTGGCGAAGCGGTTGCGGGCCATTTCTTTGGGGGAGCGATTGGAACAAGCGGTAGAGCAGTCGGAAACGAATGAAATCGGCATCCTCCAAACAGCGGCCGAACGTCTGCGCAAGACCTTGCTCAATATGCTGGGTCACCTCAAAAAGGACTAGCGCGCTCGTTCCGCTCCGGGTTTACGGTCACTGACGGGTGGCATCGGCGACAAGAAATGCGGAATGCCGGGGTGCATGGCTCAGTGCTCATGCAAATGGTGCATGTCCGGGGCGTGGGTATGGTCATGAGTTACCGGTTCGTGCTCATGTGGGTGGCGATGGCGAACACCGGGCGCCACGGGATGAGGGTGTGTGTGTTGATGGTGTGTGTCATGCACATGGACATGATCATGTGTCATGCGCGCATGGGTATGTTCATGTGCGTGGCTTTCGGTGAGATGCATCCAGATGCCCCAGCCCATCAGCGCGCCAGCGACCAGTAGGAGCGGAGTGACCGGAGCGCCGAGCATCACGCTGAGTATGGCACCGACAAAAGGAGCGCTGGAAAAGTATGCCCCCGTCCGCGCGCTGCCGAGATGACGCAGACCGACCACAAAAAGGGCGAGGCTGACGCCATAGGCGAAAAACCCGAGCAGCATCGCCGCCGCCGCATCCGGCAGGGCAGGCAGGTGGTCGCCGAGCAGCAGGGCCAGCCCGAGATTGACGCTGCCCGCCACCCAACCCTTGTTGGCGGCGATCCAACTGGTATCGGTCAGGGAGACCTTGCGGGTCAGATTGTTATCCACTCCCCAGGAAAAGCAGGCACCGATGATGGCGGCGGCGGACCAGAGGTGGTCGAAATGCACCTGTCCCGGCCAACTGAGGAGCACCATCCCCAGCACAATGGCTACCATTCCCCAGGCAATGCGCCGGTCGAAACTCTCTTTGAATACCCACCACGCCAGCAGTGTCGTAAACACTGTCTCCGCATTTAAGAGCAAGGAGGCCGTCGAAGCGGTGGCACCCTGCAGACCGATCATGAACAGCACCGGCGCCAGGACTCCACCCGCCAGCACCGAAACCCCAAACCAGGACGCATCCCGGCGCGACAGCCGTACCCGTTCGGCGTGGCGCAGCCAGCGGTAGAGGGTCAGCCCCAGACCGGAGCCCAGATAGAGCAGCCCCGCCAACATCCAGGGACTGACCGATGCCAGCAGGACTTTGGCCAGCGGCGTACTCGCCCCAAAGAGCAGCGCTGACAGCAGGGCGGCCTGGATGCCGGGGTGGCGTAGGGCGCGGAGAAAGGACATGGGCCTCCTGTAGGCGAGAAAGACTGCCGATCAGCCGCTATGATACAACAAGCGGACCGCTATGGTAGGCGCAAAAAGCACCGCCGCCGGGAAAGGAGGTTTATCCGGGGTATCACCGTGGGCGCGCCACTTTCGCGCTCAAGGCGCTATACATTACCGGCGCCAGCCACAAAGACATGAACACGGACAGCACCAGACCGCCCATGACCGCTACCGCGAGGGGCTTGAGCAGATCGGTGCCGTGGCCGATACCGATGGCCAGCGGCAGAAAGCCGAAGACATCGGCGAGCATGGTCATCAGGATGGGACGCAGGCGCTGGCGGGCGGCGAGGGCGACCACGGCGGGACGCGGCAGCGGGCCACCGAGTTGCCGGGCGCGCGCGAAAATCAGAATCACATTGTTGACGGCAATGGCAAAGACCAGCAGCACGCCGAGGAAAGCGGTGCTATCGAGGTCGATGCCGAGCAGCAGCAGCGCCAGCAGCGCCCCGGGTGCCGCCAGCGCAATCGCCAGCAGGGCGGAAATGGCGGCCCGCTGACTGCTGAACTGAAAGCCGAGTAAGATCAGGAGCAAGGCGAGCGCCCCCCCGAGAATCAGCGCCATCTGTTGAAAGCTCTGCGACTGCTGGCGGTAGTAACCGCCCAGCAAGGTCGTCACGTTCGTCGGCAGGTGCAGATTCGCCACCACCGCACGCGCTTTGGCGGCGGCCTGCGCCAGTCCCTCACCGGGCTTCGGCTGCAGCCAGACGTAGGCGTCAGGCACCAGATTTTGATGGGTCACGAAGGGTATTGCGCCCTGCACATGCACGCCGGCGATACTGGCCAGCGGTGTAAAACTCCCGTCCGGTAAGCGAATGGGGAGGTTGTCCATCTCGCGGGGGGTGAAATCGTGGCCGGCGAGACTGACGCGAATCGGCAGGATCTGCTCGCCGTGCAGGAGGAAGCCCGCCTGCCGCCCCCAGAAGCGCGCCTTGATTTGACCGGCCAGCACTGGCGGAGTGATGCCGTAGATGGCGGCCAGTGGCGATGGAGTGATCTCCAGTTCGGGACCGGCGGAAGGTGACTTGAAGTTCACGGACTCAAAGGCGTGGCTCTGGCGCAATGCCGCCGCCAGGCGCGCGCCCTGCGCACGCAGCGTGGCGGAATCCGAGCCGAAGAGGTACACCACCAGCGGCGCATGGGCACCCGAGAGGTTGCCCAGGCGTACGATCATTGTTTGGTGGAGCGTCATGGACAGCAGATTGGGCGCCATTTGACGGAACTGTGTCTGCAGCGTGCGCATCACCGTCTCGGTACTCTGCGCGTGATCGGGTTTGAGGACGATGGCGATGGCCCCCTTGTTGGCCGGCGCATGGAGGAACTGGAAGCCGCGCCCGACCATCAGCGATGCTTGCTCCACCTCGGGATTCTTCAGCGCCACTCGCATGAAATCGCGCCCCACGCGGGTGGTTTCCGCCACGCTGCTGCCGACCGGAGTGCGGAAGGGCACCGAGATCACGCCTTCGTCCCAGTGGGGCAGAAAAGCGGTGGGCAGGGTAGCCAGGGCCCGCCATCCCGCGACCACGAGGAGCAGAACGACCGGAATGGCCCACCACGGGCGGCGCATTCCGAAGACCAGCCAGCGGCTGAAATGTCGGCGTAACCAGCGTTCAGCACCATTTCGCCGGTTCTGCCGCGGCCGCCCGGCGAGCCAGGCGGCCAGCACCGGCGTCACCAGCAAGGCGACGATTTGCGAGGTCAGCAGCGCAATGACGATGGCCAGCGCCATATGCCGGAACAGGAGACCCAGCGTGCCGGATAAGAAAATCAGCGGCAGAAAGATCAGGCAGGAGGTGAGGGTGGCCAGGGTCATCAGTGGCAGAATTTCGGCGGCGCGACGCAAGGCTAGCCGTTGCCGCGAGAGGCGGTCGCCGTGCAGACCGTGGAGTCCGCGTTCAATCACCACGATGGCATGATCCACCAATGCGCCGATCGCCGCTGTCAGGCCGCCGAGCGTCATGATGTTGAGCCCGTAGCCCAACGTGTGCAAGACCAGAAAAGTGGCCGCCAGGGCCAGCGGGACGACCACCAGGGTCGCCAGCGCCCCATCGAAGCGGCCGAGAAAGGCGAAGACCACCAGCCAGGCGATCAGACTGCCGAGCCCGAGGGCGATCCAGACGTCGCGCAGACTGCCACTGATCAAATGGCTCAAGTCATAGATAGGCACGAGTTGCACGCCGGGTGGCAGGTGCGCCCGCAATGTCGCCAATCGGTGTTGTACGGCACGGGCGACATCCACATCGTTGGCTCTCGATTGGGAGAGCACGTCGACGATCAGGGCATGGCGGTAGCCGGGGACGGCGGCATCGGTGAGTAAGGGCGGCGGACCGACTCGCACCTGTCCCAGCGTGCCCAGCGCCAGCGGGGCACGGACGCCTTCGGCATTGGCCGGGCCGAGAGGCAGGGTCAGGGTGGCCAGATGCGCCGTATCCACCGGCCGCGGCGTGGTGGCGACGATAAATTGCTGGTGATAGGCGTGCAGAATGCCGGAGAAAAAAGGTCCTTGGGCGCGGCGGAGGGTGTCGATCACCTGCTGTGCCGTCAGGTGATATTGCGCCAGGCGCACCGGATTCAGATCGATATGCACCTGTGGCCAGCCGCGCCCGGTGCCCTGCACCTGATAGACGCCGGGAATCGCCAGCAGGGCGGGGCGAACCTGGAAGGCGAAAGTCGGCATCATCGCCGAACTGTCCTGTTGATTGGAGACCAGCGCATACTCGGCGAAAGGATAGGTGTAGGGTGCCATGCGCGTCACCCGCATCTGCGCGCCGACGGGCAAGCGAACCTGCGAGAGACGGGCCTGCAGCATGAGATAAGCGGTCTGCGGATTGACGCCGGGATTGAAGTAGACATTGAGCTTGGTCAGTCCGTTACCGGTCTGCGAGCGCACCAGCCGGACGCCCGGCTGACCCTTGGCCAATGCCTCCAGCGGTCGGGTGATCTCGACTTCCATGAACTTGACCGGCAGACTGCCATCGTTGACCAGTACCGCCACGCGTGGGAAGTCGACATTGGGAAACACGCTTTCCGTTAGGCTTTTCAGGGCGAACCAGCCCGCCGCGAGCAGGAACAGGGCGGCGAGGATCACGCTGAAGCGGTTTTCCCAGAGGCCATCCAGATAACGCTTCATGGTGTCCGGACCTGCACGGGGGTATCGGCGACGAGGCGGGTGTTGCCGGAGCGTACGACGGGTTCCCCTATCCGGAGATCACCGCTGACCCAGGTGCGATCGCCATGCGTGGCGACGATGCGGACGGGCACCACGACCGCCCGCCCGTGGCGGACGGCGAATACTTCGGCGCGGGCGCCACGCATGACGATGCTGGCGGTCGGTAAGACGAAGGCCTCCGCCCCTGGCGCGGATAGTCTTACTTGGAGCCATTCACCCGGCAGTAGCGGGCTGCGGGGGGGGAGATCGATGTAGACGGACACCAGACCCAGATGCCGCGCGCTTTGCCCGACGGAACGAATCTTGCCGCGCCCCCGCCAGCTACTCCCCTCAAGCCCCACTATCATTCCTGTCCGCAGCCGCTGCGCCACGGCAGGCGCCACATAGGCGCGCGCCCAGGGCGCTCCGCGACCGGCGAGGGTGGCGATGGGCTGGCCGGCGTTGACCACCGCGCCGGCGGGTGCCAGATAGTGCAGGCTCCCGGCGAACGGAGCGGTCAGTTGCTGCTGGTCCGATTGCGCCCGCAAGACGCGGAGAGCGGACCGGGATTCGTCCAGCGCCAGTTTCGCCTGCTCCACATCCTGCCGGGAGACGACGCCATCGGCGTAAAGCTGTCGGTTGCGGAGCCACTGACTACGGCTGAAGGCGACCCGGGCCTGAGCGGCACTGATGGCCGCTCGCAGGCCGGGCGGCGCGATACGCGCCACCAGGGCGCCGGCGGGGACTTGTCCGGCCGGCAGCAACGGGCCGAGCACCCGGCCGGTCAGCGCGGCGGTCAGGGTCACTCGACCGTTGCTCTCGACGGCGGCGAGTACGGTGTTCTCCTGTTGGGTGGGGGCGGCGGCGGCGATGGCCACGCGTACCGGCAGGGCCCAGGCCGCGCCCATGCCGGTCAGCCAGAACAGGATCGTAAGGCCGATAACGGCGGGCCAGGGCGAGGCAGGGCGGACCGCTGGAGGTTTCCGAAATGTCATGACAGCTTCCTTTGATCGGGCAACAGGCCACTATCCAAGGCCAGTTGCGCGCGTGTCAGGCGGGCGCGGATGGCGGCGCCCGCGGCCTGCAACTGGGCCTGCACCCAGCCGTTCTCCGCCTGTTGTAACGCCAGTGCGCTCTCCGCACCGGCGAGATAGCCCTTGCGGGTCATGGTATAGACCGCCCGTGCGGTCCGTGCCAGCGTCTGCGCATCCTGCAAGGCGTTCGCTGTCGCTTGTGCCGCTCCGTAGTCGGCCGCCAGACGGCTGCGGATCTGTAGTTGCAGCGCCGCCTTGGCGCTTTGCATGGCGGCCACCTGCTCCTGCGCTGCGGCGACCCGATCCCGATTGCGGCCAAAGCCGAAAATGGGCATCTGCAGGCTCAGGATCGCCTGCCAGCCCAATTGCTGGCTTTGCGGTAGCGTCGAGGTATCCACTCCATAGGCGCCAGTGGCGGCGACGACCGGCAGCCGCGCCGCCCGCCGATAGTGCAACAGCGATCGCGCCGATTGAATTTCGCCACTGGCGACGCGCAACAGCGGCTGCGATTGGTCGGCTTGCTGGCGGAGCGTGTGGGTGTCCGGTAAGGCCGTGCGTGGAACGGCGACGCGCGCCAGCGTAGGCAAGGCCGCCGCCGTGTAGCCGATTTGCAATGCGAGCACCTGGCGCGCCGCCTGCGCCCGCGGCCGTGCCTGGTCGAGTCCCATCCGGATACGCACCAGGGTCAACTTGGACTGGTTCAGATCCAGACGGGAGCGGGTCCCCGCCCGGTAGCCCTCTTGTGTCGCCGTGAACATCTGGCGCGCGGCCGCCAGCGCCTTGCGCCACACGGCCAGAGTGTTAGCGTCCAACGCCATCTGGTAATAAGCCATGGTCACCTGCGCGGCGACCGTCAGCCGCGCTTGCTGCAACCGGTAGCGGGCGATGGTCGAGCGGTCGCGCGCCAGCGCCGACAAGGCATAGGCTTGCGGTGTATACAATGGGATCCGCAGGCGGACCTGTCCGATCAACTCCCGTGCGCCATTGGCACTAACAAAGCGCGGCTGGCCGTTTTGGGTCTGGGTCCAGATGCCTCCGGTGCTCAGCGAGAGAGCGGGCAGTAAATCGGCATGGGCCGCGCGACTCTGATCCTGGCGTTCCGCGATCACATGTTGCGCCTGCTGCACCATCGCCTGATTGGCCAGTGCCCGCTGAATGGCGTTCTGTAAAGTGAGATCGTCCGCCGAGGCGGCACCCGAAAGCAGACAGGCGCTGATTCCGAACGCGGTCGCTACCCGCCGTGTTGCGGTTTCGTGCATCATGCGCCGGCCTCTGCGATTAAGAACGCGGGATTATTTGGGTGCCTTTCCGGGGGGGTCCGATAATCGGTCACTACAATCTTATCTCCGCACAGTCAAATACCGCCATAATTGCTGCGGCCACCGGCGCATCATCGCAAAAGCAGAAAACCGGAAGATGACCATAACCTGACGAATCCGTCATCTTTGATGAGATGCCGGAGTTTCGGGCGGCATGGCTGGAAAAGACAAGGTGACGGTAGTCCCTTTCCCTGACGTGCTCTGCAGTTCGACCCCTCCGCCGTGCAACTGCATGATGGATCGCACGATGGCGAGCCCCAGTCCGGTGCCTTGACCCTGGCGCAGACGGGCCGCATCGGCGCAGTAGAAGCGATCGAACACGTGCGGCAGATCCTCGGGCGCTATCCCCGTACCGCTATCGTTGACGATGATCTGCCGCTGCGATGGCTGAACGGCGGTCCGAATGCTGATCTGCCCACCCGCGGGGGTATGACGCAGCGCGTTGTCGAGCAGATTGCTCAGTGCGCGCCGCAATAGTTCGGAATTCGCCGCCACTGGCCCCATGGCCTGGTTGACCAGCGTAACCTCCAGCTCGTCGGCCATGGCCTGGTAAAAGGCACAGACCGCCGCCACTTCCTCCCGGCTATCCAGTAAGGGTTTGTCGAGCCGGGTATCCGGTTGTTCCGCACGGGCAAGAAAGAGGAGCGCGTCCACCATGCGTGAAAGTCGCCCATATTCATCCAGGGCCGACGCGATACACGCCTGGTAATCCGCCGGGCTACGGCTTCTGGATAGTGCGATTTCCGCTTCGCCGCGCAGGATATGCAGAGGTGTGCGCAGTTCATGGGCGATATCCGCGGAGAAGCGCGAGATACGGTTGAAAGAGGTCTCCAGCCGACCCAGCAGGCGATCGAAGTGGGTGGCCAGAATACGCAACTCGCTCGGCCAAGGTTCGTCGCCAACGCGCCGGTGCAACTGTCCGACACCCAACCCATCGACGATTCGCGCCAGTCGTGTGACCGGCCGCATAGCCCGCCGCGCAATCAGATAGCCCGCCGCCACCGCCGCCAGCAGGACGAGGGTGGTCGCCAACAGCAGCGCTTGCCGATAAATGGTCAAGAACTGCGCATTCTGCGTGGTGCTGATGGCCACGTAAATCGTTGTGGGTGGATTCCCTGCAAAGCGTTGTGCCATGACCAGATAGTGATCGTGATCCTGGGTTTCCCACTTCCATTCTTTTTTTTTCAGAGTCTTGGGTGACGAGGTGAATGGCCGTGGACTGTCCAGAAGCGGATTGAAGTCCTGGCCGCGGGCAATGATGCCGTCGGAGGGGCGGCTGACCCAGATGAATACGCCGCGGATGGTGCTCGCTTCCAATTGCGTTTCGTGTCGTAGTGCCTCTGCATCTCCGGCATGCAGACGCAGCGCGCTATACACCGCATGGATCTTGCTGGACAAAATCTGGCTGTCGACCTGCTGCAATTGCTCCACGAGTACCCAGTACAAGGTACCGCCAGCGGCGGCGATCAATAAAACGCTGAGCAAGGCGTACCACAACGTCAGGCGTACGGCTATCGAACCGGTCAGTCGATGGACGGCTTCAGTCGCGAGTTTCAAGGACATAACCGACGCCTCGCAAGGTATGAATCAGTTTGCGGGAATAGGGGTCGTCGATCTTTCTGCGCAGCCGGCGGATCGCCGCGTCCACCACATTGCTGTCCCCGTCAAAACTCATGTCCCAGACCTGTTCGGCGATCCGGGTACGGGTCAGCACTTCCCCGGGAAAGCGCATCAGATACGTCAGCAACCGGTATTCCTGAGGAGCGAGGTTGACGGCCCCTCCCATCCGCCAGACCTTGTGTCGCAGCAGGTCGATCTCCAGGTCCGCATAGCGGAGCACATCCTCGGAACGCACGTTGCAGCGACGCAGGACGTTGCGCACCCGCGCCAGTAGTTCTGAAAAGGCGAAGGGTTTGACCAGATAATCATCGGCACCGAGTTGCAGGCCCTTCACCCGTTGAGAGACGGCATCCAGTGCCGTCAGCAGGATCACCGGCTGATCCGTCCGCCGTTTGCGGATTTCCTGCAGGACCCACCAACCGTCCCGCTGTGGCAGCATGACGTCCAGCACGATGACGTCATAGTCTCCCGTCGCCGCCAGGTGCTGTCCGTCGATGCCATCGAGGGCGATATCCACGACATCGCCCTCCTCCATAAAGCCTTTCTTTAAAAAGGCGGCGGTTTTCGGCTCATCTTCAATAACCAGTATTTTCATGGTGTTTTGTGCGTTCCATCACCAGAGTAAAAAGCTATGTCAGTGTTACAGCAGATACAAACAAACAGGGGTTTATGCCACTAGAATAGATCCCGATAGGGAGGCGGGAATGACAATAGGGTCCCCGATCTTTGACCTTCGTAGCAATTTCCTGAAGAATAAACGGGTTATTAATGACACAAGTCGAGGCAGGATGAAAACCTCTCATCGTTTGGGCATAAGCAGTGAACAAGCCTTCGGGGCCGTCCGCATCCTTTTCGGTCTGATCTGGTTGATCAATACCTGGTTGCAGCTCGACCCAGCGTATAGCGCTCATTTTTTGAGTACCTTCAATGCGGACTGGGTCGCCGGGCAGCCGGCCTGGATCGCGAGCTACGGCCACTGGATGGCGCAGATGGTCCAGCAACTCGGTGCCCAACGCGTGGCGGGCGCCACCATTGCGCTGGACGCGCTCCTGACCGTTTCTCTGATCACGGGAATGGGCCTGCCCTGGCTGGCCGGGGTGGGTGTGGTCTATAACCTCTGGCTGTGGAGCACCGTTGGTGGTTTTGGTGGCCCCTACACCCAGGGGGCGACCGATCCCGGCACCGCTGTCATCTATGCGCTTTGTTTCCTTTACGTGATCTGGACCCGGAGTTGGGAGGGCCTGAGCCTCAGCACAGCGCCGCATCGTCCCATCTATGCACCCGCCATGCATGCCGCGCGCATTTTATTCGGCTTGCTCTGGGCTTTCGACACCTTCTGGAAATGGCAGCCCTATTTCCTCACACACGCGGTCACCTACCTGCAGCAGGCCTTGCCGGGAGAACCGGAATGGATTGCCGCTTATATCCGCTTTTTCATTACCGCGATCACCCTGGTGGGACCGGAGCTCTTCGGTGTTTTCGCGGCGGTCACGGAAACCATCATCGCCCTGTCCCTCCTCACCGGACGTGGCCTGCGTTGGATGGTCCCCATCGGTATCGCCTACAGCCTAGGGGTCTGGACCACGGCGGAAGGCTGGGGTGGCCCCTATCTGCCCGGCGCGACGGCGAATAAAGGGGACGTTCTGGGTACCACCAATATCTATGTCATTGCCTTTCTCTTCCTGGCGGTCTGGATTTATCTCGACCCGAAGGGCAAAGACAGCGCGAGATAAGCGGTGCCATCCTGGTCCGGGCTGCCGCCCTGTGACCGCGGCTAACAACAAGGTTTCGTCCATCCGGCCGGCGCGCAAGGCGCTGGCCCTTTATCGTTCATGGTCGGATCGCAAAATACATTTTTATATTAAAACCGCCTGAAGTGTCATAAAAAATTCATCCAGTTGTCGCATTACTGTCATATTGGTTCGTTAAGATGACTCTCCTTGAAAAAGGCAGGGCTCTTCCTTTTGGACGAGACTGATCCACTGGCGGTCGCCTGTAAAGACGCGCCGCAGCAGACCACCCATCGTTACGGAGGGTGGATTTGTCCCGTGGCCGTAAACCGTAAACCACCACTAATAAATTAGGGAGTACTTCAACATGCGTAGTACCGTGAATTTACGTCCAGTCATTGTCGCGCTCATGGCATCGGGGATGCTGCTGCCGAGCGCTCCGGCCTTGGCCGGTGGCGTTACCGCCAGTACCGCAAGTGCCCAAAATAGCGCGATCGACCTTGGTCAGGTCAGCGCCGCGGCGCAAGGAGCCTCTTACCTCGGGAGTCAGGAGGCACAGTCCTTGAGCCAGAAAAGCCGCTTTAACTCCGGACAGTCGGTGAAAGTGCTGGGAAAACATGAATTGGCGGCGGCTGGTCCGGTAGGGGGCAGCGCGCAAGCGTTGGCCTACGCGCCGGGCGTTAGCGTGTCCAGTTATGGATATACCGGCGCCACCAAAAACTCCATCAGCGTGAATGGCATCAAGCAGGGTTGGGGTGGCTTCTCCGGCGGTCAGATCGATAACGGCAGTCTGTCCGTCACCTTTGATGGTGTGCCCATGGTGAATCCGTCCACGGGTCTCTGGGAAAGTCCGCAAGTGCCTCAGAACGGAATTTTGCAGGGCATAGGTATCACCTATGGTCCAGGCAACCCGGTGGATCGTTGGTACAACAATATAGGTGGTCAGATTGATTTCGTGCCACTGCAACCCACTCAAACGGCTGGTGCCTCCGTCAAGATGAGCTACGGCAGTTACAATGCCAAGAACATAGTTTTTAATATGCGTACCGGGAACATAGATGGATGGTCCACCATCCTGGCGGGTGGGGCCGGATCCGGCAACAGCTACCGGCAAAATCCGGATGGTTTTGCCAACCCCAGTTATAATTACGCCTGGTTCATGAAAACCAGAAAAACCTTCGGCAACGGTGACGTCTCGCTCGGTGCTTACCTGGCGAAGGGTTCCGGTTACCGCCCCGTGGCGATCCCGGTTGATCCTATTGCCGGCGTGACCATGAATGGCACGGCGAACGCACCGCTGTATAGCCAGACGACCTCGGGATATTACGCCTCACTGCCGGAAAGCGTCTGGTTCAAACAGGACAGCAACAGCACCTGGTTGATTTATAGCAAATTGAATGTCGCCCTGGACAGCATGGTGGGTCTGCATAACATGGTCTGGTATCGTTATGGTCATCGCCTGCACTTCCACTACAATAATTATGGGCTGTCTAATCCTGGCAATCTATATGAATACAATAATCCCTATGACAAGGTATATGGCGACAAGCTCTGGTTCTCAGTGGCGCTGCCCTATAACGATGTGAACGTGGGCGGATTCTTTCTGAATAGTCATTACAACTCGCGGAATGCATTCTATAATACCAATCCGCCGTATAATGGCTCATTATCTGTGCCCAATGCACACTATCGGAGCGATTATTTTGATCAGACGGACGTCGCTGCGTTCATTCAGGATAAAATCAGTCCGATGAAAAACCTGCAGATCACGCCCGGTGTGCGCTTCATCAACTACCAGACCAGTTATACACCGGCCGGACAGTCGGATTTCGCTGCTGCCTATGCCCTGTATCCGCAGCATGATCAAGGTCAGCTCCCGGCCGCCAGCAATAGTTTCACCACGGTGGAGCCCTCGGTGGATTTCAACTGGCAACCCATGAAATGGCTCGCGGTATTTGCCAGTTATGCGCAGGCCTATAAAGAGCCGCAGGTGGGTGGTGGTGGAGGTTTATACCAAAGCACAGCGCCCATCTATAATCTGGAGAAAAGCGCGGATTACAATGCAGGTGTAAAGGTGCATTTCAGGAATGCCGCCTATCTGCATCATTTCCTGCTATCGGCGAGTTTTTACCACCTGCACTACACCAACCAGTATATCCCGCTTTATGATGCCAATGGGAATTATCTGGGTGATGCCAATGGTGATTCCATTTACCAAGGTGTCAATATGGCGGCAGAGGATGACCCCTTTTATGACCTGCATGTCTTTGCGAATGTCAATTTCGAAAAGGCGACCTTCGCGCACTACATGACCGGAGGGACCAGTTACGATGGGTTGCCGGTGTCCAATGTGCCGAGCAGCACCTTTAATATCGGCACGGCGTACAGCTATTATCTTTCAGGGGTTTTGCTGGAGCCGCGGATCTGGTATCAGTACACGGGCGCGCAAAATATGTTTAATAACAATACGGGTGCCCCCAGTCGGCGGAAAATGCCGGGCTATGGTACGGTGAATCTGGGTTTCGACAGCACCATCCCGACTCACGGCGGTCTTCCGGGATTGAAGGATGTTCAACTGAGCCTGGATATCCTGAATCTCGCGAACAACCACTACAATGAGTTCCAGTATATTACCTCTGGAGGGCTTCTGGGTGGTAATTCGGCAGGACAAGTTCTGGCCTTGCCCGGTGCTCCGTTGACGGTATACGGAAGTATCGCGGTAAACTTCTAACTATCCATCTCCCTCTATTCTCGGCGGACAACACGCAATTGCTTGTGCTGCGTGTTGTCCGCCGTTTTGGTTGCGCCACTGAGGAGGCCCGGGGACTGCCAATTCGGTCGATTCGGTTTTATGATGGGGGGAACGAGCAGAAAGGGACTCGCATTTGAGCTACAGCGCCAAACAGTTTACGGTCCTCAAAGGATTGGAGCCGGTCAAATTGCGGCCGGGGATGTATACGCGCACGACTTGCCCTACCCACATCATCCAGGAAGTGATCGACAATGCCGCCGACGAGGCCTTGGCCGGGCACGCCACGCGTATCGAGGTGACGGTCTGCGGCGATGGTTCGGTGATCGTCGAGGACAACGGCCGGGGCATTCCGGTGGGGCTCCCGCCTGGCGAATCCCGGCCGGCCGCGGAATTGGCCTTTACGACCCTGCATGCGGGCGGCAAGTTTGACAAGACGGATGGTGAGTCGGCGTACCGCTTTTCGGGTGGTCTGCACGGGGTGGGTGTGGCGGTGACCAATGCCTTGTCGCGGCGGGTGGAAGTCGAGATCAAAACCCGTGATCCCCAGGGACCGGGGAATGGCCGTTATCGCCTGGTTTTCGTCAATGGCGACCTCAGCGAAGCGCTGACGCGACTGGAAGATTGCGGTCCACGCGCCCATGGCACGCGGGTTCAAGTATGGCCGGATGCGCAATACTTTGATACCGCGAAGGTCAACGTGCGGGAACTCACCCACCTGCTGCGCGCCAAGGCTATTCTGCTCCCCGGTTTGCAGGTGACCCTCATGCTCCCGGAACAGGAACCCATCCTTTGGAAATATAGTGAAGGACTGACGGAATATCTCGCGGAAATCGTGGGTGATCTCGAATTGGCCACGCCGGTTTTCGCCGGGGCTTTCTACCAGGACGGGGAGGGCAACGGTTTCGCCAAAGGAGAAGGCGCGGCCTGGGCCGTGTGCTGGGGCGGTGGCGTCGCTCCCGTTTCGGAAAGCTACGTCAATTTGATTCCGACGTTGGATGGGGGCACCCACGAATCGGGTTTCCGGGCCGGGGTTTTTGAGGCGGTGCGCAGTTTCATGGAGCATCACAGTCTGGTCCCCGCCAAGCTCAAACTGGTGCAGGACGACGTCACCGGGAAGATGGCATCGGTGCTCTCCACCCGTATCCTCGATCCGCAGTTTCAGGGGCAGACCAAAGAGAAGCTCACCAGCCGCGATGCCCATAAACTGGTGGCCCAGACCGTGCGTGATCCGTTGGAACTCTGGCTCAATCACCACCCGGATGTCGGCAAGGCGATCGCGGATTTGGCGATCCAGAATGCCCAGGCGCGGACCCGCGCCGCACAGAAGATAGCGCGCAGGAAGGGTTCCGGTCTGGCGACGCTGCCCGGCAAGCTGACGGACTGCGAAAGTGAGGACGTCCAGCGGAATGAGTTATTTCTGGTGGAAGGGGACTCCGCCGGTGGCTCGGCCAAGGCGGCGCGTGACAAGGAGTTTCAGGCATTGCTCCCGTTGCGGGGCAAGGTGCTGAACACCTGGGAAGTGGATGCCGACCTGATCTTCAAAAATCAGGAGGTTCACAATATGGCGGTGGCCTTGGGCATCGAGGCGCACGATTTTCAGGCGAACCCGGATCTGGCGCTCGCTGGCTTGCGCTACGGCAAAATCATGATTCTCTCCGATGCCGACGTGGACGGTAGTCATATACAGGTGCTGATCCTGACGCTCTTCTTGCGGCACTTCCCGGCGTTGTTACAGCGGGGTCACATCTTCGTGGTCAAACCGCCACTATACCGGGTCGATGCCACCTGGCGTGGCAAGGCCCGCAAAATTTACTGCGAGGCCGAGGCGGAGCGGGATGCGGCGATAGATCGTTTACGTACCGAAGGGATCAAGGAAAGCGCCATCTCGGTACAGCGTTTCAAAGGATTGGGCGAGATGAATCCGGATCAGCTCTGGGAAACCGCCATGTGCCCGGATACACGCGTCCTCGTTCCGCTATCCATGACGGCTGCCGATCAGGCCGCCCTGCACGCTCGTTTCAGCCTGCTGATGGCCAAACAATCTTCCGGCGGGCGCCGCGAATGGATGGAACGGGATGGCTGGACAGCGGAGATCGACATTTAGCGCGAGGAGTTTCGAACATGACGAACACCCGTGATCTTTTTGATCTCACCGATGGCGGGGATCTTCTGGAGGGGGCGGCCGCGGCTAGTCCCTCTCCGCCGGAAGAATCCACGGCCGCTCGGGAAGGTGATGTATCACTACCGCCCCCCCCGCCCGGAGCTGCGGGACCGGACCTCCCCCAAGCTTCGGAGCCACCCCTCGCGGAATACGCCGCGCGTGCCTATCTGGCCTACGCCATGAGTGTGGTGACCGGTCGGGCCATTCCCGCGCTGGCTGACGGCCAGAAGCCGGTACAGCGGCGGATTCTCTACGCCATGCGTGACATGGGACTGCAGCGCTCTCCCAAACATGTAAAGTCGGCGCGCGTGGTGGGCGAGGTCATCGGCAAATGGCATCCGCATGGGGACACCTCAGTGTATGACGCCATGGTGCGCATGGCCCAGCGCTTTACCCTGCGTTACCCCGTGGTGGATGGACAGGGCAACTTCGGCTCCCTGGATGGCGACTCGGCCGCGGCCATGCGTTACACCGAGGCGAATCTGACGCCCATCTCCGAGCTTCTGTTGGCGGAAATGGACGAGGGTACGGTCGATTTGCGCAGTAACTATGACGGTACCCTGGAAGAGCCGGTCACCTTGCCCGCCCGCCTGCCTTTCCTGCTCATGAACGGCGCTTCCGGCATTGCGGTCGGCATGGCTACGGAAATTCCACCCCACAACTTGCGGGAGTTGGCGCAGGTCTGCGCGGCGCTGGTGCGACGCCCGGACATGACCGATGACGAGATTCTGCACCAGATCCCCGGTCCCGACTTCCCCGGCGGTGGCCAGATCATTTCGACACCCGAGCAAATCCGCGAGGCCTATCAGTCGGGACGCGGCAGTATCCGGGTGCGCGCGCGTTGGGTGGTCGAAAAATTGGCGCGCGGAGAGTGGCGGATCGTCGTGCAGGAACTGCCGCCGGGGGTATCCACCGCGCAAATCCTCTCGGAAATAGAAACCCTTTCCAACCCGCAGCCCAGGGGGGAGGGTAAGAGAAAGGCGCTCACTCCGGAGCAGCAGGCGATCAAAGCCGCCATGCTGTCCCAGATCGATATGGTGCGGGATGAGTCGGGCAAAGCCCACGCCGTGCGTATCGTCATCGAGCCGCGCTCGCGCAATCAAGACGCGCACAGTCTGATGACTTATCTGCTGGCCCGCACTTCGTTGGAGTCCAACCAGTCGATAAACCTCACCGTGCTGGATGTGGAGGGCAGGGCACCATGCCTGCCGCTTACCCGGATATTGCGGCAGTGGGTGAGCTACCGGGTGACGACCGTGCGCCGGCGCAGCCGGTTTCGCCTCGACAAGGCGCTGGCCCGCATCCACATTCTCGAAGGCCGCTTGCGGGTACTCCTGGATATCGATGCGGTGATCCGCGTGATTCGCGGGTCCGACGATCCCAAGGCCGACCTCAGAACCCATTTCGATCTCAGTGAGATTCAAGCGGAAGACATCCTGGAGATTCGCCTACGGCAACTGGCGCGGCTGGCGGGTATCGAATTGCAAAAGGAGTTGGCCGATCAGCGGGAAGCCGCCGATGCCCTCACCCTGCTCCTGCAGGATGAAACCCGCTTGCGGGCCCTGATTGCCGAAGAAATCACCGCCGATGCGAGAAGATTCGGGGATGACCGTCGCACCCTTCTGGAAGCCGATACCGCGACTACCAGCAAATCCATCCAGACCATTGCCGCCGCCGTCACGGACGAACCCGTCACGGTGATCGTCTCGCAAAAAGGCTGGCTACGCACCCGCTCCGGCCATGGCCTGGATACGACGGCCTTGGGTTTCAAGGAAGGCGATGCCCTGCTCCGAACCTTTGAAGTGCGATCCACGGACACGCTGGCCTTGCTGGACCACTCCGGACGTGCCTACTCCATTCCCGTGGCGCAAATACCCGGCGGGCGTGGTGACGGCATTCCCGCGTCGAGTCAGGTGGATTTTCAGGCGGGGGGTTTTTTGGTGTCCGTGGCCTGCGGCGCCGGTGACAGTCTGTGGCTGGTGGCGGGAACGGGAGGGTATGGTTTTCTGACATCTCTGGAAAACATCACCAGCAGGAACCGGGCGGGCAAGGCATTTCTGACATTGGGTGCGGAGGAACGCCCGCTGCCTTTGGTGTCAGTGACGGACGCCCATGCAGAATTGTTTTGTCTGTCCTCGGACGGACATGGACTGGTGTTCCCAGTGGTGGAAGTCAAAAATCTGCCGAAGGGCAGGGGTATCAAGCTGATCGCGCTGGCGGGTTCGGCCACCTTGCAGTGCCTGTCATTGCTTCAGGAAGGACAGCCTTTGCCGCGCGGATTACGCAAGAATCGTCTGGAATCCTGCCGCGGCCACCGTGGCGCGCGCGGCAGGGCCGTGCGTTGAGGAATGTATTTTGCCGGACCATCGCCGCGAGCGGCATTTTATGTTCCCGACGGAATCCATCGCGATCCCGCGGGTTCCACGAGGATGCGTAAATGCCACAGGGTACGGTGATGGTGTTGGGGGCAGGCATCGTGGGCGTATCCATCGCGCTCCAACTCCAAAGGCGGGGTTTTTCGACGGCGCTGGTGGATCTTCAGCTTCCCGGAAGCGGCACGTCCCTCGGTAACGCCGGACTCATTCAGCGGGAAGCCGTGTTGCCGCACCCTTTTCCCCGGTCCCTGCCGGAACTGCTGCATTATGCCCGCAATCAGTCGACGGAGATGTATTACCACCCCAGCGCCCTTCCAGCACTGGCGATTCCCTTTCTGCGCTACCGATATTACTCCCAAAAGGACCGCTACCGCGTGATCGCCCAGCACTACGGCGCCTTGCTCCGTCCTTGCGTGGAGGACCATACGACCCTGGCCATGGCCGCTGGCGCGATGGATCTACTGCGCCCGGGCGGCTGGTTGCAGGTGCATCGGCGGTCTGATTCCCTGGCCCGTGCCCTGGCGGAAGCGGTGTATAAGGCGGAGGCCTTTGGCGTGACCCATACCGTCTTGGATGCCGCGGAGTTGATGCGGCGCGAACCGTCCCTGGCGGGGCCGCTGGCCGGCGCGATCCATTGGACGCAGCCCTGGGCGGTGTCCGACCCGTATGCCCTGACTCAGGCCTATCTGGGTCTGTTTCTGAAACTCGGCGGCGTCTATCAGACGGGAGACGCCCGATCGCTCCGCCGAACCGGATCAGGCTGGCAAGTATCCAGTGCCGCCGGTCCTGTCGAGGCGGCGCAGGCGGTCGTTGCGATGGGGGCCTGGTCGATGGATGTGACCCGTACTTTGGGTTATACCCCCCCGCTTTTTGGCAAGCGGGGTTACCACCAACACTATGCGCCGCCCGTTGAGGCGGCCCTGACCAGCCCTGTGCTGGATGCCGAAGCGGGATATGTGCTGGCACCGATGCGCCGAGGCATACGGCTTACCACTGGCGCCGAGTTCGCGCGCCGGGATGCACCACCTTGTACGATTCCCCTGGAACGCGCCGAACGACAGGCCCGGCGCCTGTTGCCGGGCCTGGGTGCGCGTCTGGACCCCCAGCCCTGGATGGGGGTGCGCCCTTGCGTGGCGGACATGCTGCCCATCATTGGTCGAGCCCCTGGTCAGCCTGGTCTGTGGTATGCCTTTGGACATTGCCATCAGGGCTTGACGATGGGGCCGACTACCGGACGCTTGCTGACGGAGATGATGGCGGGAGAAACACCGTTCATCGACCCCACCCCGTACCGCCCCGAACGGTTCTGAGCGAGGCGCGCCTCTTTCCCTTCATGGCGGGCGCGGGAGGGGGCTAGAGTTTTTTGAGGAGGGTGATCACGCTCAGCAGAATGACGGCACCAATGGTGGCGACGAGGATCGCGCCGATGACCCCGGCACCGATCAGGCTGGCGAGCCCGAAAAAAGTCAGTACGAAACCGCCGATAAAGGCGCCGGCGATACCGACGATGACGTCGCCAATCAGACCAAAGCCGCGTCCCTTGATCAATATTCCGGCCAGCCAGCCCGCCACCGCGCCGATAATGAGAAAAATGAGGATGCTCGAGAGCGTCATGGTGGGGAGATCCTGTCCTGGGGCCGAGCGCCCACCTTAGCAAAGTATGGGGGCGACCTCCACCCGTGGTTTCCCCGGTGGGGAGGGAGCCGGGGGAGATGCCCCGGGTCCATCTCCGGGTGATGCTGGCATTTTCCGGGCCGCTCGGATACGCTCAGCCTGAAAGCGTTTGTGAGGTCGAGAATGAAAGTGCAACTCCTGGTATCCAAATGGTGCCCCGTGTGTCCACAAGCGGAGCGGATCTGGACCGAAGCCGCGCAAAAGGTGCCGATGGATCTGGAAGTCCTGGATGTCGCCGAGCGAAATGGCCGCGAGGTGGTCAGTCGATTGCGCATCAAAACCGTACCCGCCGTGGTGGTGGACGGCACTTTGAAGACGGTGGGCGTGCAGCCGTTGGGCGAGGTGCTGAAACTGCTCGGCGCCTGATGACGCCGGCGTTCCTCTTTCCGCGATCGGACGAGAAGACGTCAAATGAATGCGTTCATGAGTTCGCTCGGATGATCCGGGCGGCGCATGCCTTGGCCCGCGCCAATTCGTTGTCATAGATCGTGGTCTGATAGCCCTGAATCGGGGTGCGCGTGAGCGGTCGCAGCACCGAGTGCGGGTGCGCATTCAGGTGAATCTCCGCGACCATCGACAACCCTGGGCGCAAAGGGTGCGCGACGAGTTCCTTGGGGGGCAGGGCGATGCGCACCGGGATCCGCTCCACGATGTGGATGTAGTTCCCGGTGGCATTTTCGGGCGGCAGAATGCTGAAGGCGCTCCCCGCTCCCGGCAGCAGTCCCTGGACGATACCGTGATAATGCACCGCATGGCCGTAATAGTAGCTGGTGAGTGTTACCGATTGTCCGGGATGCACTCCTTTCATGTCCGTTTCCTTGACATTGGCCACCACCCACACCGTGTTCAGGGGGACCACCGAAAAAAGGTGCTGACCCGGGTGGGCACGGATGCCGGGATAAGCCGCGCGCTCTGCCACAAAACCGGAGATCGGCGCGCGAATGATCCGCCGTTGCCACCGGATGTCAGCGGTTTCCACCTGCGCAGCGGCCTGTCGTACCAGGGGGTTGGCGCTGAGGGTCGTCCCGGCGACGATGGCTTCGGCCCCCGCCAGGGCCGCCTGTTCGGCGGCTACCTGCGCTTGCAGCGCCTGAATTTTTCTTTGGGTATCCTGCAGGCGGATGGCGGAAGTGGCGCCACTGGGGAAGGCCGCGACCAAACGACGCAGATCGTCCTGCAATTGTTTCAATTCCACATTTTTGCTCGCCACGATGTGCCGCAGTTGCGTCACCACGGCAAAGGCCCTCCGCACGCGCCGAACCTCGGCCCCCAGGTGTGCTTCTGCCCGAAGACGTTGTAATCGTGACTGATCTCCCTGCAGAATGGCCATGACTTGGCCGGTATGCACAAATTCCGTATTTTCCACCAGCACCTTGCTGATGGTCCCGGGGATTTGATCTTCCACGGGAACGATATTGCCGGTGATGTAGGCATCGTTGGTGACTACGCGGAACCGCCCGTGAAAGAACCACCATGCCGCCCACGTCAGCGCAGCGACGAGCAAAAGGGCGACGATCGTGGCGATGTGACGCAGACGCCGTTCAGGGGCGGGTGGCGGGTGGTGGATGATGTCCGTCTTGCGCGTCATGAGCGGTTTCCGGGCAAGGGGTATCCACCACCGAGTGCCGAGTTGAGACGTACCCAGGAAACGGCATCGGCGATCCGTAGCGCATTCAACCGATCCTGGGCATGCACCTCATTTATACGCGCTGTCACGGCTCCAAGCTTGTTGCGGATTCCCGCTTGAAACGCCGCATATTCCAACCGGCTCGTTCGCTGTGCCGCTGATATGATTTCCTGCTGCGCAGAGAGTTTGTGCCGGATCCGCCGCCAGTGACTGAGGCGATCGGCGATCTGGCGCACGGCTTGGAGGATGGTGAGGCGGTAGTGCTCTTCCGTGCCCATGTAGAGGGCGTTCTTTTCCCGTAGTCGCGCGCGCAATGCACCACCCTCGAAGATGGGCAGGGAAACCACCGGTCCTACCGCGTGCGCCAGATTTCCGGGACTGAGCAGATCCCCCAGGTGGATACTGTTCCAACCGGCGAAAAGGGCGATGTTGACATCCGGATAGAATGCCGCGCGTGCCGCACCCACTTCTTGCGCGGCCATCTCGATTTCCCATCGCGCGGCCACGATATCCGGCCGATGGACAATGATCCGTAAGGGTAAATCCTTAGGGAGAGGGATGACCGCCAAAGACGGCAGGGGCGCTGCCTGAATGTTCCGTCCCCAGTCGGGGCCCTGCCCTGCCAATGCGGCGAGAGCGTGGCGTTGCACGGCGATCCGGTCCGTGATATTCGCAACGGCCTGCCGTGCCGCGGCACAGGCCGCCTCTTGCGAATATACGGCCTCGGCCCCCGTCAAACCCGATTGCAAGCGCCGCCGATCCAAGCGCAGGAGCGCCTGATGCAGCTGCTCCTCCCGGAGAATCAGGGCCCGCCGCTGGAGGTCGCCGATCAGTAAAAAATAGTGTGAAGCCACCTGTGTGGATAACAGCAGACGCGCTTCGGCAAAATCCGCCTGGGAGACGCGCACGTTTCCCAGGCTTGCCCGGATGTGATCGCTTTCTCGGCCCCATAGATCCACGTGGTATCGAATCTCCAGGGGGTTCAGTTCGGTATACAGCACACTGCTGCCGTTGGCGGTGGTATGCAGTCCTTGCTTGGAGAAGTATTCCTGGGTCGTCGAAGCGCCTGCCGAGAGGTGTGGCCATAAGGTGGCGCGTTGATGCGCCGCGGCGGCGCGGGCCATCAGTATTCGCGTGCCGACCGCCTGCAAACCGGGATTGGCGCGTAGCGACGCTTCCTCTAAGGCGTTCAGGGCAGGGATGCCGGCCGTTTTCCACCAGTCGTCCCGTGGCCAGGTGCCCGTCGTCACCCCCGACGAACCCGTGTATTGGGCGAGGGTACGGCTCATATCCGTGTTCTGGCCCATCTTATGCTCAGGCAAATGATGGGGCAGCCGCGCGCAAGCGGTGAGCGATAGTGCCACGGAAATGATGATAATCCGCCAGTTGTTCAAGGTTCTACCATCTGTTCCAGGGCCAGGCGGGTGCGCGCGTCGGGTTCCGCGAAAACCACATGTTTCGCCAACAGCAGCACGGCGCCCAGCGCGAGAAAAGTCCAGCCGGCACCGTAAAAAATTTCGTTGAAGGCCAAGAGCGCCGCCTGATGATCGATGCCCGTGACAAGCAATTGGTGCGCTGCCCCAGGCGTGATGTTCCGCTCCTGGAGCACGTGTCGCGCGGAGCGGAGTGGTTCTTGGACCATCGCATTGCCTTCCCCCAGAAAATGACGGTGCAATATCCGGCGGCGATCCCACAGGGCCGCTATTACGGGTATACCCATGGCTTGTCCTGAAACACGCAGGAAGTTCAAGAAGGCGCCGCCCCGCATTTCGGCGGTGTCGCGGAGGCCGGAGAGGGCGATACTGGCGAACGGGGGAAAGAGCGCGCCGAGAAAGAGTCCCGCCATCGCTTGCGGCCACAGGAGTTCGTCCAGTGAAGCCGGATGGTTATAGGAGGAGATCCAGAAACTGGAGACGGAGAAACCGAGCAGGGCGACAAAACCGATGACGCGCGGATCTATCCGGCGCACATAATATTGTGTCAGCATGGCGGCCAGTTTGGAAAAAATGGCCATGGGTAGCAGTAACAGTCCCGCCAACCAGGCGCTGTAACCCAGCGTCAATTGAAACTGCACGACGTAGAGTGCCATGGTGCCCTGAAAACAGAGCATCGTGAGAAAGAGACCCAGTCCACCGATCAGAAAATTGCGGCGCCGCAGGAAGCGCAATTCCAGCAACGGGTGTGGACTGTTCCACTCCCACGCCCAGAAACAGAGGAGGGCGCTTGCGGCGGTGAGCGAAAGCCAGAGGATGGTCGTTGATCGTAGCCAGTCGTCCATCTCACCCAGATTGAGGGCGCACTGAAGCGCGCCCGTTCCAATGAGAAGGAACAGCAAACCCGGCCAGTCCAGCGCAGGGTGACGATGTTCTGCCTCCCGTCCCGCCAGCAGGATCGCAATGATGAGGGCGGCGGTGACCGCTATGGGCACATTGAAGTAGAAGAGCCAGCGCCAACCCCACGTATCGGTGATCCAGCCGCCTATGACCGGGCCGAAAGTGAAGGGCGTGATGGCTGCCAATCCCCATAGCGTGAGGCCCATATTGCGGCGGGGTGGCAGGTAATGCCTCAGCAGCACGCCAAGGGAGATCGGTATGGTGATGCCTCCCGCATAACCCTGCAGCATACGCGCGACCAGGAACCATCCGTAGTCATGGGACACCGCGCAAACCGCCGAGGCGAGCGCGAAAGCGAAGAAGGCGCCCAACAGGCTACGCCTTTCACCCCACCGATTCAGGAACCACGCTGCCGTGGGAAAAGCCAGGGCCATGGCCAGGAAGAAGTTGGCTTGTGTCCAGTCCACATAACTTGGATTGACGCCAAGCCCTCCCGCTACCTGCGGAATCATGGGCAGATAAGCACCCGTATTGAACAACACCAGAAAATGGCCCAGCCCGATGGCCAGATTGAGCATGAGCAACATGGGGGTACTGAGGGGGGGCGAATCAACGGAGGTTTTTACGGATGCAGTGGTCACCGGTCGGCTTGCTTGATCCTTGGAAAATCTGTGGCCATCATGCGACAATCTCTTTCATAGTTCAAATTGGTATTATTTATTTTATTCATAGGGTATGTTGATGCATGCGGACATGGATCTACAGGAAGGGCGAGAGAAGGCGCGCGCAACCGTCAAACAGGCGCTCGTGAAATGGGCGATGCCTATAGGCCTCGTAAGTGAGCTGTCTCGCGGCCTTCTGGTGGGCGATGAATAAGTTATTGATGTTTCCGGCGAGAACGGAATCATAACATTCCACATCGAACTCATAATTCAGGCGCAGACTGCGCTCATCCCAATTTCCAGAACCCATCAATAACCATTGATCGTCCACGATCATGAGTTTTGAATGATTAAAAGGCGGTGGACATAGCCAAAGGCGGGCGCCGTGTTTCAGTGTTTCGTTGATCCGTCCCATGGTGGCGGCCAGCAACACCTTGCTACCGCTCTCCGGAATGAGGATGTCTACGGCAACCTGCCGGTTGATGGCGTCATCAATAGCCGCCAACAACACTTCATCCGGGATGAAGTAGGGAGACATGATGCGGACGGATTGTGTCGCGACATTCAGAGCGGTCAGGTAGGACCCCCGCAAACGCTCCCAGCGTTCGTCAGGCCCCGCGGCGATGCCCCGCGCCAGCACGCTGCCGATTTCCTGAAATTCGGGCGTTTCTGAGAACCAGGGATCACCGCGCAGCATTTCCCCCGAACTGTATAGCCATTCGTCCACAAATACATTGGATAGGTGTGTCACAATGGGTCCCGTCAGGCGAAAATGAGTGTCCTGGAAGACGCGTTTTCCCGGGTCCGGAGACCAGTAATCACGGTGAATGTTGAAACCACCCGTAAAACCGATGCGGCCGTCAATCACGCATATTTTTCTATGACTACGCAAGTTCAGGAAGAAAACGCGATGTGCCAGCAAGGGTGAGTTGAACAGGGCGTAAGGGATATTCGCGGCACGTAACGCCTGGGTGATGGATGGTTGTGTGAGATGTGCCATAACGCCGTCCAGCAACACCCGGATCTTTACTCCCCGTGCATGCGCTTGTCGCAATGCCGCGATAAATTTTTCACCAATTCCATCCGCATGAAAGATGTAAGTCATCAGCGCAATAGATTGCTTGGCGGCCGTTATCTCTGCGATCATGGCGCTGTAGGCCGTCTCTCCGGAGAAGAGCGGAACAATTCTGTTTCCGCTTAACAGATGTTGTTCAGTAAGATTGTGCACGGATTTCACTAGAGGTTTGAAATGATCCGGAATTCCGTGTTCGCGCAAAGCGTGCGCATCCACTTGATGATGATTTAAAACAGGGTATCGATAATGGTCGATACCCTTACGCAAGTAGGCTGCCTTGCGTTTCACCCGATTGATGCCAAGCAAATAATAAAGAAAGGGTCCTAGATACGGCGCAAACCAGATCGTTACCAACCATAACGCCGCCGCCAACGGATTGCGTTTGGTCATGATGACCCGTATGGCGGCGCTGATGGAAATGGTGACATAGATCAATGATAAAATGATGGACATGTGGTGATCCCTGAATGTGACGGCAAGGTCGCGAGGGCTGGATATATTACTTCTTGGCTGTATCGGGAACCATACCGGCACCACGGAATAGAATCGCTTGATACTGGTAATACTGTGTCAGAGTCTGAACTTTTGTGATCCTGGACTGGATAAGATTTCCCTCGGCGGTGATCAAATCCAGTATATTCGCAAGACCAATGCGATATTCGGTCCGGATGCCTGCCAGGGCTTTTTGGGCGCTGGCGACTTGCTCCGCCGCCGCCGCGTAGGACCGTTTTGCGCCGTGCCACTGATAATATGCCTGCCACACTTTCAACAAGGTATTGTTGGCTGCCTGCTGCGCCTGCGCGCGCGTTTCGCGGTAAAGCGCACGATCTTGTTGCACCTGGTAGGTGCTTGAAAAGTTGCTGTCGAGGGGCACATCGATTTGGATGCCTGCGGAGAAGCTTCTCCCATTGGGTGCGTACTGCAGTTGATTGTCTCCCAGATTACCCACTAGGGAAACCGAGGGGAGGCCCTGCGCTTCGGCTTGGGCGATGCTCTGCCGTGCCTCCCGCATGCGCGCAAGTTCCGCAAGTATGGTGGGGTTATGGGCGAGACTCTGATGCAGCCAATGCTTTATGGATGAAGGGAGCATCCCTGGTGGTTGGGGCAAGGAGAAGATCGTGAGTGGGACGGTGACGGGCAACCCCGCCGCTTCCGCCAGCGCGCCCCTGCTCGCATGTTCGATGCCGCGTGCCGCGGACAGATTTCCACGCGCCAATGCCAATGCGGTTTGTGCTTGGTACACGTCGGTGATGGGTTTGAGGTGGGCGCGATACTGCAGACGCGCCGCCTGATAGATGAGATTCGCCTCCCGGACTCCTTGGCGGTAAATCATGACCTCTTGACGCGCTTCAGCGAGGCTATAGTAAGCCTCGGCAATAGCCAGAACGACTTGCTGGATGGTCGCATCGGCGTCATAGCGTGCCACCATCATGGCGATCTGGGCCTTGTGGACACTGGCGCTGCGGTAGCCAAAGTTGAATAACACTTCGCTGAGGCTCAGAGTGCTGTACAGGCCCGTGAGGGGAGGCGCGCCGAATCCGCGACCATATGTGGTGTCACTCCGCTGAACACCCATGTGGCCGCTCAGCGTGGGTAGCCAGAGGCTCTTGGCGAGACCGAGTGCGGCGGCTCTGGCCTGTAGGGCGGCCCAGGCGGTCGCGGTCTGTGGATTGTGCTGCAATGCCCAACGGGTCAATGCCGGTAATGACCGTAATTGTTCCAGCTTGGAGAGGGACGGTTGCACAGGCGGGCGCAGATGCGCCAACCCATGACGATCCGTACTATATGCTCCCAGCGGAGGGATGTTTGATTGCGTGTTCCAAGGGTCCGAGAAAAAACCGTGTGCCGGATACCAGGGACTGGCGACCACAACGGATGTGGAAAAAACCGCGCTGAAACTGCAGAGGATGATGAGAATTGTTAAACGACGCAATGAACGGCCAAAGGAATGATGCCACCCGGTCATGGGCCATTCCTGCCGACCGCGAGGGCTTCAGCCACGCTCGTGGTTCCAGGCCCCTGGTCGTGCTGGTAGTGTTCGAGGCTTACCGGTTGCAAGGCGCCGTGCGCGAGGCGATACACTCGATCGCACTGAAGAATGGTTTCTCGTCGGTGCGCGATCAGTATCCGGGTGATTTTCAGGTGACGGAGATGCTCGTTGACCTGGCGCTCGCGAAGCATATCGAGGTGGCTGGTGGCTTCGTCCAGGATGAGTAACTGTGGTTTGGTGAACAAGGCACGGGCCAACAGCACCCGCTGTTTCTGCCCCCCTGAAAGGGTCGAACCCATGTCACCGACCAGGCTTTGGTAGCCCATGGGCATGGCGATGATGTCTTCATGAATCCCTGCCCATTGGGCCACCATGATAATTTCATCGAGACCAGCCTCGGGATCGGTCAATGCGATGTTTTCCGCGATGCTCCCCGCAAACAATGGATCGGATTGCATTACTGAACCGACGATGCTGCGATAACGGCGAAGTCCCAACTGTCGGATATCCACTCCGCCCAACAGGATTTTCCCCGTATCCGGAGTCAATAGCCCTAGCAGCAATTTCACCAGGGTGGTTTTGCCACAGCCGGATAGGCCGATGATGGCGACGGACGCGCCGGCATCCACCAGCAAGTTTCCATCTTGGAGAATCCAGGGCTCAGTCTCCGCGTAACGAAAGTACAGGTGTCTTATTTCAAGGCTGGGGCTCGGATCCGGGCCCGTGTAATGGGGGGTCGTGTCGAGTTCTGGCGGTGTCAGTACGATGTCGGCCAGGCGTTCCCCATATAAACGCAGCATTTTGAACTCGATCAACGCGTTGACAAGCGCATCTCCCCGGTTCAGAAACTGACTGGCGTAGGTGGAATAGGCGACCAACATACCCACGGTGAACGAACTACGTATGACCATCAGGGCGGCCAGCCAGATGACGGCAACATGACCTATGCCCACAAGAAAATGTTGCCCCGTGTTAAAGAGTGCGGAGATCTGTTGTACCCGAATATCCTCGTTGGTGGTTTCCACCAGAAGATTGCTGAATCGTGCCGTGCGTTCGCTCTCACGATTGAAGAGCTTGAGCGTTTGCACACCTCGGATCGACTCCAATAAATAGGTTTGTTGTTTGGCCGCGGCGAAGATATGTCGTTCCGTTGCCGCGCGCAATGGGTGAAAGGCCACCCAGCGCAAGATCAGGTACAGCAAAAATACGCCCACGACGATGACGGTGAGTTTCAGACTGTATATGGCGATCACCGCGAGGATCGCGATGGCCATGATGCCATCGAGGATTGCGGAAACCATGTTGGTGGTAATGGTACGGCGGATATTTTGGATGGCGCCATAGCGTGAAACCACATCGCCGATGTGGCGCTTCTCGAAAAAGCTCTGCGGCAGACGCAGGAGGTGAGAAAATACGTTGGCCGCCCACTGCACCCCCAGGGTGGCATTGATGTGGATGACCACCCAAGCGCGCAATGCGGAGAATAAGGCCGAGAATAAAGTCACCGCAAGATAAACGATGCCAAGCAATGTCAACAGGTTGCGATCGTTGACGACCAGTACTTCATCGATGACCCACTGCAGGTAGAAGGGGCCGAGGATGCCCAGAACTTCTAGTACCAACGCAAGAATAAAAATACGCAGCAGTGCCCCGCCGAGCCCACTGACCGGTCCGGTCAGTGTCCGCAGGGAAATCGCCGCTTTCTGGGTTGTCGGCGCGAAATTCGCCGCCGGGGAAAGCTCGAGCGCCACACCCGTAAAGGCAGAGGAGACTTCTGACCAGCACAAGATACGGCAGCCCCGTGCGGGATCGTGGACGGTGATATGGTTTGGGGTGACCTTGGTGAGGACTACGAAATGATTCATCTCCCAGTGCAGAATGCAAGGGAGTCGCAGATGCGGCAAATCTTTCAGTTCGAGCCGCAAGGGGCGGCCATCCAATTGCAGATGGGCGGCCATTTGGATCATTCGTGCCAGATTGACGCCCTTCAATGATGTGGCGAATTGTCGGCGTAGCGTGTGCAGATCGCTTTGGTGGCCGTGATAATTGGCGATCATGGCCAAACAGGCGAGTCCACACTCCGAAGCTTCTGACTGCAGAATGACGGGTACTTTTCGCGTGAAGCCGAAGCGCAGGTCCGCGAGAATCTCTTCAGTGAACTTCATGGAGCGAGTGGATGGATAGCCGGTGCCGTGGGATGGCCATGCGGCGAATGGCCAACATTGCGGGTAAGCCCATAGAGCGGTTCAAAGATCCACTGAATGAGGCGCAGACGATTGAGGACAATCTCCGCCTGCAATTGCATACCCGCACGCAGCGGGCTGGAATGACCGTTGACCCTGACCATGGAACGGTGCAGGGCGACCATCACCCGGTATAGTGGCGTGGTGCTATGTTGCTGCGTCAAGGCCGCGATCTCGGCGGGGGTTAGCGCGCTCTGGGAAATGCTGCGTACGGTACCGTGAAATGCGCCGAATTCGCGATAAGAAAAGGCCGCATAGTGGAGTAATACCCTGGAACCCACATGGATGAAGCCCACGGCCTTGCTGGGTACCAATAACTGGGCCACCAGCGGATCCTGGGCGGACATGATAGAGAGCACGGGCGATCCGGTCGTCACCGCCTGACCCGTATTCACGGTGAGCGAAGAGACGATGCCTGTGGACGGCGCGCGTATGACCAGGGAGTGGGCGCCCGCCTTTTGTGCGATGTCCTGGCGGAGTGTGTCGAGCTTGTTGCGGATATCGTTTTCCCGATTCCCGGTGATGAGCGGCAGCTCCGCGAGTTGGTGTGCAGTGTCACTGATTTGCTGGGTGAGCGCCGTACGCTGGCTTTCCAACTTTTCCAACTGACTCTGGGCACTGTATACGGTAAGTTGCTGCTGCTGTAATTCGGGGTCTGAAACCAAACCATGACTCCTGACACTCAAGAATTCCCGCAATACTTTTTTTGTGCTGTTGATATCCTTGCGTTGTATACGGATCTCCGTACCAATCTGGCGGTATTCTGCGCGCAAGTTCCGTAATTTGCCGGTCAGTGTTAGATATTGAATGGAGGAAACGGACTTTTCAGAGTGAAGGTCATGGTGCAATCTGCTCTGCTCGTCAGTCAACGCATTCTGGACGATGGTGTTGACCGGTCCCACGGACGGACTATCCAGATTTTTGGAAATGCGGATGAGGGGGCTACCCAATGACACCAGTTGGCCGGATCGTATCATGACTTTTTGAACCGTCCCTGAAATAGGGGTCGTAACAGATAAGAGCCCTCGGCTGGGCACCAGGATACCGCTGACGCGAAGATGGCGGGTGTAATGACCAAATATGAGAACACCCAGAATCGTGGAGGTGAGAAAAAGGGCGGACCAGGTAAAGATGTGATGATTCTTTGGCGAGCTCATGCGAATATGACCAAGCCATGTCGGGTTATGGTGAATGAGCGATTCGTTGCGATATAGCATTCTGCTCTCAGCCTTCGATGGAGTTAATGACCTGTCTCTTTACCTCAAGCAGTACACACGTGTTTACGGAGTGCAAATTTTACTGTCTCCCAAGAGTAGGCTGCCTGATCTGACCGGGCAGCCTGCTCACACGTCAGCCCCTATCCAAACGTGTGGCGGATAAGGACCATCGCAATGACGACATACTTATAACTTCCCTAGCACCCCTCCCACGGCCGTTCCGGTAAATGAAAGAACAGGTGAAAGGACAGGTGACGTAGCCACCGTTGTGCTAAGAACCGGCGCACCGAGGACATTGGCCCCCGCTGCGACCGCGAGACCCCCAGAAACTTGAGTGATTTCTTCTGGGGTGAGTTCCCTCATGGTATTTTCGTTCATAATCACTACTCCTTTTGAGTTAAGAAAAAGATGATGAATTCACAGAAGCAATTAATTTCTGTGTTGAGCAGGTGTGACCCGCCCATGCTTTTTTAACAGTGGGGTGTGCCAAAGTCAATAGCCATGATTGAAATAGTTATTTGTCGTATTTTTATAATATTATGAAAAAAAGGTAACTATTATGTGGGTGGATTTGGACGTAGTAATCCAACAGGACACGATCGCTTACGGTGGTTTTTATGAGCAAGTAGATGTGCGGGAGAGCGTGATTTTCCTGGATGGTGATGAAGCAACCATAAGATAATCATAACCACTGAAGTGGCGGTGTCGCAAAGATAAACAAGATAAAAAGATAGTTATTTTCCTGCTGGGGTTGAGTGATAATCCTATTCCCGCGATTGGATAGGATCGAAAATAGTTGAAGGCCCCTATATCTGTGAGGGTTTCCGGTATAATGCCCTCCCTGAATGCTCCTTTGCACCGCCCACCATCCCATTGAACGCCTCCGGCGCGGTGGATCTGCGCCTGCACTCCGCATTTGTGCCGGTATGGCCCCCAGCCATAGGGCGAGAAATCGCCCAACTATGAAGCTCCGACAAGCAAAATGGTGAAAAACGCTGAAGCATTGCCTGCCGCACCCAGACAAAAGGGCTTTTATCGGATCAACGGTGGACCCGGGAAGACGTGGTTCATGGACTACCGCCAGGTCGGTACTGACCTGGATCGAGGAAGAATTGGTAGGCGGGATTGGTCGTTTCCGCCACATGCGGATAGTCCAGCCGGGACAGCAAGGATTCGAATGCCCCCATCTCAGGGTCCGGCACTTCAAAACCCGCCAGCACGCGCCCCAAGTCAACGCCATTGTTGCGATAGTGGAAGAGACTGATGTTCCAGCATCCTCCCAGCCTGTCGAGGAAATCCATCAAAGCGCCGGGACGTTCCGGAAATTCAAAACGGTAGATCCGTTCATTCTGTGCGGCGGCCGCATGGCCACCGACCATGTGCCGGATATGCAGTTTGGCCATCTCGTCATCACTCAGGTCCAGTGCTTCATGGCCGGTCGCGCGTAACTGCTCCAGTAATGCCCTGGCGTCTTCTCGATCGCGGATGGCGACTCCCACAAAAATGTGGGCGCGGTCCCGGCGGTGCAGGCGATAGTTGAATTCCGTCACGACCCGCTGGCCGATGGCGGCGCAGAAGGCGCGAAAAGCGCCGGGCCGTTCGGGAATGGTAACCGCAAACAACGCCTCGCGCGCTTCGCCGAGTTCCGCGCGTTCGGCGATGAAGCGCAGGCGGTCGAAGTTCATGTTGGCGCCTGAGAGGAGGGCGACCCAGGCCCCTCCCCGGCCACCCTCCATTGCCGCCATCCGCTTCAGGCCCGCCACCGCCAGTGCCCCGGCCGGCTCCATGATGGAGCGGGTTTCGTCGAAGACATCTTTGATCGCCGCGCATATTTCGTCATTATTCACCCGCACGATCGCGTCGACGTATTTCTGGCAGAGGGCGAATGGGTGTTCCCCCACCTGGCGCACGGCCACACCGTCGGCAAATATCCCGACCTGAGGCAGAATAACCCGCTTTCCGGCCGTCAGGGACTGATACATGGCATCGGCTTCGAAGGGCTCGACGCCGATGATACGGATCTCGGGGACGATGGATTTCAGATAGGCCGCCACCCCGGCAATGAGACCCCCGCCGCCCACGGGAATGAAAATGGCTTCTAGGCCAGCCCCCCGTTGACGGAGAATCTCGGCCCCCACCGTGCCTTGTCCGGCGATGACCAGGGGGTCGTCGAAGGGAGGGATGAACGTCATGCCGAATTCACCGATCAATGCGTCGCAATGGGCTTGGGCATCGGAATAGCTGTCGCCCTGCAGGATGACTTCGGCGCCCCGCGCGCGCACGGCAGCGATCTTGATTTCCGGGGTGGTGCGGGGCATGACGATGACGGCGCGAATGCCCAGTTTCTGCGCGGCATAGGCAACACCCTGGGCGTGATTCCCCGCGCTTGCGGTAATGACACCGCGCGCCTTTTCCTGGGCCGAGAGCTGCGCGATCTTGTTGTACGCGCCGCGCAACTTGAAACTGAAGACCGGTTGCAGATCTTCGCGTTTGAACAGCACCTCCCGCTGCAGGCGCGCACTGAGTCTGGGGGCCGCCTCCAAGGGGGTTTCCCGCGCCACGTCATAGACGCGGCTACAGAGTACCTCGCGGAGCAGGTTCTTCACGAGACGTTTTCTTCAAGCGGGTGCGATCGCATGATTTTCCGGAATTCCGCGATGTCGGGGGCGAGCGTGGCGTGGGCCTTGGTTTCCATGGCTTCATAGCGCCGCAAGACGTCCTCGCCCATTTCAGTCAGATGCGCGCCGCCACCGTGGCTGCCGCCGGTGGCGGTGTTGACCACGGGTGCCAGGAAACAACGGTTCATCGTGTCTACGAGCAACCAGGCGCGCCGGTAACTCATGTGCATGGCCCGTGCCGCGGCGGAGATGGAACCCTCGGCGCGAATGTGGCGGAGCAGTTCTGCCTTGCCGGGACCTATGGCGATCGCTTCCGCGAGCAGAACCCGGAGACGGGGTTGCGGGTAGTCGGTCATGGGATGATTTTCCTCTCAAAATAGTCCAGTAGCGTATTCGGCAGCCAGCGTAGATGACCGGGAAATGGGCCGTCCACAAAGCCGACATGTCCGCCTTGCCGGGTAATACAGCGTGTCACGGAGGCACTGATCCGGACGCTGCGTACCGCGTCGATGGGCACGATCGGGTCATCCGCGCTGTTCAGGAGCAGTGTGGGCACCCGGATCCGGGAGAGCAGCGGTGCGGCGGAGCCTTCTTCCCAAAACTGCCGCGCCGCCGAAAAACCGTGCACCGGGGCGGTAAAGTATTGATCGAAATCATACAGGCTCTTAGCGGAGAATACACGGGGCCAATGCACGAGATCCGGATAACGTGTCCGGTAGCGGCGAACGCTCTTTTTCATGTTTTTCAGAAAATAGCGACCGTAAAGATGGATGGGGCCCTTCTGCAGATGGGCTGCCGTTGCCGCCAGGTCAATGGGCGCGCACACCGCAGCCGCACGGCGCAGGACTTTGAGGGCCGTGTCACCGGCCTCCCCCAGATATTTGAGTAAAGCATTTCCGCCGAGAGAAACGCCGATGGCATAGCGCGGACGCTCTGGCATCAACGCCGTCGCGCGCTCCAGTATCCAACGGATTTCAGCGCTGTCTCCGGCGTGATAACTGCGGGGCAAAAGATTATCCATGCCACCACAGCCACGGAAATTGATGAAGCACCCGGCCCATTCCCGCTGTCGCAGGGCCTCGGCGAGAGCCCGGGCATAGTGCCCTCGCGAACTGCTCCCCAGGCCATGGAAGAGGATGATGACCGGCGCCCCGGCAGGGGCGTCCACCCAGTCCACCGCGAGTCGATCCGCATCGGGACTCTGCCAGATCTCGCGGCGAAAGTCAGCGTTTCCAGATCGGGCAAAAAAAGGCGCCCAAATGGTCTGAACATGCCCGTCTCGCGACCACCAGGGCGGATGAAAGGTGCGGAACGGATTCAATCCTCTATGTGGGCGTCGTGATCGCGTAAATAGGCTTCGAGTTCGTCGATGCAACTGCCGCAACCACCGCCACAGCCCGCGTGGACCATGAGAAGTTCCATGAAGGGCAGGGGGTTGGCGCGTTGACGCGCAAGAATTTCCTGAAAAGTGGCGGCCGAACAGCAGCAATAGGGGCTGTCATCGACTTCCTCGGGGGCGGCGGACATGGCAGAAATTTCACCTCTACAGAAGATATTAAGGCAGGGAGCATACATTAGCCATTGAGGACGTGCAGTGCAAGGGTCCGTCGCCAGGGCCGGCCCACTCTGACCGGTATGTGCCGCAGATTCATGCAGACGGAGAACCGGCCGCCATGTGCATTCTTGTTCCTTGCCGAATTTGTGGGCATAATTCCCGCCTATCCTTAAAGGGTGGGATTCCGGCGCTCTGGTTCCTCTCACCCCCATTACAAAGGAAAAAAGGAGGGTTGCATGCGGTTTCGATCGCTGGCGGAAATGGGCGTTCTGTCTCTGTGGGCAACGATGGGGGTTGCCTATGCCGCTCCCCGTTTCACCGTGGGTAATGTACCATCGTACTATCAGGGGAGTTTCGGAACGGCCAGTCATATCAACATCTTCTACGATGCCAGTTACCTCCAGTTTCGAAATCGGAGTTGGCGTCTCAAATTGATGGTGCCCTACCTCTCTGTGTCCGGATTGCCCAGAGGGGCACAACTGACGGGCGGGGGGGTCGCTCGGCGCACGGGCACCACACAAACCCGGAGTGCCAGTGGTCTCGGTGACATTTGGCTCTCCGCGCATTACACGGTTTACCAGGGAAGTGGACTCCTGCCAGCCGTCGTGCCCTATACCAAGGTCAAGTTTGGCACGGCTTCCGTCACCAACGGATTGGGTACGGGGCGCAACGACTACGAGGTTGGGGTGGGTCTGGACGAAATCATCGGTACCCGCATTTTTCCATTCGCCCATCTGGGTTACCGTTTTGTGGGCAATCCCGTGGGCGGCAATCTGCGCAATATTTGGACCTATGACGTGGGTTCCAGCTTTATCGCCACGTCGCGCAACATATTCACGGCGATGTTTTCCGGGTCCGGTTCCGAGCAACCGGGCTACGCTGGTCCAGCGGACGTCATCCTTGCCTGGAATTACAATGTCACGCGCGCCGGCAGCGGCTTTCAACTCTATGCGGACAAGGGGCTGTCCAACGGCAGTGCGAATTACGGGGTTGGTCTGGGCGCTCAAGTCGTTTTTTGATGCGGACCCGGACCAGATGCAGCGTCCCGGAATAAGAACCTATTCGCAGGCTACCAGGCCATGGGTGAGGCTGCGGTGCCCGTCCCGCCAACGGATGGTGGTGAGGGAGCCGTTCGCGATGGGCACTTCGCGGAATCGGACCAGTGGTTCGTCCCGGATTTCGAGAATGGCGACCCGGATTACCCCTGCGTGGGTAACGGCCAGGACCGGTCCAGGCCGGGTGCTGATCTCGGTGAGGAAAGAGCGTACGCGGCGCTGAAGATCGGAAAGGAACTCCCCACCCGGAGGGGCCACCTCGGCAGGGTTTTGTTTCCAGCGTCGCAACAGCCCGGGCCACCGCGCTTTGATCTCCGCTTGCTGCAAGCCCTCCCAGTCCCCGTACCCCATCTCCACGAGCCGCTCGTCCGTGGCGACGGGCAGACCCAGATGTTCCGCGACGATGCCGGCACTGGCACGGGCGCGCTTCAGTGGGCTGGCCACGATGGCGGCGAGGCCCAGGTGGGCGAGATGTTCCGCGGCCCTTCGCGCTTGCGCCTCGCCGTGGGAGGTGAGCTCCGGGTGGTCGCTACGGCCCTGATAACGACCGCTGCGATTCCATTCGGTTTCACCGTGCCGCAACAAAATCAGGACGGTCTCCATGCGCGGGATTTTTAATAGCGCCAGGAAACGCCTGCCACCAATCTGCTGCCGGCATGGATGCTCTGACCGGCCAGATCTATTTCGTAGGCGATGAGCGGCCGGATATTTTTGGTGACGGCGTATTCCAGCCCCACGCCGCCACGCAATATATTGTAAAATTCTGAGGCGTTGGGGGTTGTGCTGATGGCCAGCGCGTTGCTGGCCAATGTCTTGGAAAAAAACAGGGTGCCCATGATGGTGACCCGCTGAATGGGATCCACGCCTACCACCGCCGAGGCGCGCGCTTGCGTCACGCCGTTTCTGATATAGATGCGCGGGCCGACTGAAAGACTGGCGTATACCAGTCGCGGGCCGAAATGATGCACGATACCCACATCGTAATCCGGCTCGACGGCCAGGGCACCGACCCCCAGTTGGGGCGTGGTCGATGTGCGCCCTGTAGGGACAATCGCATTGACGGTAATGGCGTCGGCGAAGTGCGCGCGTTGCCGCAATCCGTAGGAGAGGCCGATCTGCTGATCCTGCAACCCCGTCGCGGAGTAGGTTGCCTTCGGTTTGGATTTGACGAGTCGGGCGGCGCGCAATTCGTACACGAACGCCCAACCGTGTCCGAGCCCTTGTTCGCCGTCCAGGCGGATCTGTGTCTCCGAAAGTTTTGAATGGGTCGAATGCGTGGTGGTGCTGAATGAGGTCTGTGGAAAGAGGCGGTCGGAATGATAAAACCGCACCGTGGCTTTGACTTTTCCTGACCCCGCGGCGGGAATCCACGGCTGAGCATGGGCGTGTCGAACCCACACCGCGCAACAGATGGACACCAACACCAGGGTGAGGATCAGGAGATTCTTGCGATAGGTATCCATGGAGGTCTTCCCTGTAGGCGTGCTGGTCTGGTGTGTGAGGCTCAGTTGGCGAAGGCCAGGTACTCGAATCCCATGGCACGGATCTCATCCGGAGAGAGCAGTCCACGACCGTCCAAGACCACCTTGCCCGTCATCAAGGTATGGATGCGTGACCAATCGAGGCTGCGGAATTCCGGCCAGTTGGTGGCGATCAAGACCGCGTGACAGCCCAGGGCCGCCGCATAGGCATCAGAGCAATACTCGAGGGTATCGTGGGATGGTTGCACTTTCTGCGCGGTAGGCATGGCGACGGGATCATGGGCTTGAACATATGCGCCCTGCTGACACAGCATGGAGATCACGGATAGCGCAGGTGATTCACGCACATCGTCGGTATGTGATTTGAAGGCCAGACCGAGGACGCATATCCTCTTGCCGTGGAGGCCCCCCAGCGCCTCGTCCAGCTTCGCGACGGTAAGACTGCGTTGGCCGGCGTTGATGTCCATGACCGCGTGCAGAAATTGCGAATAATATCCATGCTGTTCCGCGATGGCGGACAAGGCCAGGACGTCCTTGGGGAAGCAGGAGCCCCCGTAGCCAAGCCCGGCCTCGAGGAATTCAGCGCCGATGCGATCGTCGAAGCCCATGCCTTGGGCAACGGCATGGATGTTGGCTCCCACGCGTTCGGCAATGCGGGATATTTCGTTGATGAAAGAGATTTTGGTGGCCAGGAAAGTGTTGGAGGCGTATTTGGTAAATTGCGCGCTGACCGGGTCCGTGAGAAGAACGGGGCAGCGTAAGGGGGCATACAGTGCCGCCACCTCTTCCGCAGCCGAGGCATCCCAGGCGCCGATGACGGCGCGGTCCGGGTGGAAGGTGTCGTACACCGCCGATCCTTCGCGGAGAAATTCCGGATTGACGACCAGCGGGGCATTGATCCCCAGAGGTAGATGGCTGGCCAGGATGGCGGCCACGCGTTCCGCGTTCCCGCCGGGCGGGGTGGTGCTCTTGAGGATGACGATGAGGGGGTGTCGCGCTGAGAGGGCGACCTGCCGGGCGGCTTCTTCCACTTGACTCATATCGGCATGTCCGCTGGGAGTTGGCGGTGTGCCGACGCAGATGAAGACCATATCCGCCTGCTGCATGGCTTCGGGGTAAGAGGTAGTGAAGTCAAGACGCCCGGCCTGGTGGTTCCGTTCCACCAGTTCGGGAAGCTCCGGTTCGCTGAAGGGAATCCGGCCCTGCCGCAGCATGGAGATTTTCCCTTCGTCCATGTCCACTCCCACGACGTGATGTCCTAATTCGGCCAGGCAGGCCGCGGTCGTCAACCCTACATAACCGACACCGATTACCGCGATGTGCTTCATACCGCCTCCTGCGTGGTGCTCATGGATGATGTGTGATAGCCCTGTTGCCAGAGCTCGGCATAGTGGCCCCCTTGGGCGAGAAGCTGCGCATGGGAGCCGTCTTGGACGACGCGTCCATGGTCGACAACCAGGATCCGGTCGGCCTTGGCGATGGTCGCCAGACGATGGGCGATGACCAGGGTGGTGCGGCCGGTGGTGAGACGATTCAGCGCTTCCAGCACGCGACGCTCGGAGAATGCATCCAGCCCGCTGGTGGGTTCGTCGAGGATGACGATGGACGCATCCCGTAACATGGCCCGGGCGATGGAGATGCATTGCCGCTGTCCGCCGGAGAGTCCCCCCCCCCGTTCCCCGACCCGCGTGTCATAACCGTCGCGTAATCCCTCGACGAGGTCGTGGATGCCCACCGCCCGCGCCGCGGTGATGGCCTCTTCCCGCCCCGCCCCGGCGCGGCCGTAGGCGATGTTCTCCCAGACGGTGCCGTGGAAGAGGAGTGCTTCCTGCAGGACCAGGGCTATCCGGTTCCGGAGGGAGGCGAGTTGCAGATCGCGCAGATCGTGCCCGTCCAACAGAACCCGGCCCTCGACAGGATCATGAAAACGGGGGACGAGGCTCACCAGCGTGCTCTTGCCCGCGCCCGTGGTGCCTACCAAGGCGACCGTTTGGCCGGGATCGACGCGAAACGAGATATCTTTCAGTACGCTTTCATCGGGGCGGTATCCGAAGGAAACCGAGCGAAACTCCAGTGCGCCGGCGCAGGAGGAAAGACGAATGGCATCGGGGGCGTCCCGGATGTCGGACTCTTCGGCAAAGATATCCCCGAGGCGTTCGGCCGCCACGGTTGCCTTACTGAGGGTTCCAGCCAGTTTGGCGAATTGGCGCAAGGGAGCCGCCATACCGCGCAGGTAGGCGAGAAAAACCAGCAATTCGCCCGTCGTGATGTGTCCGGCCAGCACTTGAGAGGCGCCGTACCAGACGGCGATTCCCACGGCCGCGGCCACCAGGCCGCCGATCAGGGGGGTAAAACGCATTTGCAATTCGTTGGCTTCCAGGGCCGCATCCAGGCTCTCTTCGGCATGCTCGCGGAAGCGGCTTTCCTCAAAGGATTCGCGGCCATACGCCTGGACGACGGGAATACCGACAATGATTTCCTGCGCCATGCTCCATAGTTCGCCTTCTTTTCGCCGTGCCAGGCGAAATGCCTGCTTGAGGCGTCTTGTGTGGCGCTGGGTAATCACCAGTAGCAGGGGAACCGCGGCTATCACGACCAGCGCGTAGCGCCAATCGATGGCGAGCATGATCCCGGCCATACCGACGATGGTGAGTAAATGGGCGAAGAGGCCTGTTCCCATCGACACGACAAAATCCTGAAGCGTTTGAATGTCGCCTCCGAGCCGAGCCATGAGATCCCCGCTCTTCTGACGGCGGTGGAAGGCCAGAGAAAGCCGTTGCAGGTGGGCGAAGAGAAGGCGTCGAATGTCGAAAACGGCACGCTGCCCCACCCGCAATAACCAGCGCCCGCCGATGTAGGCCAGCGCGGAGTCGGCCACGGCGAACAAAAGCATGGTGATTCCCAGGACATCCAGCAGTGCCACGCGATGGAGGATGGGGTCCGGCAGAAGTCCGGCGAGCCAGATGGGCAGAGGTTTCTGGGAAATCACGCTATCGACCACGAACTTCAAGGGCCATGGAAGAACCAGCAGCACCATGGCCCGCATCGTCATCGCCAGAGCGGCGCCGGACAGCGCCACCGAGTGCGGGCGCAGAAAACGTCGCAGTCCCCACAGGGAGAAGGAGGAGGGACTCTGATCCACGGACCGTTCCATTACGGTGTTCCTGATCGCAAAGTGGTGATGATTCCTGCCACCTGTCGGGCGGTTCGATTCCAGTCGAAGATACCCTGCGCCGCGATGCCCGCGCGGTGCCCCATGTGTTGCCGCTGCGACGGCTCGTTGAGCAAGGAGAGGATGCACTCGACACAACCCGCGAGGTCTCCGGGCGGGAACAGCCGGCCGGTCACACCGTCCTCAACCAAGCTGGGCAGCTGGCCAAGCCGGGGCGCCACCACGGGCCGTCCAATCGCCAGCGATTCCACCACCTTGAGTGGTGAAAAATAAAATCCGTCCTGCGGGAGATAGGGAGCCACCGTGAGGTCCATGGCAGCGAGATAATTGGGGATCTCTTCGTGGGGCACGCGCCCCGTCATGATGACCTTGCCACCGAGCCCGTTTTCCGCCGCACGGGACTGAAGACCGGTGCTGCCGGGGCCTTCGCCTACCACCAACAGCACCGCCTCCGGCTGCTGCTGACTGACGCGCATAAAGGCGTCGAGCAGAAAATCCAAACCATGCCAGGGTTTCAGGCTACCCACGAAACCGATGACCAGTCGCCCGTCAAGTCCGTGGCGTGTGCGGACTTCCTGTCCGTCCACCTGGGGATGAAAGCGGCTGATATCCACCCCATTGGGCAGCACGGTCACGCGATCTTCCGGCACTTGCCGGGACAGCACATGGGCACGCACGGCCTCTGACACGGCCACGATATGATCGGCTCGCCGGAAGGTCGCGATCTCCGTTTCCTCCGCCAGGGTCTTTAACCGCAATCCCCGGAAACGCGCCTGTTCATAGACCAGAGGCGCGTTCACTTCTAGCACGTAAGGGATGCCCAGGGCGTCGGCGAGGTCGCCGCCGGAGCGATGGAAGAGCGCATACCGCTCATAGAGCGCGTCCGGCTGCACGTGCGCCATTCTCAAGGCGTCCAAAGCACGCGATGCCAGCCGGCGATCACAGACCAGCTTGTCGATTTCCCGGTGCACGGTGTGGTCCCATGCTTCTTGTCCGATACCCAGAGACTCCCCCTCGCCGCGAATTTCGGCGGCGTCGGTGTCGGGCGGCAACTCGATGAGCCGCGCCGGAGGAGAAGGGTTCCCATACCCCTGTTTGGCGCAAAGCAGGGTGATGTCATGCCCGACGCGGGCGAGCGCCGTGGTGAATTCCCGCACATGCACCGACGCCCCTTTGTCCCCCAGGATGGGGATGCCGCGATCCGCGCACAGGTACACGATATTCACGGCTGGACACTCTGTACAAAAAGAGTGCGCAAGGCCTTGGCGGTCTCCCAACACTCGAAGCGTTCCTCTATCTTGGCCCGGCTCGCCGCCGCGAAACGATGCCTCAACGGCGCCTCGGATAGCACCCGTTCCAGGGCAGCGGCCAGCGCCGCCGGGTCCTGCGGAGGTACCAGCAACCCGGTGCGGCCGTCCTCGATCAATTCGGGAATACCCGAAACCGAGGTGGAGACCACGGGCGTGCCGGCCGCCATCGCTTCCGCCAGGACGTTGGGAATACCGTCCCGGTCTCCGTCTTCCGTTACCTGCGGGGCGAGGGCGAAGAGTGTCGCCCGCCGGTAAAAGGCCAGGAGACGGTCGTGAGCCATGGCGCCCGGCAGGGTCACTACCGCCGTCAGGCCAAGCTCGGCGATGTGGGCTTCCAGTTCCTGCCGCAGCGGACCTTCGCCCACGATGATACAACGAAAGGCGACCCCACGGTGGTGTAACAGGTGGCAGGCGTTGAGCAAATCCCGCATTCCCTTTTTAGGGACCAAGCGGCCTACCGAAAGGATCAATGGCAGATCGGCGTCTTCCCCGGATGGCGCGCCCGCGAAGGTTTCGTCCTGGGGAAAGGCCGAGAGATCGATGCCGTGGTAGATGAGATGGATCTTGTCCCAGTCTTGCCGGGGCAAGAAACCGCGCAGATACTCGACATTGTAGTGGGTGCAGGTCAGGACGAAATGCGCCGATTCGATCCGTCTGCGCATCACTTTGGGGGGGGTCAGGTAGAGATCCTTGGCGTGCGTGGTGAAACTGTGGGGAATGTTGCACATGACGCCCGCCAGGCGGGCGACGGTGGCGGGCGCATTGGCGAAATGGGCGTGGAGGTGCTGGATGTTGTGCTGCAGACAGCCATGCGCCACATAACCGGAACGCAGGAACTGTTTCCCGACGCTCCATGGCCGGCGCGTGCGGATGGACCACCACAACGCGAGCCCGGTGGCATGCAGGTAGCGTAGCGGCGCCTGGGCCGCCACGACGGCATGACTCTTGGCTACCGCGAAAACGGCCTGGGGCCATGCGGGAGGGAAATAGGTCACGGTGGCCCGGACTTCCGAAACCGTGGGATGGCGGGGCGCGTCATCGGGCTGCAGGAGCGAGAAGATGTGCAAAGGCGTGTCCAACCGCTCCAAGGCGCGCATTTCGTTGAGGATGAAGGTTTCCGAAAGGCGCGGGTAGCGTTTTAAGATGTAACCCACCGTCGGGGCCGCCGTGGTCATAGGGGGGCCTCCATGGTGACCGTTCCGGGGTGGAGCATCTCCTCCAGTGCCTCACCGATGCGATGAACGCCGCCCAGATCCACGGTATCCCACCGGTTTCCCGGCGGCCGGGCGCCGGCGACGGCGGCTGGCACCAGTGTCGCCAGCCGATGAACCAGATCCTCCTCGGGGGAGATCACCCACACGAGCCCGAGTTGACTCAACATCGTTGCGCGAAGCCATTGCTCCATGCGGGGAGTTGATCGGGGGACCAGGATGGCTGGCTTCCGGGCGGCGAGGATTTCCGCTGTGGTGTTGTACCCGCCCATGGCTACGACGAGATCGGCCGTGTGCAGCAGGGCCACGAGTTCGGTGGTATAGGGGATGATTTGTATGTCCGCACGCTGGGCGGCAAGTTCGACCAGCGTTTGATATTGATCCGCGGGCATGAGTGGCCCGGGAACGATGATGCTGTGTGCGGTGTTCGGCGGGATCCGGTGCAAGGCTTCAAGATAGGCCTCGATCAGGGCATACCCATCCCCGCCGCCACCGACGGTGACGAGCACCACCGGCACCTCTGACCGGGCCACCGGGACGTCCTGCGCGCCCGTGCGGGCGACATAGCCGCAGTACCGCACTTTGGCCGCCACGTTCGGGGAGAGGTGGTACGCATCCACCACGTCGAACAGATGGCGGCTGCCGTAAACCAGAATCTGGTCATATTCGGTTTCCAGCAACGCGTAAATACCTTGCGCCTGCCAAATCTGACGCACGGTCTCGGGACTATCGATGACATCTCTCAACCCCAATACGGTGCGGGTCGCCGGCATCTCTTTTCGGATGAATCGTAACGACGGCAACAGTTCCCCCTTCATTCCCGCTGGCGCGTGGTCGACCAGGAGCGCATCTGGTTGATAGGAAACCAGCGCGTCCAGAATGGCGGTTTCGCGCAGTGCCTTGACGGCCGCGAAACTGGAGGAAAGATCCCGGGCCGCATATTCCTCGGCGCCCACCTTGACGACGGGCGGGAGGGCCCGCACCTCCAGGCCATCCGGCATCGGCCAGGAGTCGACCATGGGAAAACCGGTCAATAGCATGCCCGAAAAGGGAGGATTACGCTGCATCAGATGTTCGATGATGGCCAAATTGCGGCGCAGGTGTCCAAGACCGAAGGTGTCATGGGAGTAGAAAAGTATCCGTCGCGACGATCCCTCATGATCTTCGGTGGACCATGGCCGCAAGGCCGCGCTTGATGCCGGGCGTCCCATCGGTGCAAAGGCCTTGGAAGACGGTTCGGAATTATCGGCGAACAACCGACTCTGCGGGACTTCCGGGTCCGTACGCCGTGGGTTGGTGGATTGGAGACCCGCCGTCCGTACCATTGGCAAGCGCCCGTATCGTCCCGTACCCCGCTCCATGAGGGGTTTCATTACCGCCCCCTTGACGGGAGCGTTTTGGGAGAGGGTGTGCCAAACGCCTTCCGGATGGTCGCTGACGCGTCGTATCCAGGGAGGGATTCGGTCTGAGAGGGTAATCCCCCCGGACGGCGATAAGCACGGCGATTTCTGCGCCAGCAATCCATACAGAACGTCGTCCATGCGCCGTTGAGAAAGATCCGTACCGCATGTGGATTTTGATGACCGCAAATGGTGGTAATGGTGGTGCCGACATCCTCCATCCGCTCCGATTTCGCTACGAAACGCCAAGCTTCCATCATCAGGGGGGGTTCATCCTGTAGAACGTTCTGCTGCTCATACGTGGTTGCCATAATATCCTCCTTTAACTCTCCATCTCTCGGGAATACCGCGGGTGTGACACTGAGAACAGTATATGTGGTAATATTTCCCACAGTCAATGGGGTTTAAGTGCGTGCTGGAACATGCCGCTGTTTTTCGATTCAACTTTGGCCCATACCTCCGGTGGGCTCTATCAGGTTGAACGCCATGCGGGCGTCCTGATATCACTCCTTCATTTTCGAGTGGAGGGTGAAAGGTTGGGTCCCTCTCTTGCCACAGGTAGTATAGTGGGATATTTTACCACGTCAAGCGGTGTGGTGGGTCGTTATTTCACGTCCTGTTATCATTGGTCAGGGAACTGCATGAGGCGAAGCCAGACGAGTCATGAACGAAGTATTGAAGGCGGCGGTGTTGACGATTTTGCGTCCTTTGGTCCGGTATTTGATTGGCCAGGGATGGACCTATGGGGCGCTGGCGGAGGCGCTCAAGATGGTATACGTGGTGGAGACG
>JAKACQ010000045.1:0-20493 GCA_021821285.1 Pseudomonadota bacterium
CCTTTCTGCTGCCCAGTGTCGCGGAAATTCAAGAAGATAAAAAGAAAGGCTCTAGAAATCATCCTAGAGCCTTGTTTTTGTTGGTGGAGCGGAGGAGGATCGAACTCCCGACCTTCGCATTGCGAATGCAAACATGACCAAAACCACGACTTTTTGAAATATAAGCATTTTTACAATATTAATGTTATCAGCGTGTTACAATAACACATATCCCGCGATATCCTGCCTTGTCCCCCCTTGTCCTGCGGCTTTGTGCAGCGCCAGTGCAGCGCGGAACATGGCTATATTTTCAATAAAACAGTTGTCTAGAAGCTTTGCACCGGCCTTGGAGTTCGATATCATTAATGTGAGCGCGGGCTCTTAGAGGATGGGGAGGGATAGAGAAGATGGGGAAGAAATATGTGTGGAGCGTACGACTTGGTTTTGTCCAGAGGGTGTCCTTGGTTGGAATACTCGGGTTTGTTGCTTGGATTGCAACCAATGTATTTGTTCTGGGACAGAATGCTCAGTGGTACATGATCGTCGGGTATGGCCTTTTTGGGGTTGTGGCAATCGGCATCGAGTGGCTCACGGCCAAAAAGAAACTCGATCGTAGCTCTATCGACAAGGGATGGGAGCAGGCAGAACATCTGCTGTCTTCTCCGAAGAATTTAGCGATTAGTATCTTTAAGAGGCACCAGGCAACGTTTCCCAAACACATTCGCCAGAAGGGGGCGCTTGGACGTGATGTTGCTGCCCCTCAGCGTCACCGTGGACAAGGTCGGCAGAATCACGCAAGTCGTCGGAAAGCCGGATCTGGAAAATCGGCGAGCAGCGATTCCGGTTCAGATGGAGGCGATGGTGGGGATGGTGAACCGCCGCGACCTGTTCTTCATTACCTTTTCCTATCCTTCTTCGACCTCGCAATTCGCTGGTCATGTGCTGAAAAAACTCTTCGAAATCAGGTAAGCTGCGGCAAACTGCCTCGGCCAGTTCAGCTACCCGTTGGTCCGCGTTTCCCACTTTCGCTCGTCGAACAAATCGAACGGGGAGAATGGCAGCCTGCCTTCTCCAGGACACCCTTACAAGCAAAAGCTATCCAGTCCCATCCCGCGCGCGGGCGCCCTCGCATTGCCATTCGTGGCAAGGGAAGTGCCGCATGAACCGCGAGATCACTCCCCTGCAGATCATGTCGGCATTCCAGACCGAGCCTCCCGCACTGGACTTCGTCATTCCCGGATTTTTGGCTGGCACAGTTGGATGCCTTTACGCTCCCGGCGGAGTCGGTAAGTCGTTCTTTGCGCTGGAGCTCGCAGCAAGCGTAGCCGGGGTCGATTTGTTGGGCTTCGGTCACCACCATACGGGCCGAACGCTTTACATCGCGCTGGAGGATCCGGAAATCGTTCTCCGCCGAAGGCTGTATGCCATCGGTAGTCATCTGTCCCCTCGGCAAAGGGAACTCTTCGCGGAAAAGGTCGAGGTTCTGCCCATGCTGGGCATTCCATTCGATCTGCAGAACGACCGACACGCTGATTGGCTGAGGCTCCGTGCAGAGGGGGTCCGCCTCATCATTATCGATACCCTGAGCCGGGCTCATACGGGCGACGAGTCGGATAACGGTGAGATGGCCCAACTGCTTCTGGTCCTGGAGCGCATAGGTGCGAACACCGGCGCGTCCGTTCTGTTTTTGCATCACGTGAATAAAAGCTCGGGAAGGTATCGCAACGGAGACCAATTCGCCATTCGTGGGGCAAGCGCACTCTTGGATAACGCCAGATTTGGTGCGGCGATCACATACCAGGAAGCTGACGACGCTGAGGCTGGCGTGTGCATCAGGTATTCCGTTTCCAAGAACAACTATGCGGCTCCCATTCCAAATCGATATTTCCTCAGGCATGAAGGGGGGGTGCTCTTGCCAGTCCCACAGGAGCGCCATGACGAACCAGGAGAATCACCAAAAGAACAAAGGCGTAAGCCAAAAGCACATCCCAGCATCCTGAATCCTTTTGGATCACCCTATCTGGCAGCAAAAAACGGTGAGCCACATGCCTGGTAAAACACAAGGGAAGCTCCCAACCACGACGGTCAGCCCCGCGCGCCTCCGGATGTGCCAGCCTACCCAACGGCCCACATACCGCCAGGATGAAGATTGGATCGTTACCTCCTGGGGCAGATGCAAGGTCACAGGGCGTTTTGGTCAGCGGCATCAAGATTTACTCGACGCCTTTCTCTGGAACTCGGATGCGGTCAGAGAAACCGACGATGGGGGAATTGAACTGTTGGTGGACCCCGCTGCTGTCCGGCGAACCATGTCTGACTCTGTCTACAGCATGGAAGGGTTAAAAAAGTTAATCCGCGAATTGCGGGAAGTCACGCTTGAAATAGAAACCAAACAGATGTCGATTATCGGTGGTCTCATCGACCATGTAATCTTAAGCCCAGCAACAAAACGCGATCCGCGAGTAGCGAAAAGAGGAATTATGGATGTGGAGTTTTTTAGCCCATTGCGCCATTTATGGCGCGTGCGACTGGGCGTGGGACTCGCAGAATTGCTCCGACACGATCTGCCACTGCATTATGATCCGACACCAATAGCGAGACTTCAGTCCGGCATTGCTCAGGCCATCGCCAGGCATATTCTAAGTCACTCATGTCAGCCCAATGGGGGATGGGTTCTGGACAACCTGATTCGCTCGGTCTGCGGAGAGTTAGATTCGACCATGATTCGACATCGTCGCCGAGAACTCAGGAACGACGCCGCCGGACTGGAGGCGATAGGGATCTTTATCGAGGGAGAAAGAATCGTCCGTCGCGACTCAAAACCGTGCAGCACCCGCCCGATAAAAGCCGAAAAAACGACAAAGCGTACAGCAGACGCCCGATGCCGTGCAGCACCCGCCCGAAAAAAAGACAAAACGTGCAGCACCCGCCCGATTCTTCAGGATCCTTCAGGATCTTTCAGGACCGATGCTACGGCCCCTGAAGGGCCTTCGCATCGCTCCCCCCGCCCTTTGGGCGACCCCCCAGGGGGTGAGTTCACCGGCGGGGAGAAGGGTGGATCCGGGGCGAACATGCAATGGTGCCGCGGCGATGCCACTTTCGCTCCACCGGAGGCATCTGGTCATCATGCCCAAGCCGGCGGATCCGCATGCGGCGGGAGGAATGAGGATGATCCCGGCAATTCCTCCACGCCGCTGGAGGTCTGGCCGTGAACATCAACGCAACCAGCGCTTCGCTTCCCGGTGCATGGCGCGCGTCTCGGTGCGGGAAGACGGACATGGCGCGTCACATTCTCCCTCTGCGTGATGTCTGGTCGTCACGGTCATCGTTTCGCTGCGTTTTTCAGAACCTCCGCCGCCCACTGATTGAGACTTTTCCCGGACGCTTGAGCGGCGACGAGCACCGCGCCATGGACTTCCGGCGGTACCCGGAGCATGAGGTTTCCGGAGGCGGGTTTTTCTGGAGGAATGCCTTGGGCTGCGCAATCTTCCAGATAATCGTCCACTGCGGCAATGAATTGGGTGCGCAGTTCAGCGACCGTTTCTCCGTGAAAACTGATGATGGGGCGCACCCCAAGTACGCGGCCAACAAAAATGCTGTCGCGTTCGTCGAAATCGATTCGGGCCGTATATCCCTTGTACGACATGGTATTCATGGTTTCACTCCCACACGCTCCAAAAGTTCCCTTGCCTCCTCCACCTGGTACTTTTTCGCCTCTTTTCCAGGATGCGGACGATGACATCGCCATTGCTCGCCTTTCAAGATGATTTTGACCCGCGAGCCTTCGCGTTCCAAGACCTCGCCGTCGAGTGCAAGGATGAGCGACTCAATATCGGCAAACACGACGGTTCCCGAAGTGGGTTGCCGAAAGAGGGCTTGCAAGGTCTTCTGATGGCGTTTCTGCATAGATGCATGATAGCACAATATGCAAGCGTCAGCCATGTCTGCTGGTGTGATCTGATGCCGCAGTCGCCGATGCCTCATACCTCTCTCCCCGCCGGGCAAATACCCCCGCGCCATGCGGGGGTCGGCGCCGCAGGCGACGGGGGGAAGACCTACTCTGGATTGTGGTGGTTTGGCTATCGTCTCCGGTTTGGATACGAATTGGTGACAAATTGGATATGTAGTGGCGACCGAGTGGTGGCGTGTTTTTGGTGCGGGCGGCCATCGGTTGGGAGCGAGCCATGTTTGCCCCCCGCTCCCTTCGGTCGCAGTGGGCCAACGGCTCGCCAAGGGTTTCACCCCTGGACCCCAGCCACCGACCGCAACCATTCCCGATGGTCACGGTTGCGGTCGGTGGCTTAGAGGCGGCGCGGTATGGTGGAGGTCGGCATGGATGAGCATTCGGTGGTGAAGCGTAAGGGTAAGGGTGGACGGCGGGCACTGCCGGATGAGCGGCGCCGGAGCTTCCGCAAGGAGGTCTGGCTGTCGCCTGTGGAGTTGGCCGACCTCAAGGAGCGGGCCGCAGGCGTTGGCGTTGCGCCGGGCGAATATATGCGCCGTGCAATTACTCAAGCGCCTCTGCCGAAGCCGCCGGTGCCGAGCGTAAATATGGAAACGTGGCGGGATTTGGCAAGGCTGGCCGCCAATGCCAATCAATACCAAGCAGCCATCAATGAGGGCACGGCAATATCGTGGGCGCCAGAGTTGGTGCCAGAATTACTGGAAGCCATTCGGCGGGTCAGGCTTGACCTTTTGGGGATTGGACATGATTGAGAAGATCAGGAAAGGCAAGGGCGCGCGCGGGCTTTCCGAGTACCTGCTGGCCAAAAATGACCACAACGGCGACATTCGGCCTCGATCGGACATCATCGGCGGAACCTTGGCAGGACGAACGGCGCGGGAATTGTCGGCGGAAATTGGTATGCTCCGCAGAATGCGGCCGAATCTGCAAACGGCGGTCGGCCATGTTTCTTTACGGGTTCCAGAGGGCGACCGACCCTTATCAGATCAGGAATGGACGGCCATAGGCGACCGCTGGGCGGCGGAAATGGGCATGGACAGCTATTGCACCGTGTGCCATGGCGACCACATCCATATCATGTTTTCGCGCATCATTAGTGACGGCAGTGTCGTTTCTGACAGTCACGATTACCGGCGAGGGGAAGCGGCAGTGCGGAAAATTGAGCAGGAGTTTGGCTTGGTGCAGGTCGAGCCATCGCATCTTTTGGAGCCGGAAAAGTCTCTGACCCACAAAACTGCTCCCCGAAAAGGCGATTTCATGGCTATGGAAAACGGGAAAGTTCCTGCGCGTCTTTTCGTACAGAACGCCCTGGATGCACTGATGGAGCAGCGGCCAAACGCGATCCGGTTTATTCACGACCTCGAAGCTCTTGGCATTGTCGTGGAACCGAATGTCGCCGGCACCGGAAAGCTTTCAGGATTTGCGTATCATTTCGGAGATTATCGTTTCACATCTGCAAGTCTTGGGCGTGGCTACACGCTTTCCAATATGCAGAAAAAGGGGTTGAGCTATGAGTCAGACGGAGATCTTGAAGCAATACGCGCAGCAAAAGATAGAGCAGCAAGTTTCATTGCTGGCGAACGCGCCGGAGATGGTCAGGCAAATCCAGCAGATGCGGAGGGAGTTGCAGGCGTTGCCCCAGGAGATAGCCGACCTGACCTCATCGAGCCTGGAGCCGATGGCCCGGATGGCGGAGGCTTTAGACAAGGGACTGGATACACAGAGGGCGCTCATGCAGCCGCTGATCCAGGAGGCTGTGGACTCGATAAAAACGCAGATGTTGGAGTTGACACACGACCGCGTGCAGAGATCAGTGAAGATGGCGCGGGATCAGCACCTGAAAGCCATGCAGGCCGGGCGGGCGGCAAACGGATGGATGACAGAAGCGAAGGCGGCGCGGAAGCACAAGGCGCAGATGCAGGTGATGCATGGGCAAATGCAGGCGCAGATTCAAATGCTCACATTGCGGTTCTGGGTGACAACGGGGGTGGCGGCGACGCTGGCCGTAGTCTTGGCGCTGATGATTTTAGGGAGGTTCCTCTGATGGCCTGGAACAGCAGATTTAAGCAGGCGTCTGCCCGCAAACATGGCAAGTCACAAAATGAGCGGCAGTCTGTGGATCGTGATGCGGAGTATCAGAGGATGCGTGAGGCGGCGCACATGGCCGATCTGGTGGCCTATATGGGGGATTTGGGCATGGAGGTCAAAAGGGATGGCGTAAAAGACTATGTGGTCGAGGATCGTTACCGTGTAACGAAGAAGCAGGCCGGCCATTTTGTCTGGTGCTCTTGGGACCAGAGTAGGGGAGGCGATTCTATCTCTTTCCTCACTGATGAGTTGGGCCTGAGTTTTCAGCAGGCGCTGGCCGATTTGGCGGGGTCGCGTATGGTGTCTCGTCATGAAATGGCGATGAAACAAAGCATCAGGTCTCTTGATCTTCCAAAGGCCAGTATTCACGGAGATCTGATTATGGAATATCTTGAGAATCGCGGCATATCCCAAAAAACGGCGTTACATGCACAAGGCGCTGGATTCCTGCGCTTCGTCGATTATAAAGACATTCCGGCGGTGGCCTTCTGTGGCCTTGGTGATAACGGCAGATTGCAGTCAATGACGTTGCGGTTAACTCAACCAATCAGGTCCTGGAATGGCGAAATAGAGATTACGAAACTTGATATCCGGCATTCGGATAAGAGCTACCCGGCAATTTGGCGAGGCGGTGATCCCATTTTACCTTCGGACAAATCGCTCTGGATCGTTGAAGGCGGAATAGACGCCTTGGCGATCATGGACTGGCATACGGCGCATCAGTCGGCCGCGCCGGATATTATCGTGTCCGGTGGGGCGGGGGTTCGATCCTTTCTCGACCAGGCGCATGTGCGGGCGATGCTGTCCCGTGCGGTGGTCGTGTATGTGGCCATGGAAAACGAAAAAAACCATGAGACACAAGCAAAAACGGACGCCGCCCACCAGAAGCAAATCGAGAAGCTACAAGCTCTGGGGTGCGATGTCATCGCCTGGCGGCCGCCACTCGGTTCAAAAGATGTCGCAGACGCATGGCAACAGCGAGTTTTGGCTGAGGCAAGCAATCCGCTGGCGCACATGCGACAAGAACCAAAAGTCGGTTCTAATGCTGCGGCAGCAGCCGGTGTCTTCGTCGCTCGGCCATCATCGACGCTGGCGCCGTGAGATGTCAAAAGTTATGTGACTTGGCTGTCCCGCTGGTAAAACGCCCCCGCGGGGCGGGGGAATGGGTGGTCAAGGAAATGCTGGATACCGGCGGAGACGTGGCATACACCGTGAACGTGAACGGCAGTCTGATCTCCCCGGCAGGCGGCAACATGGGCGCGGCACCGAGCGGCGTTCCCAACGGGGCGGCCGTCTATCAGGTCGTGGCGCCACACAATTGAGGGAAAGAGAACCTTGAAAACGGAACCCTTGCAGGATGCGAACCCATTCGGAAGATCACGGGTTCAGGAAATCGTCCGGTTCAATGCCGGCCTGTCTCAGGATGGCCCGGAGCGTTCCTTCCGGCATGTCGCCAGGATGGTTGGGTATGGTGGTGTAACGATGCGTGGTGCTCGGGTTATACCAGATCTCGTGGCTTCCAGCCGCGTTGCGGTCGAACTCGAACCCACGGCGGCGCAACCGCTGGACGATCTCGCGGTAGCGGAAACCTGCCAGGCGGCCCACTCAGCCGCCCACCACCACGGGAATATCGAACGTCTGGCCTGGCGCTTTCAAAAGCGACCCTTGTTGCCTCTCCGACTGTGCCTCGATGAGCTTTCGGGCGACGTCCCGTGCGATCTCCAGGGTTTCCTCGATGGTCCGCCCTTGCGCAATCAGTCCGGGGATATCCTCCGACGTGGCGAGGTAGTACCCCTCCGGCAGTTGCTCGATGTGGAGATTCGCTATCCATTCCATGAACTGTCTCCATCTGTTTCACAGAACGCCAGTATAACGCTCCGCCGCGGAGGATAGAATCATGCCCATCGCCATACTTTTCATGTTCGTCGCCCTCGCCCTCATCACGCCGACGCTGATGCATGGCGTCCAGCAGGACAACCAGCTCATCATGGGCACGGTGGCCGCCAAACAACTGCATCAGGTGACGGAAGCGGCCAAGGGCTACATTACGGCCTACGCCGGCGCCATCGAGGGCTCGGCCACGGCCACCACGCCGGCCACCATCACGGTGCCCATGCTCGTGAACACCGGGTTTCTCCCCCAGGGTTTTCAGTCCGGGAATCCCTACGGCCAGACTTGGGAGGTCCAGGTGCTCCAGCCGCAGCCGGGCAACCTGCAGGCGCTGGTCCTGTCGCAGGGAGGAACGCCTATTCAGTCGGCGGACGCGCCCCGCATCGCCTCCGAGGCCGGCGCCGAGGGCGGCACGATCGATACCGCCAACAATACCGCCCAAGGGTCCTATGGTGGATGGTCGGTCTCCATGAGCGGCTACACCAATCCCGGCGCCGGCCATCTGGCGGCGTTGGTGGCCTACAGCGGCGGGCAACTGCAAAGCGATTACCTTTACCGCGTCGCGGTCCCAGGGCAACCGCAGCTCAACACCATGCAGACGAATCTGGATATGGGAAACAATAACATTAACAATGCCCAAGATGTGAATGTGAATGGCGACGTTGACGTGAATAGCACGCAAGAAACGTTAGGGTCTGGCGGCACCGCTCAAGTTACCATCAATAGTCCGAATGCGAATGTTCCTGCTGGTATCGCGCTAAATGATTCTGGAGATGGAGGTTGGGGAGTTAGGCTACAAACGAATCCTGCGGATAGTAACTGGCTGGAGCTTACAGGTAACAATGGGGTTGTTACAAGCTCGTGGCAAGGCGGGAATTATAGTGCTACGGGTAACGTTAACGCGCAGAATGCATTAACGGTAAACGGAGGATCCGCTTGGTGGGCCAACAATGCCGGTGACAGCTCGCAGAGTGGCAATGCTTATGTGGCCGGTCAGGTTACGGCCAACTATGATGCTCGGCTAGGTACCGCCAATGGCACAGCTAACCAGAATTGGGGTTGCTCAGAATATGGTGAAATAGCGGCCAGTGCTAACGGAAACGGACAAGCTATGATGTGTAATGGAAGTTCATGGCAGCCGATCGGGGGTGGTCCTTCTCAACTCGGAAATTTTGATAACTTGAGTGGGTATGTCAATTTGCCAGGAATTTGGCAGGTGTGTGCAGCATCTGGAGGCGGATCTGCTGCTGCAATTATATTCACAACAGGGGGACCTTATAACGGGGATTATTATTCTTGGGGCGTTTACGGGAATAACTTGAGTTACAATGTACAATGTTGGAACTGGTAACTACAACAAGGGGATGCTCTCCGAATGTAGCAACTTTAATGAGCAGCCCTGTGAGTGCAGCATTCACAACAAATATAAGCCATCCCTGGATGATGATGGATGCTCCAGACACACCAACGATGGCATAATAAATTTCCGCGAATGGCAGAAGGCTCAACACCTGATTGTCCTGGGTATAGCCCCAGGTAAATGGGAACCTCAATCCGTACTGGGTGATACCGTTGTAAATCAGCGCCATCTCCGCCATATCAGGATTCAACGGCAGCGTCTGGAACGCCGTTCCCAAGCTGCTGATGAGTGCCGCAACCGAAAGTACCGCGAACAATCCCCACAATGGCCAATGCTTCACGCCATTTCCTCTTCGTCATGGAATAGGTCTTTTACCGCGGTGATCGGCAGCCAGAGCGTCATGGGGTGATCCGGCAGTGTTTCGAACTCGTAGTGCAGATAAAAATTGCGGGCCGCCTCATCATTGGCATGCACCAACACGGCGACAAACGCCACTTGTTCGGAAACCTGCAGAGCGCGCCAGAGCGCATCCATCAACAAGAGCTCGCCCAGCCCCTGTCCCTGCGATTCCCTGGATACCGCAAGCCGGGCGAGTCGAATGATGGGGAGGGGGAATTTGGGGAAGCGGTTGCCAGCGTGTGCGGGCAAATGTGCCTTGTCGATTCCTCCGGCGGACAACGAATAGAAGCCTTGTACAGTGTTGTTGCCAGGATCCTCCGGAAGGACCACGAATGTTCGGGCTATTCCCGACTTCTGGCTTTGCCCGGCAAACCGCGTCAGCCATTCGTTGAGTACGGGATTGCCGCAATCGAAACGGCTTTTATCATGGTCTCTGGTCAGTGCTTCGACACGCCAGCCCTTCACAGGGGGCAACCCATTTTCATACCGGATGCCGAGTCCGTCATCCGTTCACGCGCTTTGCATAGGCTCGCGCGGCTTCCTTCAGGCGTGGGCGGTCTTTGCCGGTTTCATCCAGACCGCGAAGAAACGCTGCCCAGTCTTCGGGGGTTAACGTAACCTCCTCTTGCTGATGAATAAGTTGGCGAGCACGATCCGAAGCGGCGGAGAGCAGGAAGGCGGAAAGTGGCATGCCCGCATACATCGCGGCGCGCCCAAGCTGCTGTTTGAGGCCGGCTGGCAAGCGAATATCAATGCGCTCATCTTTTTCCATTGCAGGCAAGGTCATTGCAGCGGTCCTCCCTATCCAATTTCCTTGCATTGTACGGAGCGTGTACGGATTGTCAAGAAACCTGGTCCACACCCGGATCAAGTATTGTCTTCCCTGTCGGGCTTCCGTTCCGACCCCATGTCTGCCGTACCAAATACACCGGTCGTCGCTTGCTTTCCTCATAGATGCGGCCCAGGTACTCCCCGATGACCCCCAGCGCCATGAGCTGCACGCCGCCCAGGAACAGGAGCGTGACCATCATGGACGGATAGCCCTTCACGGAATTGCCATGGATCAGGGTATTGATCACCAGATAGATGGCATAGAGGAAGGCCAACAAGGAGACGAAAAATCCCAGGTAGGCCGCAAGTTGCAAGGGCACCTGGCTAAACGACGTGATTCCCTCCACCGCGAGGTTCCACAGGCGCCAGTAGTTCCACTTGGTCCTGCCGGCATGGCGGGGTTTTCGATGGTAGTAGACGTTGATCGTGCGGAAGCCGACCCAGGCGAATAGCCCCTTCATGAAGCGCCGACGCTCGGGAAGCGTCTTGAGGGCATCCAGGACGGGGCGGGAGAGCAGGCGGAAATCCCCGGTATCCGCCGGAATGTCCACGTCGCTCATGCGGTTGATGACCCGGTAGAAGGTGTGGGCGCTCGCCCGCTTGACCCAGGATTCCCCATCCCGCGAAAGGCGCACGGCAATGACCACGTCATACCCTTCTTCCCACTTGGCCAGCAGTTCGGGGATGATCTCGGGCGGGTCCTGAAGATCCGCGTCGAGAGGAATGGCACAGTCGCCCCGGGCGTGATCCAGACCAGCGGTCAACGCCGCCTCCTTGCCGAAGTTGCGGGAGAGATCGATCACCACGACGCGGGGATCTTCCCGATGCAGGGCCAGCAGTCGCGCCAGGGTGTCGTCGGTGCTGCCATCGTTGACGCAGACCATTTCCCAGGATTCGGCGATCCGCTCCATGACGGCGGCCACGCGGACGTACAGGGCGGAGATGTTCTCCGATTCGTTGTGGCAGGGGATGACGAGGGAGATCAACGAACCAAATCCTGTGGAGGGGAGACTTTCAGATTTTCCGCCAGAAGATGCTGAAAGCGGAGCGAAAGCGTTTTCTCGCCATAATAGTTGGCATGAATGGTGGCCTTGGTCAGGTCCTGGCGGACGGACTCCAGGGTGACTTGGACGAAGTTGTGGTTCGTGCTCATCCCTTCGATGACGATCCTTGATGGGGTGCTGGTGGTCTCCGCATCGTACTCCATGCCGAGTTGCTGGAGAGACTCCTTTGCGGCGGCCGTGGCTTTGACCAAGGAAACCGGGTATAAGGCAAAGTAGTCCCCGGTCATCGTTGTGATGAATGCCTGGAGGATCCGGCTGCTGAGAATCCGAGAAAAGACCGGGAGAGAATGCGCAAACGGTCAGCAGATTGCCCAGTAGCGCCAGCAGGGCGGTTCAAGGTGCCGGATCACCGCATCACCCACCAGGCGATCGCTCCGAAGGCGAGAGTGACCGTGGAACTTCCGAGAACGAACCAAAAGATCTTTCGAGCCATCTGGTATTCCTCGGACCGCCCCGTGCCGGGTGCTGACCTCAAGCCTGTTTCCGCAAGCTCTCCATTTCCCGCTCCAGTTTTTCCAGCCGAGTAAGCACGGCATCGGGATAGGTTGGTTGCCGCATATTCAGAATGGCGGAAGTGAGGGCGTCCAGACGTGTGTCCATGCGGAAAAACCCTTCTTCCATGCGTTCGGTCAAGTGATCCACGCGGGCATTGATGCTTGTGCCCAGGGTGTCGATGCGAGCGTCCAGCCGGGAAAAGCCTTCTTCCATTCTTCTGGTAAGACGGTCCACGCGGGCATCGAGACGGTCGATGCTCTGCCCATTCTCCCGTAGGTCCTTTTCCAGCGCATCCAGCCGCAGCAGCAAGGATTCGACGCCGGGAGCGATGACGCTTTCCAGCACTCTGCGCAGACTGTCGATGGTTTCCTGAATATCCATGGCGGAGAGTTTAGCCCACATTCCACCTTGCCCACAAACTCCACACGCATGGTGGACGACCCGTTACCGTGTAACGACCAACCAGCGTGCGCGATGGCTTGCCGACCACACCTAGCCTACGCCTGGGGACTTGGTTGGCCCCTTCGTTGCCTAGGTTGTGGCCCATGGATTTGGCGAAAAGCGCCTGATGTCGGCAAGCCGGTTGTCCCTGGCTGATCCGCTCACGAATCGAAAGTACCGCCATTGCCTTCCATGATGGCCCAGATCAGCGCCGCCAGCCATCCGACTACTGTCCAGCCCAACGCGACATTCAGCACCAGAATCCCCTTGGCGCGCGGGCAGCCCATACTCCAGGCTAGCAGGGATGGTAGCAGATAGAGGAGCCCAAGCAGCAGCATTCCAGCCACCAGAATGACCAGAAATCCGGTGCGGCTGTTGGTGAGCCAATGGATCATCGACCATTTCCTTGCAGAGGAGTGCGAAACCCCTTGTCGTTCAGTTGAACGCCAGCAGGATTATAGCAAATCCCCGTCCATCTGTGATGGCCGGGGTTGTCGTGCGATTTCATATTTCTTAGCCTGTTACGCCTGCCTGGACAGATCCACGTTCAGTTTTTCCCGGAAGAACGCCACCGTCCGGTCCGTCGCGGATTTCCCTCCCTCAGGGATTTGTATCCCGCCGGACTATCCCCGGATCTTCCGATCTATACCCCGTGAAGACGGAGAGACCGGGGACTGGACCATGGTTGAACTGGATGAAATCGCGCAACTGGAGGCGGCGACGGAAAGGCTTGGCCGGTTCCATGATGAGGGCAAGTTCTCCAGTTGGGAGAGATGTTGTTGATGCGGCGGCAGCAGCAACGCAAACTTTCCCTCTGGTACCCCCCGAACGGCGGTGGGGGGGGCGTCGCGTCCGCGGGCCGACGGAGGGGTATTATGGACAATGAAAGATGGACGTGTTACTGGACACATTCTGAGATGGGAAAGACCAAGAAACGTCCAGAAACCAGGCGTTCAGAAAACCTTCAATACAGGGCGGAGATTAAATAATGGCATAGCCAGCTGTATCGAGTGCTGTTTGCGCAACCAGGAGCAGAGAAAAAGCGAGCGTTAAAAAAGGAATAAAAAGCTTATTATCTCGGTAGATGTCTCCAAGCATAATAAAGGTTGGGACTGCGGCATACAAAATTCTTGCGCCATTAACAGGACCACTCGGTGCACCAAAAAACCATAAATAGGCCACAATAGAAATAATACCATATAACGCATAATTAAAATTCTTTTTTCTAATTGAAATATATACGCCAAAAGTAACCGTCAACAGAGCCAGATAATTTATAAAAAAATACAACTGTTGTGGTATTACGGAGTTAGTGTTTACGCTGAACAACAAAGACTCGAAGAGTCTCTTAAAATAAACAGGGTCAATAATGTGAAAGTTAAAAAACCCATGCAAGTTTTGTAAGAACGTCACATTAATCCAGGCTTTCTGAGCAGCATTAAAAGCTAATGGGTTTCCGAATTCAAGGTACTGGTAAACCATAAATATGGCGATCCCAGACAATGAAAGAATTCCGTTTAGTGACAGCAAAAAAAGCTCTTTCAATTTTTTCGCTAAACTTAACTTTAAAAATTCATGATTACAAACCTTGGAAATAAGTGAATAAATAAATATAGAAAAGCTATAAAATACTACCGTAGGGCCGGCACTAGTACCTATTCCTGCGAAAATATATGGGGTCATTTTCCTTTTTTTTATGAGGCCTATCATGGAAAGTATTATGAAAAGATTTATAAGTGAGACAGGATAGGCGGAAAAAAACCACATTGATCCAGGGAAAAGCGTGTATGCTATCGTCGCTATTTTGGCCTGCTTCTCAGACAGCTGTAATAACGCAAGATTAAAAAAAGCAATAATGGATAAAATACCAATAATGGTTGCAGGAATTATCACAACGAACCCTGACCAACCGCCAAATAATATGTGTGATAATCTTATAACTAGAGGATATAAAGGAAAAAACGCGATGTTTTGTTGTTGGTGTAAGTTCCCGTTCCATATATATCCTTGTTGTGCAATGTTAACATACCAACCGCTATCCCATTTCAACATTGCACTAAAAAAGTTGTCAGGTTTTTGGAAAACTGTAAATAAGTGGCCATGACTGAAGAGATATACGCCAGCCCACGCACCGAAATAAACAAGCATAGCGTATATCAATACTAAGCCAATAACAAACTTTAATCTCTCTACCTTAATGTGTTCCATACGCATCCCTGCTATTTGTGAATAATACCCGTGGCATTCGGTTCTGCAGGGACTCTAATCTGACCCTGGCTATTTTTAAAAACTATGGTTTTTGATGATGCAAAATTAAAACCCATTCCAGCCACTGAGCCTGCGGCAACCGCGAGCACTGGATTCTTTGAAAATATGGTCGCCGTGAGTACTAGCGTGCCATAAACGCTATTGTTCACCACTGCTCCCACCGAGTTTGCTGCTACATATCTGGTCCACTCATGCAGCCACTTGTCACTTGCATGTTCTGCAAAGGTCCAGTGACGATTGATCAGCCAGGTAACCGTTACCGCCACACTGAACGCCACAGCTTGGGAGGGAATGGGCCTCATCCCGACTATCTGGGTGCATAGCGCCACAATCACGGCATCCACAAGAAAGCCTGCCCCACCAGAAATGCCAAACCGGAGCAACTGGTGAAATTGTTTATTTCTGATCATTGTTTATCTCTACTGGGTGTTGAGGGTTCTCAGAGACGCTGCGCACCAAGTACACTGGTCGTCCCTTCGTCTCTTCATAGATTCGGCCAAGATATTCGCCAATGACGCCTAGCGCAATTAGCTGTACTCCCCCGAGGAAGAGCAGGGTTACCATCATAGATGGATAGCCCTTAACTGGGTTGCCATATACCAAGGTTTCGATAATCAGGTAAACAGCGTACAGGAATGCCAGCCCAGAGATGAGCATGCCGAGATGGGCCGCGAGTTGCAATGGTACCTTGCTGAAGGATGTGATTCCTTCGATAGCAAAGTTCCACAGCTTCCAATAGTTCCAGGTGGTTGTCCCAGACAAGCGAGGGTCTCTGTGGTAGTACACAGCCGTTGTTCGGAACCCTACCCAAGCGAAAAGCCCTTTCATGAATCTGCGACGCTCGGGGAGTTTCCGTAGGGCCTCCAATACCGGGCGGGAAAGCAGTCGAAAGTCCCCCGTGTCTTCAGGTATCGGTATGTCACTCATCCGGTTGATGAAGCGATAAAAGGCGTGGGCACTTGCCCGCTTGAGCCACGACTCTCCTTTCCTCGATAAGCGCACGGCGTTGACAACGTCGTATCCCTCTCGCCACTTGGCGAGAAGCTCTGGGATGAGTTCTGGCGGGTCCTGGAGATCGGCATCGAGCGGGATGGCACAGTCTCCCCGGGCATGATCCAGCCCCGCGGTCAGTGCGGCTTCTTTGCCAAAATTGCGGGAAAGGTCGATGACCACCACTCTAGGATCTTTGCGGTGCAGGGCCAACAGGCGGTCCAGCGTATCGTCTTTACTGCCGTCGTTGACGCAGATCATTTCCCAGGACTTCCCGGTTTGATCCATAACGGCGAGAACGCGCTCATAGAGCGCAGACAGGTTCTCTGCTTCGTTATGACAGGGTACGACCAGAGAAACTTCTGGATGGTCTGCGGTCAACTTCCAGCCTTTGATCGAGTTCTTATGCTTTTTCGGATGGTATCACTGGATACTTATCGATATCCACGCGCGCAGGACAAGACAGAAGGGATCATTCTGTCTCGTGGGCTCCTGCCCCGGCTGGGCGGATGACCTGATTTTGTTGGGTTCTCCGGCAGCCGGTGACAGGCTGTTATGAGACATTACGATGCGGCCTTCTTTTCAGTTGATGGCGGACGTCCGCCAAGCCGTCCGTTTTTCCTGGCGGCCTCTGCCTTGGCGAGGCTTTTTGATATACCCCCTTTCCACCCAAGGCTGCGCATCCATGCCGATGTGCCGAGAACCCCCCGCGCCAAGGCGGGAACGTACAGATCAGCGTCCAGTCGCGGAAAGTGTAACCCAATGCCATGCCCTTCTATGACGATCTCAGCCATATCTGCGGGGGTGGCGCTCTCCATGCCCTGAATCAATGTCGGTGGGATGTGCAGGCCAACGCCGTTGTTCAGCTCAATCACGATCTTTCCCGTGGGTTGGTCGTAGTGGGCGGACTTCGCCAGCGGGCCGGCGGCGAGCGCCTCCTGTCCACGCTGGTTTGCAGCGTCCCAGTCGCGCTCAAGAATTTTGTCTACCTGGTCCATGGCGCCTCTCCCACTCTCCACAGAATAACGCCAATCGGGATAGGCTTTCTTCCAAAATGTGACGCATCTCCATTCTGGAAAAGCCGATATTCTCCCGTAGCTCTGGTGGCCCATCCGGGCAGTGCAGTATCAACACGGCGCTGCGCTCCCCTTGTACCACATGCACATGAGCGGGACGATGATCGTTGAGGTAGATCACTACCCGCGCTGCGTCTATGCGATCAATGGTGGGCATGATGCTGTTATCCTAGGCGAGCTTGGGCTTGGACGCAAGGCATCACTCCCAGTTGATGGGGCGGCCCCTCCACCGAGGGGCTACAAACGTACCAGAAAGAGCTCAAGCAGAGGTAAGACGGCGCGCATCCTCCATGCGGCTCAGAACCAGCCCCAGAATGTTTTGTCCAGGGGCGGAGATCCGGCCAACCAGTAACGATTCTCCTTGCACCTGAATCCGTGACCCTGGCGCCGAAAAACCATTCCAACGTATTGTTTTATATTATATAATACACGCTTCTTTGGTTCACCTGTTGGGTGCGCATGGAACCGACGACTTTCCACCTTCGCCAAGGCCCCGAAACCCTCACCGCCTTGGGTGGCTTGCCCCTGGTTGGCCAAGCCATGGCCCGATTCTCCCAACTGCGCCAGCTCATCGATCCTCGCTTCCCGGTGCGGGGCGGCATCGCTAATAGCGACATCCTTCTGGCGCAATTGGCCCTGCTCTGCCAGGGCAAAAGCGACTTCGAGGCCATTGAACGGTATCGGCGAGATCCCTTCTTCCAGCAAGCCATGGGGCTGCGGGCCGTGCCCGCAAGCCCGACCCTGCGACAACGCCTGGATGAGAAGGAAGGGATTGGCTGGACCTATGTCGGCTACGTGGGCTACGCCCCTATTGCCGCCTATCTGGGGCGAGAGGGATGGAACATCGGCATGGAATTGCGGGAGGGCACCCAGCACAGTGCCGAGGAGACCGATGCGACCCTGGACCGGGTCTTGCCGCGGGCGATGGCCCTGACCTCGTCGCCCCTTCTGGTGCGCATGGATGCCGGCTTTCATGGCAAGGCCATCGCCCAAACCCTCGCCCGCCATGATCAAGAACGGCAAGCCGCAGGTGGGGCCCCCATCGCCTTCCTGATCAAGTGGAATCGACGGGGACAAAACCTTACTGCCAGGATTGCGCAGCGTCTGGCTGACCCGACCGCCGTCTGGGACTGCCCTCGATCGGGGAAGCGCATCACCATCTGGGAAGAAGTTGTCCAGCTGGGCGATGTGGCGGTGCGCCGCGTCCTGCGGCTGACCGAGCGCAGCAGTCTGGCCAACGGCCAAGTCCTGCTGTTGCCCGAAACCACTTTGGAAGGCTGGGATACCACCTTGCCGACGGAGATCTCTTCGGAGGCGGTCATTGCCCTCTATGCCGATCACGCCACCCACGAACAGTTCCATGCCGAAATCAAGACCGATCTGGATCTGGAACGCCTGCAGTCGGGGAAGTTTGCCACCAACGATTTGATCCTGACCTTGGGGGGTATAGCCTATAACCTCATTGCGAATGATTGGTCAGGCCACCCTGCTGGGCCCCGATGCTCCGCCGCGCCATCCGGCCAAGCGCCGTCGCGTCAAGACGGTGATCCAGGAAATCATCACCCAGGCGGCTCGAGTCGTCCATCATGCCCGCCAGTGGATCCTCTCCTTCCCGGCTTCCAGGCTTTTCAGCGCCTCTATGCCGCTTGGACGGCGCCCTGACGGCGTACCCCGGGCTCCCCCTGACTTGTTCTGGCCCCTCTCCACCAGGGGACAGAGCCGATTTCGCCCGAAGGGAATTTGTCCGTAAAAACCGTCCATAACCCCCCCTCCAGCGCGAAAATACCCATCCAGCCGTCAGCAAAAGCAACATCCACAACCGCGCCCTCGCCATCAAACCACTCTTCCCACCCCATCACCAACAAAGCAATTGCTGGGCCACGGATTCAGGGCCATCTCATTTTTGACACGATATCTGCTCGGGTATTGCCCTGGAACTGCTAAAGCGAGAAGATTTCTATCGGTTCGCTTCTAAGGTGAGGCGCCGTTTGTGAGACATTCGCCTGCTGCCATTGAACCGTGAGCGGAATGGCAGCTATAGCTCCTGACCAGAGCAAAATTATAGACTAAATATACCGGAGCGTCGATGCTCGAATCGTTCGCTAATACTTAGGGTCTCCGCCCCTCGGCACGTGTCCATCATCTTCCCAAAAAACTGGTTCTTCGACGTTTCATGTGGGTAACCTGAGATCCAGCTTGCCGAGGATCAGGTAGGCCATGTTAATGAAGTTCTTGTGGGTACGGTAGCCCCGCGCTTTGGCCTTAGCAGACTGCAGAAGGCTGTTGAAGCCTTCCAGGATGCCGTTGGTAATCTGGCTCTCGAACCAGCGCAGTACCCCGTCCCAATGATTCATCAGGGTGTAGGCGACCTTGGCCAAGGGTGGTAGTCCGCTGGCCCTGGCGTTTTCCATCCAGGCCTTGAGGAGCACAGCGCCCTGGTGGCGATTCTGGATCGTGAAGATCTCTTGGAAGGTCAGGCGGAAGTGGTAGGCCTGAGCCGTCTTGAGGTTCTGGTTCTTGAGGAGCTCCTGGAGCTTGGCGCTCTGTTTGGCCGAGAGCTTTCCCGGGTTCTTGAGCCACAGCCAGCGGCTCTTTTTCAGGTCGGGTTGGGAGTAGACCTCTCCCTTGCGCACGGCATCCACGGCCTCATTGATGAGCTTCATCAGGTGAAAGCGATCGAAGGTGATCTGGGCGTTGGGCAGGTGTTCTGCGGCTCCTTTTTGGAAGGCCGGAGAGAGGTCCATGCTCACCTCCGTGATAGCCTCGGCGCTACCGCCATGGACCTGCAGATCTTCGGAGAGCTTCGCAAAGGTCTTGGCATCCTTGCCTGGGGTGGCGAAGAGCAAACGCTTGGCCTCCAGGTCCACAAATAGGGAGATGTAGTCATGGCCACGCCGGCTGCTGGTTTCATCGACACCGATGGCGTGGACCTCTGACATGTCCACGGCCTCGCGGGCCTTGGCGACATAATGATCGAGCACCCGCCAAAGTCGCTGGTCCGTCTCCCGCACCAGACGGGCGACCGTCAACACGGGCATCTCCCGGGCCATGGCCATGACCATAGCCTCGAAGAGCAGCGTGAATCCTGAGCCTTCCCGCGCCCAAGGGACGGGTACCAAATGCACCCCGTGTTCCGGGCACTGGACCCGCGGTACGCGGGCGTGGAGGTAGGCCGCATGCTGGAAGAAATCCAGGTGGCGCCAGACCTTCTCCTGGGTGTCATAGACTGGGCAATCCTGGCCACAGACCGGACAAGGAAACTGGCTACCCCTTGGGAAGTTCACATGCAGGTCCAGGCGCTTTTCCTCCGCCGTGAACCGCACATCGTCCACCATCCACGGCGGAACCAAGCCCAAAGCCAGAGTGAATAGTTGGTTCCCTTGGTCCATCGTTGCCCTCAGCTTGCTGCCCCTTCTATCGGAGAATCATAACCCCTTACCCACTCGATATGTCGAGGAGCCAAAAAACTGTCAATCAGCATCAGCCATTGACCATGCGTCAGCACCAAACATTTGCCACCCATGGAGCGATATAACGCTTCGTACCTCTATGGTCTAAAACATAAACATCGAATTCTTGATCTGATCTAAGGTGAACAAACTTGACGCTGATTTCTGGTCAAAACTTGACACACGCAGGCGCTGTTTT
>JAKACQ010000117.1:0-4248 GCA_021821285.1 Pseudomonadota bacterium
GCGATCAGGCCCACTATGTCAGGTTATATATCAAACGACTGCGGGAAAAGATTGAGGATGATCCCGGAATGCCACAATATCTGGTGACCGAAAAAGGGGTTGGGTACCGATTTGGCGATCCGGAGATGTCAAGATGACACCACTCAAGGGCAAGATGCCGACGTTTTTGCGGAGAAGATAAAACAGTGATCAATCATCGCTATCCGCATGTTTCTGCGCTAGAAATCCGACGCCATCCAGCACTTGATAAAAGTCCCGCGCATAATAATCGGGTACTACATCGTTATAGGATTTGCTGCCCTGATTAGAGTCTACAAAGATGGTTTTCATCCCCGCCTGTTGGGCGCCATAAATATCCCGATACATGCCCGAGTTTTACGAAAGGCTATGTCACAGTTGGTTGTTGAAGTCAAACCAACAATTTTATTTATTTTTAATAATCAATTGGTTATATTTTTGTGATGTCTATCAAACGCCCTGTATCCATAAGGCCTGTGTGACCACCACTATTTAACTACGACATAGCCATAATTATTTGATGATTTCTATGATTTTTTGCCCTGATCGAGGCTACCGCATCCAGGGTTCCCGCCTGGGTGGCGGATCCTCATCAAAACTCCCGCCATTTCCAGACATGATCGCCCAGATCAGGGCGGCAATCCAGCCGAGGATGGTCCAGCCCAGCAGCAGATCCACCAGAGTGATGGCCACACGCTGCGGGCTGCCCATGCTCCAGGCCAACAGCGCGGGCAGCGCATAAATCGCCATTGCCACGATGAATGCTGCTATCAGTAACGCCACGAATCCGCTGCGGCTACCCGTGATCCAGTGAAACATGACGGCGGCGCTCCCTGACGTCTTCCTACGTAACGGCGCCAGCGATTTCCTTGGCCGTTTTGAACTTAACCACCTTCTTGGCGGGAATCTGGATTTCCTGGCCATTGGCGGGATTACGTCCCGTCCTTGCGGCGCGTTCCTGGACCGTGAATACGCCAATGCCGGGCAGGGCAATACGCGCTTCCCGTTGCAAGCTATCGCGGAGCGTGTCCGCGAATATCGTCAGAAAATGTTCGGCGTCTTTCTTGGTAGTCGCGCCATGGGCCGACATCGCCGTTACAAACTCTCCCTTGTTCATCGTTTTTCTCCCACAGCCAGTAACGATGGCCGCAGTATCGCAAGCAGGCCAATAGTCTGTAAAGACGCGCCTGCCGTACCCATCGGCCACTCCGCTTCATAAACCGCCATCAGGTCCCTCCGCGCCCCATACCCGATAGGACTCACTACCGGAATCGGGGGAACCATGCCCACCCAATACACCACCGTTCTTCGACTGCGCATGTTGCCGGAGGACTATGCCACCGTAAAAGCCAAGGCTGAGGCGTACCGCCAGCCGTTATCCGCCTTCGCCCGGAATGCGATATGCGGCATTCCCATGGTCTGCCACCTGGATGAGGATGCCGTGGAGATGCTGATCCGGCTGGGCGGCCTGCTGTTGAAGCACAGCAAGGACAGCGACAAGGCGGGCTGGACGGTCACCGCGCGCAATGAGTTTCTGGACCTGTCGCACAGGCTTCTGGGCATCGCCAGCCGGATTGAGGAATCGCTGCCGACAGATTCAGGGGAGGACTCCCCATGCTAGGCAAGGTCGGCAAGTCCCGCGTTGGAGTCAAGGCTGCCAGCAAAAGCCAGTTCGGAGACCTGGTGAATTACGTCGCCCGCGAGGCGGACGGCAAGGGTCGCGAAGTGGACAAGGAAGAAATGGGCGCCCTCAATCTGGACGCCGACATGGAGGATCTGGACCTGGTCATCAGGCAGATGGACATGGCCGCCGCCAGGACCGCCAAGTTCGCACTGCCGACAAATCAGGCCACCTTTAGCGCGGGCTGATGGTGAAGCCGTAGCAACTCACTTTCCGGTAGTGTTAAAAACGCATACGGCTCCCCACTTAGGTTGGCGAATTCCACCAGGAATACCCCCGGCGAAAGCACTTCCACAATGGTGCCGACCTGTCCACGATGAAGCCCCTTTTTGGGGTGCGCCTTCACCAGGGCGACTACATCCAGCAGTTTCATGATTGACCCCCAAGTGCCGACTTATGCACATAACAACTTACCAGACGCGGGAACTGCTCCGTCCCGCGCACCATCCAGACTGACCGAACCATTGCAGACCTTCCTTCATGTCCCATCGCAAAGTCTAGCACATACAAATCCCCGTGCCCGGTTGGCCCGGCGATCTCCGCAGTCTCGCTCTCCGCCGCTCGTAGCAGAGCTTGCTTAAGGGTTTGCCAAGCGGCCCGATCAATGCCCAGTACGGAAAGAAACACCCGTGCCTTGTGGCGCCCTTCCGGGTGTTCTGGATTCAGACAATACCCGATGAGCTTTTCGTCGTCCACAAAGGCGCGATCCCCACCCGGTAGCTTCACTGGGTCCCCCGCTTCGCTCCAGCCAACCGCTCCACCAGATTAACGGTCCGCAAATGCGTGTAGCGCGAAAGCATCTGCAGGCTTTTGTGTCCGGTGATGGCGCGAATCTCCATGAGGTCGAGGTCCGTACGCTCGAAGAACCGGCTGGTGGCCTCATGGCGCAGGTCATGCAGGTGCAGCGCGTCATCACCCCAGCCTCCGGCAATGCCCGCCAAAGTCCGCGCCCGACCCCAGGCGCTGTCGATGCCGTCCGCAGACAGCCCGAACACCGATCCGCTCAGATTACGCGGCAACGTCGTCAGGGACTCCAGGGCTCCCGGTGACAGGGGCACCGTTCGCGCCTCGCCATTCTTGGTCTTGGGCAGGAACAGCGAGCGGGCCTTGAGGTCGACATTTTCCCAGGTCAGGGACGCCAGTTCTTCGCGCCGCATGGCTGTCTCCACAGCCAAAACGATCAAACAGGCCAGGCGCAGGTCGGCGGCGCCGATAAGGGCACCCATTTCTCCCTCCCGCACCCGCCGTTCGCGGCCCTTGGGCAACCGGGGTTTGCGCACCCGTGCCACCGGGTTGTCGAGCGATTCCATGCCCCAGTCCCCTTGAGCTACTGTGAACAGATGGGACAGGACGGCCAGATGCAGGCGGATGGTGTTGGCGCTTTTCCCTTCCCCGTCCATTTCCTTGACCGCTGCCGCCACATCCACGCCGCGGATCTCGGCAATGATCCGCCGGGCAATGGGCCGTTGCAGCCACTGGCGGATGAAACCCCGTTCCGGACCCTGCCCGCTCGACTTCTTGCTCGGCGTGATTTCCCGCTGGTAACGTTCGAAGCACTCGCCCAGCGTGGTGCGCTCCGCTTCGCCGCGAGAGACGAAGACCCCCCGCTCCACCTCCGATTCCACTTGTCGCGCCCATGCCTGCGCCTGCGACTTCTTCTCGAAGGTTTTGGATTGTGCCGGATACCCCTTGCGCCGGACCTGCGCCTGCCAGCCGATGGTGATGCCGTCTCGGTCCTTTCGGGGATTGATACTCGCCATCGCGCTGCACTCCCGCTGCACTATCATTACGGATATTGCAGCATATTTGCAGCGAAAAAGCAAAATGGCACCTAGAAAAACTCTCTAAGTGCCTGATTCTTTTGGCTCCCCGGGACAGGCTCGAACTGCCGACCTAGTGATTAACAGTCTCAACGCCGGGCATTTATGGCGTTTTATCTACCCCCCTGTATCTTGACGTATCAGTTACTTAGTCAGATACTACCTTTACCGATATTCACCGATTTACCGGAAATGTGTTAGCCCCGCGTTAGCCCGGCTAACAAGATTCAGCGGGTCCATCGTGGCGATTGGGCTAACAGCGAAGTTGTTCAATTACAGATAGTTACACAAGAAACTAGACCTAATGACGGAAAATCAAATGGCCCAAAAGTCGCAAGGAGCACGTCATGGCTGAAAAGATGCAGTTCACCAAGGCCCGTATAGCGGCGCTGGAGCCTGTCCCCGGCAAACGGATCACCGTCTACGACGAAGGGCAGAAAGGCTTGTGCATTCGCGTTACACCAGCCGGAGCCAAGGCGTTCTATTGCGTCCGAAGGGTGGAGGGCAAAGTGGAGTGGGTACGCATTGGCGATGCCACCACCGTGACCATTGAGACGGCCCGCACCACCGCCGCCGGGATCATCAACGACATTGCCAGAGGAACCAACCCCGCCGAGCAGAAGCGTATCAGGAAGGCGGAGATGACATTCTCTGACCTGTTCAGCGAGTGGGTGAAGGACTGCAAGGCCAGAGACAAAAAGAGCCTGAGCAAAGATCAGGACAACTACC
>JAKACQ010000011.1:0-74383 GCA_021821285.1 Pseudomonadota bacterium
TTTTTTGTTGGAGCACGATGGCGCGGTGCATGACGGTGTGACCATGTGCGATATCGGAAACATGCAGTCCCACGAGGTCGCAGCCCCGCAATTTGCTATCGATGGCGAGGTTGAAGAGGGCTAATTCACGGATCTGTTGGGCCAGTTGCAGGCGAATTCTAATGGCCCATACCTCCTGTAGTTTCAAGGGCCGTTTCTGACCTATAATTTTGTCTTTGTTCCAAGGGGTTTGAAGGTGCTGGTTGCCGTTGAGTTCTGTTGGCATGACACGGTCTCCATGGTTGTGAGAAGAAGACCATTGTTTGCGAACTCAAAGGGCGGTGCAGACTGATTGCGGTCATTCAGCAGCGGAAAGAAAATGGCATCATCATCCGACCCAAAAGCGGGCGTTCTGGCTTATTTGAAAACTGCGCGGTTCGTGTGTCACTTACTGACCAATTAAGAAATCAATCTAGCCTCACGTACAATGGGCTCTTCGCACTGACTTGGGGCACTCAAGATGCGTTTGACGCGGTCAAGAGATTTTCTGGCTGGTAACCAAACAACCCCATTGCCTCGTGAATACTCAATTGCTAGTTCATAACGTTTCATCAAGCTAAGAACATCTGAAACACATCGTCTCTCATCTACATCAAGGCCGCGGAAGAGAGCACTTTCGGATCTCCCGGATAAACTTTGCACGAAGAGTTTCCGCAGTGTTATGAGCAAGACCTTTTCACCAATGGCCATATGGCTTGCTCTAATAGCGCCACTAGTTCCCGTACCCTCAAACGACACGAACTCACATGTATCAAAGAACTTGTCACCAGGAAGATCCTTCGACGAAATGCGACCACTGATTTGCTCGAACAAACAATGATCAAAGCTCGGAAGTAGCCTTGAATGGACTTCACTCTCCAAAAGAATTTGCTCGAATAAACAGTGGGAAAACGAGAGTGTATGTAAGTCCGGCAAATCACAGTGAAGCTCAACTGTAGTACCTGAGTAGTTCATTTCCTTAACTGATAGCGACAAATCGAGTGTAATATCGCCAACGAGCAGAATGCTACCAATGTCGCCGCGTGCACATGGCAGGTCAGAGCGAGCGTTTAAGAATGCTACCGCTTGTCGTATAGTGCCCCGCGCGTTCTGGCTCACTCTGAGCCTGCGGTTGACAAACTCTGATCCAATAGGACTAATTGGGCGATCACATGTGTTCATTACGTCCATCCAAATCGGATCTTTCGCTACTTCGTATGGTGTTTCTATGAATTTCAACAACTCACGACCCGTACACACATCTGCAATCTCTTTATCAACAAAGCAGCGGCTCTCATCCTCTGCACGGAAGATACCCAGACCCGGCAACCTTTGGATAGCAAGAACACCTTGCTCATCTGGCTCATAACCACAGACATCATTGAACACTGAAAATAGGTCACTTCTTTTGATTGGCCCCAGCCCATCTTCCGTTAGGCGAGCAAGCGTTGCTACGCGTTCTAAGATGCTGCGCAAAGTAACCCCATCTAGGTTTGTTTCAATTCGCTCTTCACGCTCATATATACGGCCTAGTAAATAGTCCCATCCATCTACAGCATCAGTTGCATCAGTCTGATTTGATAGACTACCGAGCAAGCCTTGTGACGCCAAATAGCCCAAGAGCAGAGGTCGAGTGGGTAACCAGCCTGGTAACGTTTTCTCATGCTGCAGATCAGGAAATCGTGACAAAAAATTCTGCATCTGCACATCCGTGAATGCATCGACACTGAGTGTTTTAGCATCGCGCAATCCCAATGCAATGTTTAATTCCCTCTCATCTTCAAAATAGTGGCTTCGTCCGCCCGCTACGATACCGATTCCAACACTATCGCGAACGAGCTTACGAATTCCCTCTAGTGAACGCATACGCAAATCTTTTAGTTTCTTCCATGAACCTTGTACGCCTAGAGATGTGACCTCATCGAAACCATCTACTAGTAGCACCACAAATTCTGCGCGCCACGCCCGTACTAGGGAACTTGGCGATTCAAACCCAATACTCCGGGCATGTCGCTCCAGTAACTCCACTGGATCGCGTTGACCTGAATGCTCCCGTAGGTTGATGTATACAGGGAATTTAGGCGTTGCTCCTTTTGAGTACTTCTCCTCTAGGCGCATAAAAATCTCACGCATTGTCATGCTTTTCCCAGAGCCATATTGGCCTATGAGTGAGAAATGTTCCCCATTTAGTACCCCATTTACAATATCGTTTACTAGTAAACTCTCACCAGTAGAGGTATTTGATAGACCAATCTCAACAAATGGTACAGAGGGGATTTTTTCGCCAGATGCAAAATCCTGAACACTGCCAAAGAAGTGGTTTCTACGTGCGGCTAAGTATGCCCGTACGTCAATTAAACTCTGTTGAAACTGGGAGAAGGAAATGGCTCTAACTTGTCCTTTGCCGTTCTCCTGCACCATCTTACGCTGGTCAGCAGTTGGTTCGTTTTTGGTGACAAACCATCCGATACCGACCTTTAGTGAGCCAGTTCGATTATGATCAGATATGGCTTTAATCAATTTTCTGCTGTCATCCTTGGCTTTAGCGGATGCACTTGAAACGGTGGCTTCGAGAAAATTAACTGCTTCGTCAGTCTCAAAAATACCATCTCTTTCACGCCCATCGAGCATTTGTGCGCCACTGTACTGGGCGGTTGGCCATTTCGCACGAGCTAGCCGCCGCACTTCATTCTCAAAATCGTCGTGTGATTGGATAGTCATCTATAGTAAACCCCTTGTTCTTCCTCTACCGGTTTTAGCGAACGCACAAACCTTGACAGCGGTTTTTGACACTGGCGTTCTATTTGGCTAGCGCATTATGGTCATCCGGATTGCCCCCTGATTGTGCATTTTGCATCTCATGTTAAACCTCGCGGGTGCTGCCACCAACCTAGTGCGAACCGTTTAACCGCTTTGGCCGAACTCCGGCAGCTCGTGGTGCCATCACCGAACGTCAGCTTCTTGGCGAGATTACTCCTCTCCAAGCTGGGCGGGAAGGTCCGCTTCCGCTGCAAACTTGCCATTGGAAAGTCACCCTAGGCAGAGAATCCGCGAGACGCCTTTTTTGCCTGGGAAAGCCGTTAGACAACTTGCACCGTAACGATCCAGGATGAAACATGAGTTTTCCTGTAAAATGCAGTGAACATTAAATCAATTGGTTACGAAGTTGTGAGGATGATACTATTTTGTCCGTGGACAGCGGGGATGATCGCGCGCGACCATCTCGCTATGTGATTCACAAGGATTTCTTCCGTTTGAGCGGAACCACGTTTGATTGTGAATGATTGGCATAGGTATCCCAACCCGGCGCATAATCCTCGGCTTGGTTTCCCCATACGGACCACCCCTCGCGGGGTCCTCTGGCGAACAGTTCAAGGTAGGGGCCGGGACTGCATGTCTCTATGATGGCGTATTGTTCATCGGGCTTTCGGCTGTGCTCCCGTTTTTGTGAGGAAATGATGTTTTCCTGACTTCTCCCCGGCGGCAAGGTCCGGGCCTTCTTTCCCCTGACGCCAAAAAGGATCATCTCCGTAACATTACGAAAATAAAAACCGACGCCTCTTCTATCCGGGCCGCCATCTTTTCTGATCTTGTACCAGATCACATTGGTTTTATAAGTAAACCCCCAGTGTTCCATGACTTGCATGCCTTCGGCCAATAGCGCGTTGGGCACCCAAAGGTACAAATGGGCGGTGTTGGTGACGATGGTTTCCACGGGAAGTTCTTTTATTTCCTGTAATGTCATCGTCGAGTATCGGGAAAGGCGCTTGTGCTCCGGGGCCATTTTCCCGGTCCTGTTCTGAAATTGCCAGGGCGGATCGGCAAGAATGGTGGTGAATTTTCTCTTGCCCACCGTTTCCAGCAAATCGTCGGATGCGTTCATAGGTTATTCGTCCTCCACATAGAGTGACGGGGTGATGCCGAACACCAGTAAAGGACAGCCACCCCCACCACTGCCTTCAATCCGGGGCAGCAACTTGCTCATATGCGTGGTTGATGCGCCGTAGGATGAACCTCTACCCAGTTGATTGAATATTTCCTGGAGGCTGTCGCAACGGGTGATCACCACGCCAACGCTGATGGCGCGCAGATCAAATAGTAAACGAAAGTTATTGAGATCGCGATCATAGAATGGATCTTTGTTGTTCCACTCAATTTCCAGAGCGACGCGGTTGCGAAAGCAGTCGATCTTGTGGGTGGGCGTGTTCATCGTGTGCTGATCGACAACGACGTGTGTCTGGAATTCCTTTTCAACCCAGTTACGGCGGTACAGGTAACCATCGATGAATTCGGAGACCCCGGATTTGCGTCCGCCGGGATTGGTGATCCAGCTCTTGTTCAGACGAAAATCAGAGAGTACGGACAAGATATCCTTCCATTCATGGGGAAAATCGTGATGCAAGATGGCACAAGCGTGCTTCCATTCATGGGTCTCATAATGTGTACGAATGAATTCAGGAAGTAGTTCAACCCCCATGGGGCCTCCGCGTTTTTTCACGCCCATATGGGGTGGTCATCGCTGATCCGGGTCATTCCCGTCCTTGACTCGAAAGCTCGCCTCGGCGGCATCCATCTCGTCGGTGGTGCTCCGTGCCGGCTCTGCGGCGGTGTCCACGAGGTCTTCCGCAACGGACCGGGGTGCGGGCAAACGCGCCGCGAAGAACAGCCCGGCTTCAAATAGCATATACATGGGAATGAGGAGCATGACCATGGATAACACATCGGGAGGACTCAGCACCGCCGAGGCGATGGCACAGATCAGGAAGGCGTAGCGGCGGCCGCGGCGTAGTGCGGCCACTTGAAGCACTCCGATGCGCACCAGCACGACGATCAGAATGGGGATCTGGAAGGCGAGGCCGAAGGCGAGGGAGAATTTGACGATGAGCGAGAGATAGCTGTCGACTTTGGGCATGGCGGTGATGTCACCACCCGAAAAGCTCACAAAAAATCGGAAGGCGTTCGGAAAAACGATAAAGTAGGCGAACAGCATCCCGCCGATGAACAGGAAGGCGGAGATGAAAATCAACGGGAAAAAAACCTTGCGCTCGTGCACGTAGAGTCCTGGCGCGATAAAGGCCCAAAATTGATACAGCACAACGGGTAATGCCAGTACGAAGCCTGATATCAAAGAAAGCTGAACGTAGGTAAGAAACACCTCGGGCAGGCTGGTGTATATCAAGTGGCTGCCCTTGGGCAGCACATCGACCAGCGGGGCGGCGAGAATGTTGTAAATGGTTTTGGAGAAGGGATATGAGACCAGAAAACCGGCAAAGATGGCGATCATCGAAAAGAGCACGCGGCGGCGCAATTCCAGCAGATGACCGATAAAAGTGTTCTCCGCCAATTTGTCCATGCGTAAAAAATGTCCTTAGGCGGTATGGCGGTATGCGCAGGCGGGGTGGTCGATGGGCGGCAAGATACTGGCTGAAAGAATCAGGCTATCGGTGATGACGGATCATGTGATCAATGCAGGCGGTCTTCTGGTCCAGGCAGCGCCGCATGTTGCGCGGGGGCCGACAGGAGACCGGATTCACCTTGGTGGAGCGGCTTTTCGACTTCGGGCTTCTCATCGCCCGCCTCAGGGAGAGGGGCGGCCGTCAGATCCGTGGGTAGAACCTCTTCGTAGGCATGGTCCCGCAATCTGAGGGCCTCCTGGCGCAGCTCGTCCACCAAAAGCTGCTGTTCGACCTCCGAGCGCAAACCCGTCATGGCGCGCCGCATGGCGCCATACCATTTCCCCGCTGTGCGCGCGAGTTCGGGCATCTTCTCCGGTCCGACCACGAGCAGCGCGATGATCCCGAGTAGTGCAAGTTCGCCAAAGCTGAAGTCGAACATGCGCGATCAGCGATTCACGGTTTCGTGTTCTTTGCTGGACGGGATATCGGCGTTGATGGTGTGGCCGATGGCTTCCTTTTTTTCTTCCTCCTCCTTGACGGCGGAACGAAAGCTTTTAATGGCAGAACCCAGGTCCGAACCCACGTTGCGCAGCTTCGTGGTGCCAAACAGGGCCACTACGATTAACAGAATGATGACCAGATGCCAAATGCTAAAAGCGCCCATGACTGCTCTCCTTCCCCCGCAGGGGTTACGCACCACAACTCACTCTTCGACCATAGGAAAATAAAACGGTTGCGTCAAGCGCGCGGCGGCCGCGCCGCTTTCTCTTCCAGGCCGGAAACCCCCTCACGCCGTGCCAGCTCCCCGAGGACGTCATCAATATGCAATTCTCGTTCCTCCAAAGCCACCATCAGGTGGAAGAGCAGGTCGGCGGCCTCTGCAACGATTTGTTTCGGTGCATGATTCTTGCAGGCGATGACAAATTCCGTGGCTTCTTCACCGACCTTTTTCAAGATTCGATCCTGGCCTCCATGGAGCAGTTGCGCCACATAGGATTGGCCGGGATCAGCCGCCCGCCGGTGGTGCAGCGTGGCCTGCAAACCATCGAGGATGTTGCCGGGCGGCGGGGCCTGATGCTGCCATCCGTTTTTGCCGGGTTGTCCGAGAAAAAAGCAGGTTTGCGCCCCGGTATGGCAAGCCGGACCCTCTTGGATGACGCGCATGAGGATCGTATCCCCATCACAGTCGAGGCGCAGATCCACCAGATGCTGGATATGGCCGGAGGTTTCGCCTTTGCGCCAGAGCGCTTGCCGGGAGCGCGACCAGTAGGTGCCCATGCCTTCATGGAGTGTCGTGAGCAGGGCCTCGGCATTCATCCAGGCCAGCATGAGCACCTGACCATTGCGTGCGTCCTGAGCGATGACAGGCACCAGGCCGTCCGCATTCCAGCGCACGGCGGCGAGTAGAGCGGCGTGCTGCGCTTCCGGTTCATTCATGGCGGTCAGAAACCTCTCGTTGATATGTTTCCCCGCGGTCATTGGGCGGAGGTGTCGGCCCATAGGGGCACCACGTGTTTTAGCGGGTCGCCCGCACCGGGATCCCCGCGGCAGCCATCTGTGCCTTGACCTCGGAAATGCGGAACTGGCCGAAGTGAAAGACGCTGGCGGCCAATACCGCGTCGGCATGCCCCTGCTGGATACCTTCGGCAAAGTGCTGAATTTCTCCGACGCCCCCCGAGGCGATCACGGGCACCGGCACCGCGTCGCCGACGGCGCGGGTGAGGGCGAGATCAAAGCCGATCCCCGTGCCGTCCCGGTCCATGCTGGTAAGCAGGATTTCGCCGGCACCGTATTCGGCCATTTGTTGCGCCCAAGCCACCGCGTCCAGGCCGCTACCGCGCCGGCCACCGTGGGTGAAGACTTCCCAGTGATCGTCCACCCGCTTGGCGTCGATGGCGACGACGATGCAGGAGTTACCGAAACGCCGGGCGGCGGCGCGCACCAGTTCCGGCTCATTCACGGCGGCGCTGTTGATGCTGACCTTGTCGGCACCGGCGAGGAGCAGGGTGCGGATGTCTTCGACACTGCGCACGCCGCCGCCCACCGTCAGGGGAATGAAGACCTGCGCCGCCACGGCAGACACCACACTGGCCAGGGTGCCGCGCTCTTCGTAACTGGCGGAAATATCCAGAAAGGTGATTTCGTCGGCCCCCTCATCATTGTAGCGTTTGGCTACTTCCACCGGATCGCCGGCGTCGCGCAGGGCGACAAACTGGACGCCCTTCACCACACGGCCGTGGTCGATATCGAGACAAGGGATGATGCGTTTGGCGAGCATCCCTCAGGTCTCGGCCTGGGCGCGGGCCTGGGCAAAGTCCAGGGTGCCTTCATAAATGGCGCGGCCGGTAATGGCGCCGGTGACGCCATCGCCCTCGTGGGCCTTGAGCGCCAGCACCTGCTCTAGGTTGGCGATGCCGCCGGACGCGATGACGGGCACCGGCACGGCCTGCGCCAGCGCTACCGTCGCGGGGATGTTGGGACCACTGAGCATGCCGTCGCGGCTGATGTCGGTGTAAATGATCGCTTCAATGCCGTCGGCGGCGAAATGCTGGGCGAGGTCAATGGGGTCGTGGCGGGAGAGTTTGGACCAGCCCTCGGTTGCCACCTTGCCATCGCGGGCGTCGATGCCCACCATGATGTGGCCGGGGAAGCTCACCGCGGCATCGGCGACGAAGCCGGGTGCTTTGACCGCCTGAGTGCCGATGATCACGTAGCGGACCCCAGCCTGGATGTAGGTCTCGATCTGCTCTTCACTGCGGATACCGCCGCCGACCTGGATTTCGAGATCGGGAAAGCGTGCGCAGATGGCGGCGATCGCTTGCGCATTCACCGGCTCCCCTTGCACGGCGCCGTCGAGATCGACGATGTGCAGGCGTTTGGCGCCCGCTTCCACCCAGCGTTGCGCCGTGGCGACCGGGTTATCCGAGAAGACCGTGTGGTCTTCCATCCGGCCCTGCCGTAAACGCACACAGTTCCCGCCTTTGAGGTCGATGGCCGGAATCAACAACATGATGACACACTCCTCCACAGAGAGACGTTCCAGAAAACAGACTCAAGTCGCACAATGCACTCCGTAACCGCCATCCCAGCCGAGAAAATTCTCGAGCAGGCGCAGGCCCGCCGTGCCGCTCTTCTCGGGATGGCATTGCAGGGCGAACAGATTATCCGCCGCCACCGCCGCACAGAAGGGAAAGGTGTAGTCGCTGAATGCCGCGAGTATTGCGGGGGCGGAGGGTTCCACATAGAAGGAGTGGACGAAATAAAAGTAGGCATTCTGGGGAACACCGGCAAACAGCGGGTGTTCCACGAGTTGATGCAGCTCGTTCCAGCCCATGTGGGGAATTTTCAGGCGCCTGCCATCCGCGGCCTGCAGGGCTTCTTCCGGGAAGGGGATCACTCGCCCCGGCAACAGACCGAGCCCGGCGTGTTCGCCATGCTCCACACTGCTGTCCATGAGCATCTGCATCCCGAGGCAGATGCCGAGGAAGGGCCGGGTCTGCGCCGCAACGCGGATGAAGTCGCTGAGTTCCCGGGCTTCCAGCGCCATCATGCAGTCGCCGAAGGCGCCAACACCGGGGAAGATGATGCGGTCCGTGGCGGCCAGTTCGCTGGCCTGATCACTGACGATCGCCTTGCCGCCCAGATATTCTACGGCCTTGGCCACCGAGTAGAGGTTGCCCATGCCGTAGTCGACGATACCGACGCGAGCCGTGGCGGCGCTCATAGGGTCAGCGTGCCTTTGGTGCTGGGCACGGTGTTCGCCATGCGCGGATCGGGAGCGGCGGCCATGCGCAGGGCGCGGCCACAGGCCTTGAAGAGGGTCTCGGCGACGTGGTGGGCATTGTTGCCGCGCAGGGTGTCCAGATGCAGGGTCACCTGCGCGTGGTTGACGAAGCCCTGGAAAAACTCATGGAAAAGGTCCACATCAAAGCCGCCCACCTGGGCGCGGGGAAACTCAACGGCGAAGACCAGCCCGGGACGACCGGAGAGATCCACCACGGCGCGCGATAGGGCTTCGTCCAGTGGGACGTAGGCATGGCCATAGCGCTGGATGCCGGCCTTGTCTCCCACGGCGCGAGCAAAGGTCTGACCGAGGGTGATCCCGATGTCTTCCACCGTGTGATGGGCGTCGATGTCCAGGTCGCCATGGGCTTGAATGCGTAGATCGAAGAGACCGTGACGGGCGATCTGGTGGATCATGTGATCGAGAAAGGGCAGCCCGGTGTGCAGATCCGCTTGTCCCGAGCCATCCAGATTCAGGGCCACGTGGATCTGGGTCTCGAGGGTGTTTCTTTCGACTTCGGCTTGACGCGGATTCACAGTAAGGACTCCAATACGGCCAGAAAGCGATCGTTTTCGGCGGGTGTGCCGACCGTCACCCGTAGATATTCGCCGAGGCGAGGGTGGCCTGTAAAGACTTTGATGAGCACTCCGCCTTCGCGCAGTCCGGAGAAGAGCGCCGCCGCTCGCCCAGGAGCATGGAAGAGCAGGAAATTGGCGGCGCTGGGCCAGACCGACAGGCCACAAGCGCTGATAGCCCGGAAGAGTCGTTCCCGTTCGGCACGCAGGATCTCGGCCTGGGCTTCCAATACTTCGGCATGACGTAGATAGAAAGCGGCGCTGCGTTGGGTAAGCACGTTGATGTTGTAAGGCAGGCGCAGCTTGTCCAGCTCTTGAATCCACGCGGCCGATCCCGCCAGCATCCCTAGCCGCAAACCCGCCAGACCTTCCTTGGACAGGGTGCGCAGCAAGAGGAGATTGGGGTGGCGGGCCAGACGACCGGCGAAGGTTTTCTGGCTGAAGGCGTGATAGGCCTCATCGATCACCACAAGACCCGGAGCCGCGGCGATGATCGTTTCCAGATCCGCCTCGGGGAAGAGGCTGCCACTGGGATTGTTGGGCCAGTCGAGAAAGAGGATGGCGGGCCGTTGCGCGGCGATCGCGGTCAGCAGGGCCGGGAGATCCAGACGGAAGTCCGGGTCCAGGGGAACGCCCACGAAGGGCAATCCCAATTGTTGGGTCAGCAGGCGATACATGACGAAGCCGGGTTCCACGGCCATGACGGGGCGCTGGCTGCCCGCCACGGCGGTCACTAAAATCTGGATCAATTCATCGGAGCCGTTGCCGAGCATGAGTTCTATCCCTGCGGGCAGACCGACGTGCGCCTTGAGGGCGTCGATCAGGGCGACCGGATGCGCGTCGGGGTAGCGATTGAGAGGGGCATCGGCCAAGCTGCGCAGCCATTCCTCGCGCAGTGCCGCGGGCAGGCCGTAGGGGTTCTCCATGGCGTCGAGTTTGATGAGTCCTTCACTGGGCGCTACCGCATAGGCTTTGCTGGCCAACAATTCCGGGCGCAACAGGCTGTGCATCAAGGCCGTTGTCGCGTTGTCGCTCATGATCCGGCCGTGGGGATGCGGCAGGCCGCCGAGCGCGCGTGGGCCGTCAGACCCTCACCCAAGGCCAGGCGTTCAGCGATCCGGCCGAGTTGCGCGGCACCAGCGGGGCTGCTGTGGATGAGACTGTTGCGCTTGATGAAGTCATAGACGCCGAGGGCTGAGGAAAAACGCGCACTGCCGCCCGTGGGTAGCACATGGTTGGGGCCCGCGACATAGTCGCCGAGGGCTTCGCAACTGTGGATACCCATAAAAATGGCCCCGGCATTGTGGATATCCGCCAGCCAGTCTTCGGGATGCGCTACCGCAAGCTCCAGATGCTCCGGCGCGAGGTGGTCGGCAATGGCGCAGGCTTCGGCGCGGTCATGCACACGGATTACCGCGCCCCGGTCCGCCCAACTCTTGCGGGCGATGGGCGCGCGATCGAGCTGATCGAGGGCGGCATCCACGGCGGTCACGACCGACTCGATATGCGCGTCATCCCAGCTGATGAGGATACTCTGGGCCAGTTCATCGTGTTCCGCTTGCGACAGCAGATCCCAGGCCAACCATTCTGCCGGTGCCGAGCCGTCGCTGATCACGAGGATTTCGCTGGGACCGGCAATCATGTCGATACCCACCCGACCGAAGACCATGCGCTTGGCGGTGGCCACATAGGTATTGCCGGGACCGACAATTTTGTCCACCGCCGGGATATGCTCCGTCCCATAGGCCAGCGCCGCGATCGCCTGCGCACCGCCGATACGGAAGACACGATCCACGCCGGCAATGGCTGCGGCGGCTAGCACCCAGGGATTCACCTGGCCCCGCGGGGTAGGCACCGTCATGATGATTTCTTTTACGCCCGCCACGTGGGCGGGAAGGGCATTCATCAGCACGGAACTGGGATAGGCCGCTTTGCCACCCGGCACGTAAATGCCTACCCGGGACAGGGGCAGGATGCGCTGGCCGAGCACCGTGCCGTCGGCTTCGGTAAAGGTCCAGCTTTCACTGCGCTGATGTTCGTGATAACCGTGGATGCGTAGCGCCGCTTCTTCCAGGGCAGCACGTTGGGCGGGTTCCAGGCCGTTCAGCGCCGCTTCCCAGTCGCTGCGGGGAATTTCCAGATCGGCGGCGGAAGCGGTCGTTACGCCATCGAAGCGCTCAGTGTACTCGCGTAGCGCCGCATCGCCCCGATCACGGACCGCAGCGACGATCTCCCGCACCCGCGCTTCGATCTGCGGGTCCAGATTGGCATCCCAGTCGTGCAGGGCGTGAAACTGGCGGGCAAAATCCGGGTCGCGGGTATCCAGACGTTTCATGGGGTGACTTGCGCCTCCAGTTGGTGAATAAGGGTTTCGATGACGCGGCGCTTGAGTTTCATGGCGGCGCGATTGACCACCAGGCGGCTGGAAATGGGCATGATCTCCTCCACTTCCACCAGTCCGTTCTCCTTCAGCGTGCGGCCACTGGACACGAGATCAACAATCCGGTCGGCGAGACCGACCAGGGGCGCCAGCTCCATGCTGCCGTAAAGCTTGATGATTTCCGTCTGTACGCCGCGCGCATGGAAATGCTTGCGGGTAATGCGCGGATATTTGGTGGCAATCCGCACCCGCTCCCAGTGTTGCGGCACGTCGGTGACCGCCAGCGCGGCAGGCTCGGCCACCGCCATGTGGCAGATGCCGATACGCAGATCCAAGGGTTCATAGAGATCCAGACCCTCTTGTTCCAGCAGCACATCTTTACCGGCGATACCCACATCGGCGGCCCCCCAGGTCACATAGGTGGGGACGTCGCTGGCACGAATCACCAAAAAGCGCACCGCCGGGTCGGTGCTGGGAATGATCAGTTTGCGGGATTCCTCCGGGTCTTCCGCCAGGTGGATGCCGGCCCCCGCGAACAGGGGGACGGCTTCTTGCAGAATCCGTCCCTTGGACAGGGCGATGGTAATGCCTGTGCTCATGCCGCGCCCCTGCTGCTGCTGACCCGGCGGATATCGGCGCCGATGGCGCTCAACTTCTCTTCGATGACTTCGTAACCGCGATCCAGGTGATAGATACGATCGATGAGGGTTTCGCCTTCCGCCACCAACCCGGCGAGGACCAAGGAGGCCGAAGCGCGCAGATCCGTGGCCATGACTGGCGCGCCGTGTAGCCGCGGTACCCCGCGCACCACAGCGGTCTTGCCATCGGCGCTGATGTCCGCACCCAGCCGCTGCAATTCAGAAACGTGCATGAATCGGTTTTCGAAAATGGTTTCCGTGATGACTCCGCTGCCTGACGCGATACAGTTCATGGCCATGAACTGCGCCTGCATGTCGGTGGGAAAGGCCGGATAGGGTGCGGTTCGCACATCGATGGCCGACGGCCTTCGCGCCATGCGGATACGGATGTGGTCCGGTTCGGCATCCACCTCGGCACCCGCCTCACGCAGCTTGAGGAGGACACTTTCCAGCAGGCCGGGATCGGTACGTTTCAGACAGACGTCGCCACCCGCCATGGCCGTGGCGACGAGATAGGTGCCGGTCTCGATGCGGTCGGGGAGGACGCTGTGTTCGGCGCCATGCAACTCGGCGACGCCCTCGATCTCGATCACCGAGGTGCCGGCCCCGGAAATCCGTGCGCCCATGGCCGTCAGGCAGCGCGCGAGATCCACCACTTCCGGTTCACGGGCGGCATTTTCAAGAATGGTGTGGCCTTCGGCGAGGGTCGCCGCCATGAGCAGATTTTCCGTCCCGGTCACCGAAACCACATCCATGACAATGCGGGTGCCGCGCAGGCGGGCCGCCTGCGCCTTGACGAAGCCTTCTTGCACCGTGATCTCGGCACCCAGGGCTTGTAGTCCGGCGAGATGGACGGTCACCGGACGGCTGCCGATGGCGCAACCGCCGGGCAGGCTGACTTCCGCCGAGCCGTGCCGGGCCAGCAGCGGTCCGAGCACCAGAATCGACGCCCGCATGGTCTTGACCAGTTCGTAGGGCGCAACCACCGAGTGGACCGGGCGTGGATCCACCTCGATGCCGAGTTGGCTATCCACCAGTATCCGTGCACCGAGTGTGCCCAGGAGCTCCAGCGTCGTGGTGATGTCACGCAAATGGGGGATGTTGCGGATATGCACCGGCTCGCGCGCCAGCAGCGTGGCAGCGAGACAAGGCAATGCCGCATTTTTGGCCCCGGAAATCCGCAACTCGCCCCGCAGGGGACCATTGCCACGCAGGAGCAGCTTGTCCATGGGCGGGGGTCAGTCCGCGCGAGTCGCTTGGGCGTTGTCGAGCAGTTTCTGCAGTTCGCCTTGCTGATAGAGGTCGGACATGATATCCGATCCACCGACAAATTCACCCTGAATATAGAGTTGGGGGATGGTCGGCCAGTTGGAGTATTGCTTGATGCCATCGCGAATCTGCGGGTCGGCCAAGACATCCACCGTGAAGAGTTCCTTGACGCCGGACTGTTGCAACAATTGCACGGCGCGCGCCGAGAAACCGCATTGCGGTGCCCGCGGATTTCCCTTCATGTAGAGCACGACGGGGTGTTTCTGGACCTGTTCCTGAATGAGTTCCTGAATCGTTGCCATGGTTGTCCTCGCTAACTGGAGATAAAAACGACGCTTAGTGCGTCGTGGAGTGACGGTGTTGTTGAGCTTGTTCGGGGGTCAGGGTGCGCAGCGAGAGGGCGTGGATTTCCGCACGCATGCGTTCGCCCAGGGCAGCATAGACCAGTTGATGCTGCCTGATGAGGGAAAGTCCGACAAAGGCTGGAGAAACCACCAGTGCCTCGAAATGGGCACCGTCCTCCCCTGAAACCTCGACGAGGGCGTCGGGCAGTTGTTGCTGGATGAGTGATTTGATCGTATGCGCATTCATGGGAACGTAGTGTAACGTAAAAAAGCGGCTGTGTGATGGGACCACTTATACCCAGCGGCATCCCCTTGTGCAAGGGGGAAATACCGATCCCCTGTTACGGGCGCAGCTTATATCCGTCCGCCAGCAGGCGCCAGGCGAGGAGGCCGGTCACTCCCGCGAAGGCGATGCCAACGCCGAGGCACACCCACACGCTGGCATCGGAATCCGCAAAAAACCCATAGCGGAACCCGTCAATGATGTAGAAGAATGGATTGAACAACGATATTTGCCGCCAGGCACCAGTCAGGGACTGTACCGAATAAAACACTCCGGCGAGATAGGTCAGTGGCATGATGATGAAGTTTTGAAAACCGGCAATCTGATCGAATTTTTCGGCCCAAAGCCCGGCAATCAAGCCTAACGAACCCATCCCGCTGGCGCCTAGCACCGTAAACACGACGATCCACAAGGGGTGCAGCAGGGGTATGTGCAGATAAAGCAACGCCAGCGCCAGAATGGCAAGCCCCACCAGCGTGCCACGGAGTACGGAGGCCGCGACCATGGCCCCGAAGATTTCCGTGGGGCTCAATGGACTGAGCAGCAGGAAGACGATGTTGCCGGTCACCTTGGCCTGGATCAGGCTGGAGGAACTGTTGGCGAAGGCATTTTGCAGGACCGCCATCATCATCAGGCCGGGCACGAGGAAGGCGGTGTAGCTGACCCCTGGATAGACGGAAACGTGACTCCCCAAGGCATGCCCAAAAACCACCAGATAGAGGAGGGTGGTGATCAATGGCGCCGCGAGGGTTTGCAGCCAAACCTTGCTGAAGCGCAGGGTCTCTTTGTAAAACAGGGTCCAGGTCGGCACAAAACGGGTGCGGCACGATCCGTGGTTGGAGGGACGTAAGGAGGCCAACCGTGCTGTGTTGAAAGTTTCAGGCATCGTTGCTGCGCAGACCGGGTTCGAGAATCTCGACGTAAGCGCTGTCGCGAATGCGGCGTTGCCATTCGTCCATCCGTTCGTGGACGATGCGGTTGTATAATTGCATGCGCGCCGCGGCCATGATCTGCTGTTCTTTTACGATTTGCTGGCGCTGGCCCTGGGAGTGCATGATGTAAAGGGCATCTCCTTCGCGGATGGGGCTGCTGACACCGCCGACTTGCAGGGAGACCAGCGCGCGTTCGAGATTGTCCGGCAGCCGGCCGGGGGCGACCCAGCCCAGTTCGCCCCCGTGGGCGGCGGTGCTCTGGTCCTGGCTATAGTTACGGGCCAGTTCGGAAAAACGGGTGCCGTTTTGCAGCGCCTGCTGGATGTCCTGGGCGCGTGTCTCCGCTTCCTGTAACTGTAGGCCGTTGCCGGCACGGAGGACGATCATGGCCGCTTTGACCTCGGTGACCGTCGGCTGTTCATGTTTGACATCCAGGAGTTTGAAAATGTGAAAGCCGGTGGGACCGGGGATGATCGGGCTGATGTCGCCCACCTTCAATTGGAGGAGGCTCTGGGTGACCGAGGGAGGCAGTTCACCCGCCTTGACCCAGCCCAAACGCCCGCCTTGGAGCACATCGTGGCCGCTGCTGACCTGAGTGGCGAGACGGCTGAAGCTCTCGCCGGCGATCAACCGATCCCGCACCCGGTTGGCCTCACGCCGTGCCGTACTGACGGCATCAGGGGTCGGATTGTCGGGCAGTGCGATGAATATCTGTTGCAGGTCAAAGCGCACGCCGCCCATCTCTTTGAGTTGCTGCGCGAAGGTTTTGACCTCATCGGGGCCGATGTGGACCCGGTTCTCCACTTCCTGCTGCATGAGGCGGTCCACCCGGATGCGATCCCTGAGGTCGTTGGTGAAACTTTTCCAGGATTGTCCCTGGTTGACCAAGGCCTGACGCAACTGGTCCGGGGTGAGATTGTTGGTGCGCGCGAGGTTGTCGATCGCCTGATTCAGGGTGGCCTTATCGACCTTGATGCCCGCACGGTGAGCGATCTGCAACTCGATGTCCTGGAGGATCATCTGTTGCAACACCTGCCGGCGCAGGATGTCTTCCGGGGGCATGGCGTTGGGGTCTTGCGCCTGCAGGCGCGCGCGCACCGCGCGCACGCGCTGTTCCAACTGCATGGAAGTGATGATGTTGTCGTTGACCACCGCAACGACCTTGTCGAGATCCTGGGTGTTTTCGGGTAGTGGTGCCACCACGGGCGCTTCCGCGGAGTTTTCCGAATAGGTTTGTGTGGCCGTCCGCGGTGTGGCCACGGGCGGGGACGGCAGAAGGGTGTCGCGGTTGAGAAAGGGGGTGGCCGCCCAGGCCGAAGCGGGAGTGGTGCCCAGGACGAGGCCCAGGACGAGTAAAGCGGAACGGCGTTTGAGCAACATCAAAACTCCATGCTTGCGCCCGGCACATATTGGCTGAGCAGGCTGTTTGAGGCGTTACCGAGGCTGGTCAGGCCACGCAACACGATCTCCAGATAAAGGACGTTGTTGGACTGTCCGCCGAGAAGGATCTGATGATAGACCATCATGTGGGTCGCCCAGCAGCCGCCATCATAGCCGATCCCCACGAGCTCCTCCAGAGGCTTGCGGTCGGTCACGTCATATTGGTAGCTACCCAGAAGTTGCCAGCGTTTGTAGAGGGGCCAGGCACCGGAGATGCCGGTCTGATTCACGAAATGGCGGGTGAAGCGGTAATCGAGGTTGATGGCACGCTGGGGGCCGGGCAGCCATTGGGCGCGAAGGTTGAGCCGTTCCAGCTTTTGCCAGGGGGCGTCGACCTGCGAACTGGCGACGAAGTTGATGTCCGGGAGGGGCGCGTATTGTCCCTCAAAAAAGTAGTTGGATTGCTGGTTCTGGGGAACGATATCGCCAGCGAGATTGATCTGGCGCCGGTTGAAATAACGGATCTGCCCCATGGCCGCCTGCCAGAGCTGACGCCCGCTGGGGGTGAGCCAGGTGCCGCGCAGACCCAGTGCCACCTGATTCGCGGCATTGATACGGTCGCTGCCCGTATAGAGGACGTTATCCGTAAAGATCATCGGGAAGTTCTGATAGGGCTGGCTGGCATCGAAACTGGGGATGCCGTTCTGGGCCTGCAGGGGGATGTAAGTGTATTTGAACAGGGGCTGCAGCAGTGCGGTGCTGCCGTTGCCGTCATAACGCACGAAATTCAGACCGCCCTTGAGGCTCAGCGCTGGCAGGGTGCGATTGGTGGCGCGCGCATAGGGGGCGTTGCGCTGGATCTGGTAGTGGCTGTAGTACAGCCGGGCCTGGGGTTCCAAAAATCCCCAACCACGGCTGAAGCGCCAGCCGAGGGTGGGGATGAGATCGAGACGCTGGCCAATGGGACCCGCAGAGGCCGAGAAGTAGTTGAAGCTGCTGTGCCAGTCGAAATAGCCGCTGCGCCCGACCCGCCAGTAGCCGTTGGCAAAAAGACGGGGCAACTGGGAGTAGGGCGCGACTCCGCCGGGTACCAATTCCTGGTAGCTTTGCAGCGCGGCCCCAGCCTCAATGTGGGCGTTGTCGTAGTACAGTCCGCCGGAGGAGGTGAGATAGGGCGCATTACCGATGCCACCCACGAAGCTGCTACCGAATCCCGCAACCCCGCCGAAATCCGAGAGAAAGTTTTTGTAGCTGACGCGGTTGTAATTGGCATTGAAACTAAAGCCGTCGCCCAGGTTCTGATTGTGTTGCCAGGAAACCGCCCAGATGTTTTTGTGGGTCAACTGATCGGAGGGAAGCAGATCGAGGTAGAGCTTGCCATTGTAATGGGGTTCCAGGTAACGAAATTCATTCTGCAACATGACGCCGCGACGGGCGAAGTAGTCGACGGTGACGGTGTCGTCCATGTTGCTGGATATGTTGAAGTAATAGGGAATCCCGAGGTAGAAGCCGTTGATGGTGGAACTACCTATGCTGGGTGCCAAAAGTCCCGAGTGCCGCTTCAGCGGAAAGCTGAGATAGGGCATCCAGAATACCGGAAGCCCGAAAACATCGACGGTCGTGTCAGCGGTGGAGACATAGCTGTCATTCTGGTCGAGGTCGATTTGGCCGCTCCAGAGTTGCCAGGCGGGTTTTTCGCCATCACAGGTGGTGTAGCAGGCTTCGTTGAGCCGATAGTGGCCTTTGCTGAGTTCCTGGCCATTTGCGGCATGGCCGTGACCATTTTGTGCCTCCAGCAAATAGCGGGGGTGGACGATCACCCCTTCGTTGGCCCGCAGATGAATGGTGGCTTTGGGGGCGGCCGTAACGAGTCCGGGGCTGACCATGCGCACATGGCCGTCGGCGATGATTTCATCGCGCGCCTGGTCGTAGTGCACCGTGTCCGCATAGACCCGACGGTCGCCGTACAAGACCTCGACGTTGCCGCTGGCGGTCCAGTGACCGCTGCCGAGGCCGTTGACCTGATCGGCATAGAGGGTGATCGGGTGCTCTGCCGCCGCGGCGACCGCCAGCCCAGGGACCAACAAGGCACCGAGCAGGGCCTGACGGATGCCGGGCGGGACAACATGCCGGCGTCTTTCGGCGCGGTTGGGTCGAAGCGGGGACTTTTTACCGTGGTGCAGAGGGCTTTTCATAGAGGCCTAAAATCGCACAGAATGCTTTTATGTCGCAATCTTTCCTTGCCGCTGATTCCCGCGTCGCTCCGGCAGATGCCCCGCTGTCTCCGGCGGCCCGTCGGTGGCTGCGGCAGCGGGGTGTGGCCGTGACGCGGGCGCGCGCCATTCCTGGAGATGCCAGTGGGCGGCGTTACTGGCGCCTGCCTGGGGATCTGATCTTCATGGATGCCCCGCCGCCGGAGGATATCTTACCTTTTTTGCGGGTGCAGCGCCGCTTTGCCCGAGCGGCCTTGCCGGTGCCGCGGGTGCTGGCCGCCCAAGTGGTGCCGGGTTTTGTGCTGCTGGAAGATTTGGGGACGGTGGATTTAAAAGCCGTGCTGGACACCGGTATGGATGTGGACCGTTGGATGCGGCGGGCGATGGTTTTGATACGGGATCTGCAGTGGGCCGGACAGCGACAGGGCATGTTGCCCCCCCTGCCGTTTTTTTCGGCCGCCCGCTTGCAAGAGGAACTGACGCTTTTTATCGACTGGTACCTGGGCGAACATCTCGGCCTGACCCTGGACCCGCATCAGGGGGGCGCCCTGCGGACGCTTTTTGACGCCCTCCTGAAGAACGCAACCAGCCAAGCGCAGGTCTGGGTGCACCGGGATTTTCACGCGCGCAATCTCATTTGTCAGGGGGCTGCAACGTTGGTCATGATCGATTTTCAGGATGCCGTGCGCGGGCCGTGGACCTATGATCTGGTTTCTCTGCTCTGGGATCGTTACTGGGATTGGGGGCGGGCACGGCGGGATGCCTGGGCGCTGGATTTTCTGGCGATGGCGCATCCGGGCGTCGCGCCACCCCGCCGCCCGGCGGATTTTCTGGTCAGTGTCGGGCGCATGGCGCTGCAACGTAACCTCAAGATCCTCGGTATTTTCTGTCGTCTGGCGTATCGGGATGGCAAGATCGCTTATCTCGATTTTCTGCCACGATTCTGGGCCTACGTTTGGGAGGCCTTGGGCGATGATCCCCAGCTGCTGTCTTATCAGGCGCTTTTCGCCCCATGGGCACCACCGTTACCCGGGCGATGATCTTGGCGGCGGGCCGGGGGGAGCGGTTGCGGCCGTTCACCGACCACATCCCCAAGCCGTTGCTGGAAGTCGCCGGGAAGCCCTTGATCGTGCGTCATCTGGAGTCGCTGGCGGCGGCGGGCATTCGCGACGTGGTCATCAATGTGGGCCATCTGGGCGATGTCCTCATGCAAGCCTTGGGTACGGATTGGCACGGGGTTGGCATCCGGTACAGCGACGAGCGTGACGGTCGTCTGGAAACCGGTGGCGCTCTCGTCCGGGCCTTGCCGCTTTTGGGGGATGCGCCTTTTTTACTGGTGAATGGGGATATCTGCACCGATTTTCCCTGGTCGCGGTTGTGTCAGCCCTCCGCCTCGCGCGGTCACTTGGTGCTGGTGCCCAACCCGGCGCAACATCCGCACGGGGATTTCGCGTTGCGCGGCGGCCTGGTGGCTTTGACGGGTGAAGAACGTCATACTTACGCAGGCATCGCCCGCCTCGACCCGGCGTTGTTCCGGGATTTCCCCGAGCAGTCCGCCCCTTTGGCCCCTTGGCTGCGGCGGTGGATTGCGGCGGGTTTGCTGGAGGGGACCTTGTATCGGGGAAGATGGACAGACGTGGGTACCGTGGAGCGCTTGCTGGCGGCGCGACGAGAGTGCGCGGAGGTCGCCGGGCGTGGGCTTTGATCCTTTGGCGGTGCAGGCCGCCGTTCGTTTGGAGGCGGATCTGCGCGACCGCTGGCGGCGGGAGTGGGGCCTGCTCATGGATCTGGCGGTCTGGGGAGAGATGCGCAGCACCCAGATCGGATTGTCGGGCAAATTGCGTAAGCGGGTGCTCGATTTTGGCGAGCGTTTGCGTTCTTATGGAAGTGACCGGAGTTGGATCCCGCATCCCCGGGAGCAGATCAAGAATGCCCTGAGCACGAGTCTGCAGACCCGCGAAGCGCTGGAAAAAGTCGGTGAAGTGGTCGGCCAGTTCAGCGATGGGGCCGATCTTGCCGCATTGCGCGCGCTATGGGCCGCATTGAGCACCGCGCTGCTGGCCGACATCGTGATGCGGGAAGGGCGGTTGGTGCAGTTGCTGAATCAGCAATACCAAGAAGAAGTTTGACCCTGTTACCTGGTAGGTTTGCCGCGATATTATGAAGATGGTTTACGCTTTGGTGATTATTGGTGCCCTCGCGCTCTTTACCCTGTTCCTGTGGTGGGCACGGGGGCCGGTGGATAGTGTCACGACCCGGCAGGGAAGCACGGGTTGGTATGCCCAGCATCCTGACGCGCTGGCGGTCGAGAACCTGAAATGTTGGAAATTATTGCAGGCCGCATCCTTTGCGGATGTAGACAAGGTCATGGCCGAACATCCTCACTGCCGTGCGGTCTATGAGGCGATCCAGAAGCAGGATTCCGCCCATGCGGATTGAGGGGTTGCAACCCTCGGCCGTGACGGTGGAAAGCCTGCTGGCCACCGGGCGAGAGGTGCTGCGCCTGGAGGCGGCGGCGGTGGCGGCGTTGGAAACGCGCATTGACGCCGATTTTGTCGAGGCTTGCACACTCCTGTTGAATTGCCCCGGCCGCATCGTGGTCAGTGGAATGGGCAAATCCGGGATCATTGCCAAAAAAATAGCCGCGACCCTGGCCAGCACCGGCAGCCCCGCCCTTTTCCTGCACTCCGCGGAAGGCAGTCACGGCGATCTGGGCATGCTGACCCGACAGGATTGTCTGCTTGCCCTCTCCAATTCCGGCGAGACTGCCGAACTCCTCACGATTCTTCCGGTAGTCAAACGCCTCGCCGTGCCCCTGATCGCCATGACCGGCAACCCGCAATCCACCCTGGCGCGGAGCGCCGCCGTGCATCTCAACTGTAGTGTGATACGCGAGGCCTGTCCGCTGAATCTCGCGCCGACGGCATCGACGACGGCGGCGCTGGCCATGGGAGATGCGCTGGCTATGGCCCTGTTGCAGGCGCGCGGCTTCTCGGCGGATGATTTCGCCCTGTCCCATCCCGGCGGTAGTCTGGGTAAACGCCTGCTGTTGCGGGTGCACGATGTGATGCACCAGGGCGCGGCGCTGCCCCGGGTGCGGCCGGATACGCCGCTGCGGGATGCGGTGCTGGAGATCAGCAGCAAAGGATTGGGGATGACGGCTGTGGTAGATGCCGAGGATCGGGTGTTGGGGATATTTACCGATGGCGATCTGCGCCGTGCTTTTGCGCAGCGTCAGGACCTTTGGGAGCGACCCATGTCCGAGCTGGCGCACGCCCAACCGACGACCATTGCGGCCGAGGCGCTGGCTGCCGAAGCCCTTGCCCTGATGGAAGGGAACCGAATCGGCGCTCTGCTGGTCACCGACCCCGAGGCGCGGCTGGTCGGTGCATTGAATATGCACGATTTGTTGCGCGCGGGTATTGTGTGAGCCCACGGTGTAGCATGCATTTTTTCTGCCTCTGGAGCGCCTATGTCGCTTGATGCCAGTCTGTTGAGTATGGCCGCCCATGTCCGTTTGCTGGTACTGGATGTGGACGGTGTGCTGACCGACGGCCGTTTGTTTTTTGACGATAACGGTCAGGAGAGCAAAGCTTTTCATGTGCGTGATGGTTATGGCATGAAGCTCCTGCAGGAACGGCGTATCGAGGTCGCCATGATCACCGCGCGGTATTCCCCGGCGGTTGCCCATCGTGCGCATGATCTGGGTGTGAAGCGTATCTACCAGGGCTGCGCGGATAAAAATCTGGCGTACACCGAGCTCAAAATCGCGCTGCACCTGGATGACGCCGCAGTGGCTTATATGGGCGATGATCTTATCGACCTGCCCATTCTTACCCGTGTCGGTCTGGCGGCGGCGCCCGCCGATGCCCATCACGAAGTGGCACGGCGGGTCCATTGGCAGAGCAGCCTGCCGGGCGGTCGTGGCGCGGTGCGCGAACTTTGTGAACTGATACTGCGGGCGCAGGGCCATTGGCCGGCCATCCTCGCCAAGGCTGCCGGAGAGGCGCCATGATCGTGCAGTCAGGCGGTTCCGGGGTGGTTTCTGAAAGGATACCACGCGTTCGCTGGCCCAACCTGGGTCTGCTCGTGCTGCTGCTCATGCTGGCGGCGCTGGTGTGGTGGTCCTGGCCGCGGCACCCGCTGCCGCAGCCGCACATCGATTGGCGCGGGGAGATCCACAAAGGGGATCAGGCGGTTGAAGATGTGATCATGCGTCAGTACACCGCGACCGGGAATCTGGATCTACTGGCTACCGCACAGACCGCCTATCATGAGCCCGGTGTGAACCAGACTATACTCAGTCAGGTTGTCGTTGAACGTTTCCAGCCCGGACAACGGATGCATCTGCGCGCCAATCAGGGTTTGGTGGATGGACGCAGCCATTTGATTACGCTGTGGGGAAATGTTATCGGCACCTTGCAATCGGGTACGCGTATGCTCACCGAAAAGGTGCACTATGATCCGCAAACGGGCATTATTACGTCCCGTGAGCCGGTGAGGCTGGAGCGGGGCCAAGACTGGATGACCGGGAGGGGCTTCCGGGCTTCGGTGAAAACCCAAGAGGTGAGCATTTTGCATGACGTGCGTGGTGTGTATGCCCCTTAAGCGAGTCATCCCCGGACGATTCTGGCCCCTTCTGCTCGTGGCGGCCTCTGTCACCGCGCTCGCCGCACCCGTTGCGGATCAGGGACTGGGCAAAGGCCCTATCCATATCAGCGCCAACACCCTGCAGGGCGAGAATAAGCCGCGGCAACAAGCCATCTATACCGGGAACGTGATCATGACCCAGGGAGACGTGGTCGTGCATGCCGACAAACTCACCATCGACGCCGTCGGCGGCAAGGTCCAGCGGGCCACGGCAATAGGTAGTCCGGTCACTTTCACCATGTCCAGCGCGCAGCGCCACGGCTATGGTGACACGTTGATCTATAAACCCGGCAGTGGCGAAATCATATTGATGGGCAACGCCCATCTCTGGCAGGAAAAGAACGAGGTCAGCGGTCAGCAAGTCACTTATTTTCTGCGGGATCAGAAAACCGCGGTTACGGGCACCTCCGGGAAGCGGGTGCGGTCGGTCTTCTATCCGGCGACGGGCCACTCCGCTGGTGGTGGGAGGCCATGAGTGACTTGCTACAAGCGCAATCCCTGGTCAAGATGTACCGGCGACGTGTGGTAGTGCGCGATGTTTCGGTGCAGGTGGCCGCGGGGGAGGTGGTGGGACTGCTCGGCCCCAACGGGGCTGGCAAGACCACGACTTTTTACATGGTGGTCGGTCTGGTGCGTCCCGACCGGGGGCATATTTTTTTGCAGCAACGTGACATCACGATGTTGCCCATGCATGAGCGCGCCCGTATGGGGCTGGGTTATCTGCCCCAGGAGCCATCGGTTTTCCGCCAGATGAGCGCGGCGGACAACGTTCTTGCCGTGCTGGAGACGTTGCCTCTGAGCAAGGTGGAGCGGCAAGAACGGTTGGAACAATTGCTGAGTGAGTTGCATCTCCATTCGTTGCGCGATACCCGGGGGCACAGCCTCTCCGGTGGCGAGCGGCGGCGAGTGGAGATCGCGCGGGCTCTGGCCATGAATCCGCGTTTTATTTTGCTCGACGAGCCCTTCGCCGGTATCGATCCCATTTCTGTTTTGGAAATTCAACGGCTTATACAAGACCTGCGTGAGCGTGGCATCGGCATTCTGATTACCGATCATAACGTGCGCGAGACTTTAGGAATTTGTGAACGCGCCTATATACTGCATGATGGCAAGGTACTTACCGCTGGCAAACCTCAGGAGATCGTCGATGACCCCATGGTACGCCAGGTTTATCTGGGAGATCAGTTTCAAATCTGATCGTTGGAAACCATGAAACAAGGCTTAGAACTCAAGCTCGGCCAGCATTTGGCCATGACCCCGCAACTGCAACAGGCCATCCGTCTGCTGCAACTGTCGACGGTTGACCTGCAGCAGGAAGTTCAGAGCATGCTGGAAAGCAATCCTTTGCTCGACGAGGAAATGGGGGAGGAGGGCGGTGGGGCCGGAGCCGCCCCGGAGACGGTCGAGCCCTCTTCCCAAGACCGGCAATTGGATCTCGCTGCCGAGGATACGCTGCCTGACGAATTGCCCATGGACAGTCAATGGGACGATGTCTTCGACTTGGGGACGTCGAGTTCCGGCGGTGGTTCCGACGAGGATCTGCCGGATTTCGAGTCGCGCAACAGCCACAGCCAGAGTCTGCAGGATTATCTCCGCTGGCAGGCCGATATGACACACTTCAGTGCGGACGAACGCAATATGGCGGAGTTGATCATCGATGCCATCGATGAGCGTGGTTACCTGACGGAAAGTCTGGAAGAGTTTGCCGCCGCCCTGGAAGTCTCTGAGGAGACGCTGCTCTCCGTATTGCGGCGGGTGCAAGATTTCGATCCTCCGGGCGTGGGCGCGCGTGACCTCAGTGAATGTTTGCTGCTGCAACTGCAGCAGATGATCGACGCGGATGCGCCGGTGTTGCTGGCTCAGCGGATTGTGAAGGATCACTTGCAGGCTTTGGGGCGCCACGATTACCCGCGTCTGTGCGAGACGCTGGGTGTTGATGAAACGGCATTGCGTGCGGCGATGGCGCTGATTTCCACGCTGAACCCCAAACCGGGCGAAGATGTGGGCACGGAGGCCGCCGAGTACGTGATTCCCGATGTGATCGTGCGTTGGACCGGTAAGCACCTGCGTGTGGATCTGAACCCCGAGGCGATGCCCAAGCTGCGTATCAACCGCCGTTACGCGGGCATGTTGGGTGGAAAGGATGCGGCGCACAAATATATTCAGGATCAGCTCAATGCGGCGCGCTGGTTCATCAAGAGCCTGCAGAGTCGTCAGGAAACCATACTGAAAGTGGCGCGGGCCATTGTGGAGCGGCAGAAGGAATTTTTCGCCAACGGACCGGAGTCCATGCGGCCCATGGTTCTGCGTCATATCGCCGAGGCGGTAGACATGCACGAGTCGACGGTTTCTCGGGTCACCAACCAGAAGTACATGATAACGCCGCGCGGCCTCTACGAGTTCAAATACTTTTTCTCCAGCCATGTGGGTACCGACAGTGGCGGCTCGGCCTCGGCCACGGCGATCCGTGCGCTGCTCATCAAGCTGACGCAGGCGGAAAATCCGCGTAACCCCCTCAGCGATGCGGAAATTGCCAAGGTGCTCGCCGACCAGGGCATCCAAATCGCGCGGCGGACGGTGGCTAAATACCGGGAGGCCGCCAACATCCCGCCCGCGAGCCAGCGCCGGCGGCTCTGAGCGTGGTGACGGTCAGGGTTTTGTGATGGCGCCGTTGGCGCTACACTGGAGATGGACCCCGTAGCGGGGCAGGACTCATAAGCGGTCACTCTGAATTAAGGTAGGAGAGCGCCATGCAAATAACCATCACCGGGCAGCACCTGGATTTGACCGACCCTATCAAAAACTATGTCGATGAGAAGATTGGGCGTCTTGGTCGCTATTTCGATCACGTCATCCATGCCCGGGCGGTGCTGAAGCACCTGCCCCACGAGAATCTGGTGAATGTTGTGGACATCACCGTCAATGCACCAGGTCATATTTTCCACGCCGAGGTACACAATGCCGACATGTACGCGGCTATCGATCTGGTGGCGGACAAGTTGGAGGCGCAAGTGCACAGTTATAAGGAAAAGTTGCAGGATCGCCGTAATGACCATCCCACGGGCCTGGCAGCCATAGCCGAAGCCGACTGATCGACCATGATGATCGCCCTGCCCTTGTCTCCGGCGAACATTCGTATGGATCCCCCCGTAGCGGATGCGGTTGACGCGCTGCAGGCACTGGCGGAGATGCTGGCGGAATCCAGCGGCTTGCCCGCCCAAGGCATCGCTGCGGCCTTGCAAAATCGCGAAGCCCAGGGGTCCACTGGTATCGGGCACGGGGTGGCTTTGCCCCATGCCCGCTTGGAGGGGCTGGATCGGGTGGTCATCGCGGCGTTGCGCACCGCGCGGGGTATCCCCTTCGCGGCTCCGGACGGGGTGGACGTGCGGATTTTCATCGCAGTGGCGGTTCCGAGAGCGGCAGCGACCGCCCATCTCGAGATGCTCTCCACGCTGGCCGCCAGGCTGGCTGTGGACGGAGTTCGCGAGGCACTGTTGAAAACTCCGGAGGCCACGGAGTTTTTTCGTGTATTGACAGGCCCCGCGTAGGTTGCGGGGCGGATCGGTGTGCGCCATGACTTTTGCGCAAAGCGGAGGACTGGAGCGACACATCAGTCTGCGTCAGCTCTGTGCGGATCTGCACAGCGAGTTGCACTGGCAATGCCTGCATCAGCCTGAGGAGGGCAGCCTTTCCGGTGATCCGTGGGCCGAGGATGACGTGGGAGGCGCGGCGCTGGTCGGCTTTTTGAATTTCATTCGCCCGCATGTGGTGCAGATTGCGGGGGCCTGCGAACTCGCTTATCTGGAGGCACATCCGGAAAGCACGGCGCAATTCCTGCCGGCCAAGTTGCGATTGCTGATCGTCTGCGAAGGGCAGAGTCTCGCCGATCGTCTCTATGCGGATTTGAAATCCCGTCACATCGCGGTGATGGCGACATCCATGGGTGCCAAGATGGTGCTCGCCCAGGTGCAACATTACCTGCATCATGCATTGGCACCCCGCCAACAGATCCATGGCGTGCTGGTCGATGTGCTGGGGGTGGGGTTACTCCTGCAGGGTGAGGCGGGTATAGGGAAGAGCGAACTGGCGTTGGAACTGGTGAGCCGTGGTCATCGACTGGTGGCCGACGATAGTGTGCTTTGTATCCGCGAGGCGCCGAATGTATTGACTGGGCACTGCCCGGCACAGTTGCGTAATTTTCTGGAAGTGCGCGGTCTGGGTATTATCAACATCCGCGAGTTTTTTGGCGCGGCCGCCATCGTGCGTTCAAAACGCATTCGTCTGGTGGTCGAGATCAAGGATATGCGCGATATGGAAATGGCCGATATCGATCGTCTGCAGGGCAAAGTCGATCATATGGACATCCTCGGAACCCAATTGACGCGGCTGCGTTTGCCCGTATCGGCGGCACGCAACCTGGCGGTGCTGGTCGAGGCCGCGGCGCGCAGTCAGTATGTGAAGGAGTCCGGCGGCGACATGCTGGCAGATTTTGAGGCGCAAGTCAGACGGAGTACTGGAGAGGCGTGATGCCGCAGCAAGATTTCATCCTCGTCAGCGGTCTGTCGGGTTCGGGAAAATCCACGGTACTGCAAGCGTTGGAGGATCAGGGCTACTACTGTGTCGACAACCTGCCCGCTACCTTGCTGGTGGATTTTGGTGGTCAACTCGCACGGCGCGATGCCTGTTCCATGCTCGCCGCCGTGAGTATCGATGTGCGCAACCGGGAATTCCTGGCGGCATTGCCTCAGGCCCTGATCGAACTGCGCGAACGCCATGCGCTGCGCCCGCGCATCCTCTTTCTGGAGGCGGACGAGGGCACATTGCTGCGCCGCTTCAGCGAGACGCGCCGACGTCATCCTCTTACGGACGATTTGGCGCCCGCGCTGGGCGAATCACTGCTCACGGTGTTACGACGTGAACGCGAGATGGTGCAACTCCTGGCTGACGTCGCGGACAAACGACTGGACACCTCGCAGATCAATACGCATCAGTTGCGCCTGCGGGTCCAGGCGTGGAGTCTGGCGTCGCGGCACTACGGGGGCTTGGTCCTGTTACTGCAATCCTTTGCCTATAAAAAGGGCATTCCTCTGGATTCCGACTTTGTTTTCGATCTACGCGCGCTGCCCAATCCCCACTACGATCCTGCGTTGCGGGGGCTCACCGGGCGGGATGTCGCGGTCCGCGATTTTTTGGCCCGGTCGCCGGAGGCGGTGAGTGCTTTTCACTCCTTGCGGGCTTTTCTGCAGGGCTGGCTCGCGCCGTTTGCGCAGGAGCATCGAAACTATGTGACGGTTTCTCTGGGCTGTACGGGCGGTCAGCATCGCAGTGTGTACATGGTGGAGGCTTTGGCCCAGGAACTTGCGGGGATGGGGCAGCGTGTTCTGGTGCAGCATCGGGAGCTCGACATTACCGAGACGCTGTCATGATTACCATTGTGCTTCTGACCCACGCGGGACTGGGTGAGGCTTTTGCGGCGGCACTCCGGCATATTTTCGGTACGCTCCCGCCCGCGCTGGTGGTTCTGGAAGTCCTCCCGGATCAAGCCCCGGAAGCGGGCCGTCGCCGCCTGTGGAGTCTGTTGGAGAATTTGGGAGAGGACGACGGCATCTTGATTCTCAACGATCTCTATGGCGCGACTCCCGCCAACCTTATCCCCGCCATACTGCCGGAGGGTCGGGTGGCGGCGGTGAGCGGTTTGAATCTGGCCATGCTGCTGCGTGCCCTGTCGCGGCGCGGTGAAGGACTGGCGGCTGCCCGCCGCGGGGCCATGGAGGGCGGGATGGAGGGTATTGTGGATATCCTGGCACATCGCGATGCCCAAGTGTCGCCACCGGACTGATCCGCGCTCCCGCCTCTGGCTCGGGGCGCCGCCGCGCGCTATGCTCAGAAATCGTACACGACCACGGTTTCCGGTAGCCCAAGGAGAGGCCAGCGCCCCATGACCCTACGCGTAGAATACCCCATCATCAACCAACTGGGTTTGCACGCACGGCCCTCCGCCAAGTTTGTCAGTCTTTCCGCGCGTTATCCGTGCGCGGTTTGGCTGGAACGCAATGGGCATCGGGTGAGTGGCAAGAGCATCATGGGGTTGATGACGCTCGCCGCGGCACAAGGGACGGTCTTGACTTTGGAAACGGACGGTGAGGGAGAGCAGGCCTGTGCCGCCGCCTTGCTCGCACTCGCGGCGGATCGTTTTGGTGAGGAAGCATGAGTTTTGAACTGGCGGGGATTGGCGCTTCCGGTGGCATTGCTATTGGCACGGCGCTGGTACTGGAGTCGACCGCGCTCGACATCCCCGAGCATCTCCTGGTCCCCGAACTGGTCGAATCGGAGGTGCTCCGTCTGCGCAATGCATTGAGTTGCGCCCGGGATGAATTACTGCGTGTCCGCGACGCCATTCCCGGCGATGCCCCACAAGACACGCACCTCTTTATCGACGCTCACCTGTTGATGTTGGACGATCCCGCCCTGCGCGAGAGGCCCCTGCGGTCCATTCGCGAGGATCGTCGTAATGCGGCCTGGGCGGTCCATCTGGAGAAGGAACGGCTGCTGGCAATTTTCGACCGTATGGAAGATGCTTATCTGCGCGCCAAACGGGAAGACATCATTCAGGTCACGGACCGGGTGTTGCGCCATCTGGTCGGTGTGCAGGCTCCCGTGTTACAGACCCCGGAGGGCCGAATCATCATTGCCGAGGAGTTGACGCCCGCGGACACGGTCCTGATGAAACAGGACAAGGCGTTGGCCTGGGTGACCGACTTCGGTGCGGCAAACTCGCACGCGGCTATCCTGGCCCGGAGCCTGGGGCTCCCCGCCGTAGTCGGCACACACTCGGCGACCCGCCTCCTGCGGAGCGGAGACACCCTTATCGTCGATGGTGACCAAGGCATCCTGCTGGCCGCACCGGATGCGGCGACGCTGCGGCAGTACCGGGCACTGCAGGAGCAACGGCAACGGCGCCGGCGCCTGCTGGAAGAACAGCGTGACCTGCCGGCGGTGACGGTGGACGGTGTGCATATCCATCTGCGTGCCAACATTGAGTTGCCGGACGATACCACCCTGGTCAAGCGGATCAATGCGGATGGCGTCGGCCTTTATCGCAGCGAGTTTCTCTTCATGAACCGCCCGGATATCCCCGATGAGGAAGAGCAGTTCCACGCCTTTGCCCATGTGGTCGAACAAATGCGTGGCGCGCCCGTGACGATCCGCTCTCTCGACATCGGCGCTGACAAGGGCCTGCGTGATGATGATGCCGGGTTGCACGTTGCGCTCAATCCCGCCCTTGGTTTGCGGGGATTGCGTCTTTGTCTGCGTCGTCCGGAATGGTTTCGACCGCATCTGCGCGCCATCCTCCGCGCCTCGGCTTTGGGGCCGGTGCGTCTGATGCTGCCCATGCTCAGCAGCATGGGCCAGTTGCTGCAAACCCGTGCGCTGGTGAGTGAACTGCAGGCGGAGCTGCAGGCCGAAGGACGCTCCTGTGACCCCCATATGCCCATGGGCATCATGGTGGAAGTGCCTGCCGTGGCGGTGGCGGCCCATTATTTCGCCGGGCGGGTGGATTTTTTTTCCATTGGCACCAACGATCTGATCCAATACGCGTTAGCGGTGGATCGTGGCGATGATGATGTCAATGACCTGTTCGACCCCTTGCATGTCGGTGTGCTGGCGATGATTCGGCACACCATAGCGGCAGGCCATGCGCGGGGTATTCCCGTGGCCATGTGTGGCGAGATGGCGGCCAATCCAGCCTACACGGCGCTGCTGCTGGGATTGGGATTGCGGGAGTTCAGCATGTATTCCGGTGCCATTCCCGAGGTCAAGGAGGTGATTCGGCAAACCTCCATCGCCGAGGCGGAAATTCTGGCCGCCCGTCTTCTGGCTGGAGAAGAGTCGGTATTGATGGGGATCGGGCATAGCTAGGCGGGCCCCGCGCCGGATATGGGCGTCTGTTCTGGTGACATTGGCCTTCCTCGCGCTGGGCGGTGTCTTTTTCTGGTTCTTCGGTGGTCCCCGCTATGTCCTGGAAGGCGTGTTGGGCGCCCGCTTGCGGCAACCCGTTCATCTTGCCGCCGGCCCCCAGATATATTGGGGGAAGAAGACCGTGCGGATCACGGTGCTGGGTTTGCGTGTCGGTATCGAGGCGCGGCCCTGGTTCAGCGTAAACCGGTTGATCATCGTCCTGCCCTGGTCCCGCCTCCTGCGCGGGCAATTGCAGATCCAGAAGATCACGTTGGATGCGCCGACACTGGATGGGCCATGGCGGGGTGTCGGCAGCACCGGGGCGAAAGCGTTTCCCTGGCCCGGCGAAATGGTCGTCCACAACGGGGCATTGCGCTGGCCGGCGGTGGCTGGGCACGCCCTGTCCGTTACCGCCCTCAATGGGCGGGTGGTGGCGCAGGGCTTCAGCCAGGTGGCGGGTGACTGGCACTGGCGGAATATGGGTGGGCGCTGGCACTTTGCCGCTGAAATGGCGCCCGCACCTCTGGTGTTCGCCCGCAATATGATTTTGCGAGTGGCGACCCCGGCGGAGCCAGCGTTACTGCAAGTCGTGATTCCGGCTCTGCAGCGGGGGTCACGGGACATTGTCGTGCCAACGCTGCTCGTTCGTTGGCAAGAAAGCGGACAGCGTCAGGCTCGGTTACGGGTGCGGGCGCTGCGCCTGAACATGCGGCGGCGTCATGTGATCCTGGGGGAGGGTGTGCTGGCGGCGGGCCGTGATCTCGCCCTCCATATCCGCGCGGCGGATCTCCGCTGGGCCCCCCTGCAGGGCCATCTGGCCTACCAGGCCACTATCCGGCATCTGCCGCAATGGGCTCGGCGCTGGGGGCTGACCCCACCGACGTTGGCGAGCCCGAACGCACTGCGCCGGCTCACGGCCGCGGGCACGCTTCAGTGGAATGGTCCGCATTGGCACTGGCGCATTGCACAGGGACGGATGGATGGCAGTGCTTGGGCGGGTCAGATCGTGGGAACCTGGAAACCGCTGGCGATCCGTGTCGATCTGCATGTGGGGCGTTTGGATCTCGACCATTACCTGCCCGCCCCCCGGACCGGTACGGGCCCATCCGCGCTTTTGCCCGCACTGCCCGCGCACTGGCCCGTGACCGGCAGCGTTCGCGTCGCTCACCTGCGTTGGGGGAGGATCAATGCGCGTGACTTGGTGATTCGTAGTCCTGCTTCCGGAGCGCCCCATTGATCCCTCTTGCGGAAATGCTGCTGGACTGGTACGCCCATCACGGACGCCACGACCTGCCGTGGCGCCAGACCCGGGATAGCTACCGCCTGTGGCTGGCGGAAATCATGCTGCAGCAAACCCAAGTGGATAGTGTCAAGCCGTATTATGGCCGCTTTCTGCAGGTCCTGCCGAACTGGCAGGCGTTGGCGGAAGCACCGCTGGATCAGGTGCTTGCCTTATGGAGCGGACTGGGTTATTACGCCCGTGCCCGCAATGCCCAGCGGGCGGCGCAGGAGGTGGTGACACGCCATGCCGGCCATTTCCCGGACACGCTGGATGCGGCCATTACTTTGCCGGGTGTGGGGCGGAGCACTGCGGCCGCGGTGCTCGCCAGCGCCTTTGGGCAAAGACACGCCATTCTCGATGCCAATGCCCGGCGCGTGCTCATCCGCAGTCATGCCATAGACGCCGATCCTCGGGCCACGGCGACTCAACATCGGCTTTGGTCACTGGCCAGCGCTCTGACACCGCACGATGCCCACAGCTATAATCAAGCCATCCAGGATCTGGGTGCCATGATCTGCACACCGCGCCAACCGCGTTGTAGGGCGTGTCCATTGGCGGGTCCGTGTATGGCTCGCGCCCAAGGGCGGAGCCACGTCCTGCCGGTGGCTCGTGTCAAGACCGCGAAGCCCGAGCGTTGCGTCTGTTTCCTTCTGGCCAAGGATGCCGATGGACGGATATTGCTGGAAAAACGCCCGGAGACGGGTATCTGGGGTGGGCTCTGGTGTTTGCCGGAAGCCGCGCCCGGTGGTGGCGAACATCCCGTCCTTTGCTCTAATGCGACGTATCCACTGCAAGATACGTCGGTCCTGCGTCAATCCCTGCGTGCGGTGTGGGCACGGCGCCTCGCGTTGCATCTGGAACTGACCATGCTGGAAGAAGAGCAGCGGCATACGTTTACCCATTTCCAATTGCGTTTTCGTTGTGTGCATGCGCGCGTTCTGGGCGGCGCTGTCGCGGATTCGGCAGTACCGCTGCGCTGGCACGACCCGGCAGAAGCCTTGGCGCAAGGCTTACCCACCCCCATGCGCCGCATACTCGAGCGTATGGTGAAGGCCGCTGATCCCTCTCGTGTCACGCGACTTATTCCCAGGCGGCGAGTTCGGGTAATATAGGCGGGCAAGCAGCATTTATCCCCAAATCATGAAGGAATTTCGTTATGTCACGAATGGTGCAGTGCGTAAAACTCGGTCATGAAGCTGAAGGTCTGGACCGTCCCCCATATCCTGGCCCCCTCGGTATGCGGATCTATCAAGAGGTCTCCAAGGAGGCTTGGCAGGGCTGGTTGAAGCATCAGACCATGCTCATCAACGAATATCGCCTTTCCCCCATTGATCCCAAATCGCGAACCTTTCTAGAAAAACAGATGGACGCCTACTTCTTCGGTGATGGTGCGTCGGCACCCGAAGGCTACGTGCCGCCTCAGCCGTAAGCATCTTTGAGCCCGGATTGCGGGTGTTTTCCGGGACACCCGCCATACGATAGGACGCCGCGTCGTTGCTTGACGACAATAGCCAGGCATACCGGATCAGGCCATTATTGCGTGGATGCCGGGTTTTGTCGCTGGAAGGTGACGATCTGGACCGGATGATCCGCCGCCTCGTTCCCCCCGCTTTTTGTCCGGTTTCCCAGAAAACACGCCCTTCGCACTTCATGTTTTTACAATAACCTATTGCATACCCTATATTTTATGAAAAACCGCCAGGAGGGCGAAGGACGCGCGCCGGCGCTTTACGACCCGCTCCCGCGGGAGCGGGTCGGAGATGGGCGACTTATCGGACGCTCCATACAGGGAGCCTACAAAAAAACGCTTCATAAACATTTAGATAAAAATTGGCACGTATTGTGCTTTCAGGTATTCGCCGTCAAAAAACGGCACCGCCGAAAGCGGAATCTGGAATCACCTTTTGAGGAGAGCTTATTTATGAAGAAGATCGTTGCCTTGACTGCTGCCCTGTCCTTTCTGACCGCTACCGCCGCTTTTGCCACCGAAGTCCCCGCCGCGGGCGCGAAGGCTCCGGAGAAGACCATGGAGCACAAGGCCCCTGAGCACAAGGTCATGAAGCGGAAGGTGGAGCATAAGAAAATGATGAGAAAGGCCCCCGAGCACAAGAAAGTGGTCAGGAAGGCGCCCGAGCACAAGCGTGTGGAGAAGAAGCCCGCAGCCTAAGGCTTCTTGGGGCGCGCCTTTCCGGCGTGATCCACGGTGTTTCGATTGCTGAACCTGGGGGGCGATCTCCCAGGTTTTTTATTGGGTACCCCGGCATGGCCCCCTACTTCTGGCCTTCCACAGCAGGGGTTATGGGCGGGCGCTGGGAGAGTACGGCGCGCATTGGAGCGTCAGTGAACCCATGTATCCGGGAGTTCTTGCACTTTCCCGCTTACGCTTCTACGCTGGACCTCTTTGATCTCTTTGCCGGAGTCTGCTGGTCTATGGCATTACGCCCGAGTTCCATTTCCAAGCTGGTCGTCATCGGTTTTGGTCTGGCCATCGTGCCTTTGGTGTTGGTCATTGTCAGTGTGACTGTCGCCATCGCGCATTTTGCAGAGCAGGGGCAGGTGAGCATCCTGCGCGCGGTGGCCATGAGCGATGCCGCCAACCGGATGAACAATGCCGTGCGATCCATGGAGCGTTATGGTCTGCAGTACACGGTGTTACAGGACCAAGCGCTGTTGGTGCTCTACGATCAGAGCTTTACGGGGTACCAGAAATCCAGCGCCCAGTTTGCCGCGGCGGGCCCATCCACCGCCGACCGGCAACGCCTGGAACGGCTGGCCTCGCATTTGGCCCGCGCCCGCCAACTGTTGCCGCTGGTGTCCCTGGAGGGGAACCGCAGTGCGCTGGAAAGTGATTTCAGCCGCGCCAGTGGGGAGGCGCAACGCCTGCAAAGCGATGTGAACGAGGGAATCAGCACCGAGGTGGCCAAGCTGGGTACCCGGGCGCTGGCGATCAAGCGCCTGACCATCGTGGAGGTATTGCTGGTGCTCCCCCTTTCCATAGCGGTTGCCATTCTGTTCATCGTCCTGATCACCCGCCCCATCCGGCGCCTCGATCAGGCGGTATCCGGTCTCGGTGACGGTGATCTGGAAACACCCATCACCGTGCAGGGGCCAAGGGATATCGCCAGTCTGGGCGACCGGTTGGAGTGGTTGCGTAATCGGATGAATGCGTTGGAGGCGGCCAAGCTGCATTTCCTGCGGCAGCTTTCCCATGAGCTGAAGACGCCGCTGACCGCAATCCGCGAAGGCGCGGATCTGCTGCAGGAAGACCTGGGACACGAACTGGGCGCCGAACAGCAGGAAATCGTCCACATCGTGCGTGACAACAGTTTGCGTCTGCAACGGCTGATCGAGGATCTTCTGCGCTTCAGCCTGGCCGAAGGACCGGTGGGCGCCGGTATGGTGCAGGATATTTCCCTGACCGCCGTTGTGCAGGACCTGTTGCTGAGCTATAAGCCCAGCCTGCGTAGCAAGTCCCTGCACTTGGCTGTCGATCTGGCGGAGGTGCAGGTGCGCGGCCACAGCGACCGTTTGCGGACTATTTGTGATAACTTACTCTCCAATGCCGTGAAGTTCTCGCCACAAAACGCTACCATACGACTGCATTTACAGGTACAAGGCGAACGGGCGGTCCTCGATGTTGAGGATGAAGGGCCGGGCGTGGCGCCTGAAGAGCGTGAAAAGATTTTCGATATTCTCTACCGGGGCGAGGCCTCGGATACGGGAAAGGTTGAAGGCAGCGGCTTGGGGCTGGCTATCGCCAGAGAATATGTCTTGAGTTATGGGGGAAGTCTTGAATTGCTGGATAAAGAAACGCCAGGAGCCTGTTTTCGGCTGCTCCTGCCGCTCGCGGATCATACTGCTCCCCATGGTGCTCACCGTGCTGACTCTGGCGGGTTGCGCGAGCCCGCCGCCGCTACTCCCCCCAAATACAGTGATCCTCAAGCCGGGTGAACAGGTGATACGGACCAGCGAATTGACGGCCTTGCAGGCCCACATCGCGGCACCGGAAAAAGTCACCCCGATTACGGCGAGTTGCCTTTCGGAAAAAGCGGAAGCGGCCAACCTGAACCAGCAGCTTATGGATGCCCGTGCCGGTGATCCGGGATACCAGAAACTGGAGGCGCGGGTGAACGAACTGCAAAATCGCCTGGCGCAGTCCCAGCAGCGCGAGGTGGAACTCCGCAAGAAGCTCAATGAATTGGTGCAGATCGAAAAAAACGCACGTTTACCGCAGGGACGCTAGACAGCTATGGAAAAGGGTAAAATCTTACTGGTAGACGATGACACCGATCTCCTGCGGTTGTTGTCCCTGCGTATGAAAAGTGCCGGTTATGCGGTCAATACGGCCATCGACGGGAATGAGGCGCTGTCGGTGCTGGCGATGGAGCATCCCGCGCTGGTCATCACGGATCTCAAGATGGGTAAGATGGATGGCATGGCCCTGCTGGACGCCATTCGCCGTGATTATCCGACCCTGCCCGTCATTATCCTCACCGCCCATGGTTCTATTCCCGATGCCCTGCTGGCGGCCGACCAGGGGGTCTTTGCCTTCCTCACCAAACCGTTTGATGGCAAGGACCTCATGGCGCAGGTGGAGCGTGCCTTCAGCCTGACGGCGGCGGTGTTGCCGACATCGGGCAAGCCGGGCAAGGATTCTGGCTGGGAGCGCATCCTGACCCGCAGTCCCAAAATGCAGGCGGTACTGGATCAGGCCCGCCTGGTGGCCGCTTCGGGTGCGAGCGTCTTCATTCATGGCGCCAGTGGCACAGGCAAAGAGTTGCTGGCCCAGGCCATCCATCAGGCCAGTCCCCGCCGCAATCATGCCTTTATCGCGGTGAACTGCGCGGCTTTTCCCGAGCAGTTGCTGGAGTCGGAACTCTTCGGGCACAAAAAGGGTGCCTTCACCGGCGCTGCCAATAACCATCAGGGCTTGTTTCAAGCCGCCGAGGGCGGCACCCTTTTTCTCGATGAAATTGGCGATATGCCCCTCTCCCTGCAGGTCAAGCTGCTGCGTGCCTTGCAGGAACGGGTCATTCGACCGGTCGGCGCCACCGAGAGTATCCCTGTGGATGTACGGATCATTTCCGCCAGTCATCGGGATCTGGAACAGGAGATGGCCGCGCGACGTTTCCGCGATGACCTCTATTATCGCCTTTGCGTCGTCACGCTGGAGCTGCCTGCCCTGGCCGAGCGTCCCGAGGATATCCCCTTGCTGGCCGAATTCTTCCTGCGGGATACGGCCGCAAAAAATCGCAAGGATGTCCGGGGTATCGCGCCGGAGGCCATGGAGCTCATGGTGGCGGCGCCCTGGCCCGGCAACGTCCGGCAACTGGCCAATGTCATTGAACAGGCCGTCGTGCTTTCCACGACCCCGCGCATCGGGGCGCCTCTGGTGCGTCACGCCCTGCGTGACCGTGAAGGCGAGGTCCTTCCCCTGGCCGATGCCAAGGGCCGCTTCGAAATGAACTATCTCATTCAAATCATGCGGATGACCAGAGGTAACGTGAGTCAGGCCGCGCAGTTGGCACAGCGTAACCGGACCGAGTTTTATCGTCTGCTGCGCCGCTACCACCTCGATCCCGCGGCCTTCAAAGAAACCGACGGCGAAGACGAGGTGGAGGAGTAGAGTCGGCCGCGCCGCGTCATGATAAAAGCCCCGCTTCAGGCGGGCGAGGTCGTTGTCTTCTGCGGCAATTCGCGGCTCTCCAGGTGGATCACACAGGCTTTGTGGTGAAGGGCTTCGTCTGAATGGTCGTGTGCAGTTCTGCCGGGGCAATCCCGAGCGGCGGACACGGCCTTGGAATGTGCCCAATAGCGGATCGTCCTGCCACGATATCGGCTCTTTTTATGGAAATGAAGAGCGATCTTTCCTTAATTAAACGGAATGAAATATGAGTGGATCATGGCATGGCGTTTTATGCCAGCATGTTATATGCAGCAGTTGCGCCATAACGTGGTGGATGATGTTCCGCGATCCCCGGTTATTGGACGCGGTTAATCCTTTTTAAACGGGCCTCTATAATTCTTGACACACCTATGTGGCATACCTAACATAGCGCCTTGACGAGGCTAAGGCGAGCAATATCATATAAGCATATTACGACAGAAAATCGTTTATATTTTTCTTCTGCGCCTCTTTTTTGCGCGGTGTCCCATGGCGTTCCGGCGAGGAACCGTTCATATGTCATGGTTAAAGCGGCAATCCGCAGGACGCGAATCAGAGCGGCCAAGGCACTTCAGGCGGGCACAGGCCATACGGATGATCGTGCGCGGTCATTGCCTCTTGCCGATATTGTTTTTCCCCTGGCCCGCCACGGCCATGCCACAGTACATCGGCGGTGGCGGGACGGTCACGGATGGCGCGGACAACGCCAGCAATGCCGGGATCGTGGTCCATGCCTCCACCCTCGATATTAGTGCAGGCTCGGGTTTGGGCAGCGGTTTGCTTGCGCTCCAAAATGGGGCGTTGCGCACCTCGGGCAGTGTCACGAGCGCGAACAACATCGTACTGGATCCCGGCACACCTCCAGCCGTGCTGACCTCTCCCTGCGGGGGGGGCTATTGCTTTGGGGTCGGCGACAGCATGACACTGAATACGGTCGGTAATACTTATGTGAGCACGCCCTCGCTCCTGCAGCAAATGCAGTTCCCCAGCAACAACAAGGCCATCGGGATATGGCTCACCCAGGGCTGGCAGCCGGATTGGATGGCAGGCATGCAAACGGCGATGCAGCGGGGTTATGTACCCGTCCTGTTCGATTACTATTTGGGGGATCTCGGCTCGATGGGGTCCGGGGCCTGGGGTTACGTCCAACAAAACGCGCAAGCCTGGCTGGCGAACACCCAACGGCTCGCCAACTATCTGTCCACGTTGAACGGTACCGTATCCGTGGTGATTCAACCGGAGTTCAATGTACCGGGGGTGGGTAATCAGGCTCAATTCGGGGCCTGGCTTGCTCAAGTCGCGCAGATGCTTCAACACGCCCAACATCCTGGTCTGACCATCCTCACCAGTGCTGGCGTTGGAGATTTCGGTGTCTACAGGGGCAGCACTGAAAATGCGTCCCAGTGGTCCAGCTTTTATCCGTCCCTGAGGGTGGCCGCGCCATACCTGAACTTCATCACTTTTCAGGAAATGCGCGGTGCGGCCACGGGTGGAACGGTGGTCAGCCCTCAGCAGGAGGGCATGAGCACCATAGCGGGCCGGGTCATCGCTTTTTCCCGCTACCTGCAAACGACCTACGGTAAACCGTTACTTCTCGGATACATGATGATGGATCCGTACACGCCGACGGGGGATACGGCAAACTGGTCGGCCATCGCCGCCAAGGCCTACGCCGAAGTCTTGCAGGTTTCTCCAGAGTTACAGCAACAGGGTGTTTTTGGCAGCCTGGCCATGGCGCTCTTCAACGACATGAATCACTCCACGATCAACGGGGTCGATTACTTCGGCGCTTCCTCGGACTACTTTGGGTTAGTGAACAGCAACGGCGCTCCGGGTACCGCCGGAATCGGCAATGGACCCTACGTGCTCAATGCGAATGGGCAGGCCTGGGTCAAGGGTACGGCGAACGCCGGCACCGCACAAAAGATCCGCAATGGCGGAACCATTGACACGGCAGGTCATGCGGACACCTTCAATGGCACGCTTTCAGGTTCTGGGGGGTTGTTCGTGGTAGGGGGCGGCAGTGTGACGCTGACCGGGAACAATACCTACACCGGAAACACGTATATTGAAGACTCGACGCTCTTGCAATTGGGTAATGGCGGCAGCGGAGGGGGGATACTGGGCAATGTCCTCGACGACGGTGTGCTGTCATTCAATGCATCCGATGCGGTCACTTTTCCCGGCCGGATCAGTGGGCTGGGTATCGTATGGCAACAGGGCCCTGGTCAGGTGTTTCTAACGGGGAGCAACAGTTATGCGGGGGGGACGCTGATTACCGGAGGAACGCTTGGGGTAAGCTCTGAAGACAATCTGGGGAGCGGAAATGTCACCCTGGATGGCGGCACGTTTGAAACCACCGCGGCGCTGCGGGATGGGCGCGCGTTCTTTCTCGGGGCCAACGGCGGAACATTGAACGTCGATGGTTCCGTGGATGTGTTTTCGGGCGACTTCATGCCGATGCGCCATACGCCCGACGGGGGTTTGACCATCACTGGAGGCGGGACCGCGGTGTTTACCGGGAATGACACCTATACCGGGGGCACGACCATTACCTCAGGGACGATCTTACAGCTGGGAAATGGGTCCGGGCGGGGCGCGCTGCGGGGTAACCTCCTGGACGATGGCGCGCTGTCCTTCGACCAGCCGGGGCAGGTCGTGTTCCCTGGGGTCATCGATGGCGCCGGCATGGTGTGGCAACGAGGTTCCGGCACGCTCATGCTCACGGGCTCGAACGGATATGCGGGCGGCACATGGGTCACCCATGGCACCTTGGCGGTCAGTGCGGAGTCCGAGATGGGCAGTGGCAACATTCTATTGAACGGCGGCACGTTTGAAACCACCGCGGCGCTGCGGGATGGGCGCGCGTTTTTTCTCGGGCCGCAAGGCGGCACCCTCAACAATGATGGATTCATAAATTATTTTTCAGGGAACTTCTTGCCCTCCGGCGCCACCTCCGCGGGTGGGATTACCCTCACCGGCGGGGGAGTCACCATACTGTCCGGGAATAACACCTATGCGGGGAACACCACGGTGGACGGATATACCACTCTGCAAATCGGTCGGGGCGGGCTGGGCGGCGATGTGCCGGGCAACGTGGTGGATAACGGCACGCTGGCATTCGACAGAGCCGGGGTGATGCGCGTTCCCGGCAACGTCACCGGCTATGGCATGCTGTGGCAGCAGGGCCCTGGGACGGTGATCTTGGAGGGTCAGAATGCTGTGGATAGTGGAACGGTTGTCGCGGGTGGCACCCTGGAGGTGGGTGATGTGGCACATTCCGGTGCCACTTTGCGCTCCGCGGTTGCGGTGCGCGCGGTGGGCACGTTGCGTGGTCATGGCACGGTCGTGGGGAATGTCATCAACGATGGCACGGTGTTTCCCGGCGGCAGTATCGGCACCCTCCGCATTGATGGAAACTACACACAGAATGCGGATGGGACCCTGGCCATCGAGGTGGCCCCCACAGCGCATGACGTGCTGGCCGTTTCAGGCACCGCCCATCTTGCCGGGAAGCTGCTGGTGCAGGTGGATCCCGGGGCCGGTTATGTACCCGGTGACCAGTATCAGGTGCTCACTGCGGGTGGAGGGGTCACCGGGGCGTTTTCTACGATCGTGTATGATCCATTTCCCGCCTACGTCACGCCCACCCTGGTCCGCGGTGGCAACGGACTGCGCATCCGATTGGCGGCCACTCCGGGGCCGGCTGGCATGAACGACGCTCCCGCGTATCTGGGCGGTCAGATATATGCGGACATCCCCACCGTGCTGATCCACATGACGGCGCAGGCGGACGCGCTGGTATTCGCGCATGGCAAGGGTTCCGCGAGCGCCGCCATGGCGCACACCCTGTTGGACGGCATGGGCACCGTCACCGCGGAACAACTGGCCCATTTCACCGAGCCACCCGCACGGGATCATGGCGCGGGAAATGACAGGCGCCCCTCCGGATTCTGGCTGCAGGGCCTGGGTGACTTTGGGGCTGCCGCCGGGTCCGCGGGAATATCCGGATTCTCGAACCAAAGCGGAGGCGCATATGCCGGTGTGGATCTCCATCATCATGGTGTCACGGCGGGCGTGGCGGCGGGCTATGTGCATACCCTCTTGAATTTGCCGACCACGGGGTATGCGGACGGCAGCCAGGCCAATATAGACAGCGTGAGCACCATGCTGTACGGAAAATATCAGCACCGTGGCGTATTCGTGCAAGGATTGCTGGGATACACCAGCGAGTCCATTCGGGGGTTGCGGAATCTCCCGAATACGGGAGCCGTCGCCCTGAGCGATTTTCATGGGCAGATGGTACACGCCACCCTGCAGGGTGGATACGCCATGCAGATGCATGGGGTGACGGTGACCCCCAATGTCGGCGTGGCGACCTATGCGCAGTCACAGCCGGGATTCTCGGAGTATGGGGCTACGTCGCTGCTCGACTTGCGCTATGGCGCCCAGACGGACCATGAAACCGACGCTTACGCCGGAGTGGGGTTAAGCCATGTGTACCGGATCGGAACCATGACCGTTACACCCCATCTGGACATTGCGATCCAACGCATCCTAACCGGAAACGCGCGTTCGATCACCGAAACGTTAGGGCGGCTGTCCCCGGTGCTGGAGTCCGGGGTGGCCCCGGAAAGAACGTCCATTTCCACTGACCTCGGAGTCAATCTGCGGGTGATCCACCGTGTGTCGCTGTATACGGAATACCTGGGAAACTATGCGGGCAACTTTTCTGACAGTGGGGTGGCGGTGGGTGGCATATGGCGGTGGTGATTCTGGGCGTGGCCATCCCTGCGGTGCCCGCCGCCTCCGGGGCCTGGAGAAGCGATCTTGCGGGGGCATCCGCTTGGACAAGCCGGTGTGGGCACGTCACATCAGAAACATCGCGATTCCCCATAATGCAACACCGCCCGCGGCGCTCAGCATCCCGATGCCAAAAAGCCATGTGCGCCGGGTCAGGGCGGTGATGGATGCCAGCGAAATGGCGATCTGCAGGAAAATCATGGCGATTTCCATGTCGTTGTGGGGACGGTTGAGGCGGGCGGATTCCGCGTTGGCCTGCTCCGATTTCTTTTCCAGCGCTTCCGCCGCTCGCTGGATGCTGCCTTTCTGGGCCTTGTACTTGGCGATCTTGCTTTCGAAATGGCCGGCCTTGGCCGGGGCACCCCAGCGCTCACTCCACGGTGACCGATTTCGCGAGATTCCGCGGTTTGTCGATATCTGTGCCAAGTATCCGCGCCACGTGGTAGGCAAGTAGTTGCAACGGGATTACGTGCAACACTGGCGATAGTGGTCCCGCGTGGTCCGTAAGCCGCATGACATGCAGACCGATTGCCGGATCGACCTTCGCTCCGTGGTCCGCGAACACGTAGAGTTCGCCTCCCCGAGCGCGCACCTCGTGCAGGTTCGAGTGGAGCTTCTCGAGAAGCTGATCGTTTGGCGCAACCGCAACGATCGGAGTGTCCGCGTCCACGAGCGCCAGAGGACCGTGCTTCAATTCTCCCGCAGGAAAGCCCTCCGCATGGATGTAGGTGATTTCCTTGAGCTTCAGGGCACCTTCGAGGGCGATAGGAGCATGGATGCCTCGGCCGACGAATAAGGTGTGATGCTTGCCGACGAGCCGGCCTGCCCAGGCGATGACCGGTTGCTCAACCTCCAGAACCTTGCTCATCCCGGCAGGCAAGCGCCGCAGCGCCTGAAGGTGCTCATGTTCGAGCGCAGCGGGTAGCCGCCCTCGAAACTTCGCGATGACGAGCGCAAGGAGAAAGAGCGCCACGAGCTGTGTTGTGAACGTCTTGGTGGATGCCACACCGATCTCGGGACCGGCTCGGGTGATGAAGCATGCATCGCTCATCCGTATGAGCGCGGACTCCGGCGCGTTGCAGATGGTCAGCGAACGCGCGTCCGAGATCGCCTTCGCGTGTCTCAGCGCGGCGATCGTGTCCGCCGTTTCTCCGGACTGTGAGATCGCGACCACGAGTGTGTTCGGGCGAAGACAACTTTTGCGGTAGCGGAACTCGCTCGCGACTTCCACGGAAACCGGGACTTGGGCTAACTCCTCCAGCCAGTGTCGCGCGATGAGTCCCGCGTGGTAGCTCGTGCCGCAAGCGAGGATCAGCACGCCTTCGATTCCGGAAAGGACGCTTCGTCCTCGCTCACCGAAAATCTCCGGCCCAAGCGAGCCAGAATCCAAGCTCTCCTGCAGCGTCGCCGCGACGGCATCGGGCTGCTCGAAGATCTCCTTTTGCATGAAGTGCTCGTAAGTCCCGAGTGTCGCGTCGGCGAGCACCATCGCGCTCTCGCGCTCCTCGCGGCGTACGCGCCGCCCCGCGGCGTCGAGCACCGTGTAGCCATCGCGGCGGATTTCCACTACATCACCATCCTCGAGGTAGGCGGCGGTGCGCGTCACGGGCAGCAGGGCAAACACATCGGACGCGAGGAACATTTCGCCCTCGCCGACCCCGACTAGGAGCGGCGCCCCATGATACGCCCCGACCACGCGGTCCGGGTCGTGTCCGTCCACGACCGCAATGGCGTAGAGGCCCTTGAGTTCGCTCACCGCGCAGCGCACCGCCTCGAGCAGCGTCTTGCCCTGCGACTTGTACCAGTGGACCAGATGGGCGATGACTTCCGAGTCGGTCTCGGACGCGAAGGCATAGTCGTCCCGCGCCAGCCGCAAGCGTAGTGCCTTGTGATTCTCGATGATTCCGTTGTGGACGATCGAGATTGCCTCGCCATTGCGGTTGCTCGTGTGCGGATGCGCATTCCCGATGGCCGGGGCACCGTGCGTCGCCCAGCGCGTGTGCGCGATTCCGGTTCCGGCAGCCACGCCCTGCGAGGCGGCCTGTGCATCGAGATCGGCTACGCGTTTGACAGACCGCAGGCAAGTGAGGCCGGTGGCGCCCACCAATCCGAGGCCCGTCGAGTCGTAGCCGCGATACTCCAGCCTCTTTAAGCCCTCGATCAGGATGGATACGACGTTGCGCTGCCCAACTGCACCCACGATTCCACACATGCAGGAGTCTCCTGTCTCAGACACACAACGTCGTCGTGGCCCCGCCGTCGAGAATGATCTGTTGGCCGCACATGAAGCCTCCGGCCTCGCTCGCTAGGACAGCGCACCAAAGACCAAATTCCGCGGGACTACCAAGGCGTGCTGCGGGAATGGTTTCCATTAATCGAAGTCTCACTTCTTCGGGCGATGTACCATGTGAGTTGGCCATGTTCTCGACATATCGTCTCGTTCGCTCAGTATCGAATGAACCAGCAAGAAGCGAGTTGATGGTTACCCCGCAGCGAGCGAAATCCCGGCTGGTGGCGGAGATGTAGCCCGCGAGGGCGCTGCGCACTACCTGTGACAAGGCGAGATCTGGGTTCGGGTTTCGCAGGATGGCCGAGCTCACGAGGATAATGCGCCCCCACTGCCTCGCTGCCATCGCCGGGTACACGCCAGCGATCAACTCCGTTAGGCTCACAAAGAGCTTGTCGAACGCGGCCTGCCACGCCCGAGGCGACTGCGCGATCGCGCGGCCGAAAGCAGGACCGGCCATGTTCGCGACCAGGATGTCGGGCGGGAGCAGCGACTCCTGAAGCCTCGCGCGCTCGGATGGGCGGCTGAGATCGCAGGAGAACCAGGCACAGTGAGCATGCTCACGGAGAGCGACAAGCCCACGCGCGGCCTGTTCGAGGCGCTCCTCGTCGCGAGCGATCAACGTGACGCCAGCACCGAGGCAGTGCAGCGCATCGGCGCATGCGAGCCCGAGACCGCGACTGCCGGCGAGGACCCACGCCGATCGCCCGCGCAAATCGAGAAGACCGGTGTACGGCGATGGAGTGGGCCACCCACCCGATGTGTGGCCGCGCTTGTCTTCGAATGCTTGGGTGGTTCCTGTTCTCACGGTGCGCGACTGCCGCGTCGATCTCGACACTCGTTGGTTTGGGATTGCCCAACCCGTACGCGAGCCAGGATGGTAGTGTGGAGTCCCATGGCCATCGCGACTGCCGTCAGGGCGAACGCCCCTCCCAGCAACTGGGTGGACGACACGTCCTGCCCGAGGAGGACGGCCGCGAGCAGGAGCGCGATCGGTGGCAGAAGGAGCGTGAAGAGGCCGGTCGTGACCGGCCCGAGCCTACGCACGCTCTCATTCCACCATATGTATGGAATGACGGTAGCAAAAACCACGAGATAGAAGATCGCTCCGGCAGTCTGCCAAGTGAAGATCCCCCGGTACCAGTGCTGTGTTTCGAGCAGGAATGGCGTTGGCAAGAGCAGGAGCGTCCCCACGATCGTGGAGACCGTGGTCATTGTTGTGGAGTCGAACTCGGCTGCCGCCAACTTTCCGGCCACCATATAGCAGGAGAACGAGAGCGACGCGGCGAGAAGAAGAAGATCACCCAAGAGTGCCTCCGGAGCGGAACCGAATGCGTTTTGGCCGGAAATCACCATCGTCGCGCCAATGAGACCGATGCAAAGGGCGGCGACCAGATGCGCCGACGGTCGCCGGCGCAGGACAATGCTCGCGAGGAACATGGTGAAGACCGGCTGGGTCGTAGGGATGAGTAGCGCCGCGTCGGCTGCCGACGCCAAGATCAACCCGTAGTTAAGCAGGACGGTGTACGCGAATACGCCGAAGAGGCCCATTAGCGCCAGGTACAGCACGGAATTCCCGCCGAGCTTCACCAGCGTATGGAGTCGCGGACGCATCATCAGCAGGTAGGCTAAGGTCGTCAACACGAACCGCACGGCTGCGGTGGTCAAGGGCGGAAGATCGCGCAGGGCGATCTCGCTTGCGACGAAGGTGCCGCCCCACATGAACTGCACCAGCACCAACTTGCCGTAAGTGACACCGACCGGCTTTGTGTTTTCGGGATCGGTCATGCCAGGAGCCCGCCGTCGATCAGTATGCAGGAGCCAGTGGTGAAGCTCGCCTCGTCCGACGCGAGAAAGAGGATCGCGCTTGCGACCTCGGCGGGTGTGCCGAGCCGTCCGAGGGGATGGATTCGCCCTTTCTGCCGCTTGGCCATGTCTCGATCCTTTGTCTCGGAGATCGCACGATCCGTCATCGGCGTGTCGATGATGGCCGGCGCCACGGCGTTGACGCGGATGCCTGCCGCCGCCAAGTCGCAAGCGAAAGCCTTGGTCAGCGCCAAGACCGCTGCCTTACTCGCGCTGTAGGCACCGTCGCCAGGCCATGTACGGAACGACGCGACGGAGGCAACGTTAACAACGCTGCCTCCCCCGTGTGTGCGCATCTGCGGAACCACCGCTCGGGTGCAGAGGAAAACGCTTCGGGTGTTGACCGCGAACAGCCGGTCGTAGTCCGCAACCGCGAAGCAGTCGAGGCTCCCGCTGATCTCGATACCGGCGTTGTTGACGAGCACCGACACGGGACCAAACGCATCGAGCGCCTCCTGGAACAGTCGCGACGCCATCGCCTCATCAGACACGTCCGCGCGCATGGCGCGCGCCGTACCGCCCGAACCGTTGATTTCCGCCGCCGTGCGCGCCGCCACGCGCGCGTCGATGTCAGCCACGACAACACGCGCGTCTTCCGCGGCAAAGGAGAGGGCGGCCTGCCGCCCGATCCCCGATCCCGCGCCCGTGACGACGACCGTGCGGTCACGAAATCTGGCCCGCATGGGCGTCCTTCCCTGGTGCACGGCGGCTCGGCTTGTTGTAGCGCGGTGGGATGAAGATGTTGAGCGACAACGCCTCCTCTGTGTTGTCGTTCCACCCACCGTGCGGCACACCGCCCGGCGCGTAGTACACGCTCCCGCGCGCGAACTCGGTCTTGCTGTCGCCGACCTGTAGCGTGTAGTGCCCCGAGACACCGATGCCGATCTGCTCGTTCGAGTGGCTGTGGACCGGCATAAGCGCTCCGGGTGGGAGCTTCGAGACCATCACCTCGAACCAGGGGGCGACGAAGAACCGAAGCATGATGCCCGACTTGATTGTGCGCGGTGGCGTCAACTCCATGATCTGCAGGCCGCGGGTCGGCTCATGGTCCGGAAACTTTAGGCGTTTGATATCGACGGTGAGCGCTTCTACGTCGCTGTCGTTGACAGCGCTGTGCGGCACGTCGGGAGGAAGATAGTAGGCCTTCTCCAGGCTCGGAAGGCGGATCGAACGGCCGTCAGCCTCGAGGGAAAAGGAGCCATTCAAGGCGAGCCCGAACTGCGCCTTAGCGTGCGCGTGCACGGGAATGGCCGCCCCAGGACGAAGGCGCGAGACCATGATGAAGGTGCGGCCTTCGTCCCCGAGTTCGTAGCAGGCGGAGGACACGCCCTCGTAGGCCTTCACGTCGACCGGTTTCGGAAAGAATGCTGGGGTAGTCATGGGTGGCGGTTCTCCGGCGATGAGTCAGGAGGCAACGGGGCGCCCGGGACGGGAGCGAAGATGCTCCACAGCATCGTGATCGGGCGAAGCGGCGTGACCGGCCGAAGCCCATGATCTCGAATGGCATTGGCGTTGCTCAAACACAGGTCAGCCTGCCCGGCCACGACCTTGGCGGCCGCGTCGACCGTCGAGGCCGCGGTCACGAGATCAACGGATATGCTGTCTGGCAGTAGCTGCCGAACGAGACGGGCGGGTGCCGGGTGCGTCGACACTCGAAGAGAGCCTTTGTCCCGCGCGCACGTTGCGACGTCGCCATCGAACTTCGCCGCTATCCCGTAGGGCGGAGTGTCGAGCAGGAGCGACCCGAGTAGAACGAGTCTCAGGGACATGTAGAAGTCGCTGATACCGGTGTACGCGTTTGGAACGAGCACGGCCGAACCCATGTCTTCCTCGGCCATCGCGAGCGCTTCCTCGAAGGAGGCATGCAGCACCACCTGTCGGCAGCTCAGCGGGCCGTTGCGCGTGATCGAGCGCGCGCAATAGTCGCTGCTCGTTCCTTCCGGTCCCAGCGTGCGCAACACGAGACGGCTTGTGTCCACGATGTGATGCAGGTAGATGCGGGCATCCAATCCAACGCCACGCTGAATCGGCAATACCGGATATGGTTTAGGCACGTCGGGGTGAAATGAGGACATCGTTCGGCTCCTCGTTCGTTCGTTGCCAAGCGTCGGCGGAGATACTTCGAAGTTCAGGCCGACGTGGCTTCCAAATACTCAACGGGCACGACGCGTTTCGCCAACGTGAGGCGGACGCATCGCGATCGTTGACCAAGTCCATATCCTGCCAAACCCTTCTCGCGCGCGCAAAAAGTTTTGATTTAGCCATGAGGTCGGTGTATAAGCATTTCTTTCGCCAACGTGGAAGCGCGCCTACATGGGACAGCGAATCTCGAAGACTAAACTGACACTCGCGCAGTTGCGGTCGTTCGTCGCTGTGGTCGACACCGGGAGCATGTCCGAGGCGGGTGCCACCTTGGATGTTTCTCAGGCCGCAGTGAGCCAAGCCGTCACCAACTTAGAACGAGCCGTCGGCCGACGGCTCGTTTATCGCGAGCAGGGAGAGATTAAGAGAACCGCGGCTGGGGATCAGTTGCTCGCGCGCGCAAGAGAAATCATCGCTTGGGTCGAGGATATCGAACTGGAGCTCGGCAACGTCGAATTGGTCGCGGGCCTCGTAAGGGTCGCCTCCTTTCGCAGCGCAGCCGCGCACATTCTTTCTCCTGCAGCTGCGGCCATTCGCAAGCAGCACCCCCGCATCCAACTGGTGATCGACGATCTGGGCGGCGACTACCAGCGCATCCAGGACGAGGTTCGGGCGGGCAGAGCGCACCTCGGCGTCCTTGCATGCGGGGACTCGACCGATCTTGTTGTGGCAGCCCTGGGATCCGATGAATACGTGCTCGTGGTGCCGAAGGACGGCCAACCGGCGCGCGGGTCCGGCTGGCCGATCATCGATGGCTATCTCAATCGCTACGAATTCCTCATGCCTGACCAGGGCAGCGAGCATCGGCGATGCAGTGTCGCGATTCACGAGTACCTCAAAAGGGTCGACCGAAAGGTGCAGCTCGGGCGATCAGCAAGGGATGAGTCCGTGATCCTGGCGATGGTCAACAGCAATCTAGGGCTGTCAATGCTACCCCGTCTCGCGATTGAGCCCCTGCCGAAGCGCGTTGAAGCGGTTCGGCTGCCGGAACCGCTCACGCGTCGAATCTGTCTGGTCGCACATGAACGCGCGATGCAGGATCCCGCTGTCATGGTCGTGTTCGAATTCCTGCAGGACGCCGAAAGCCTACGCAAGCTGCCCGCAGTGCAAAGCGGCATACTTGCGCTGCGCCCATCATCCTATGTGTAGTGTTGCATTCTTGATGCCGTTTTAATGGTTGGCATGGTAAAATAGGCTTCATTCTGAAGAATCCGATGGAGTCGAACATTGCGAGTGGCACCCAAAGTGACTTTAACCAGCGAAGAGCGGTCTGAACTGGCAAGGATAGTAGCTTCCCGATTAATTCGCGGTTCTCTCGGTGTTGGAGTCCGGGGCATCCGCTTGGACAAGCCGGTGTGGGCATGTCACATCAGAAACATCGCAATTCCCCATAATGCAACACCGCCCGCGGCGCTCAGCATCCCGATGCCAAAAAGCCATGTGCGCCGGGTCAGGGCGGTGATGGATGCCAGCGAAATGGCGATCTGCAGGAAAATCATGGCGATTTCCATGTCGTTGTGGGGACGGTTGAGGCGGGCGGATTCCGCGTTGGCCTGCTCCGATTTCTTTTCCAGCGCTTCCGCCGCTCGCTGGATGCTGCCTTTCTGGGCCTTGTACTTGACGATCTTGCTTTCGAAATGGCCGGCCTTGGCTGGGGCGAGGGTGACGGCGAGTTCCATGAGGTGCAGCTTGGTGCTGACGGCCTGATAATAGTTCCACTGGTCGGTGGCGTTGGCTTTTTTCAGTACGGCCTCGTTTTTATAGAGCAGAACCTCGTTCATGAGGTACGTGCCCTGATAGCTGACAATGGCGCCGAAGGCCGCCAATATCGCGGTGAAAATGGCTACCCACTGGCCGAGGCTGTGCTTGTTTTCCGTGCGGTTACCTGATTCGGTCGCGTGGTGTGCCGCTTCTTCGTGGGGGGGGTGGGTATGCAGTCCATGTCCGCTCATCGTGACTCCTGTTTGGTCCGGGGGAAGATTTGCGGCTATGCTCAGGACAATGCCCGCTCAGGTCAAGAGCCAGGGGCGCTTCTGGAGTGCATATCGCATGATTTTGTCCATTCCTCCTCCCGAACGGGAGGACCCCGCCGCCGACGCGCCGGAGACCGCGGTGTTGGCGGGGGGCTGTTTCTGGTGCGTGGAGGCGGTATATCTGGCGCTCGCCGGGGTGACGCGGGTGGTCTCCGGCTATAGCGGCGGGGCGGCGGAGACGGCGAATTATCGAGCGGTCTGCGGTGGCGGCACAGGACACGCCGAGGCGGTGGAGGTGCGTTATGATTCCACGGTGCTGTCCTTCGGACGCTTGTTGCAAGTGTTTTTCGCGGTGGCTCACGATCCGACCCAGCACCACCGGCAGGGTAACGATGTAGGGACGCAATATCGTTCCGCCCTCTTCACCCTGAATGACGCGCAGGCGGCCGTGGCACGGGATTATGTGGCGCAGCTTCAGCAGGCGGGTGTGTTTGGTGCCCCTATTGTCACCGAAATCACGCCATTGACGCGGTTTTACCCGGCCGAGGCTTATCATCAGGATTATGCCCGTCGACATCCTGAGCAGCCTTATATCGATGCGATAGCGCAACCGAAGGTGGAGAAACTGCGGGCATGCTTTCCGCAATGGTTGCGACAGATTTGAAGGAGGATATGGCGATGGTCCGCTCATCCGCTGGCTTTGACTTGACCCCGATGGATGCGGAGAGACGTGCCCAAGTGGCGCAGGATTTGCCCGCCGAGGTGCGTCATGTGCTTTTTGAGCAGGGTACAGAACCCCCTTTTTGTGGGGACTTGTTGCATGAGAAGAGGGAAGGGGTGTTCGCCTGTGCGCTGTGCGGGTTGCCGCTGTTTCGCTCCACGACGAAATTCGAGTCAGGAACAGGCTGGCCGAGTTTCTGGGAGCCCTTTGCGCCCGACCATATCCAGGAGGTCCGTGATGTCCGTCATGGCATGGTGCGCACAGAAATCCGCTGCGCGCGTTGCGACAGCCACCTGGGGCATGTGTTTCCCGATGGTCCGCCGCCAACGAGGCTACGCTATTGTTTGAATTCCGCGGCGTTGCGCTTCGAAACGGGGAGCGCGGCGGATGGTGAGTAAGGAGGCGTTGCTGCCCCGGCTCCGGCAGACCCCGTTGTTTTCGGCGTGGCCGGAAAAGGTGATGCTGCCGCTGCTGGCGCAGTCCCGGCCCCTGGTTCTGGCGGCGGGGGAGATTCTCTTTGCCGAAGGCGGGCAGGCGCAATCCTTTTATTTCCTGGCGACGGGGCGGGTGGACTTGATCGCGGCGGCGGCCACGGGGCAGGAGAAGATCGTCGAAATCATTCAGCCCGATGATCTCTTTGCAGAGGCCGTGGCCTTCCTGGGCGGTCGTTACCCGGTGACGGCGCAGGCGGAAGGCGTGGCCACGGTGCTGGAGATTCCGCTAGACCTCTTCGTGGAAAGCCTGGAACAGCATCCTCTACTGATGCGGCAGATGCTGGCGCGACTGAGCATGCGTCTGCACTTTCTGGTCAAGGAGCTGCGGCATCTGAGTGTGGAGTCGGCGGAGCAGCGGCTGGTGGGCTATCTGCTGGATCTGTGTCCGGTGCTGAATGACCCTGCGCGGATCGAGCTTCCCGGTAAAAAAGCGGCGGTGGCGGCACGATTGGGTCTGACCCCGGAAACCCTGTCACGCGTGCTGGCGCGACTGCGCAAGGCAGAATTGCTGACGGTGGACCGCCGTCTGATTTCCATTCCCAATCCCCTTGCCCTGCGGCGCTGGGTCGAGGGAGGCTGAGGCGGCCATCGGGAGAGGGTGACGCCGGTGGCGGATGGGCCATTCAGCGCCGGGGATCGTACAAGGCCGCATGCAACCCGCTCATGCGCCGGGTCGGGCGGCGGATGGCCTCTTCCAGCCGTTCGCGGGGGGCGATGAGGGTGAAATGGCTGCGGGCGCGGGTGATGGCGGTGTACAGCAGCTCGCGACTGAGCACCGGACTGTCTTCTGGCGGGAGGATGAGAACGGTATGGGCGAACTCGGAACCTTGCGCTTTGTGGACGGTCATCGCCCAGGCGCTTTCGGTGTGATTGAGGCGGCTGGGGAGAATGGCGCGAGGCAGGCCGTTGCTGCTGGGGAAATAGACGCGCAGGCGTTTGCCGGGGTCGGGCAGGGTGATGCCGATATCGCCATTGCTGAGACCGAGGTCGGGGTCGTTGCGGGTAACGAGCGTGGGGCGCCCGGCATACCAAAGACCGGGACCCCGCGGAATGCCCTGATGTTGCAGATATGCTTCCATGGCCCGGTTGATGCCGGTGACGCCCCAGGGACCTTGGCGCAGGGCGCAAAGGATGCGAAAACCGGCGTAGTCTTTGAGCACTGCGTTGACCCACGCGGTATGTTGCCGCGCGTCTTGCGGCGGCTGACCGGCAGCTTGCCAGACACGGCCATAGGCCGTTTCCATGCCCGCGAGTGCCAGTATCTGGTGCATGTCGGGGACGGATTGCCAAGCGAGAGCGCCAGCCGGACCGCTGTGCAAAATGTGGAAGACGGCTTCGGGACGACCGCCGCGGACGGCATCGGCCAAACCGCCGATTTCGGCGTTGAAGCGGTGGCTGCGTTGCAGGCGGATGATGCCCGGCGCGAGGGGGTTGGTGCTGTCTTCGTGCCGTGGTGCGGCACCGCAACTGTCCTGCAGGTAGGCGCAGGTGTCCGCGTCATACCGTCCGCTTCCCTCACAGAGTTCGGCGAGGACGGCGCCGGCTTCGACGGAGGCGAGCTGATCCTGATCGCCGAGGAGGATGAGACGGGCGGAAGCAGGCAGGGCGCGGAGCAGGGCGGCCATCATCTCCTGATGGATCATGGAGGCTTCGTCCACCACCAATACATCGAGTTCGAGGGGATGGGCGGCGTCATGGCGAAAGCGGCGGCGGTCGTCGGGGTGGACGCCGAGCAGGTGGTGCAGGGTGCGCGCCGGGCGCAGGCGGGCGAAGGTTTCGGCCAGGTCCATGCCGAGTGCCTGATTCCATTGCGGAAGGGAGTCGACAGCGCTGTGCAGGGATTCGTCGATGCGCACGGCGGCCTTGCCGGTGGGCGCGGCGAGGACGATGCGTAAGGGGGAGGTGCGGCTGGCCGCCATGAGCAGGGCGATGAGGCGGGCGACGGTGTAGGTTTTGCCGGTGCCGGGGCCACCGGTGATGATGCCGAAATGGTTGCGCACGGCCAGGGCGCAAGCGATTTTTTGCCAGGGGAGAGTCTCGCTGGATTTTTCGGGCCCCGGGAAGAGTCGCTCCAGCCAGCAGCGCAACGTCTCGGCGTCGATGACATCGGCGACGCGCTGCCGGACCCGCTGGCGCAGGGTCTCGGCGATGAACTGCTGGTCGCGCCAGTAGCGGCGCAGATAGAGACACCGCGCGCTGAGCACCAAGGGTGTTTCTTCTGCGCCCGCCGGATGGGGAACGGTGCCCTTCGTGATCTGCACGCACCGGCTTTGGGCGAGGGTCTCCGTCCACTGATCGGAGCGGGACCACGGATCGAGTGCGGTCGCCAGTAGGGCCCGCTCCGGCGCGGGCCAGTCCAGGAATCCTTCCGGCGCGGCGAGGAAGGTTTCCAAGGTGATGCAGGTGTGGCCCCTCCCCTCCAAGTGTGCGAGAAGGGCGCCCGCCAGCGGCAGGAGGGCGGGGGCCTGCGGATCCAGGCGGACGAGGAACTGGGCGAAGGCGAAGTCGAGGGGCCGCAGCCAGCCTTCCTCAGTCCAGGTGCGGAGTTGGTCCATCATGGCTGAGGTCATGGGCTCGCTCATGGCTGGGTTGCACGCTGCGGCAAGCCGAAGAGGCCGTCGAGGGCGTCGAGCAGCGCGAGGTCGGCGGGAAGATGGAGCATGCCCCGTTCCGGTCCTCGCAATCCGCGCAGGAAGTAGAAGAGGGTACCACCGAGATGCGTTCCGGGCCGGTAGCCGCTGCCCATGCGCTGGCGCAGCAAGCGGTGCAGGGCCAGTTGATAGAGGCTGGATTGCAGTTCATAACGATGGCCGAGGGTGGCGTTGCGCAGGGCTTCGGCATGGTAATCGGCGTCGCCGCTACCGAGGGTGTTGGATTTGTAGTCAAGGATGTAATAACGCCCGTCCTGCTCGAAGACCAGGTCCATGGAGCCGCGCATCATGCCGTGGATGATCCGCTGAGGGAGCCTGGGGCGCCCGATGCCGGGGAAAATATGCTGTTGACAGAGCCGGTCCAACGCCTCACTGCGCAGGGCATCGCTGGGAAACCAGAAGGCCATTTCGCTCCGGGGGTCGCGGAGATCGCAGAGCGTCGCTGCGAGGGGGGCGAGGGGGTTATGGAGGATGGCTTGCAGCCATTCGGCGGTTTCTTCGGTCCAATCGCTCAGGCCGGCCTGGGTACAGGCCTTGTGCAGTGATTCGGCAAAGTGGTCCTGACCAGCTTGACCAAAACCGCTCAGGGCGAGCCGTTGCAGTTGCGCGTGGAGAAAAGTGCCGGCGTTCATACCCTGCGGATAGCGATGCCAGGGCGCGCCGGTCCGGGCGCGCCGGGGCGCCGCCGAATCGGCGGGAAGGTCGCGCACCAGGTGGGAGAAGCTGGCGACGCCCCAGTGCTTCTCGAAGCGCGCGGTATATTCCGCGGGCGGATTGCGGGTGCCATCGGGGTGACGCGCGACCCTCGTCGTGGGGAGGTGATCCGGTAGCGTCTCGACGGTAATCTCCGGGGAGCGTCGGGCGCAGTCGTCGAGCAGAGTGGCGAGATCACGGACGGGGGGGCATTGGCTGCCCAACAGGTGGGCGATGGCGCTGCCGGTAAAGATCGGTGTTCCCGCCGTCTTTGGTGTGGCGAGACCCAGCCAGAGGGCGTGCTCGGCACGGGTGAGGGCGACGTAGAGGAGGCGGAGGTCTTCCTGCAATCGCGCCCTTTCTGCGGCCGCCGTGTCGCCGCTTTCCCAGTGGATGGCGGGCTGTCCTTCCGCATGCCGCGTGACGGTGAACGGGCTGGCCCTGGCCGGCTTGCAGGTGGCGATGAAGGGCAGGAACACCAGCGGATATTGCAGGCCTTTGGCGGCGTGGATGGTGACCACGCGCAGCAGTTCGGCATCGCTCTCCAGCCGCAGGATGTGGGCGTCGCTCTGATCACTCCCGGCGGCGATGGCCTCGCGCAGGTGGTGGATGAGGGCTTCGGGGCCGTCGAGGGTGGCGCTCGCCTGTTGCAGGAGTTCGCCGAGGTGGAGCAGGTTGGTGAGGCGGCGTTCGCCCTCGACCCGGGTCAGCAGCCGGGCGGCGATGCCGAACTGGTGGATGCTGTGGTGAAGCATGGCCAGCACGCCCTGCCGCCGCCATTGCCGGGACAGGTCCTGGAATTGTTCCAGTTGCGCTTCCCAGGCCGCTTCGTCCTGATTGAAGGCATCCAGGGCGCTGAGGGACTGCCCCAGCAGCGGCAGGGCGAGGGCGACGCGCAAGCGGCGGGTATCTTCGGGCTCGGCGACGGCTTCCAGCCAGAGGAGCAGGTCGCGGGCCTCCTCACTGGCGTAGACGGAATCCCGCTCCGAAAGGAAGACGCTGTGCAGTTGGCGGCGTTCGAGCGCCTGGCGGATGCTGGCGGCCTCAAAGCGGTCACGAACGAGAATGGCGATGTTTCTGGGTTGGATCGGCCGGGGTTCCCGACCCGCTTCGGCGAAAACGGCGGTGGGATCGGTCAGCAGGGTGGCGATGCGTTCTGCCGCCTGCTCGGCGCAGCGCTCCAGGTAGTCTCCTTTGCTGAGCGGCTCGGCGCTGACCCAGAAGGTGAGGGCCGGGGCGGGTGATCCACCGGTCTGCCAGCATTTTTTCTGGCCATGGGCCTGCACGGGCTGATAGGGGAGCGGGTTGCCGGTGCCGGGCGCAGCATAGGCAAAAGCGCCTTGGGAGCTATTTTGTTCGACAGCGCTGTAGAGGGTGTTGAGGGTGCTGACCAGTGCGTGGCTGGAGCGATAATTGGTGCCGAGCGCATAATGGCGGCCCTCGGTCAGGCGACGCGCCTGCAGATAACTGTCGATGTCCGCGCCCCGAAAAGCATAGATGGACTGCTTGGGGTCACCGATGAGCAGAAGCAGGGTGTCGGGGTCGTTGTCGGCGGCATGATAGATATCGTCGAAGATCTGATATTGCAGGGCGGAGGTATCCTGAAACTCGTCGATGAGAGCGACGGGATATCTCTGCCGCAGGCGAGCGGCGAACGCCGGTCCCCGGGTGTCGTCGTGCAGGACCCCGGCGAGACGCCGCTGGTGGTCGGTAAAGCCCACCTGCCTCCTCTGGGCCTTGAGCTGGCTCAGCCGGGCGTTGATCCAGGCGGCGGCGTGGGTGCGAATTTCGCCGTGCAGTTGGGTGAATTGTTGAGCGATGGTCTCTAGCGCACTGAACAGGGTATCCAGTACCTCGGCCGCGGGGTGAACGACGAGAGGCGGCTTGTTCTTGCAATAGCCCGGCAGTTTGCTGGCAGAAAGGCGCTGACATGTATCCGGTTCGCCGGGGATCAGTATATCGGGATGGTCGGCCCAATCACGCAATGCGGCGAGGGTTCGGGTGACCATAGCTGCGCTTAGGCTATTACCATTCAATGGATTGTTCGCTTTGGGACCGTTGACGAGCCCTAACAACCACTCCGCAAACGCATCATGCTCCGCCGCCCATCGCGCCTTGAGGGCGGCGAGTCGCCGTCGGGGCGCGGCGAGGGCATCGGGCAGCCAGTCCGCCAGCGTGGATTCGGGGGTGGGCAGGGGCGGATCGAGTTTGCACAGGGCTTCTGTCTCCTGCCGGACTTTACCGGGGCAGGAAAAGAGCTGGAGAACCTCACTGAGGGCGGGTTCGCCCAGCGGGTAGATTTCCTGCCGCCAGAAGTCGCGCACGGCGTCGTCGCGCAGATCGGTCTCATCCAGGAGCAGGGCTTCACGGAGGTCGCTGCCCGTGGCGAAGGCATGCTCGCGCAGGGTGCGCTGGCACCAGGCGTCGATGGTGAAAATGGCGCTGTCGTCCATGGCGTCGGCGGCGAGGGCGAGCTGGTGCGCGGCCTGGGCGCGGACCCTGGGATCGGCGTAATCGACCAGCAGTGCCTCGAGAAGGGCATCCGGCGCCATGGGATTGCCGGTGTGCCGGAAATACTGGGCGGCGGTTTGTAGACGGTCGCGAATGCGCTCCTTGAGTTCCTGGGTGGCGGCGCGGGTGAAGGTCATCACCAGAATGTCTTCGGGCAGAAGGGCGCGGGTGAAGCGCTCGCCCTCCGCGCCGTGCCCGAGGACCAGGCGCAGATAGAGGGCGGCGATGGTCCAGGTCTTGCCGGTGCCGGCGCTGGCCTCGATGAGGCGGCTGCCATGCAGGGGCAGATGCAAGGGATCGAGGATCGTGATCATGGGTGCGTCTGCCACACCAGCGTTTCCAGCCAGTCCGCGAAGGGGCGGTAAAGGGCTTCGGCATATTCCGCGAAGCCGCGTTGTCCCGGTCCGATTCGGGCGCCGCTGAGCGTGGCGAAATCGGGATAGTCGCGCAACAGGCTGAGATCCTGTTGCACTTCGCCGATCAGGTGCTCATTGCCGTCGTAAATCAGGGCCGGGTTTTTCCCCCGCAGGCGGGCAAGCGCGGTTTTGAGTGTGACGGGCAGGGGTTGGCAGAGACCCTCCTGCCAGAAGCCCAGCAGGTCATCCAGCAGTGTGGTGCCATCACCCTCCAGGGGCGTGGCGCGGATGACCCCGTCCCGGCCGACGAGAACGCCACCGCAGGGCAGGCCGATGACGGCGGCGAGCCTCTGCTGAAGCCAGAGGGCCGCCAGCTTGCCCCCGTCGGGGGTCTTGCCGTCCTTGTCCAGCAGGCGGCCGGCATGGAGCTGGACGAAGGCGAGATCTCCCGACCGGTTTTGGCACAAGGTCGGCAACCAGTCCGCCAGACACATTTGCCCGCGGGTGTGGGTGATGACTCGTCGTTGTGGTGTTGCGATCCATTCCGCGCCGATCTCCCGCCAGGCGGTGAGGATGGGGGTGGCCTCGTCCAACAGCGTGGTTGCGGTTCTCGCCGCCAGACCAGCGAGGGGATACCGGCCGCTGCGTTGCTGCGCCCGCACCCTTTCGGCAAGGCACGCAGGGCCGTTTTTTTGCGCGGCCTTGAGCAAGTCGTCAAGCAGGTGGTAGGTTTCGAGGCCATCCAGGGTGAAGGGTTCGTCATCTTCCGCCGCTGGATCCACCGCGCTGAAAACGGTACGCAGGCGTTGCCGGTAAAAGGCGCGCGCCGGCCAGCGGAAAAACTCCAGCAGTGTGTCGAGGCGCCGCGGGGTGACCTCCGCCGGGACAGGGAGTCCGGCATCTTCCACGATCGTCCGTGGTGCTGGGTACCATTCGCGGGACCAGGTGCGCAGCCCTTGTTTGTTTTGCAGATAGTCCGGACTGAAGGGTTGGAGCGGATGGACGAAGGTGCGTTTTTCCAGCACGCTTTTTTCGTGACGTTCCCGTGCTTCTTCGGACAGCGGCCAGCCGTCGCGAATGGTGTCCCGCAACTGGGCCACCAGCAGGGAGGGCGCCAACTCCTGGTTGTTGCGCTGATCCCGCCCCGTCCAACTGAGGTACAGTTCCTGCCGGGCGGCGAGCAACGCCTCCAGCATCAGATAACGATCGTCGTCGCGACGGGAGCGGTCACCGGGGCGGGCCATGCCGGGCAGGGCCATGAGATCGAAATCCGGACGCGGGCTGCGTCGGGGATAATCCCCCTCGTTCATGCCGAGCAGGCAGACCAGCGGATAGGGTACGGCGCGCATGGGCAGAAGGGTGCAGAAGGTGACGCCGCCGCCGAGAAAGCTACGCCCCAAATCCGGTGCGTCCAGCATCTCCAGCCAAGCGCCGCGAAACACGGCGAGGGGGATCGCTGCGCGGAAATTCGCCGCGTCGCAGTCCGCCTGCCATTGGCGCAAGGCTTCTTCCAGATGATGCAGCAGGACTTCGTCGTCGGCATCGCTGGCGCTGAAAAAGTCGGTGAGCAGGATGCGGGCGGTCTCGCCCCAGCGGTCCGGCGTCAGCGGCTCGACCAAGTTGTGCTGCCAGTGCTCCAGCTTTTCCAATAGTTGACTGAGGGGTCCGAGGAGCGCGGCATCCAGCCCGCCCGCCGCACCGTAGGCTTCGATCTCCGCGAAATGACTGTCGTCGCCGTTGGCGTAGCCGAGACAGAGGCGCTGCAGGGCAAAATCGCCGCTATTCTGGGGTCCGCAATGGGGCAGACCCAGCGCGGCGCGCTGTTCCGCCGAAAGGCCCCAGCGCCAACCCGCGCCGGCCAGCCAGTGCTGGATGATGGGCAGGTCTTCCAACGTCCATCCGAAGTGTCGACGCAGGGCGGGGCAGTTGAGGAGATCGCGGATTTCGCTCTGTCGACAGCGCTGCTCCGGCAAACGCAACAACCAGTCCAGAGCCTGGAGTACGGGCTGCTCGTCGCGGGCCCGCAAGTCGACGATGTGGTAAGGGATATAACGCGCATCGTCCCGCGCGTATTGATCGAAAGTGGCGCGAATCAAGGGGGCGAAGCTGCCGATCTCCGGTACCATGACGATGGTGTCGCGAGGTTGCAGTGTGCCGGTGGCGAAACGATCCAGCAATTGATCGTGGAGAATCTGCACCTCGCGCAACGCACTGTGGGCGATGTGAAAGACCACGGATGTGTCCCCGTCCTCTACCGGCGTGCAGGTCTGCGGACTGACGCCTTCGAGATCACGGATGCGGACCTGCAACTGACGCAGGAGAGTGTCGCCCCGATCCTCGCTGAAAAGATCGATACGTGGAAGGCTGCTCTGCTGCCGCAGCGTCATCGTTTCGTCGCACTGGTCCAACAGATTGAGAAAGTCACGACCCTGACGGCCCCAGGCGGCGAGGAGCGGATTGCCAAACTGATGCAAGTCTTCCGGCGCGGTGTTTGAGAGATCGCGACCGTGGCGCAGAGACTGGCGGCGGCGTTCGCGACGCAGCAGTTCGCGCCCGGAAACGATGTCGGCCCAGTGATAGCGGCAAGGGTTGGGTACCGCCAGAATCACCTGCATCCGCCGTCCCAGCGCGGCCAGCGCCGTCAGGCTCTGTTCCGGCAGAGTGGCCGCCCCGAAGAGCGTAACGCGGCGGGGCAACGGTGCCGCAGGAGGCTGCCCGGCGTTCAGGGCGGCGAGGAACCGGTCATGCACCTGCGCCCGGCCCAGGGCCCGGTCCGGTCCGTTCTGTTGCAGGTCGCGCCGTAATGCCTGCCAGAGCCGGGGCTGCCAGCTTTGACCGGCGGGCAGGGCCATGCGCTCGCCGTCACCGCGCCGCAGCAGGGACTGGTCGGCGGCCCAGTCCGTGAGCCAGTCGCCACGATAAACCTGATACTGATCGAAGAGATCGGCGATCTGTGCGGCCATTTGCCAAAGCCGCTCCGACGCGCCATCCGGCTGCGCCGCCCGGTCCAGAAAATGTCGTAGAGGAGCGAAATCGGTCTGGGGCAGCAGTTCCGGCAAGAGGCGCATCAGGCGCCAGGTGAGGGGTGCCTTGTCCAGCGGCGAGCGGGTGGAGAGGATGCCTTGACCCAACACCCGTCCATAGCTGTCCCAGAGAAAGCGCCCTGGCAGGGTGACGCGCACCGCCGCGCAGATGCCTTCATGGGCCGCCAGGGTCCACTGCAGCCACTCGGCGATGCCGTTGCTCTGGACGAGAAAGATTTCCTCTTCCAACGCTTGCAGCGGGTGTTCGCGCAACCACTCCAGAACGGCATCGCTGAGCCATTCCAGGCGGTCGCCATGGAGGACGATGAAGCCCGGTTCGATGTCCTGACGGCTCATACGGGGGCGGGCAAGGTGCCGAGGATGGCTCCGGCGGATCGCATGCGTTGCAGAAAAGCGCGTATGCTTGCCTCCAGATTGCGCAGATCCGCCCCTTTCTCCAAGAACCCGCTTTCCCGCCACTGGGCGAAAAGGGCGGCGCCGGGCATGGGGTTCTCGCGCAGCGTGGCGAAAAGGCGGAGGCCAAGGCCATCCAGCACGATCATCTGCACGACGTCTTTCGCATCACGATAGAGAAAAAGCGGGCTGAATTCCGCTGTGAGCGCTGGTGCCGCCGTGAAGGCGGGTTCGAGAATCAGCCGTTGCACCGGGTAACGATATTGCAGTAGGGCATGTACCGGATTCAACACGGCGGGAGCGGTCCAAGGATCGCCGTCGGGCGTCATATGGTCAGGCGGTGGGTCCGCCTCCGCCACGGTCAGTGCGAGCTCCAACCACTCCAGGTGGGCGAGCTCGAGGGCGTAGGGCTGTGTCGCCGTCAAGTCTTCCTGACGGGCGCTGAGATAGGCGAGGAATTCATCCGGTATCTGCCGGAAAAAAGGGCTGCGGCAGGCGTGTTCGGCGATAAAGGCGTCTCGCCATTTCCGCCATTGCGCCTCGCCCATCGCCCGTATCCAGTGAGGGAAGCAGGCCTGCAAGGGGGTTGTGAAGTTGGCGACGAGCAGTTCGCGGTAGAGTCCCGCCGCCTGGGGATCGAAGCCGGGGGGGCAGGCATGGTCCGCGGGTCCGCGCAGGTGTGCGGCGAGGGCCGTGATCAACCCCGGATCGCTTTTGGATTCAGTGGGTGCCACGGGCCGGCCGCGATTGGCGTGCGCCCCGGAGCTCGCCGAGAAGTTGCGGCAGGGGCGGAATTTGATTGTCCCATTCCAGCAGGGTGGGCAAGGCGCCGAAGAGATCCGCGCTGAGGCGTAGCAATTCCCAGACCGGTGTGTCCACCGCCGCATCGTGGGTGTCGATGAGCCAGCCCTGTGGGTGTCGGGCATAGCCGGCGATGTGCTGATAGGCGATGCGTCCGGCGGGCAGGGCGCGCAGAAAACCCGTGGCGTCGTAGTGGTGATTGACGCTGTTGACGTGGAGGTTGTTGAGATCGAGGAGGAGCAGGCAATCCGCCTCTTCCAGCACCGCCAGCAGAAACTCCTGTTCCGTCAAGGTATTATGGTGGAATCCGCCATAGTACGCCGTGTTTTCGACGATCAGTGGCTTTTGCAGGAAATCCTGTACCCGGCGGATGCGCCGCGCCAGATGGAGCACCATCTCCTCCGTGAAGGGCAGCGGCAGCAGGTCGTAGAGTTGGCCGTGATCGGCGCAGTAGGCGAGATGTTCGCTGTAATGATGTATCCCATGGATGGCCATGAAATCCTGGATGGCCTTCAGGAGTTCCATATCCAGTGGCGCCGGTCCGCCGATGGAGAGAGACAACCCATGACAGATGAAAGGATGTTTTTCGGTCAGGACGCGGAGCCGCGCTGCCGGACGACCGCCGAAACCGATCCAGTTTTCCGGTGCCAGCTCAAAGAAATCCACCCCGTGCCCCGGCGTATCGAGGATCTGCTGGAGAAACTCGCGGCGCAGGCCGAGGCCGAGGGCACCCGGGCCTATCGGATGCCCCGCGGAGGGGACGGCATCGCGCTCAGGCACCCGTCCAGACCTGGAGAAATGAATCACGGCGGGGCTAATAGCGCCAGCCGGGCCAGTATCCCCAGCCCGGGCCAAACCACCACCCCGGGTAGTAACCGAACCCAAAACCGGATCCCATGAAGACTTGCTCGTCCACCCGCGGGCGCGGCGGTTCTATCGGCCAAAGATAAACGGTGCTCGCCGCCAGTTCGGGGTAGGCATAGTCGAATTGCCCCACTTGATGATGTACAACCCTCTCCACTCGCCCGATAAAGGTAATCTCACGGCCCGCGCGATACAGCATCGGGTCATAAAAACCCGGAGCGCAGGCGATGAAACGGCCGATGTGGGCCTTTCCGCGTGCCGATCTGGGCCGACCATCGCTGGATAAGGGCTCACCCAGCACGGTAAAGCAGGTTTGCTGGGTCTCTGGGTGGGTATCGATGAGTGTGCCGCCCCAGCGCACTTCCTGGCCCTGATAATGGCCGGTTTGCGCGGCCATGGGGGAGATATCCGGAAATTTTCCACTCACTGGTGTCACCGTGGCGCAGCCCGACAGGCACGCCAGGGTCATCAGCGCTGCCACCATGTGCTGACCGGTTTTCGACATTGTTGAGATCCCCCTGAGAATGACCACGAATCCCCGCAAACGATGCGCAGGATGCCGCCTGGAGCGTGGTATCCGGACGGTCGTGGAATCAAAACCAATACGGTGCGTACCCTCGAATATCTGGTGGTCGTAACGTCCCAGCCGCGCGCTGGTCTCGTGCATTTTCACCTTCCTGGCGACATGAAATCACTTAATGGCGCGGATGGCAAGGCATCGTTCTGGCCATCAGATGTTTCCCCAATCCGGCTCGGCCAACTGGAATGTGTTCTCCTGATACTGATAACGACGTTCCCAGGGGCGGGGAGTCAGTTCCTCCCGAGATTGCTTGACGGCCAGTATCTGATGCAGGGCGGACCAGTTATGCCAGAAGGCATAGGCGCAGCCGGCCATGTAGATGGCCCAGATGCGGTAGCGCTTGTCCCCGATCATGGCGATGGCTTCCGCCTTGCGCGCCTCCAATCGCTGCACCCAATGGATGAGGGTTTGGGCGTAGTGAGGGCGGAGGTTTTCCACATCCAGCACTTCCAGATCTTGCCCCGCCATCTCGCGCACTACCCGCCACAGGTGGGGAATCTCGCCATCGGGGAAAACGTATTTGTCCATGAAGTCACTGCCGGAATGATGGCCTAGCTCGTCATCCTGCTGGCTGGCGGTGATGCCATGGTTCATCACCCAGCCGCCCTCCTTGAGTACCCGGTGGATCACCTGGAAGTATTCGCCCAGCTTGGCGCGGCCGACGTGCTCGAACATGCCCACGGAAGACACCTTGTCGAAAAAATCGCGTTCCGGGATATCGCGGTAATCCTGCAGGCGAATCTCTATGCGATCCGTCAGTCCTTCCCGTTCCACACGCTCCCTGGCGTAAGCGAACTGTTCCTGACTGAGGGTGATGCCGACGCCTTGAATGGCATAGTGTTTCGCCGCCCAGACGAGTAAACCGCCCCAGCCGCAGCCGATGTCGAGGAGCTTTTCGTCGGGCTGCAGATGCAGTTTGCGGCAAATGTGATCCAGTTTTTGTGCTTGCGCGGTGTCGATATCCTCCGCACCGGTCTTGAAGTAGGCGCAGGAATAGACCATGTTGCGATCCAGCCAGAGTTGATAGAAGGCATTGGAGACATCATAGTGATAGTGAATGGCCTCGGCATCCCTGGACTTGCTGTGCAAGGCCCTGCGTAGAAAGCCGGTTTTTGGTTTTTTGGCGGGGAAGGCGCGATTCAACGCTTCCGCGACGGCCAGAATATCTTGGTAGCGGCCGTCGAGGCCGATGCTGCCCTCCACATACCCTTCGCCCAGCACATCGATCGCATTGCCCATGAGCAGGTTGGTGACGTGCCTGGCGGAATGCAGGCGCATGGTGACCAGCACCTGTTCGCTGAAGGCGTATTCGTGGCCATCCCAGAAGATGATGCGCAGCGGCAGCGGCTTCCCGCCCAGATTTTTCTTGACATGGTCCAAAAAGTTGGTGCGTAGATCCTTCATGTTGAGGCTCCTGTCCTGATCCAGTATGGATGGCGGGACCTTCGGCGATGGTCGGACCCGCCCTGGCTCAAGTATAGAACAGCGCGCGCCCTGCAAACTTCCCGGGAGTCCCCGGCAGTCGGGCCAGAGAGACAGAGGCGGGATGTGCATTCATTCGCAGTCGCAATCGGCTTGCCAGCGCAGGATATGGCCTGGTGGCACCAACTCCCGCAGGCGCGGCATCACCGCATCCACGGTCTCCGGTGCGTCAAAAAATTCCAGTACCAGCGGCAGATGCACATTGAGGCGCAGGACATCGTCGGCATGCACTAGCCCTTTGCTGCCAAAGCCCGCGATGCCGCGAAAGGCGGTAACGCCATGCACCTTGTACTGATCGTGGAGCATGCGGAAAATCTCCTCCATGAGATTGTGGCCGCCATGCTTGTCGCCTTCCTTAATATAAATACGTACTACGGATACGGTCGTCATGATGCACCTCTCAGATATTGCGGGAAACCCAGGCCCCGGCAAAAGCGGCGCCGACGCACAGAAACAGCGACATGAACATGTACAGCAGGCCCTTGATGGCCTCGCCATTTTCAAAAAGCACCAGGGTTTCGAGGGAGAATGTCGAAAAAGTGGTGTAGGCGCCCAATCCACCGGTGAGCATGCCCGTGCGCAATTCCGGACTCACAGAAATACGTTCCAGGGTCTCGAAAAACAGAAAACCCATGATAAAACAGCCCAGGACATTGATGCTCAGGGTGGCCCAGGGAAATCCGCGGCCGAATACCGTCTGCACCAGCAGGGTCTGTCCATAACGCGCCCAGGCGCCGAGCACGGCGAACAGGGCAATAAAGCCGAAAGTGGCGAACATCTTTACTCCTTCACGTTACAAATAAAAGACACTGGCAAAAATAACGATTAACAATATCCCGATATAAGCGAGATAGGCGTTGAGCGAGCCGTTCTGTAAAGTCAGACCGATCCGGTCGCTGAGCTTCTGTACCAGGCGTACCACCGGGCGGAATAACCAGGGCCCGAAGACGGGCGCTTGACTGTAGTTAAATTGCAGAGTGTGCACGAAATATTCGCGTTCCGTATGCTGTTTTCGCGTGTTGGTGCCGGGTCGATACACAAAGCTGTAAAACTCCCGCAACGCGTTGGAGAACGCCAGCGCGGTGATGGCGTTCTCCGCCGGTATACGGCGCAGACCGTGACCCCATACCGGTACCCGGCGGCGACCGTGACGGCGATGGCTCCAGCCGAGCAGACCCAAGGGAATCAGCGCCAGCAAGAGCCCCGTGAGCAACAGCAGGGGTGGCGAAATGAAGGCGAAATGGAGCGTGAGTGGCACCAGTATCGGGCCGCGCACCATGGCGGCCACGGCGGCGGGGACAGCGAGCCAGTTGTCCCGGACCAGCGCCGCCAATGTCCATGGCAGAGCCACGGCATAGGCCAGCACCAAAAGACCCAGACCCAGAATCGGCCAGCGTCCCGTGACTTCGGCTGGATTTTCCTCCCGTCCGAGCAGGCCGATGCCGAAGACTTTGACCATGGTCGCCAGGGCGATGGCCGCCGTCAGGGCGAGACCGGCACCGCCCAGCGCCAGGGTCACCCGCGCGGCAGAAGAGGTCAGATGGAAATCCTGAAACACGGTCTGGAAGAGATACCATTCACTGGCAAAGCCCGCCATAGGCGGCATGGCGGCGAGGCTCATGGCCCCGAACAGCGCACCGATGCCCAGGGTCCAGGGGGCGAGGGCCAGTACCCGGCTCTGCGCGATCTGATAATTGCCCCGCACCGCAGCCACCCGGTCGGCGCTCAGCATCATCGCGCCTTTGGCCAGACTATGGCCGCCGAGATGAATCAGGCCTACCGTCCAGGCCAGCGTCATCAGCAGAGACAGGCCATCCGCCCGGAACAGGGCGGCGGCACCCAGAGCGACCACCGCCAGCCCCGCATTTTCCGCCGTGGAAAAGGCCAGCAGGCGTCGCCAGTCTTCCTGTTGAAAGGCGTAGAGAATAGCGAGGATGGCGGATAGCGTCCCCAGGGACACCAGCAAAATGCCCACGCCCGTGGTGGCACTGACCGGCAACCAGTCGAGCATGGCCCGTCCCAGGGCAAAATACGCGACGTTCAACACAACGCCGGAAAGCAGCGCCCCGGAGGCACCGCTGCCACTCCCGTAAGCACCCGGATACCATTCATAAAAGGGCAGAATACCGAGCTTGGCGCCGAAGCCAATAATGAACAGTACCGCCACCCCGAAGGCCGCCCCGCCGTAAGTGGCCCAGCTTGCCGCCCAGCCCGTAAAGTCCGTATCCTGCGCGCCGAGCAGGACCAGGCAGAGCAACAGCGCCACCGCGCCGATCTCCAGCAGCGCCAGCATGTACAGGCTGGCCTGCCCGCCGCGTTGAGCTTCCTGCAGACCGTCGGCGAGGAGCATGATCGCGCCGCCGAAACTCAAAAACTCCCAGGCAATCAGAAAAGAAACACCCTCCTGTAAACCGGCAACGCCGAGACTGCCCAGCAGGGCGACTGCCGCACCGGCCATCCAGATGGCCGGGTTTTTGGCGCGACCGGGAGAAAGGAAAGCCGCCAGCGCCGTCAGCCCGCCCCAGAACAGCAGCCAGGCGGCGGATGGCTGAAGCTGCCAGGTCACGGCCATATCGCCTAGCGACCACATCACACCGGTCGCCGAACCACCCGGTAAGCTGGTGGCGCTGCCAATGAGTGCAGCCAGCACACCCAAAATCAGGGTCACGCGCGCCAGCCTGCCTTGCTGCAACATACCGAGAGCAATGGTCAGTATAAAAAGGCTGGCGGCGACACAGAAACTATCCAGCACCATAATGTCCCCCCTGGACCCGTTGCGGCATCCGTTCCAGCAGCAGGAGCAGTGCGTGGATGAGTGCCGCCGGATTGGGCGGGCATCCGGGCAACCAGACATCCACCGGCAGAAGTGTGTCGAGTCCCGAGCCACCCGCGTAGCCGCCATCCATGGGCGCGCCGGAGACGGCGCAGGTGCCCGTCGCCAGCACCAGACGCGGTTCCGGCATGGCCTCCCAGGTGGCTAGCAGCGGCGCGTGCATAGGCGCCGTCACCGGTCCGGTGACCATCAGCAAATCCGCAAAACGCGGCGAGGGCGTGAAGAAGATACCCAGGCGGTGCAGGTTATAAAAGGGATTGTCGAGGGCGCCGATCTCGGATTCGCAGCCATTGCAGGAGCCCGCATCCACATGGCGGATGTGCAGGCTGCGGCGCAGGCTCCGCGCCACCCGCTTGCCCAGGTCCTGTCCTACACGGCTGTCCAGCGCCTCTTTCCAGAGCAGATCTTCGCGCCGCCGCACACCGAAAGCCCAGTCGTAAGAGCTGGCCATCGCCCCTTCGGGACAGTCTTCCACGCAGCGCTGGCAGACGATGCAGCGTCCGTAATCGACCTCCGCTTTCCCCGCGTTCACCTGGATAGCACCCGTAGGGCAAGCCGCTGCACAGGCATCACAGCCCGTACGGCAGGCTGCGGAGTCCCAACGCGGCATGCCCAGCACGCCATCTTGCCCGTCGGGACCGCGCTGCGGCCAGCGGGTGGCGGCTTTGCCGGCCTTCAATCCTGTCCAGGTCCATACCGGCATGCTGTCCTCCTAACGGTCGCAACCGGCGATGGTGAGGCCGAAACTGGCCTCATTGATGGCGTAGTCCATCATGTTGGTGCCATGCGCCGTGAGCGGAAAGACGCGCCAGTTGGAAAATGAGGGTGATTTGATCTTCACCCGTTCGAGGCGGCCATCGCGGATCCGCACGGCGTAATACAGAGAGCCGCGCGGGGACTCCGTCCAGCCCAGCCCTTTCTGCTGTCCCCGTGGCACGATGTATTCAGCGCGCACCGGACCCGCTTTGAGGTGCCCGGAAGCCTGCATCAGCAGGGCGATGGCTTCACGTAAAGACTCGGCGCGGACTTCACTGCGGGCCATGGCATCGCCTTTCGCGCGCACCGGCACATCAAAGCGCAGATGCGGGTAGGCCGCGTAAGGGTGATCGCGGCGCAAGTCCCGGTCGAGGCCGGAGGCGCGCGCCACCGGTCCCGTCGCCCCCTGATCAAAGGCGGCTTCCTTCGATAAAATTCCAGTGCCCATCAGGCGGTCGAGATGGCTGGCGGTTTGGTGCAAGCGGGTCAGATACGCGTCGCCTTCGTCGCTGATGTGTTCCAGCGCGCTCGCCAGGTGTTCCGCCTGGAGGTCGCGGCGCAGACCGCCCACAGACAGCAGGCTGCGCAGGAAGCGCGATCCGGTCAGTTGTGCGGCCAACTGCTTCACCCGCTCCTCCAGCAGAAAACCTGTCGCCGAGCCCACTTTCAGCGTCGTCGTCTTCGCCAGCAGGCCGAAATAGTGGAAGTGATTGTAGAGGCGCTCCAGCTCCGCAAGAATCACCCGCAGCAGTTGCGCCCGCGCTGGTACTTCGATACCCCAGGCCGTCTCCACCGCCTGACAGTAGGCCAGGGCATGGCAAACGCTGCCGACGCCCGACACCCGCTCTGCCAGAAAGACCGCGGCATCTGCCTGCTGGCCCACGAAGCGCGCCTCCAGCCCGCGATGCTTGAAAAAGAGCCGGGGATGGTAGTGGAGGATGGCCTCACCGATGTAGGAATAATGAAATTCCCCCGTCTCCACCACATCGGCCCGTATGGGCCCCCAGTAGAGGTTCTGCACCTGATCGCCCTGTACTTCCGGCATGGTGGGGGGCATATATTCGCCGCTCAGGCGGCCTTTCCCCCCCTCCCGCCCCAGGGGCGGGAGGGGCAGCGAAAAACCCTCGTGGATCACCAGTGGAAAGGGCTCGGGATGCCCTGTAAACGTCAGACCGCCCAGATCCCGCATCTCCCGCTCATACCAGCCGAGCAGAGGCACGATGGCCGCCAGCGACGGCAGCGTTTCCTCGCCACGGACCTCCAGCAGCAGAAAGGGCACGCGGTTGCCCTGACTGACCAGATAGCGTACCACGCACTGACCCTCTTCCCAGTCGTGCCAGGCCATCTGAAAACGCATTCCCGCCGTGACGCAGTCCTGTGCCACCGCGGGTAAATCAGTGGCACGGAGCGGACGCAACGCGCAATCGTTGTAAGTCGTGGCCGCACTCATGGCTGCACCACAAAAGCGTGCTGAAAGAAAGTCCACAGCCCTTCCGGCCACCACAGGCCGAACACCAGAACGGGCACAAAGGCCAGCCACATGGGCAAGGTATTCCAGGCGGACAGCGTCAGGGTCGGCTCCGCACCGGGCACCGGTTCCGGCCCCCAGATCATGCGCCGGAAGTGGTTCATGAAGGCGACGAAAATAAGGATGAGCAATATCGCCATCACCCACACCGCCCAGGGGTTGGGGCTCAATATGCCGCCGCGCAGGATGGTGATTTCCGAAAGAAAAAGCCCGAAGGGCGGTGCCCCGGTAATGGCCACCGCGCCCAACAGCCAGAGCGCGCCGCTGACCGGATAATAACGCAGCACCCGCCGCATGTTGCTCATGGATTTGGTGCCATAGGCGCGTATCATGTTGCCGGCGCCGAAGAACATCATGGACTTGGTCAGGGCGTGGTTGATCATGTGATACATGGCCCCGGCGAAGGCCATGGGGCCGCCGAAACCAAAGCCGATGGCCAGCACGCCCATGTGCTCCAGGGAGGAATAGGCCAGCATGCGCTTGGCGCCATCCTGACGGACGATGAACAGTCCCGCCACCAGAAGGGAGATCACCCCCAGCACCAGCAAGGCCGTATGCCCCATCACGCCATGGCCGCCGCTATCGACGATGGACAGGAAGCGGTAAATGCCGAGCAGGGCGATATTCAGCAGGGCCCCGGAGAGCATGGCGGAAACCGGCGCCGGGCCTTCGCTGTGGGCATCGGGCAGCCAGGTGTGCATGGGTGCCAGACCCACCTTGGTGCCGAAACCCACCAGCGTCAGCAGGAAGGCCAAGAAGAGCAGCGTCTCCGGCATCTGTGGCGCCGCCGCCCGCAGGTTGGCCCAGGTCAGGGCATAGGTCGGCCCCAGGGTGAAGGTCCCGCCCCAGTAGAAGAGGATAATGCCCAGCAACGCCAGCGCCAGACCCGCAGAAACGATGATCAGATATTTCCACGCCGCCTCGATACACTCCGCCTCACGCTCGAAGCCCACCAGAAAGGCGCTGACGATGGTGGTGAAGTCGATGGCGATCCAGAAAATGCCGGGATTGTTCATCAATGGCGCAATCAGCATGGTCAACGCGAAGCCGGCCTGCAAGGCGTAATATTTGTGGAGACGCGGCTTTTCCTCTGGCAGCAGACGCATGTAGCCGATGGCATAAAGAGACGCCAGCAGATAGACCAGCCCCACGCAGAACAGCACCCAGGCCCCCAGCGGCGTCAGCAGAAGATAGCCCGCACCGGTCACCAGCGCCTTGCCGGGCAGGGCTACCAGAATGGCCAGAGTCAGGCCAAAAACGGCCACCGATGACGTCAGATTCAGATACTCCGCCCAGTGCGGGCAGCGTATGGCCATGATCAGCACAATAGCTACCGCGGGCACGATCCACAGCGCTGCGATGAGCGCCGCAAAATCCATCTCAGCCCACCAGCTTTTGCAGTTTGCGGCTGCTGGTCGTCCCGGCGTGGGCCTGCAGGAGGCGCACCAGCATCCCGAAGGTCATGACGATGATCAGCAGGTCGAAGATGATCACCAGTTCCATCAGGACCGGCAGACCCGGCACCAGAATCTGCGATCCCAGAAATATCCCGTTCTCGATCACCAGCAAGCCGAGGATGTGACTGATGGCCTCCGAGCGCAGGATCATCATTAAAAATCCGATCAGTTTGAGGCTGAACATGCCGGTCAGGGCCAGCACCGCGATATTATCGCTGAGGTGCAGCGCTACCCCCAGTTGCCGTGCGACCTCGTAGGAGAAAATCACCAGTACCGCACCGAGGATCATACTGGAGGAGGGCTTCAGCAACGGCGTGAATTCCCGTCGAGCCCCCAGACGATCGACCAGGCGCAGCACCAGATAGGGCAGCAGCGACCCGCGAAAAAGCGCCGTCAGAACAGCGATGATGTAGAGTTCCGGATAATGCCCGTAATAGCCGATGGAGGCGGAAATGGCCGCAATGACCCAGGATTCCGCCGCAAAGGCATAAACGTGGTTTTTCAGCCAATGTGACGCCAGCATCACGAAAGACAGCACCAGCGCAAGGATGGCCAGCAGACTGAAAAGAGAGGTGGCCAGGGGGCTCAGATGAAAGATGAGCATCGCCGCCTCCTAGAGTTGATCGGCCACGATGGCCAGCACCGCAAAGAGAAAAGACAGCGCCAGGGGCTCCTGATAACGGTAGAAGCGCAGCCGCGATTGCAGGGTGTCCACCGCCACCATCGCCAGTCCCACCGCCCCATACTTGACCAGGATGATCGGCAAGGCCAACAACACCGAGCCCGGACTCCCCGTAGCGGACAATCCCCACGGAAAGAAAAAGACGTTCAGGAAAATGGTGTAGAGCAAAAACTGCTTCATCCAGCTGGCCCATTTCAGCAAGGCCAGCAGCGGTCCGGAGTATTCCAGAATTCGCGCCTCGTCGATCATGTAGATCTCGTAGGGGATGGTGGAATGAATGGGCAGGCGGTCGGTTTCTACCGTCAGCAGAATGAAAAAGGCGAAGATCAGGAAGATGTGCGCCGGGCTCCAGTAGACCACCGGGTCTTGTGCCAGCAGGTGATTGGCGACGAAGGGCAGCATGGAGTGATCGAGAAAGGTGATACCCACGAAGACCAGGATCAGGGTCGGCTCGGCGAGGATGGTGAGCATCGCCGCGCGGCTGGAACCCAGTCCGCCGAAGGGCTGCCCGGTATCCAGCCCGGCCAGCAGGATAAAAAAACCGCCGAGGGTCAGGATCAGACCACCACCGAGGATGTCGCCCATGTCCGAGAGCGGCAGGGGGAAATTGGTCAACACCGGAATCAGCATCGGCACGATGAGCATGGCGGTAAAGGCCACCACCGGCGCCCAGAAAAACACCCAGGATGCGGATTCCG